>CAZDKK010000009.1:0-109203 GCA_964506245.1 uncultured bacterium | reverse complement strand
CGCAGGATACCCCGCCGCCGCTTGGGACGGACCCTGCGCGCCTAGCGGAAGATGTCCTTCATCCGGCCCCAGCTCACCCCCTCGACCGGTGTGCCCCCGCAGCCGATCGGCCAGGCGCCGATGAGGTCGCACTCTGGATTGGGGGGCGAGAAGGGGGCGCAGGGCGACGCCGCATCGAGCGTGAAGTCGTGCAGCTCCGGATCGCAGAAGAGGGGATCCTCGGAGATGTTTCCGTTGATGCCGTACTGCCCGGCGAAGCTCCCGACCCAGTCGCCGCCGCCGTTCGCGAAGTGGTCACAGCAGGTAAAGGTCACGGTGCAGTATGGGTAGAAGCCGGGTTGGTTGAAGGCGACCACGCTCTGGGCCATGGTGCACGGGGGCCCTTCGATCACCACAGCCCCGCTTCCACCGGCGTTCCCATAGAAGGTGCAGCTCTGCACGTGACAGGTGGAGGACTTACCCACCGAGAGGGCTGACGCCCAGTTCTGGCAGGTGTTGCCGGCAAAGGTGCAACCCTCAACAGTTCCTTCGCACATGGCGAACAGGCAGAGGGCGCCGGCCTCTGTCGCGCTGTTCTCGTAGTAGCGGCAATTGCGGACGGTGACCACCGTGCCGATGTGGAAGTCGGTGGCGCCCCCGTGGAGGGCGCTGTTCTCCTCGAACTCGCAATCGAGCAGGTCGATCGTGGCGGCATGGGCGTGTACGGCGCCACCCAGGAGATCGGCGGTGTTCTCGAAGAGACGGCAGCCTTCCATTGTCAGCGTGGCTTCCTCACAGCAGACTCCGCCGCCCTCGAAGGCGAAGTTGTGGGCGAAGACACATGCCTGGAGCTGCAGGTGAGCCCCATCGATGCACAAGGCCGCGGCTCCCCGCGTGTAGGTGAAGACGCAGTGGGTGACGACGGGAGCGCTGGCGTTCTCGCAGCGGATGGCCCCGCCACGGACATCGTCGCTCATCCATCCGTGGGTGATGGTCACGCCGCTGAGCACGGAGAGCGACGACTCGCCCGAGTGGAAGAGAAAGCCCCGGTGGGGATCGGTGACGCCGCCTTCACAGTCGATGATGCAGTCCTCCGGGTCGCCCCCTTGCGATCGGATGGTGATGGCCTTGCCCAGGTAGTCGACATCGCGGTTGCCGGCGCCCGTGAACGTTCCGGCGCCCAACTCGAGCACATCTCCGTGATCGATGGCGTCGACGCCGGCCTGGATGGTGGGGAAGTCGCCGCTGCCGTCGGGCAGCACGGTGTAGACCGTGGCCGGGCAGGGTGCGGCGAGGAGCAACGACGCGGCGAGGAGCAAGAAGCCGGGACGCATGGCTTGCCTCCTGTGTGATCGGCACAAGATCGATGGTTCAGTCGATACCCATATGAGGATACCACGTACGCGCGAGACAGCGGAACAACGGCCACCTGCGCGGCACGCGGCGGGTAGCCCGCGGTCCCTGTTCCTGGTCACCGAGAGGGAGGGCCGAGCCTCCTGTCTCATCGCTCAAAGAGGGTCTTGATCGCTCCCCAAGTCGTCGCTTCGACCGGGGTGGATCCCGCTAGCAGGTGAAGCTCCGGGCACTCCCCGTAGATGATGCCGTGTAGCTGGCCCTCACTCTCCCGCATGAACCAGCGAACGCCGCCGATGGTCGTCTCGTCGAGTTTCCGCTGCTGGAGGCAGATCGTGTGGTCCCCCACGGCGAGCTGGCTCTGCACGTAGGCGGTGATCTCGTACGTATAGATGATTCCGCAGCAGCCGGCGTATACCGTGTCCAGGATGTCGGAATCGGTCACGGGTTGGTTGTTCCAGGTGACGCTCATTTCCTGCCAATCGTCCGTGAGTCCGCGGAGCGAAGTATACACGGGGAACCCGGCGAAGTTATCGAACTGCTTGATGATCACCTGACCGGATGAGACTTCGGTGATGTAGGCCGGGATTTCGAAGCGGTAGAGCTGCCGGCCGATTTGCTCGCCGGTGTACTGGTTCTGATGTCCTACCGCGCGCGGGCTGTAGTCGCGACTCCCGTAGTTGAAGGTAGCCCAGTCATCGCTGCAGATGAAGGCGTCGGCCTCGCACATGATGGTAAGCTCTTCCGCGTACACGCTGACAACGGACGTCAGAAGAACGGCGAGCAGTGTTAGGACACGCGCGTGGATGCTCATCACAACCTCCCTTTCGTTGCGCTTCGAACTTGCGGGAAACCAAGAACCTCTGCGCTTCGGCGCGCTTTGGCTGCGCGATCACCTACAAGCATAGGCTGGTCGAGGACGGCCGTCCATAACGCGATGGGGGCGGCTCGTGGATGTCCCCGGATCCCTTAGAGTTGCGGCGGATCCGCTGCGCCCTACGGCGCCAGCATCGCCGACACCACGATCTGCGCCAGCATGATCTTCGCCACCATCGCCGCGGGGTACACGGTCGCGTACCAGGTGTTGGGCAGGTCGCTCTCAGCCTGCTGGTTCGCGTAGGCCAGGACTGCCGGCTGGGTCTGGATGCCGGAGACCATGCCGAGCACCGCGGCCATCGGCAGCTTCAGGTGGCGGTGACCGATGGTGAGGATGACCAACGTCATGATGGTGGTGATCACCGCCCCGGCGGCGATGATCGTCCAGCCGCCCGCCAGCAGGGTGTCGAGAAAGCCGGTGCCCGCGCGCGTGCCGATGCCCGCCAGGAAGAAGACCAGCCCCACCTGGCGCAGGACGAGGTTCGCGTTGTACGGCAAGTCCCAGATGATCGGGCCGGTGCGCGTCATTCGCCCCAGCACGAGCCCGGCGATCAGCGGGCCCCCGGCGAAGCCGAGCTTGAAGCTGAGCCCGTGGCCGAGCGGGATCGGGATCATCCCCAAGAAGACGCCCAGCACGATCCCCAGCGAGAGCGACAGGAAGTCGGTCTCGGTGATGCCGCGCACGGAATCCCCGAAGAAGCGGGTGACCGCGTCCATGTTCTCCTGATAGCTCACGACGCGGATGCGGTCGCCCATCTCCAGGATCGTGTGGGGCGAGGGGACGATCTCGACGTCCCCTCGCCGCAGCCGCGTGATCGTGGCACGCAGCTTGCGCCCGAGCTGCAGCTCGCGGATCGGCTTGCCCACGATCTTCTTGTTGGAGACGAAGACGCGCCGGTAGGTGATCCCGTCGACGCCTACGGCCAGGTGCTCGGGCACATGCTCGCCGAAGAGCAGCCGCGCGCGTTCCATGGCGGCGGGGGTGCCCACGGCCACGACGACGTCCCCCGCCTCGAGCAGCGTCGTGCCCTCCACGACGGAGCTGTGCTCGCCCTTGCGAATGCGGCTCAGCACGAAGCCCGCGTCGCCGAGCGGCGTGAGCACCTGGCCGACGGTCTTGCCCATGGCCGCCGGATTGGTGATGCGGAAGGTGACGCTCGTGATGGGGGTCACCTGCTCGGCCTGCGCCTCGCGCTGAACGTCCGCGGGCGTGACCCTGCGCAGCTTCTGGTAGAGGTAGATCCAGAGGATGACGCCGAAGACCCCGAAGGGGTAGGCGAGGCCGTAGCTGACGACGGGGCTGTTGATGAGCTGCTCGCGGGCGGCCGGATCCAGCCCGGTCGAGAGGTTCTTGGTCGTCTCCACGGCGGCCGCGAGGGCCGGGGTGTTGGTCAGGGCGCCGCAGAAGAGGCCGGCCGTGCTGGGCGCGGAGAACCGCAGCACCTGCCCGAGGACGCCGGAGAGGAGAGCGCCCAATGCGATCACCGCGAGGGTGATCAGGCTGGAGCGCAAGCCGCGGCGCTGGAACGAGGCAAAGAACGACGGCCCCGACTGCAGCCCCACCGAGTAGACGAAGAGCACGAGGCCGATGATGTAGATCTGCTCCGGCAGCGCGCAGCGCGCGTCCATCGCCCCGAAGGCGATGCCCGCGAAAAGGACGGCCGCCACCCCCAGCCGGAAGCCGAAGATGCCGATGTTGCCGACCAGGTAGCCGGTCCCGATCACCGTGAAGAGCAGGACCAGCGGGCTCTGTGCCATGACGTCGAGCATGGGCCGGATCGTGGGGGAGAGGGGGCCGGATCGCAAGACCCAGTTGCCCGGTCCGGGGCCGTCACTCGGGCCAGGTGATGTCGATGCCCTCGACCGTGGCCGCGTTCTCCACCCGCACGACCTCGGCCGCGTTCCAGTCGGTCGTGCCCGGGTACCAGACCGTGCCCGGCGGGGGGTTCTCGGAGTACGTATCGCGGTCCGCCACGGCGCCCACCTTGTAGTCGCCGTCCGCCAGGCCTCGCGCGCAGAAGGGGTGGGGATTCTCGCAGATGCACAGACAATCGCAGGGCAGGCAGCCCGTCCGGCCCACGCAGACGGCGGTCTGCGCATCGACGATGTAGAAGACGGCGCTGCAGTAGTAACTGCTCGGCCCCTGGAGCTGTCCGCGGATGCCTCCGCCCGCTTCCATGGCGGCCCGGATCTCGGCCACTTGCCCCTCAGGGGGGACGGTCACGACCGTGGCCGATTGGAGGTCGGCGGCGTGATCGAACCACTGCGAGACCGCATCCGTCCGGAGATACACGTTGTCGATGAATACCCGGTACGTGCCCGGCAGGAGATTGGCACAGAGCAGAGCAGCGCCATTGCCCGAACCCGTGCCCGTGGCGCACACGCGCCCCAGGGTCGTCGCGTCATACAGCACCAGCCGCAGGGTCGAGCCTTCGGTGTGCTCGGGGAGGTCCAGACGCACGAGAAGACCGCTCTCGACGAGCTCCGGGACCTCCACCACGCCGCCGTGCTGCGGGGAGAAGACCTCGGCGTCCTCGAAGTGGCCGCCGCCGATCCAGCGCGACACGCCGTTGATCACCACGCGCAGCTTCACCGGCTCAGGGCGGTAGAGGCGCAGCGAGAAGTAGCCATCCCACGCGCACGCCCGATCGGCCACAACGAGGGAGTCGAGCGAGAAGAGCGTGACGGTCGGTGACAACAGCTCAAAGGTCTGCCAGCTTCCCCGGACCGTGCCGCGCAGCACCGCCGAGGCCGAGGTCAGGTCCATCTCGTAGTGCGTGATCTGTCCGGTCTCGATGATCAGGGTGTCGGCATCCTCGCGACTGCGGGTTCCGGGGAGGTAGAAGCGCTCTGTTCCCGGGAATACATAGGAATTGCCTCCGATGCTCAGTTGGAGGCGACATGCCCCCGGCAGGAAGCCGGGCATCTCGAAGCGGGCGGTTCCGTCGACGACTTGGGCCGTGACGTACTCCCAGTGAATGTAGGCATAGGGCGGCTGCGGCAGACTCGTGTGCTCGGGCAACAACGCCAACTTCTGGCCTTCCAGCTCGCCCGAGGCGTGAACCACCACCTCCAAGCTTCCTGCCACGAAATCCAGCTCCCGGATTGGTTGCCCCTCATCCAGGACCAGAGTGTCGCGCTCGCCGGTGAGGAGCGACCACCGGTTGCTCCCGTACCAGTAGCTCGCATCGGCAGAGCTGCTGGTCGAGCCGGGGTTCGTCAGGCCCAGGGACACGAAGTACGAGCCGTACGGGACCTGGGCGGTGAACGAGCCATCCGCGTCGATCGGCGAGAAGATCGTGTAGTCGGTTCCCGAAGTCCGAATCGCCCTCTCGATGCGCGCGTACCCGCCGAACGCCATCGGACCCACGTCGACGTGACCCCGGATCGTGCCCCCGGGTACCGGATCGGGGCAGCTGTCGGTCACGCAGTCCTCATCGCAGCCCGGAGTCCACAACAGGCAGCCCGCCAGCACGCTCCCGGCGAGGAGTGCGCGGCGTGCGCTCGTTCCCAAGACTCTCCTCCGCAGCTCTTCCATGGCCATCTCCCTAGAACGGGATCTGCCATTCGACATCCGCCACCGCATTGTGATTCTCGATGTGAATCGCCGTCGCCTGGGCGGGATCGTACGTTCCCGGGTACCAGTAGGTGCCAGTCTCGCTCGTGTTCCGCGCGCCGACCCAGTAGTCGCCGTCGCCGAGTCCGCAGACAGCGAAAGTGCCCTCGCCGGTGGTCGTCCTGGTGGCGTGACTTTCTGACACCGACCCATCTGTCTTGCGTAGGCTGATCCACACCCCCGCGGCCGGGCTCCCGGCACGTGTGACGCGCCCGCTGATCTGGCCGCCCTCGCGCAGGTGTGCCGTGATCGCGACCACTTCCCCCGGCACCGCAATGGTGATCGGTGTGGCTGTCGCTAGACTATCTGCGCCATCGTACCACTGAGAGTACCAGGGTTGGTCCCAGGTCGTGTTCTGGATGTACAAGTAGTACGTTCCGGGTTGGAGATTGGAGATGGAGAAGACGCTCTCGTGGGTACCCCTCGTGCGTGCGACGGGTGCTCCGTCCGCTTTGCAGAGTTGGAGCTCGGCCGAATGACTGACGAGCGGGCCCGGGCCCTCCAGCAGACAGGTGATGCCGCTCTCGACCAGGCTGGCTCCGGAGATCTCCTCCCCGGGCCCGGGCGCGTAGACGGTGGCGCTGGAGAAGTCGTCCCCGCCGATCCACTGCGTGCGGTCCGACATCACGACAGCCAGCCTCACGGCCTCCGGCAAGGGCAGGATGAAGCGGTACCGCGGTGTCGAGAAGAAGCGCTCCTCGTGCAGCAGGGTCGAGTCCGCGTCGAACATCATGACGGTCGGGCGGTCGTACGACAACTGCTGCCAGCTTCCCGTGATCTCCCCGCTGATCCAGGCCGGCTCCGGCAGCGTCAGCGTGAACGTCGCGGTGGTGGACTCGCCGACCTCGAAGGTGCCGGCGTTCTCCGGATCCAGCGTCGGGGGCAGCCAGAGGACCGGCCCGCTGTCGAAGTCGAGCAGCATGAAGTGAGGGCCGGGCAGGATGAGTGGAAGGTGGAACTCACGCACCAGGCCGCTGTCGCTTCTGGAGCTGCGCCACCCGACCCCCAGCGGGGAGCCGTTGCGGATTTTCATCCCCGCCGTGATCTCTCGGTCCCGGAGCACGGGCGGCACATCGACCCGCAGGCGCACGGCGGACCCTACCAGGTCGATGCGCTGGGGCTGCCCGCTGACCACCAGGGTGTCCATCGAGCTGCGGTCGTCGGCCAAGCCATCGCGGGAGTAGTAGTAGCCCCCGAATCCCAAACGGAGGAAGTAGCGGCCGACCGGCACGGTCAGGGAATACCACCCGGTCGAATCGCTCCGGGTGGAGAACTCGTTCTCCTCCTGCTCCGGCTCCAAGGGTAGCAGCTCGACTGCGGAGACGACCGGCGCGCCGCCGCCCAGCACGAACCCCTGCACGATGCCGAGCCCCTCGGGCCGGCAGTCCCGCGGCGACGTGCACTCGTCGCAGGAAAGGGCCAGCAGGGAGGCCAGGGTGAAGAGGGCGACGACCGTGCCTGTCTTTCGCGCAAGCGGACCCGCGGGCATCCTCGCCAAGGACATCTCGACGCTCCAGCGGGAAGGCACGGTGATCCCCCACTGTTCACTCGTTGAGAACGGACACCAGCATCGGCGCTGGATCGCGTAGCGACGCGCGTTCAACGGCCACCGTCAGTATAGCAGCGCGCGGCGCAACAGGCGATCATGGAATTCGCGGAACGACGTGAGCACGCGCACCAGGCTGATCGCGCCGAACGCCCGTTTCCCGCCCGAGCTCCCGCGGCGCCCGCACGACCCTCGCGCTAGAACGGCGCCGTCCACTCGATGTGCGCGATGGCGTTGTGGTTCTCGATGCGGAACGTCTGGGCTGAGTCAGGATCGTACGTCCCCGGGCACCAGTAGGTGTCGGCGCAGCCGGGATCGACAACACCGATCTGGTAATCGCCATCGTTCAAGCCGACGGCTTCGAACGTGCCATCGCTGAGGTTGGTGTGGCCCCCGTTGCTCACCTGTAGGTCCCCGTTTGTCCGGCGGACGCTGATCCACAGCGGGAACTCGGGCTGCCCCGGACGCAGCACACGCCCGCTGATCCGGCCGCCCTCGCGCAGGTGGGCCGTGATCGCGACCACCTCCCCGAGGGTAGCCACCGTGATCGGGGTGGCCGCGGCTCGGCTTTCGGCACCATCGTACCACTGGGAGTACCAGCGCTGATCCCATCCGCGTCGTTCGAAGTGCAGGAAGTAGGTGCCGGGTTGTACCTCCACGAAGAAGACGGCACCGTTGCCTTCGATGCACGTGCCCGGCGCAGGCGTTCCTGCGTGATCGTACAGCCGAACGTCCCCGTCGTAGCCGAATGTCGTGTCCGGCCTATCTAGCGAGCAGGCGATACCGCTCTCCGCCAGATCTACCCCCGTGATCTCCTCCCCGGGTGCGGGATCAAAGAGCGTGGCGTGGTAGAAGTCGTCCCCGCCGATCCACCGCGTCCGATTCCAGATCTGAACGCCGAGCTTGACCCGCTCCGCCATGGGCAGGATCAAGCGGTATTCCGGTTCCCAGATCGGCAACATCCGGTCCAGCAGGGTAGAGTCCGGCTTGAAGACCAGGATGGTCGGGGGCCAGAACGGGAACTCCTGCGAGCCGGTGGTGATCTCTCCGCTGATCCAGGCCGGTTCGGGCAGGGTCGCCGTGATCGTCGTGGTGGTCGCCGTCTGCACCTGGAAGGTGCCCGCTTTCTCTCGATCGAGGGTCGGGGGCAGCCAGAGGGCGGGTCCGCTGTCGAAATCGAGTTGTGCGACGTAGGGCCCGGGCGCCAGAAGGGGGAAGTAGAACTCGCGGGACGTTCCGCTGTCGCTCCTGGAGCCATGCCAAGTGCCCGCGTGGGGATGGGCGTTGCGGCTGCCGAAGCGGCCCCAGATTGTCCGCTCGCGGAGCACCGGCGGTACTTCGATCCTCAATCGCGCGGCGCCACCGACCAGATCGATACGCCGCGTTTCCTCGATGAGGACCAGCGTGTCCGCGGATCTCGAGTCCTGGACCAACCCGTGGTGGCTGTAGTAGCAGTCCAACGCGATAGCTAGGAGGTAACGTCCGACGGGCGCGGTGAGCGTGTACCACCCGGTCGAGTCGCTCTGGGTCTCAATCACGGGGTGCCACGGCACCGACACCGGGAGGAGTCTGACCGTTGCGGCGACCGGCTGGCCGCTGCCCAGCACATGGCCTTGGACGATACCCGACCCTTCGAGCAGATGGTCCCGCGGTGACGTGGACTCATCGCAGGAGACGGCGATCAAGGAGGCCGACCCGACCACGACCGCCGCGGCGTACCGCTTCCAGGTGAACGCTCCCACATCCATGGCGGCCGAAAACACCTTCACGCCGTGCCGACGCAGTAGCGCAATCATCCCACGTCCCCCGTCGCTCGCCTAGCATCCTTACACGCTCCAGGGGCAGCGGTTCCGCTAGCGAGCGCGATGAGCTGCTTGTGGTTTGCGCAGACTCCGGTAGAATGGTCAGTCCGGGAAGGGAGACCAGGTTCGCCGAGAGAGCCGCCTGATGGACACCGACATCACCCCACTGCGCGCCCATCCGCGCGTCACGACCGACCCCGAGGCGTGCGGCGCCTACGCCGCCGACGTCTCGGGCCTCTCGCAAGTGCCGCCGGCGGTCGCGCGCCCTGAGAGCGAGGCCGAGATCGCTGACCTCCTGCGACTGTGCAATGACCGTGGCGTTCCCATCACCCCGCAGGGCCTGCGCTCGAGCACGACCGGCGCGTCGGTCGCGACGCGGGGCATCGTGCTCTCGCTCGAGCGCATGGCGCGCCTGATCGACATCGATCGCGCACGGCGCGTGGCGATTGCTGAACCGGGTATCGTGACCGCGGAGTTCAAGCGGCAGGTCGCGGCGGCCGGCCTCTTCTACGCGCCCGATCCGACCAGCGAGGAGGAGAGCACGCTGGGCGGCAACGTCGCCTGCAATGCCAGCGGCTCGCGCACCTATCGCTACGGCCCCACACGGGGCTACGTTCGGGCGCTCCGTGTCGCGCTGGCCGACGGCAGCCGTCAGGAGGTGCGGCGCATCGGTGCCAACAAGAACGCCACCGGCTACTTCGGCCTGCAGAACCCAGTCGATCTCTGGATCGGCAGCGAGGGCACGCTCGGCGTGATCACGCGCATCGAGATCGACCTGCTCCCGCCGCCACCGGGGTCGTTCGGCGCGATGGCCTTCTTCCACGAGTGGCAGGCAGCGATTGGATTCGTGCTCGCGGCCGATGCGGCGCGCCGGGCGGGGCGACTGGCACCGCGCTGCCTCGAGTATTTCGACCAGAACGCGCTCGAGCTGATCCGACCGGAGGCCGCGTCCCTGCGGGTGCCGGCGGACGCGCGCGCGGCGATCTTCTTCGAGGAGGAAGTCGCGCCCGAGGAGACTCTCGAGGCGCTGGAGCGCTGGCACGAGGCGATCACGAATGCCCGGGCCATGGTCGATGCGACCATCGTGGCCGGCACGCAGGCTGAGCAGGCCGAGCTGCGCAAGCTGCGTCATGCCGTTCCCAGCGGGATGAACGAGCGGGGCGCGCAGGCTGTGAAGCGAGGTGGGCGCAAGATCGGCACCGACTTCGCCGTGCCGCTCGAAAACCTGCTGCCGGTGATGGAGGAGGCCTACCGCATCGCCCGGGAGCAGTTCGGGAGCCTGGTCGTTGGCTACGGGCATGTCGGCAATGGCCACCCGCACTACAACCTCCTCGCCGAGAGCCCCGAGGCGCTGGCGCGCGGCACGCGGGCCGCCACGGCCATGGCCCGCCGCGCGATCGCGGCGGGTGGAACCCTGGCCGCGGAGCACGGCATCGGCAAGGTCAAGGTCCCGCTCTACCGCGAGCTGTATCCGGACTGGCTCTACCAGGCGATGCACGCGGTCAAGCGCTCGCTCGATCCGCGCGGCATCCTGTCGCCCGGCAACCTCTTCGAACCTCCCGAGGCCTGAACGGCTGCCTGACCCCCTCGTAAACAGCCTTCCCCGGCACGTCGCGTGAAGGCCATTGATGTGTCCACCAACCCGAGGTACGCTCCCGTCCATCCGAATGCAGGAAAGCAACTTGCGCTCCGGGAACCACGTAGAGCCAGCTGGGCTCGAGAGCCCGGGCGATTCGCGGTATCGGGGCGTTGAACAACAAGGAGGCAGCCGTGAAAGCCTTCATCCGCACCTTCTTCGCCGCTCTGCTGGCGATCTTCGTGGCCCTCTTGATCATGATCGGGTTGCTGGCTTCGAAGACCGGCAAGAAGGAGAAGATCGAGGATCACTCCTGGCTCGTGCTCGACATCTACGGGGAGATCCCGGAGTACGGCCCTCCGGCCGATCCCATGGCGGTGCTGATGGGCGGTGAAATGGAGACGCTCCAGCGACTCCTGGACAACCTCGCCAAGGCCACGGTCGACGACCGCATCGCCGGGGTCATCATGAAGACCTCGGCCTCGAACACGCTGGGTCTCGGCAAGATGCAGGAGCTGCGGAGCGCCATCGCCAAGGTGCGTGCAGCCGGCAAGAAGGTCTACGCCTACTCGGACGGGCTGACGAAGGGCTCCCTCTTCCTGACCGCGGCCTGCGATTCGGTCTTCATGCCCGCGTCCGCCTTCATCGAGCTCACCGGATTCGCGGCCACATCCACCCACATCAAGCGCACGCTGGAGAAGATCGGCGTCAATCCCAACGTGCACCGCATCAAGGACTACAAGTCGGCGGCCGAGCTGGTCACGCGCGAAGACATGTCCCCCGAGGCGAAGGAGAACATCCGCTGGATCATGGATGAGTACTGGCAGGTGATCATGGCGGACCTGCAGGCGGACCGGGGTCTGAGCGAGACGCGGGTGCTCGAGCTGATGGAGCGCGCCATGTTCACACCCGAGGAAGCGCGCGACGCGGGGCTCATCGACGAGGTCCTCTACTGGGACGAGCTCGCCAACCGAATCAAGGGGGAGAAAGACGAGAGTCTGCGCACGGTGTCGTCGTCCCGTTACGCGGACGAGTCCTTTGACAAGGTCGGACTGAAGGGCAAGAAGAAGATCGCTGTCATCCATGCGCAGGGCATGATCGCCGGGCGCGAGAGCACGATCAATCCGATGCTGGGGATGACCATGGGGCACGAGTCGGTGGCGGCGGACCTGAAGCGGGCCGCAAAGGATGACGACATCGCGGCGGTGATCTTCCGCGTGGACAGCGGGGGTGGGGAGAATCTGGCCAGCGATCTCATCGGCCACCAGGTCGAGGTCACCAGCACGGAGAAGCCGGTCATTGCTTCGATGGTGGACCATGCGGCGTCGGGCGGCTACCAGATCGCTTTCCGCGCCAGCAAGGTCATCGCGCTGCCTCTGACCATCACGGGATCGATCGGGTCGATCAGCGGCAAGGCGAACATCAACGGGCTGCACGAGAAGCTCGGGATCACCCACGACAACGTGACCCTCGGTCCCAACGCGCTGATGTGGTCGCCGTACACGGATTTCACACCGGAGGAACGCGCCCGGTTCGAGGACGACCACTGGAAGTCGTTCAACCTGTGGCTGGAGCGCGTTGCGAAGAAGCGCGGCATGACCTTCGAGCAGGCGGAGAAGCTGGCGCACGGGCGCGTCTGGACTGGCCGGCAGGCGGTGGCCAACGGGTTGATCGACGAGGTGGGCGGTCTGGATCGGGCAGTCGAGATCGCCAAGGAGCTTGCCGACATCCCGGCCGACGAGAAGGTCACGCTGGTGCACTACCCCGAGCAGCGGGATCTCATGGACATGATCCTGAGCGGCGGGGACACGACGACGACGATCAAGTGGATGATCTACCGGTTCATCCGCGAGGACCTGGCCCAGACGTGGAATCTGGTCGCGGCCCGGCTGATCGGATCGCCGGAGATGAACCTGATGCCGGAGCTGCAGGTGCGCTAGCCGCCGGAGGCGCGGCGCACGCCCGAAGGTGGAGCGGGTACGGCGACCGGCGGGGCGGGCACGGCGAGCGCGGGAAACGAACGCGGGGTTCCGCCCCCACCGGGCGGGACCCCGCTTCTGTCTACGCATCCGTCCTAGCGGATCGACGAGCGCAACCCGCGGGTGCCGTTCAGTCGCCGGGCGAGATGGCCTCGACGGGACATTCCCCGACGCACGCACCGCAATCCGTGCACAGATCGGGGTCGATCACGTAGCACTCGTCCCCTTCGGAGATCGCCTCTACCGGGCAGACCGCCGCGCACGCGCCGCACGACGTGCAGGTGTCGCAATCGATCTTGTGGGCCATGGTCCTGCTCCTTCTTTTTGGTTATTGGACAACGCAGCCGGATAGACTACCGGCCGGGGCGGGCGGAAGCAAGCGATTTCCCAGTGCAGGTTCCGGGGGAGCGGGGCGCATAAGACAAATCCATTTATTGGGTTACGGGCTTCGATCCGGCTGCCACGCCTGGCGGGCAGGCCCTGACTTCGGCCGCGACTGCCGTCCAATCAAAAAGGGAGAAGAGCCCCCTGCGCGCGATGGCGCCGCCCCGGTGATCCGGCCGGGCGACACTGCCGCGCGTCGCAGCTTGGGCCAGCGGTTCGACCGTTCCGACGGCAAGGAGGTGCCCCGTGCGGCCCATGCCCCCCCGGCGGCGCACCACCCTCACATGGCTTGCCCTGGCGGTGATGGCTCTCTGCCTCGGACCGCTCCAGTGCATCCTGATTCCCGAGGGCGAGTTCAGCGGCGAGCGCGAGCCCAATCGGCCCCCGACAGTGCAGATCACCGGCGGCGTCCTGGCTGATTCGGCCGACGTCGGGAACCTCGTTCGCTTTCGCTGGCTTGGCGCGGACGAGGACGGCGTCGTGCGCTGGTTCGAGTGGGCTCTGGACGACACAACCAGCGAGGGCGCCTGGCGCCGGACCGTGAGCGCCGAGCAGACCGTGCTGCTTCGGGCGACGAGGGCCGTCCAGAATGGGACGTCCACCGACTGGCACATCTTCTACCTGCGGGCGGTGGATGACCAGTTCGCGCACTCACAACTCGAGCGACGTCTCTTCAACGCCACGACGATCGCCCCCACCAGTCGGCTGATCAGCCCCCGGCCCGTCGACGGTGCGCGCTGGGCCCCGATCCTGCGCTTCTCCTGGCGCGGGGAGGATCTGGACGCGTCCGGATTGGACCAGCGGCCCGCCTTCTACGAGATCAAGCACATCGAGGATCCGGGCGTTGATGTCACGGACGAGCGGGCCGTGCGGCAGCTCTTCGAGGAGGCCCCCAACCTGCTCCAGGTTCCGCTTCCAGAAGGCCTCCCGCCCGAGCGGCTCGAGGTGGCGCGTCGTGCCTGGAAGCGCGTGCCGGGAACCGTGACCGAGGTGTGGCTGAGCGACATGGCGATCGGGCGGCGATACCTTTTCGGCGTGCGGGCCATCGACGAGGCGGGGGCGGTCGAGCAGAAATTCGCGCGCAACGAAAACTGGGTTGCCATGTGGGCCACCCCGCCGCACGTGCGGGTCTGCCTCCACGAGGCCGCCCTGGGCTACCATTGCTGCGATACCTACACATTCGCCGACGCGTGGAGGGTCACGGTGGCCCCGGACCAATTGGTGTGGTTCGAGTGGGATGTGGATGCGGCGTCCTACGGGACGGAACCCGGACCCTGCACCTACGGCTTCGACATCCCGGATCCAGAGGATCCGGCCGAACCGTGGCGGGAGCCCAACGGCCTGGGCGGCTGGGCCGGCTGGGGCATGCGCGGGCGAACCCGGGTGCCGGTCTCTTTCAGGGCGGAGCAGGGGCCCGTACACTGGTTCTACCTCAAGGTGCGAGACATCTCCAACAGCCCAGACTGCGAAACCAGATGCCTGGTGGAAATCCGTGTGCAAGCGCTGGCGGCGGACAAGAAGCTCCTCATCGTGGACGACCAGCGCCGGCGCCCCTTCAGTCCTTGCAGCGACGCGGTCCCGTCCGATGACGCCTCAGAGGATGCGTGGCGGGCAGGGGTCCTCTCGAGCATGGCTGACCACCTGCCGCCCGGAGAGCAGGCCGGGAGCTTCAACACCTTCCCGAACGAGGCCACGTCGCCGATCGCCGACGTTCCGGACGACTTCTTCGATATCCTGGCCGAGTACCAGACGGTGATCTGGGATTGCGCGGCCGCGGAGCAGACCGGCCTGCGCCCGGCCGTCAACGACATGGTCCTCTCGGCCTATGTCGGCGCCGGCGGCAACTTGCTGCTCACGGTCTGGGGCGGCGTCGTCAGCACCGTCACGGGGCGCTTCTCCCAGTACGCGGACGACTACTGCGTGCCGCGACCCGGGGACATCGGGTCCGAAGAGGCCTGGAACGAGTTCGGCTTCCTGTGGCAGCACCTGCACCTGCGCGGTCCCGTGGACAAGCCCCGTGGCGTAGAACACGATCGGAACCGCCGATCGCTCGTGCGGGCGGTGGCCGTGGATCCGAGCTACCCAGACCTTGCGCTCGATCTCGCGCGGTGGGGCACCGATCCAATCCACGCTGGCGCCGAGCGCGGCGATTTGTTCTACGAGTGCCTGGTGCCCCATCGGGAGGAGGCGGGCAGTCCGCCCTGGTACGAGCGCGACGATGCACTCCACGTCCTCTACACGGCTCGCTGTCATACAGCCATTGGCCACGAGCTGAACGACAGGCCGGTCGCGTGGCGCATCGATCCGGCGCGGGGGGCCGATCCGCGCCCCGGTTATGGGCGAATCGTCTGCCTGGACTTCCACCCGTACTACTTCGATGTGAATGCGACCGAGATGGCCATGTCGCGCGCACTCCTGTGGCTGCTGGCGGGGGAGGAGTGAGGGCATCGGGGCCCTGAATCAGCGCCCCGGGGAGGCTGACGTCGTCGACGAACGAAGTCGCGCCATTGCGGCGCACGACCTTCTGCGGTGTACGGCGCACGTGAGATCCCCTCGGCCGACGGGGTGTCGCCGCATGATGGGGGCGGACGATACCAGGTTTCGCTCGGCGAAGACTGATTCAGCGGGATGTCCCAGGTTGTGGTATTCTTGGAAGGCATGCCGGACCGGCAGAGTCGGTGCGCCGACATCATCTCGTGATCATGACCAACAGCTTGGCGCCCTGGGTGTCGCGCCATGACGAAAGGAGATCACGACCATGCTGGCAGCCTGTCTTTCGCGGGTCCCAGACGTTCTGCGCCGAGTATCCTCTGCCCCAACTTCCTCAGAGCGTGGAGGCCCACTGCGGGATCTCGTTGGCTTGACCGTGGCGATTGCCGGCATGGCCTGTGTGTGCGGCGTCCGCGCGGCCCGGGCCGAGTGCATTGATTACAGAGACTACCTCCACTACGTGAGCGGCGTGGACACTCCCTCTTGTGCCCGCGGCGTGGCCGTCTCAGGCGCGCTCGCCTACGTCGCGGACACCATGTCCGGTCTTCAGGTCATCGACGCGACAGATCCTCAGAGTCCCCGGATCGTAGGCTCCGCGAACACGCCGGACCTTGCTTACGGGGTGGCCGTTTCGGGCACGCTTGCCTACGTTGCGGACAACCTTTCCGGTCTCCAGGTGATCGATGTGACGAACCCCGCGAATCCGCAGATCGTAGGCAGCGTAGACACGCCGGGGAATGCCGCTGGTGTAGCCATCTCGGGCACGCTCGCCTGCGTCGCGGCCAAGGCTGGCGGGCTCTTCGTGATCGACGTCTCGAATCCACAGAGCCCCCAGATTCTCGGAAGGGTGGACACGCCGGGCGAAGCTTGCGGAGTGGCCATCTCGGGCATGCACGCCTACGTTGCGGATTACACCGCCGGGCTCCAAGTGGTCGACTTCATGGATCCCCAGAATCCCCGGGTCGTAGGGGGCATGCCCCTGAGCGGGTATTCTGAAGACCTGGCTGTCTCTGGCACCCGCGCCTATGTTGCGAACTACTACGGAGGCCTCCGAATCATCGACATCTCGAATCCCCAGAGCCCTCAGATCCTGGGTACCGCGGCTGTCGGAACTGCCAAGGGTGTGGCTGTCTCGGGGGTCTACGCCTACGTCTCGGAGTTCGGCTACGGCCTTAAGGTGGTCGACGTCACAGACCCGCAGAGCCCACGAGTCGTGGGCGGCGTGGAAAGACCGGGGGAGATCCAGCGCGTGGCCGTGTCGGACACTCACGCCTACTTGTCGACCTGCGGAGGTGGTCTCCAACTGATTGACATCACGAATCCCCGGAGCCCCCAGACCGTGGGCAGTGTGGACACACCGGGGGTGGCCTATGGCGTGGCCGCCCTGGGCACCCATGCCTGCGTGGCGGACTACGGTTCCGGTCTGCAAGTGATCGACATCTCGAATCCCGCCGAACCCCAGACCGTGGGCAGCGTGGACACGCCGGACTTCGCTTATGATGTGGCCGTCTCGAGCACCTACGCCTACGTGGCTGACAATGAGTCAGGTCTCCAGGTGATCGACATCTCGAATCCCGAGAGTCCCCAGATTGCCGGCAGCGCAGACACGCCGGGGTATGCGCGGGGCGTGGCTGTCGCGGGCACCTTCGCCTACGTGGCCGATGCCTACGCCGGTCTCCAGGTGATCGATGTCACGGATCCCGAGAGCCCCCAGATCGTGGGCGATGTAGATACTCCGTGGTGGGCCAAAGGCGTGGCTATTGCAGGCACCTACGCCTACGTAGCGGATTTCGGTACCCTCGAGGTTGTCGACGTCGCGGACCCTCAGCAGCCCCGGATCGTGGGGAGCGTGGAGATTCCAGGGGAGGCTGCGCGCAGCGTGGACGTCTCGGGCAACTGTGCTTGCGTTGCGGCCGACGAGGATGGTCTCCAGGTGGTCGACATCTCGGATCCCAAGAGCCCTCACATTGTGGGCAGGCTGAACACTCCCAACTCTGCCTACGGAGTGGCCATCTCGGGTGCCATTGCCTATGTTGCAGACTATCACGCCGGTCTTCAGGTGATCGATATCTTGGATCCCCAGCACCCGAAGCTCCTGGGGAACGTGAACACGCGCGACGAGGCCATGGACGTGGCCGCCGCGGACACCTACATCTATGTGGCGGCCCAGGCAGTAGGTCTGTCGATCTTCCCCGCTCAGTGCGATCCTCTCGCCGGAGTCCAGGAGGATCGCCGGCACATGTCCGCGGTGCTCCTGAGGGCCCACCCGAATCCGAGCACGGGCGAGACAATCATCCGCTATGAAGTACCCAGCGGCGCCGTTGTCCAGGCAAGTGTCCATGACGCGTCGGGTCGCTGGGTCCGTGGCGTCTGCAACGGGTTTCGCAGCGCCGGTGGTCACGATCTCTTCTGGGACGGACGTGACGAGAACGGCCGGTCGGTCCCAGCGGGGATCTACTTCATCCAGGTGTCGACGGCCGACAGAAGCACGGCGGTGCGGCTCGTGAGGGTCACGGGTCGGCGCTGAGGAATGCCGTTCGAGCATCCTGTAGACTTGCAGAATGAGGATGCCGTGACCTCCTGAGTCCCCGCGTGCCGGGGCTGACCCGAAGCCGCCGAACCGTGTCAGGCTCGGAGCCAGGAGGGGCGAGGCACGCGGGCAGCCATCGAGAGGCATTCGCGTCGGATCCCTGGTGGGCCCAGTGCTTCCGCGCACACAGCGGTCCGCCAAGGTGATGTGTTCATGCGGAGCAGGGAGGTGATCTCATGCGAAGAGTCTTCGTGGTTGCGGTGCTGCTGGGCGTCTGGGCAACCCTTGCCCTTGCCGATCCGCAGAATCTGGCGAATGGCGCGTTGATCACGCACTGCATGGACTGGGGTCGCTACTATCAGCCGACTTGCATGACGTACTTCCAGTACGTCCCGATCTCGGACTGTGATGATCAGAACGCCACGATGACCGAAGGGATGCACGCGTGGTTCGTAGTCGCGGCCTTCGAAGAAGACAAGGAATGGTGTGGAATTCAGTTCGGGTTCAGCGACTACGACCCGGATGCCTTTGCCATCTATGACTGCGCGCCGTGCACTCCGGGCACCAGTTGGGAGATCCCATCCGCCGGCTGGCCTGGCCCGCTCGAGGGCACTGCCTTCATGACGATGGGCACGCACTGGACAGGCAATTATCTTCCAGTCTACTGGTTCTACGGATACGCCTACGACTACACCCACGGGGTCACGGTCATGCAGCTCATTCCTGACCCGACCGTCCCCGAACCCTTCGGCGGCTTCTCGAATTGCGCGACCCCCCCGCAGATGTTCGACGCAGCCTTGGGGGGCATGGGTGTCAACTGCCCTGGTGTTGAGGTGTGCTGGGGCTGGCAGGAGTTCGTGTGCTGCGTGGGCACGGGCTGTGTCCTCGTGCACGGGGAGGAAGAGTGCACGGCGCTGGGCGGCGTGTTACACCCCGAATGGGATAGCTGCGGGCCACCGAATCCCTGCGATGTGACGCCGACCCTCGGCGCGACTTGGGGATCCATCAAGGTGATGTATCGCTGACCCCCCCCGAGAGGCGTCAGTCCCACCTAGTCCGTGCGGCACGAGTGCGGTGGGGGCCTCGCTGCTTCGAGCTCGCCGCTCGGGCTTGCCGGGTTGTAATGCCCAATCACGCCTCCCCGGGGGAGTCCTCAAGGCCCCGGACACGCGCCACGATGAGCGTGAAGTCGTCGACGAACGACGCCGAGCCGCTGTGGCGTGTGACCTCCTGCTGGACGAGGTCGACCAGCTCGCGGGCCGGACGGCCGCGCGCGCCGGCCAGCAGCGCAACAACGCGTGCGTCGCCGAACTCCTCGCCCGCCGCATTGAGGGCCTCCGTCACCCCGTCGGTGAAGGCCACGAAGAGATCGCCTGGGTGGAGATCCACCGTCCCCCTCTGGCAGCGCACCCCGGGGAGGATGCCCAGGAGAGGCCCGCCCGTCTCCAGGGGCACGATCTCACCCTCGGCGCGCACGACGTGCGGGGGGTTGTGACCCGCGTTCACGTACTCCATGCGGCCGGCGGCGGGATCGTGGATGCAGGCGAAGAAGGTGATGAACTGACTCATCTCGGTGTTGCCGCGGATCACGTCGTTCAACCGCACAACCGTGCGCACGAGGTCGATGTCCGCGCCCGAGAGCGCTCGCAGCGAGGCCTGCACGTTGGCCATGATCATGGCCGCGCCGGCCCCCTTGCCGGACACGTCGCCGATGGCGAGCAGCGTGCGCCGCTCGTCGAGGCGGATGACGTCGTAGTAGTCGCCGGCCACCTCGAGCGAGAAGATGCAGCGCGCGGCCACTTCCAAGCCAGGCGTCGGGGGCAGATCACGCGGGAGGAAACGTTCCTGGACACGGCGCGCGGTCGCGAGCTGCTCCTCGAAGTGGCGCTTCTGGATGTTCTCCTCGAGGAGGCGCAGGTTCTCGCTCTGCAGGCCGATCTGCGCCGCGACCGAGACGAGCAGCCCCAGCTCTTCGCCGCGCAGATCCTCGTGGCCCGGGCGCAACGCCAGCGCGAGCAGACCAACGAGCTGTCCGCGCACGCTCATCGGCAGCAGCAGCGACACACGCCGGTCGGCCAGCCAGATCTCCTCGCCGGAGGCGAGGAGGTTGCGCTCCGACGCGCGGGCTTCATCGACCATGATCGCGCCCCCCGTGCGCGCCGCTTCCTGCACCACGCGGCTCGCGCGCGTGAAGGGTGACGCCCCGCCATCCGCCGTGTGCAAAACGTCGTCTCCCTCGGCAGTGATGAGCGGGAATAGGCGTTCCGCGCCGAGACCCTCCTGAAGCCGCTGCTCGAGCTGTTGCCACAGGGTCTGGCGATCGGGCATGGCCGCGGTCGAGGAGAGCAGATCCGACAGCAGCGCGCGCAGCCGCAATCGCTCGGGGTAGAACCGCTGCTCGACCAGGCCCTGCGTACGGCGCAGCACGGGCACGAAGCCGAGCGCCGAGACCATCGCGATGGCCAGCGTCGGGGTGCGGCTCTCGACCTGCAGCGTCTTCAGGAAGAGCTCGCTCAGGACGAACAGCCCGCCCAGGAAAGCGGCCAGCACGCCCGCGGTCACGAGCGCGAAGCGCGTCCCGCGCCGGAGCTTGCCCTCGACCTCCAAGAGCCGATAGCGGCCGAAGGCGTAGGCAAAGGAGGCGGGAGAGAGGAGCAGCGTCAGGAAGACGAAGGTGACCATCAGGGCCCCGGCGACGGTGCTCATCCGCGAGGTGATCGCCGGTATCCTGCCGATCAGGATGAGGAGGAAGAGCGCGCCCATGCCGATGCCCGTTCCGTAACTGACCAGGGTGAGCTGGCGTCGCTCGAGGGGATCCCGCGCCTTTCCGTGCCGAATGGCCAGGATGACGAACCCCGCGGCAATCGGCACGATGATCATGAGGATCTGCGAGAGGAGCAGGATCGGCAGCCCGGCCAGCTCCAGAATCGTCAAGGCCACGGGGAGCAGGTAGAGCAGCACGTGGAAGCGCACGGGATGGCGCTCGATCACGTTCAGCGGCCGGGGGAACAGGAGCCCCAGGTTCAGCCAGAGCATTCCGAAGAACCCGACGAACGTACCGAGCACGGCTCGGATCACATTCGCGCCCGGGATCGTGAAGGTCGCATAGCCCTCGGGCATCGTGCGGACGCCGATCGTCATCAGGGTCGCCATCGAGAAGCTGAACAGCGTGAGGGCGCGTACACCGGGCGAATCCGGGCGGCGGGTGAAGGCCCAGAAACCCACCAGCAGGTAGCCTGCATGGACCAGCAGCCGCAGGATGTCGATGCCGGCGATGAGCCACAAGGAGTCGCGGCCGACCGCGCGCAGCACCACGGTGGTGGTGTCCCGCGTGGCAACCACGGCACCGCCCAGCGTGTCCCCCAGCCCGGCGGCGAACGCGGTGTCGCTGGGGGCGCGGGCGGCGAAGACCAGACGAGCCCGGCTGCCGGGCGGCTGGGGCCGGCCCAACCAGTCACCCGCCCCGTGCGTGGCCTCGCTGGAGTCGATCACGGCGATGGCCGTGTCCCCGACCGACGGATAGGGCCGAGCGGAGAAGTCGAGCGTGTCCACGCGCGCGAAGAGCAGCGGTGCGTCGGGGTCTGCCTGCTGAATGTCGCTGTACATCTGCCCCGACCGCCAGAGGCTGCCGACCTTGGTCGCTTCACGCGCGTACTCCGCGATCGGGTAGAGGATGAGGAGAACGCCCAGGACGACGATGACGATCTTGATGATCTTGCCGAGCATTCCCTCGATCCTTCCGCGTTCAGCGTCCCGCTCGCAGAGTCGCCTCCGGCGCTCCAGCGCGCCGGACCTGCTCGCCGCGCAGCAGCGTGCGCCCCATCATAGCGTGCGGTCATTCCGGGTGCATCCCTCGACCGGGTGCCGACGGGAGGCCGGGAGGTGGCGGGTTGCCTGTTCCGTGGTGCGCGGGCTTCGAGCACCGTCCTCGCGGGCGGGCCGCACTCCGGGCCGAACGCGATGCGCCCGAGATCGGTCCTGTGGGTGAATCCCGCAGCCGATCGTGCTAACGATCAGCACTCTCGAGCGTTACGCCGCCCGGACCTCACGGGGTGCCGGGGGGCCG
This sequence comes from uncultured bacterium, assembly GCA_964506245.1. Classification (GTDB taxonomy): domain Bacteria; phylum Eisenbacteria; class RBG-16-71-46; order CAIMUX01; family WJJG01; genus CAZDKK01. Next base: position 87,006 of record CAZDKK010000009.1, on the reverse strand, counting down.
CACGCGGCCGGTCGCCGGCGGCATTTTCCATGCAACCCAGAGGGGCTGATGCTAGTATTTTAGCACAGAATTGATTTCCTAGCATGCAACCCACGTCCCCCCCGTGAGGAGTCTGCGACGATGACACGCCTGCTCCCCTGGCTGGTGGGGATCGCGCTGCTGGCCTCCCTGCCCGCCGCGAGTGGTCAGGACAGCAGCAACCCGCGCGACCCCGAGCTGAACTTTGAGTACGTCTGGAAGGCCATGGATCGGACCTATGCCCAGTTCGGCGTCAAACACGTCGACTGGGACGCGCTCTACCGAGTCTATCGCCCGCAGGTCACTGCGGAGACCACCGACGCACAGCTGTGGGACATCCTGCTCACGATGTTGCAGCACTTGAACGATTCGCACGTTTGCCTGGCCGACGGCACGCGCCGCAACTGCGGCGGGCTGACCGAAGGTCTCAGGCCCGATGACTTCTCTCTGGATCTGATCAAATCGAAGTATCTGCAGGGCAAGTTCACGGCCACTCTGGACGGCAACTTCACGTCCGGCTGGTTGACGGACGAAATCGGGTACCTGCACATGGCTGACTTCAAGGACGCTGTCGGACCGACCACGGAGGCGATCGACGCATTCATGAGCGAGTTCGCGCAGGCCCGGGCCCTCGTCGTCGATGTGCGCGGCAACCCGGGCGGCAATGCGCGGGTCGTGGAAGAGGTGGCGAATCGCTTCGCGGACCGCAAGCGGCACTACATGCGCGTGTGGACCCGCTATGGCCCGAGGCACGACGACCTGGGCCCGGCGGACTGCCGCAATGTCGAGCCCGGCGGTCCGATCCGGTTCACGGGCCCCACGGTCCTCTTGACGCACCGACTCAGCGCGAGCGGCGCCGATAACTTCGCACTGGCCATGCGCGTGCTGCCGCACGTCACCCTGGTGGGCGACCCGACCGAAGGGGCCTTTGCATCGCAGTTCCCCGATCGGATGCCCAACGGATGGGTGCTGTGGGTGGCCTTCAAGACGGCCACGGACCACAACGGCGTCTGCTATGACGGCCTCGGCGTGCCGCCCGACCTGCGCATCTGGAACACGCCGGCGAACATCGTCGCGGGCACGGACCGGGTGCTGGAGTTCGCGCAGCAGCTGCTCGAGCGCGGCGCACCCGCTCCGCAGGACGAGGCTGCCAGCTTGGCTGACGTGAAGGCGTCGCTGGTCGAGGAGTACGTGCGCGCCGTCGAGGACCAGGGTGTCGAGGCCGCGATCGCCGCGCTCGACCGTGCGCGCGCCTCGGGCAGCGATGCACACTTCTTCAGCCCCGACGAGGCCTTCCAGCAGAGCCAGCAATACCTTGGCCGCGAGCAGTATCCCGAGGCGATCGGGCTGCTGCAGGCGGTTCGCGAGGAGTTCCCACAGTTCGTGAGCACCTACGCGATGCTGGCCCAGGCCTGCCTGGGCACCGGCGACATCGGGGCCGCCGAGGCCGCGCTGCAGGAGGGCGAGTCGTTCGAGGCCATGATCCCCTTGGAGCTGCCGCAGATCGAGCGGGCGCGCAGGGCGGTCCGCAAGGCGCGTCAGGGATCCGCCGCGGAGATCGTGGGACAGGCGCTCGCCGCGGGTGGCATCGCCGCCGCGGAGCAGCAGTTCCGGGAACTGAGGAGCCGGGGGGAGACCGGTCCCGTGTTCGACGAGAACGACTTCAACAACCTCGGCTACCGACTGCTGCAGGAAGGGAACCTCGAGGCGGCCGCTTTCGTGTTCGAGATGAACACCGGGCTCTACCCGAACTCCTGGAATGCCCACGACAGCCTCGGTGAGGCCCTGATGCAGGCGGGGCAGAAGGAACGAGCGATCGCTAGCTACCGCAGATCGCTCGAGCTGAATCCCCAGAGCAGGAACGGCAGGGAGATGCTGAAGCGGTTGGAGGCCGGGCAGTGACAGAGCGGCCCGCGCCGGCGCCGGGGACGACGGCGTGGGCGTGAGCAGGGGCCGCGCTTGCGGCTGGAGGGGGAAGACGTCGATGGCGCGTGATCCGCATATCGATCTCAGCCGGCGCGAGCGCCAGATCATGGACATCATCTACCGACTGGGGCAGGCCACGGCGCAGGAGGTCCTGGAGAATCTCGAGGACCCGCCCAGCTACTCGGCCGTCAGGGCCCACCTGCGGGTCCTGGAAGAGAAACAGCATCTGCGCCATCGATGGGATGGGCCGCGCCATGTCTTCGAGCCGACGGTCTCCCGGGAGCGCGTGCGCCGCTCGGCGCTGAAGAATCTGCTCCGCAACTTCTTCGACGATTCCTACGAGGAGATGATCGCGGCTCTGCTCGAGGGCTCGGGCAAGGACCTGTCGGACGACGAACTGAAGAAGCTGGTCCGCATGATCGAGCAGGCACGCAAGGAGGGACGATAGCCATGTTCCCCATCGCCGATCCCGTGACTTTCACACGAATCGCCGATCCCTGGATCGCGCTCTTCCTGCCCGTGGCGCTGAAGGGCGCCCTCCTCACGGGGATCTTGCTCCTGGCCGGTGGTCTCTTGCGCTCCGCCTCGGCTGCCGCCCGCCACACGATGTGGGCGCTCGGCATGATCGGGTTGCTGCTGCTGCCGATCCTGGATGCGGGGCTGCCCTCCTGGCAGGTCCTGCCGGTTCCCGGCACACTCGTCCTGCAGACCGCCGGCCCCGAACTCGGCCGCGGCGCATCCACCTCCGGCCCCATCGGGGGTCCTGGGGGAAGCGGCACGGCTGAACCGGGCCGGGAACCAGATCTCGGCAGCGGTCCAGCCGCGGCCTGGGCCGCGGATCTCGGCGCGAGCGCTCGCTGGCAGGCGGACGGACCATTCCACACCCTGCGGGGCTTTTTGACCTCCGTGCCGCCCGCCGTCTGGGGCTTCTCGCTCTGGCTGTCGGGCATGCTGCCGCTGATCCTCGCACTCGTGTGGGGCATGGCCCGCTTGCGGAGATTCCAGCAGGAGGCCCGGCCGCCGGCGGAGGACGGATGGCCCGCGCTCCTGCGGTCGCTCTGCCGCGATCTCGGCATCCCTACGCCCCCGCGGCTCCTCGTCAGCCCGCGCGCAGTCGCCCCGATGACGTGGGGCCTGTGGCGCCCGGTCGTGTTGCTGCCCAAGGACTGCCACGGCTGGCCCGCGGAGCTGCGCCGCCAAGTGCTGCTCCACGAGCTGGCTCACGTCAGGCGGCGCGACTGTCTGACCCAGCTCGCGGCCCAGTGCGCGTGCCTGATCCACTGGTTCAATCCCCTGGTGTGGATGGCTGCGCGGCAGATGCGCGTGGAACGGGAACGGGCCTGCGACGATCTGGTGCTCATGGCCGGCGCCCGGCCCTCCGCGTACGCGCACCACCTGCTGCAGATCGCCTGCCATCTGGGCGCGCGGCAGCCATGCCCGTCGGGTGGGCTGGCGATGGCGCGTCGCTCGCGCATCTTCGACCGGCTGGACGCGGTGCTCGATTCCAGGCGCTGCCGGCGCGCGCCGGACCGCCGCGCGGTCGCGCTGGCCGCCGGCCTGATCCTGGCCTTCGTCACGGTGCTCGCTGCGCTGGGTCCAACGGCGCGCGCGCACGACGAGGAATCGTCACGACTGACTGTGAACGGCGCTCCCCGCACCCCGGCAGCAATCGACCTGCCCGACCTGCCCGAGCTCCCTTCACTGCCGGTGCTCCCCGAGCTGAGCCCGGCGGAGTGGGACTTGTTCACCTCGGACCGGTCCAGGTCGTGCGAGCTCAATGCGGACGGGACCAGGGTGAGGATGGAGATGGAAGGCAAGATCGAGTTCAACGACGACTACTCGGGGATCGTCCGGCTGGACGAGGGTGCGGAGTTCTCGATCGAGGAGAAGCGTGGGCGCAAAAGAACCAGCCTCCAGGTGGAGGCAGGCGACGGCGGGCAGCCCGTGTACCACTTCCGGATCGGTCGCGATTCGCGGCCCTTCGATGCCGAGGGGGCCGCCTGGCTGGCGCGCACCATCGACTTGCTCATGGTGCAGGCGGGCATCGACGCGGACGTGCGCGTCCGGCGGGTGTACGAGCAGGAAGGATTCCGCGGCGTCCTCGCATTGGTTGAACGGGCCGAGTCCGAACACGCGCAGGGGATCTACTGGAGCGAGGCCCTCGGCCTGGACAACCTGCGCGACGATGAGATCATCGAGATCCTGCAGCACGTCCGGCGGGACTTCCAGTCGGACTACACGCGCGCCTGCATGTTGATCGAGTACGTGGATGGTCACTTGCAGAGAGAAGCCACGCGGGAGGCCTTCCTCGCGGCCCTGTCCTCCATCGACTCCGACTACGAGGCGCACCGCGTGTTGCAGAGCGGGCTGGACCGCAGGGATCGCACGCCCGGGGAACTGGCGGTGCTGCTCGAAGCGGTGCGTGGCATCCGCTCCGATTACGAAACCGCGCAGTTCCTGTCCGCCTTCGACCCCGACCTGCTGGCGGACGAGGGCGTGCGCGGCGCCTATTTCGCGGCGCTCGACGGTCTCGAATCGGACTACGAGAGGGCACGCGTCCTCATCACGCTGGCCCGCCGGGCCGGGGACGACCAGCGCTTGCGCGAGGCGTGCCTCGCGGCGGCGGAGCACATCCAGTCGCAGTACGAGTACGCGCGGGTGATCCGGGCGCTGCGGTAGAAGCGCTGGCCCCCAAGGCCGCGGCGCCGGACCACGGGAGCGACGGCGGCAAAAGGGAGTAGCGCAACCGCGCCGCATGTCGGAGGATCAGCCGGCGGAGGTGTGCTGTGACGAGGTTTCTGCTCTGGTTGCTGCTGCTCGTATTCTGCTGGCCGCTGGCGCTGCTCGCGCTCGTGCTCTATCCACTCTTCTGGCTGCTGTCGATCCCGTTCCGTCTGATCGGCATCACGTTCGAGGCGGTCTTTGCGTTGCTGAAGGCCATTCTCATGCTCCCCGCGCGCCTCCTCGGCGGGGGCCGCAAGGTGGCTCGGTAGCGCCGGCGGGCGTCGCCAGACCCCCGAGGCGTGACAGGTCGGGCACCGCCGGCCCGCTCCCTACGCGCGATCCTTCCCCAGCACCACGCGGATGAACTGCTCGCCCGCGAGCAACCCCAGCGAGCCGCGCGCCGCCTGCTCCTCGTCGAAACGCTCAGTCGAATCCGGGGCGACACCCGGCGTGAGGATCGCCACCGGCACCGGGTCGCGGGCGTGCTGTCCGGTCGTGACGGGCGTGGGGTGATCGGGCAGGACCGCCACGGTGGCCGCAATCCCGCGCGCCGCAAGTCCCTCGAGAATGATCCGCACCAGCCGATCGTCGAGATACTCGATGCAGCGAATCTTGAGGTCGAGATCGCGAGAGTGGCTCGCCTCGTCGCTGGCCTCGACGTGGACATAGACCAGGTCGTGATCGGCAAGCGCGTCGAGCGCGGCCCGGGCCTTGCCCTCGTAGTTCGTGTCGTGCAGGCCCGTCGCGCCCGGCACGCGCACAAGGGTCATCCCCGCATAGACGCCCAGCCCCATCACGAGATCAACGGCCGAGATGACCGCGCCCTTGACGCCGAAGCGTTCCTGCAGGGTCGCCATGGCTGGCCGGCGCCCCGGCGACCAGGTCCAGATCGCGTTGGCCTCGTCCTTGCCTGCCTTGCGCCGGGCGGCGTTGACCGGATGGTCACGCAGGATCGGGATGGCGCGGTTGTACAAGTCGATCAGCCGGCGGGCGGTCGCTTCGGCCCCCGGCTCGGTCGCGCCAGGCTTGACCCGCGGCAACAGGTCCGCGGCACGCTCATCGAGGTGATCGTGGGGTGGTGCGAGCTCGACCTGCGGCGAGGCCCATCCACCGGGGAAGACGAGCAGATGCCGGTAGCTGACGCCGGGATGGAAGACGGCCGGGAGCGCGCCGCGCCCGCCGCCCAGCTCCTCGTCGAGCGCGCGGATCAGCTCGGCGGCCTCCTCGCTCGAGATGTGGCCGGCGGAGTGGTTCTTGATCCGCCGGTCGTCCTCCGGGCCCGTGAGGCAGATCAGGTTGCAGCGCACGGCCACGTCGCCCGCGCGGATCTCGACGCCCATACTGGCCGCTTCGAGCACCGCACGGCCCTGCGACACGCGCGCGGCGTCATAGCCGAGCACCGCCAGGTTGGCCACGGCGGAGTCGGCTGGGCCGGTCTCGCCGATCGTGCGCGCCAAACCCATGCGCCCCTCGCGGGCGATGCGGTCGATCGCGGGCTTGCGCGCGACCATGAGCGGCGTGCGGCCCCCGAGCCGCTCGAGCGGGTGGTCGGCCATTCCGTCGCCGATGATGATGATGGACCTCAAGGCCTGGATCCTCCCCCGATGGGTGCTGCCTCACTCGACCAACAGGAAGGCGTAGCGGTTCATGGTCTCGGTCGTGTCGCGCAGGACGTCGATCGGGTAGTCATACTGGCGCACCGTGGCGAAGACGTCGACGCCGAGCCCTTCAGCCGTCGGCCGCGCCAGCTTCTGATGGCGGCAGTCCACGCGCGTGGGGGCGCACTCCGGGCACAGCGAGCAAGTGTCGGCCGGGAGCACGAAGGCCTTGTACCAGCCGGACAGAAACACCGCCCGCTCCAGCTCCAGGAGGCGTGCGTTCGTCTCGCGGCCCCAGGCGTGGCGCTGCTCCGGATCGTCGAGAGCCCGGACAAAGTGGAAGACCACGGCCTCGCGGTAGTCGTTGAAGAACCGCCTGCACTCGTCGACTGGCGGGGTATTGGGCGGGCAGGCGGAGTCGCCGTAACCCCAGCAGCCGTACATGCACTTCATCCGCACCCACTGGGCCACGATGATGCGGCTTGGGTCGACCCACTTGAAGTCTGTGCAACCGTGCTCGTGGAAGATCGCCTCCAGCCTCGCGCGATCGATTGCCACCCTGCACCCCCTCTGCGTGCGTTGGCCTACCGATACTCCTTCACCAGGTACTCCTTGAACGCTCGGTAGTCCGTCTCCATCTCGCGATACGACTCTGGCCGTTCGTCCAGCCCCTTCAGGCTCGCGGGCACGGGGGGATCGATCCCGATCAGGGTGCGGATCTCCTCGGGGAACTTGGCAGGGTGCGCGGTCTCCAGCGAGATCGCCACTGCCTGCGACAGCTCCCGGTGCTCGTCGAGGTAGCGTTCCAGGCCGGCCCAGCCGACGGCGCCGTGCGGTTCCAGCAGCGTGCCGTAGCGCTGGTGCGCCGCGACGATCGTCGCCCGCGTCGCCGCATCGTCGATGCTCACCCCGTGCATGTCCCGGCGGATGCGCTCCATGTCCGGCGCGCGGTGCAGGTTGCCTTTCTCGTCCATGTGGCCGCCGTAGAGGTCGACCAGGCGCGCGAGATTCGACGGGTGGCCGACGTTCATCGCGTTGGAGATGCACTTGCGCGAGGGGACGATCTTCTCGTACGTGCCGGTCGCGAAGAAGCGCGGCACCTCGTCGTTGGCGTTGGTCGCGACGACGAAGCGGTGGACGGGCAGTCCCGTGTGAAAGGCGAGCAGCCCCCCCAGCAGGTCCCCGAAGTTGCCGGAGGGCACCGCGAAAACGATCTTCTCCCCGGTCGCGATGTCGGCCAGCCGCGAGGCGGCGTAGAGGTAGTAGACGGATTGTGGCAGCAGCCGGCCGATGTTGATCGAGTTGGCCGAGGTGAGCTGCAGATCGGCCAGGTCAGGATCCGAGAAGGCCTGCTTCACGAGGGCCTGGCAGTCGTCGAACTTGCTGTCGAGCGCCAGGGTGGCGATGTTGCCGCCCAGGGTGGTCATCTGCCGCCGCTGGCGCTCCGAGACCTCGTGAATGGGGAAGAGCACCACGACGCGGATGCCCTTGACCCCCAGGAACGCATGGGCGATGGCCGAGCCGGTGTCGCCCGAGGTGGCGGTGAGGATCAGCAGCTCGCGGCCGCGCTCCCGCACGAGCTGGCCTAGCGCGCGGCCCATGAAGCGCGCCGCGAAGTCCTTGAACGAAGCGGTCGGGCCCTGATCGAGCCGCATCACGTGGCGCTTGCCGGTCACCCGCTCCAGGGGTACGTCGTAGTTGTACGCGTCGTGACAGATCGCCAGCAGCGCGTCGTGCGAGAACGTCCCCTCCGCGTAGGGCACGAGGACGGCAGCGGCCAGGTCCGGGTAGGACATCTTGCGCGCCGTCGCCACCAATCCTTGGTCCATGGCCGGAATCGGACGGGGCATGTAGAGGCCGCGATCGCCGGCCTGGCCCTGGAGCAAGGCCTGGGCGAGATCGACCTCCGGCACCGAGTGGTTCGTGCTGTAGTAGATCGTCATGGACGCGCTTCCCTTCCTTGCGCGGGGTCGGTGAGGGACGCCCCGCCGTAGGAGAAGGCCGAGGCTTGCACGTGCGACCGCCGCGCGCCGAGCGCGGCCAACGCCTGGTCGAGATCGGCGATCACGTCGTCCGGGTGCTCGCCGCCGACGCACAGGCGGATCAGATTGGCGGGGATGTCCGCCAGCTTGCGCCCTTCCTCCCCCTGCTGCTGGTGGGTCGAGATCGCCGGGATGGTGGCGACCGACTTGACGCGCCCCAGGTCGGTGGCGCGCCAGATGCGCTGCAGTGCGTCGAAGACGGTGCGCGCGGCCGCCGCGCCGCCCCGGACGCGGAAGCTCATCAGGTGACCGTAGCGGTTGACCGGACGCCCGTACTGCTCGTCGTGCTCGGCGTCCACCAGGAAGAGGTACTGGCTGGCCAGCTCGTGCAGCGGGTGGCTCGGGAGACCCAAGTAGTCGACCTGCTCGATCTGCTTGTGACGGGCGAGGTACTCCGCCACGCGCAGGGTGTTGCGGCTGAAGAGGTCGACCTTCGAACGCAGGGTGCGCATGTCATTGAGCGAAAGGATCGCGTTCATCGGGGAGAGGTTCTGGCCGTTGTCGCGGTTGGGCAGCGTCTTCAAGTACATCGCGAAGTCGGACGTCATCTCCTCGGGCGCGTAGTCGCACGTCAGATTCTTTCGGGAGATGACGGCTCCGGCGATGCCGAACCCGGAGGAGGTCAGCGTCTTGGTGACCGACTGGATGACGACATCGGCCCCATGGCACAGGGGGCGCATCAGGGCCGGCGTGGCAACGGTGTTGTCGATGATGAGGGGCAGACCGTGACGATGGGCCAGCTCGGCCACGGCAGCCAGGTCGAAGAAGGCCTGCCCGGGGTTGGACGGCAGCTCGCCGTACAAGAAGCGGGTCTCTTCATCGATGTTCTTGCGCCACTCATCGAGGTCCGTCGAATTGGCAATCCACCGGCACTCGATGCCCTTTTCTCGCATCTTGCGCACCGCGAACTGCTGGAAGGTGCCCCCGTAGACCTGGCAGGTGGCGACGAAGTTCATCGGCCGGCCGGGGTTCTTGAGTCCGACCGCCAGGAACGGCTCGGTCGCGCTGAAGATGGCCGCCATACCTGAGGAGGTCGCGCAGCAAGAGGTCTCCCCCTCGAGTCCGTAGCCCTCGAGCAGGGCGAGCACGTTCTCGTAGTAGTAGAGACTCGGATTGGCGATGCGCGAATAGCACCAAGTGGGGATCTGGTAGGAGAGCGCGGCCTCCATCTCGTCCGAATCGCGGTAGGCCTGGGAGGAGGCCATGTAGATCGGCTCGATGATCGACCCCTGGTTGAAGTTCAACGCCTCGCTCATCGTGTACAGGCCATGCACAGCGATCGTGTCGAAACGGCACTTGCGCATCGTAGCGAGGTCGGCCTCGCGGCGTTTGGCCGCCTCCGCTGCTGCGGCCAGATAGCGGGCGATGCCGCCCGGGGGCATCGTGCCGGTCGACGCCGCACCTTGGGTCTTCGTGTCAGACATGTTCACGCCTCCTCGCTCACAGAGTTCTTCCTGCTCCCCCAGGGAGCGGTGGGAAACCCGGAATCCTCTTTGACAGTGGAGAGCACCAGAAAGGTCTCCTGCTTCTCCACGCCGTCGATGGCGGCAATGGACCGCGCGACCAACTCGCGCAGGTGCTCGATGTCCCGCACCGCCACGTGCAGCATGTAGTCGTAGCGCCCCGTGATGTTCAGACAGGCCAGCACCTCCGGGACGGCGCGGATCTGATCCTCGAAGTCGTCGATCGACACGGTCTGGTGGCGTCTGAGGTTGATGAGCACCAGGGCCTGGACGTGCAGCCCGAGCGCCAGTGGATCGAGTCGGGCACGGTAGCCCTTGATGGCGCCGCGCTCCTCCAGGCGGCGCACGCGCTCGAGCGTCGTCGACGGGGCCAGGTCCACCAGCCGCGCCAGATCGGCATTGGAGATGCGGCCGTTCTCTTGCAGGGCCGCGACGATCCGCAGGTCGAGCGCGTCCATGCCCTGAGCATAGGGCAAGCTGTTCGGATCTTCCAGTGGGATAGGGGCGATCGTTCTGCCGACCGCACGATCCTTCGCATTGTATTCGGTACACCTGTCCACATGCCGAATTGCCATCAGACCGGCATGGGCCACGCAGCCCCGAAACTCGTAGACTCATTATTCGTAGGAGCTTACGCTTGGTTCCTACCCCCCCCGGCCATGGCGAAGGGGGCGCCGTGGGAACGGCCGGCGGACGCCGGAGCGTGCTCTGGCATCCCGAACACAACCAAACCCCCCAGCCGACTGTCCTATGGCTTGAGAAGGGAGTGGTCCGGAGGCGCCCTTGGACGAGCGAGAGCTGATCACCCGTGCGGCGGCGGGGGACGGGACGGCGATGCGCCAGCTCTACGACGCGCATGTCGATCGCGTCTTCGGGCTCGCCTACCGCCTGGCCGGGAATCGGGATCTCGCCGAGGACTTCGTCCAGGAAGCATTCCTGCGTGCCTTTGATCGCTTGGGCAGCTTCCGCGGCGAGGCGGCCTTCTCGTCCTGGTTGCACGCCGTGACGGTTTCGGTGGCCATCAACGGCCTGCGCAAGCAGGGACGCCGCCGGAAGCACGAGGTGCAGTGGATCGATGGGGAGATGCCCGAGGTGCCGGTCGCCGATGACGTGGAGCTGAAGCGCCGCCTGGCGAAGGCCATCGACAAGCTGCCGGACAAGCTGCGGGCGATGGTTCTCCTGCACTACGCCGAGGGCTACAAGCACCGCGAGCTGGCGGAGCTCCTGGGCATCCCGGAGGGGACCTCGAAGGCGCGCCTGGCCCGCGCGCTGGCGCTCCTGCGCGGATCGCTCGGGATCGAACCGAGCCCGCGGGGCCAGCCGGTCGCCGATCCCGTTCTGACGATGGGAGCCGACGAGGTGGACACGACGCCATGACCGAGGAACGCTTCGAGAGGCTCGTGCGCGAGGCCGCGCGAGAGCACAACCGGCCGCCAGAGACGCCGCGCGAGGAGATCTGGGCGCGGGTCGTCGGGGCCCGGCGCGTGCGCGCGCGCGCGATGACGCGGGAGCGGTGGCTCTGGTGGCCGGCGGCTGCCACTGCGGCTGCCGCACTGGTGCTGGGCATCGTGATCGGCCGGCTGGGAACCTCCGAACGATCCGGCCGCTTGCCCGACGTGGACCGCGCCTACGAGGGAGAGGTGGCGCGCGAGGATGCCGCGGTGGACCGCCGCGCGGCATTCTATGCGCTTGCCGCAACGCCGTACCTGACCCGGGTCGAGGCCCTGTTGACGCTCGTGCGCAGCGGGGATCCAGCGCGTCCATCGCCTGTGCCCGTCTCCGACTGGGCCGAGGAGCTGCTGGCCGAGACCCGCCTGCTCATGGATTCACCCGCTCAGCAGGACCAGGACCTGCGCCAGTTGCTCAGCGACCTCGAGCTCGTGCTCGCGCAAATCGTGCAGCTCTCCGACCGCACGCCGGACCAGGACGCCGAGTGGATCCGCAACAACATCCAGCAGCGCGCCATCTTGGGTCGCCTGCGGGGCCGGATCCCGGCCGGGCAGTCCGGCGCCGGCGCATAGCGTCAAGGAGATGAAGATGAACAGCCACAGGGGTGCACACGGTCTCACACAAGCTCGCAGGGTTGCCCTGCTGGCGCTGCTCGTCGCCCTGGGGACTGCCGGTGCCCGCGCGGCCGATGCCACAGAGCAGAAAGTTCTCGATGCGCGGCGGCAGCGCTACACCGAGGCCTTTGCGGCCGGGCAGGAGGCCCTCATCCGCGACGACTACAGCGCTGCGGTAGAGGCCTTCCGCAGGGCCTGTGAAAGCAGCCCGGACTCGGCGCGGACGGGCGACGCACTGTACTGGCAGGCCTTCGCACGCTATCGGAGTGGCAGCACGGCCGATCTCGAGGCCGCGGCCGAGTCGCTCGATCGCGTGCTCACCCTCTATCGCATGGCGGGCAGCCTGCGCGACGCGGCCGAGCTGTCCACGCGGATTCGGGGCGAGCTGGCGCGGCGCGGGGACGCCGCCTCGGCGGCCCTGATCGCGGCCCGTGCGATGGAACTCCGCGAGCAGGCCGGGGCGACCGCGCGCGTGCAAGCCGAGCTGAATGCCCGCGAACAGGCTGAGCAGAACGCCCGCGAACAGGCGATCGCTGCAACCGAGGCACAGCATGCGATGCAGGAATACGCCACCGCGCTCCAGGCGCGGGCCGCCGCGCTCGAGGCGGTCGAGCAGGCGGAGGCACCCGCGGCCCCGGCCCTGCCCCCGCTGCCGCCCTTGCCCAGTGACCCGCTGCATCTCATGGCGCTGGCCCAGGCTTGTCCAATCCCCGTGGGGGAGGAAGACGACGTGCGCATGGCGGCCCTGAGCGCCCTGGCCGGCATGGATCCCGATCGCACCCTTCCGATTCTGCAGAGCGTGCTGCAACGGCGTGACCCCGAGAGCGTCCGCCTGCGCCAGCAGGCGCTCACGCTCCTGTCGATGCATGACGCCGACGAGGCCGAGCAGCTCATGCTCAGGGCAGCGCGGGAGGATCCCGATGCGACCGTGCGCGGCAAGGCCATGATTTATCTGGGCATGACCCTGAGTCCCCAAGCGCTGGACCTGCTCGAGGGAGCGCTCCTACAACCTGGACCCCTCCAGCTCAAAGAGCAGGCGATCGTCGCCCTGCAGATGAACGATCGACCGGGGGCCCTCCAGCTCCTGCGCCGCGTTGCCGAAGATCCCGCCGCCCCCACGTCCGTCCGCGCGCGCGCGATTCTCGTGCTGGGCGAACGGAAGAAGCGGGAGGATCTCGACCTCCTGCAGCGGCTCTACCGGAATGTGGAAGCGGCTGAACTCAAGGAGGCGATCGTGCTGGCGGTCCGTTTGCACGGGAGCGATGTGCCCCGCGAATGGTTGCTGAGCCTGATCGCCGACCCAGCGACGCCACCGGGCGTGCTCGAAAAGGCGCTCTTCTGCATCGGCGAGGACAAGGGTGTTCGCACGCGCCAGCTCGTGGACCTCTACCCGCGGCTCACCAGCAGCGCGTTGCGCCGGCAGGCGGTCCTGGTCATCGGCGCGCGCCGGGACAGCGAAGCGCTGGACTTCATCATCCGCGTCGCGCGCGAGGAGAAGGAGCCCGAAGTCCAGCGCGCGGCCATCTTCCTCCTGGGCGAATCGCGGGATCCTCGGGCCCTCGAGGTGCTGCAGGAGCTGATCGCGCGCTGAGCGACCCCAGACTCCCGCATGCACTCGAGGCCCGCGAGGCCCCGAGGAGCCCTGAGAAGAGGCTGCCCGGGTCCCGCTTCCCGCCGGCGCGGGAGATTCCCTCTTTGGCCGCGCGTCCGTGCCACGGGTACAATTCACCTGTCAGGAATCCCGTCTCCTGGCAGCAATCCCGCCTGCTCGCAAGGGCGACCAGAAAGGAGAGAACCATGAAACCGTTGGTCATCCTCGCCGCAGGTTTCCTGCTCCTTGCCGGGGTCCACCTCACCTCCGCGGCTTCTCAGCGGCTGGTGCTCCTCGAGTACTTCACGAATGTCGCCTGACCGGACTGTCCCCCCGCCAGCCGTGCGCTGGAGCAGATCAACAATGCCCACCCGTTCGAATGCACTCGCCTCAGCTACCACATGTCCTGGCCAGGGGCCGACCCGTTCTACCTGGCCAACCCGGTCGAGGCCGATGCGCGCCGGACGTACTACAACGTCGGCTACGTCCCGTACGTTCGCATCGACGGTCTCCTCGATGGAGGCTATGCCGGGCCGTGGGAGCAGATGATGCTCGATCGCTACGCGGTCGACAGCCCGCTGAGCATCGATTTCTACGGGGAGATGACATCCGCCACCGAAGGCCTCCTCACGGTGGTGATCACGAACACGAGCACTGCCGCCGTCAGCGGCCAGATGAGGATCGTGCTCGAGGAAAGTGGCGTGCCATACTCGGGCAAAACGTGGAACTACGTCATGCGCGACTTCATCGGCTACGGCCCAGAGGGCCAGACGATCACGGTGAACCCGGGCTCCACGCACTTCTACACCAAGGCCTTCACGATCGCCGGCGACTGGGTTCGTGCGAACATGACCGCGCTCGCCTTCGTCCAAGATGACGCGACGAAGGAGATCTGCCAGGCTGGCCGCATCTTTTTCGAGCTGGATCAGCCCGAGCTGATTCTGAACGGGTTGACCGTCGACGACACGGCCGGAGGCAACGGCAACGGCCGTCTCGACCCCGGGGAAACAGTCTCCCTCCTGTGCGGGGTAGGGAATCTGAATCCGGTCACCGGTACGATGGTGTCCGGGACCCTGACCACCGGCGACCCGCACGTCACGATCATCGACGGCACGGGCGCATGGCCGAACGTTGTCCACAACGCAACACAGCAGAACACGGCGGATCCCTTCGTGATCACAGCAGACTCCGGAACGGCGTGGGGATTCGATGTTGCACTGACCCTCGTGCTCGATGCGAATGGCATACCCGGCATCAAGACCCTCGCCGCCGCGCTTCCCGTGGGTGGCCCGCCGGACCCCATCGGACCGGACGCATACGGCTACTACGCCTACGAGGATCTCGATGCCTATGCGCCCTCCCCCTCGTACGACTGGGTGGAGATCGATCCCACCCTGGGCGGAGCTGGAACGCTCTTCACTCTCTTGAACCAACAGACGCGCATCATGACCTTGCCCTTCACGTTCAAGTACTACGGTCAGGACTTCACATCGATCTCCATCTGCTCGAACGGGTGGATCGCCCTCGGCCTCACCTCGGACTACACCTCTGACCCCGTCGCGATCCCGGACCCCGAGGGTCCCCCCAACATGATCGCGGGTTTCTGGTGCGACCTGAATCCCATGGCCACGGGTGGGGGCAAGGTCTACACGTATGATGACCAGGCCAACGGCCGCTTCATCGTCGAGTTCAGCGGCGTGGAGCACTATGACATCACCGGTCTGGGCCTGCCCGAGACGTTTGAGTTCATCCTGCACGATCCGGTCGCCTGCCCGACGCCTACCGGTGACGGGGAGATCATAGTGCAATACGCGCTGGTCAATGACCCGAGCGGGTGTGCCGCAGGGATCGAGAATGGTCCGGAGACCGTGGGCATCCAGTACTGGTACTACGGCGTCGCGAACGTGGCGGGGCACGGGCTCTCGGCCGGCCGCGCGGTCAAGTACACGACCGCCATCCCGTCGACGGCATCGGTGCACGGCGGTCCGAGCGCGGCGGCAGCGCTGCTCCTGGCCCGGCCGAATCCGGTTCGAGGCACAGCGCAGATCCACTACGCCCTGCCCGAGGCAGGCGATGTGACCCTACGCGTCTTCAGCCTCGAGGGCGGACTGGTCCGTACGCTGCTGGACGGCGAGGCGCCGGCGGGGCCGGGCGTGGTGCAATGGGACGGGCGGAGCGACCGCGGCCCGGTCGTGCCTGCGGGGGTCTACTTCTTCCGTCTGAGCGGTCCGGGAGTTGAAGTGGAGCGCAAGATCGTCCTGCAACGGTGACAGCGAAGGACCGCCTTCCTGGCAGGCGGCCGGCCCCAGCACGCAACCGCAAACGTGTTGCTTTGCTGGCCTGCGCGGGAGGGCCAGACCCGACGAGACGCCGCGCCGCGAAGGGTCGGGACCATTGAGCCTTTGGCCGCGCGTCAGGGGCGCAGGTACAATCCCATTGATGGGAGTCCTGCCCGTTCGCAACCGCAATCCAAGGGGGAGAGCCATGAAGCGTCTGATCATCCTTGCCGTGGGCCTCGTGCTCGTCGCGGGGGTCCACCTCACGGCCGCCGCCACGCAGCGGCTGGTGCTCATCGAGTACTTCACCAATGCGGGCTGACCCTCCTGCCCGGCAGCCAGCCGTGTGCTGGAGCATGTCAACGACACGCACCCGTTTGAGTGCACCCGCGTGAACTACCACATGTCCTGGCCAGGCACCGACCCGTTCTATCTGGCCAACACCGTCGAAGCCAATGACCGCAAGACCTACTACGCGGTCAACTACGTCCCGCATGTCTTCCTCGACGGTCTCATTGATGGTATCTCTTCCGGGCCGTGGGAGCAGATGATGCTCGATCGCTACGCGATCGACAGCCCGCTCACCTTCGACCTCTCGGGCGAGATGACCTCCCCCACCGACGGCTCGATCACAGTGGAGATCACCAACACGAGCGCCGCCGCCGTCAGCGGCCAGCTGAGGATCCTGTTGGAGGAGAGCAGCATCCCCTATTCGGGCAAGAACTGGAACTACGTCATGCGGGACTTCATCGGTCAAGGCACGACCGGTGAGACGATCTCGGTGAACCCCGGCCAGACCATCTCCCGCACGGCAACCTTCACCATTGCCAGCACCTGGGTGCGCGCGAACATGACCGCGCTCGTCTTCCTCCAGAATGATACGACCAAGGAGATCTATCAGGCGGGGCGCATCTTTTTCGAGCTGAATCAGCCCGAGCTGGTTGTGTATGGGCTGACCATCGATGATTCAGCCACCGGGAACGGCAACGGTCGCCTCGACCCCGGGGAAACGGTCTCGCTCGTCTTTGACCTGGCAAACCTCAATCCCGTCACGGGGACCCAAGTGGCCGGAACCCTGACCAGCAGCGATCCCCACATGGCCATCGGCGATGGTTCGGCGACGTGGCCGGACATCGATCCCGGGGCGACGCAGCAGAACACGGCGGATCCCTTCGTGATCACGGCCGATCCGGGCGCCCCCTGGGGATTCGACCTCGTAAGCACGCTCACGCTTGATGCCAACGGCGCAACCGGCATCAAGGTGATCACGATCAACCTGCCGGTGGGCCTGCCGGAGAATCCGATCGGGCCGGACGCCTACGGGTACTATGCCTACGAGGACCTCGACAGCTATGAACCCTCACCTACCTTTGACTGGGTGGAGATCGATCCCACCCTGGGCGGTGCGGGCACGTTGTTCACGCTCACGGACGACCAGGCCCGCTTCATGTCCCTCCCCTTCACGTTCAGGTACTACGGCCAGGATTTCACATCGATCTCGATCTGTTCGAACGGTTGGGTGGCCCTGGGCTCGACGAGTACGAACACCACCAGCCCCGGGACGATCCCGGGCCCGGAAGGTCCCCCGAACATGGTCGCGGGCTTCTGGTGCGATCTGAATCCGGCGGCCGCCGGTGGGGGCAAGGTCTACACTTACCACGATCAGGCCAACGCACGCTTCATCGTCGAGTTCAGCGGCGTGGAGCACTATCACAGCCAGGGTCTTGGTGAGCCCGAGACGTTCGAGTTCGTGCTCTACGACCCGGCTGTGTATCCGACCCAGACTGGAGACGGCGAGATCGTTGTACAATACGCGCTGGTCAGCGACGCGAGTGGCTGTGGAGCTGGGATCGAAGACGGCACAGAGACGATCGGCATCCAGTACTGGATGTCCGGCGTTGCGAACGGCGCGGCCTACGGCATTGCGGCCGGCCGCGCGGTCAAGTACACGACCGCTATCCCGTCGACGGCATCGGTGCACGGCGGTCCGAGCGCGGCGGCAGCGCTGCTCCTGGCCCGGCCGAATCCGGTTCGAGGCACAGCGCAGATCCACTACGCCCTGCCCGAGGCAGGCGATGTGACCCTACGCGTCTTCAGCCTCGAGGGCGGACTGGTCCGTACGCTGCTGGACGGCGAGGCGCCGGCGGGGCCGGGCGTGGTGCAATGGGACGGGCGGAGCGACCGCGGCCTGGTCGTGCCTGCGGGGGTCTACTTCTTCCGCCTGAGCGGTCCGGGGCTCGAAGTCGAGCGCAAGATCGTCCTGCAGAGGTAGGCAAAGAACGAGACGGGTCGCGGAACGCGATCCGCGGGACTGGAGGCGGCCTTCCCTGGGCGACCGGGGAAGGCCGCCGCGCCTGAGGTCCTCCCCCCTTCTCCCGGGTGAATCCGGTAACCCCAGGCGGAATGGGTGCTGCCCGGCTCGGGCAGGGCGACTTTCAGCCCCGAAGCTCATTCGGCCTTTGGCCGCGGGTCAGGGCCGCGAGTACAATTCCCTCGTCAAGAATCCTGCCGATTCGCAACCACCAACGGAAGGGGGGAGCCATGAAACGCCTGGTCATCCTTGCCGTGGGTTTCCTGCTCGTCGCGGGGGTCTGCCTCACGACCACGGCATCTCAGCGGCTGGTGCTCTTCGAATACTACACGAATGTCGGCTGACCCGACTGCCCGGCAGCCAGCCGTGTGCTGGAGCGCATCAACGACGGCTACCCGATCGAATGCACCCGCATCAACTATCACGTGAACTGGCCCCTCCCCAGTGACCCGTTCTACGTGGCCAACACCGTCGAAGCCAATGCCCGTTGGACGTACTACGGCGTCAACTATGTTCCGTACGTTCGCGTCGACGGGCTCCTTCTGGGCGGGGCCTGGGGCCCTTGGGTGGGCATGATGCTCGATCGTTACGCCCTCGGCAGCCCGCTCACGATCGAGGTCTCGGGGCAGATGACCTCCGCGACGGACGGCTCGATCACGGCGGAGATCACGAACACGAGCGCGGCCGCCGTCAGCGGCCAGTTGAGAATCGTGCTCACGGAGAGCGACCTCCTCTACGACAGCAAGATCTGGAACTACGTGATGCGGGACTTCATCGGCCAGGGAACGGCCGGCGAAGCGATCACGGTGAACCCGAGCGAGACGATCTCCCGCACAGCGACGTTCACGATCGCTGGCACCTGGGTTCGTGCGAACATGACCGGGCTCGTCTTCGTTCAGGACGATGCAACGAAGGAAATTTACCAGGCGGGTCGCATCTTCTTTGAGCTGGATGAGCCCGAGCTCGCCCCGGTCGGCCTCACGATCGACGATTCCGCCGGAGGCAACGGCGACGGCTTCCTCGTTCCCGGCGAGACGGCCCGGCTCATCTACGGGCTCACCGATCTCAACCCGGTAGGGGCGGTCGGCGTCTCGGCTATTCTCGCAACGAGTGACCCACGCGTCGTCATCAGCGACGCGTCCGCGACCTGGCCGGACATCCCCTCCGGAACGACGCAGCAAAGCACGGCCGATCCGTTCGAGATCACCGTCGATCCCAGCGCGCCCAGCGGCTGGGAAATCGCCGCCACCCTTACCATGAGTGAGAGCGGCACGGGCTACACCCGGGCCATGATGGTCTACATCCCGGTGGGTTCTCCGGGAAGCCCGCTCGGCCCGGACGCCTACGGCTACTACGCCTACGAGGATCTCGACGCGTACGGGCCCTCACCGGCCTACGACTGGGTGGAGATCGATCCCACCCTGGGGGGGCCGGGCACGCTCTTCACGCTCGCTGACAATCAAGTCCGCAATACTGCGCTGCCCTTCACATTCAAGTATTATGGCCAGACGTTCACCACGATCTCCATCTGCTCGAATGGCTTCGTCGCGCTCGGGGCCACGACGGAGTCCACGTATCGCAGCGGGCCGATCCCCGGCCCGGAGGGTCCCCCGAACATGGTCGCCGCCTTCTGGGCGGATCTGGATCCGACGGCGGCCGGCAGCGGCAAGGTCTACACCTACGCCGATCAAGCCAACGGGCGCTTCATCGTCGAGTTCAGCGGCGTCGAGTTCTGGGACATCGCGGACCTCGGCCAGCCCCAGACGTTCGAGTTCATCCTGTACGACCCTGTCACGCACCCGACGCCGACCGGAGATGGCGAGATCGTGGTCCAGTACGCGCTGGTGAATGCGCCGGAAACCTGCGTCGCTGGCATCGAGGACGGCACCGAGACGATCGGCCTCGAGTACTGGTCCGCCCGTGGGGCGAACCCGGCCACCCATGGCATGGCGGCCGGGCGCGCGGTCAAGTACACGACCGCCACTCCATCGAGCGCCGCGGTACCCGCCGGCGAGGGCGCGACGACGACGCTCCTCACGGCCCGTCCGAACCCGATGCGCGGGACAGGGCAGATCCGCTACTACCTGCCGGAGGCCGGAGACGTGACGCTGCGTATCTTCAGCCCGGAGGGCGCGCTGGTGCGCACGCTTCTGCACGAGGAGGCGCCGGCCGGACCGGGTGTGGTGAACTGGGATGGCAGGAGCGATCGCGGCCTGGCGGTGCCCGCGGGCGTCTACTTCTTCCGTCTGAGCGGCCCGGGAGTTGAAGTGGAGCGTAAGATCGTCCTCCAACGGTAGACAGAGACGAGATCGGCAGCCGAGTCGGGCTGATTGCACAGGCGGCGGCCTTCCCTGGGCAACCGGGGAGGGCCGTTTCCTTTGACGCACGTCCGGCTGGTCTGCTGTTGCCCGGGAGCGTAGAATGGGCTGGGCCGGATCTTCGATGGTGATGGAATGCAGAACGGGCGCACTCTCCCTCGATTGCACTTGGCTGGCCGCGGACCCGCACGTTGCGCGGTCGCTGCCCTTCTGCTGCCGATCCTCGGGCTCCTCACCGCGGATCCCGCCCCCGCCTTCGAGGCCGGAGTCCTCGCCCGCATCGACAGCCTGCGATCGGCCTTCCTGGCCGACTCCGCCCTGGCAGCCATCGACCAGGCGCTGAGGGCGGCCGAGTCTTCAGCGGATTCCGCGCTCTTCCTCGCCCTGTGGGTGCGGCAGGGTGAGCTGCTCACCGCGCTCGGGCAGGCGCGCGCCGGGGAGCGGGTACTGCGCCGCGCTTTGGCCTCGGCGTGGTCGCAGGGGGATTCCGCCACGGCCTGCGCGGCCCTGCGCTGGCTGAGCGTTGCCACGACGTCTCAAGGGCGGACCGAGGAGGCGACGGAACTGTACCGCGAGCTGCTCGGGCTCTCGCGACGGCTCGGGA
This sequence comes from uncultured bacterium, assembly GCA_964506245.1. Lineage (GTDB taxonomy): Bacteria > Eisenbacteria > RBG-16-71-46 > CAIMUX01 > WJJG01 > CAZDKK01. The sequence goes on along the minus strand of CAZDKK010000009.1, from coordinate 66,072 downwards.
ATCGCCTCAACGAGGGCTGGGCCCTCGTGGGACTCGGGTGGGGTGCGACCACCCGCGGCCGCGGCGAGGAGGGCGTGCAGCACTGCCGTGCCGCGGTCGACCTCTTTCGCGCGATCGCCGATCGACGGGCGGAGGCGTGGGCGCGCAACGGCCTCGGCATCGCACTCGAGCATGCGGGACGGCTCGACGAAGCACGCCGGAGTTACCTGGCGGCCGCCGAGCTCGCGCGAGAGGCCCAGTACTCGCTGGTCGCGTCGTTTGCGGCGAACAACCTGGGCTCGCTCGAATACTCCCGAGGTGACCCGGGAAAAGCGTTGGAGTACTTCCGTGAGGCGGCGCGCCTGCAACGCAGCCGGGGGAACATCCGGGAGTCGATCATCCCCGGGATCAATATCGCTTTGTGTGAAACTGAGCTGGGCCGGTTCGACGCGGCCTCGGACTCGCTGGAGAAGATGCTCGCCCTCTGCCGCCGCGAGGGGTTCGAGGATTTGGAGGCGAAGGTTCTGAACCAGCTTGGCGACACGCGCGGCTACCAGGGTCGCCGGGACGAGGCACGAGCCTTCTATCGGGCCGTGCTGCGGCTCGGGGATCGCGCGCCGCTCAAGAACCGCACGGAGTCGGTCTTCGGCCTGGTGCGCAGTCTGGACGATCCCGATAGCTGCCAGGCCATGGTGGTCCTCATCGATGAAGCGCTCGCTGCACTGGGCCCGCGTGGCGACCCGGAGCTGCGCACGCGGCTCGACCTGGGCCTGGGGTATATGTACACAAAGGGCGGCCGGGCCGCAGACGCGATCGGACCCCTGCGACGGGTCGAGCAGGCGACGGCGCGGCTGGGTCTCACCACCATCGCTCCAGAGGCGCTGGGGGTGCTGGGCCGCGCATATCTGGCGCTCGGCCAGCGCGACAGCGCGCGCGTCGCCTTCCAGCGAGCCGCCCGGCTCTGGGCGAATCGCCGTGGGTTGCCGGCCGATCCGGAATGGCGGGAGGCGCGCGGTGCCTGGAGCAGGTCGATCTGCAGCAACCTGATCGGGCTCACGCTGGGCGACCGACCCGGTCCGGAGCAGATCCGCGAAGCCTACGAGTGCGCTCAGGGCTTCAAAGCGTGCACGCTTCTCGAGCGCATGTCCGGCCCGGCGGTGGAGAGGGATGATCTCGATCCCGCGGTCAGTCTGGCTCACCTGCAAACCGTCCTCCTCGACGGCGAGCTGCTGCTCGATTTCTTCCTCGGACCCGAGCAGTCGTACCTGTTCGCGGTCACGCGCGATTCATGTCGCGCAGCGGCCCTTCCCTCTGAGGAGGCCCTCGAGTCCGCTGCGCGTCTCTATCATGACCTGGTGGCCGCTCCGCCTACGCGTGCAGCGGACGAAGCCGCGGTTCGCGAAGCGGGGCTGCGGCTGGGGACGCGCCTTCTGTCCGGGATCGGGGACTGGGCCCGTACGCACCAGAGGATCCTTGTGGCGCCGGATGGGGCGTTGAACCTGCTACCGCTCGAGGAACTCCTACCGGACATGCCCGCCGATGCTGAATGGGCGCGTGTTCCCTCGGCGGCGGTCCTGGAGCGCATCCGCTCCGCGCGCGACCCGTCCCCCGGATGCGCAGCCCCACCGGCCATTCCGGCAGGCGCGCGCACCACGAGCCAGCCCGTGGTGCGGACACTGGTCCTGGCCGACGACGCCGGCCCGGCGGGGCGGCTCCGCGGCATTGACGAGGAGGTGAGCGACCTTGCCCACCGCTATGAGGGTATGGAGCTGCGCGTGCTCACCGGAACCGACAGCCTCCGCGTCGAGGACCTGGCAGGTCCCTGGTCCATCTATCATGTGGCCTCCCACGCCGTGGTCGATGACCAGCGGCCCTGGCGCTCGGCGCTGCATCTGGGTGAAGGCGGCCTGCAAGCAGGCACGATCGCCCGGGCCCACTTGCCGGCGCGTCTGGCCTGCCTCTCCTCGTGCCGCACATCTCACGGACGGGTGCTATCGGGAGAGGGCATGCTCGGCCTCTCGACGGCGCTCCTGTCGGCCGGAACCGGGTGTGTCGTCGCCACACTCTGGCCGGTAGAGGACCGCGCCACGGCTCGGCTCATGCGCGCGTTCTACGCCGAGCTCTCCGCGGGCAGATCGGTGGCGGGTGCGCTAGGGCGTGCCAAGCGCCAGCTTCGAGAAGACCCGGCCACGAGCCACCCCTTCTTCTGGGCCGGTTTCGTCGCGATCGGGGCAGGTGACACCCGGATCCGGTTGGTCCCGCGCAGACAGGCTCCTGCAGCGGCCGCGGGGATCGCGGCCTCCGTGGTCCTGCCGGCCCTCGGTCTGGCGATCTGGATGCGGCGCAGGCAGATGCGAAAGCATGTGATTCGGGACCCGAACGAGCATCTCAAAGGGTGAGAAGCAGACAGCTCGACAGACTTCCGGACGAGGAGCTGGTGCGCCTGGCTCTGGCAGAGCGCGACCGACCGTCCGGGGGGCGCGCAGCCTCCGCACTGCTGGAGCGGTATCAGGAGCGCGTCTACGTCTGGTGCTTCCGGATGGTGCGCGAGCACGAGCAAGCGCTCGATCTCGCCCAGGAGGCGCTCTTGAGTGCCTATCGCGGGCTCGGGAGTTTCGAGGGCCGCGCGGGGTTTGCTTCCTGGCTGTTCGCGATCGCGCGCAATTGCTGCCTGGCAGTCCTGCGGCGGCCGTCGCCGGTGTGGGACGAGGAGGATGCGCTCGCGGATCTGGCGGATCCGGACCCAGGGCCCGCCGGCCGGTTGGAGCGGAAGCTCGAGGAGGAGGCGGCCCTGCATCTGGTCCGCCGGCATCTGGATCCGCTCGAGCGGGAGGCCATCTGGTTGCGGTGCTACGAGGGTCTGCCGGTCGAGGAGATCACGCGGCTGCTCTCCATCGACGCGGCGACGGGGGCTCGGGGCGTCCTGCAGCGGGCGCGGCGCAAGCTGCGAGCGGCGCTGGCCGCGACAGCTCCGGGCAGTTGAGAACGAGAAGGGTTGGGGAAGTCATGAGCACAACCTGCCCGCCTCTCGAATCCCTCGCGGAGGTGCTCCGCTTGGATCCGGACGACCCTCGCCGGCGACATCTCGAGGAGTGCCCGCGCTGCCGGGCGCGCGTAGCCGCGTTCCGCAGCTTCATGGAGATGGAGCCTATCCCCGCGGGGGCGAATCGGGAGGACGCTCGCCGGCGCCTCGACGCCGCCATACACGCCGGGGTCGGGCCGCACGAGGGGCGCGCCGCGTCGCATCCATCCACCTGGTGGCAAGGCCTGCTCCGGCCAGCGTGGAGGCCAGCGCTGGGGCTGGCGGTCGCGGTCCTGCTCACCGTGGTCCTGGTGCGCGGGCCGGCGGATCGGGGCCGGCTGGGCGAGATGATGTTGCGCGGGGCCGGTCCCGGCGCGCAGGTCACCGCGGTGCCGACCGCGACCTGGTCCGCGGACGGATCAGTGGCCCTGCGATGGCCGGCGGTGGCCGGGGCCGACGGGTACCGCGTTCTCATCTACAATCAGGATCTGGAAGAGATCGCCCAGCTGGAAGCCGGTCGGGAGTCGACCCTTACCGTCTCTGCCGGTCAGTTGGCCGGGCTGACCCCCGCGAGAGCGGCCCTCTTCTGGAGGGTCGCCGCGCTGCAGCACGGGGATCCCACATCGGTCACCGCGCCCGCGACGCTGCGTCTCCCTTAGCGCGGCCCGGGGCCCGGCACCTTGCCCCATCGGGAGCGGCCGTGGCCTCGGATGCGCGCTTCTTCTCAGCGAACGACGCTTCGCGCGTTTCTCTGTGATTCCACCGTTGCAGCTGCATCTAACCCTCCGAAGGGCCGGGCGGCGTCCCCGAAGCGCAGCGGGTGGACAGCAACACGCCGGGAACCTCCCGTCCGGCCCCTCGTGAAGGCGGCGCGCATCCATCTGTCCAGGTCAGGCGGGACAAGGATGCGCACAGGGCTTCTCTCTTGATCGAAGTACACAAACCCGCGGCCGCACACAACGCTGCGGCCCGGGTTGTGGAGGAGGATCGTCATGAAGCGTTTCGCATCGAAGCTCCTGATCTTCATCGCGGCGGTGCTCACCGCGCCGGTCGCTCTCGGACAGGAGTGGAACATCCAGCTCGTGGATGACGCGGGCGACGTGGGCTACGACTCCCAGATCGCCGTGCTCAGCACCGGGATTCCCTACATTGCCTATGTGGGGGGGAGCGGCACCCTCATGCTCGCATGGTGGGTGGAGCAAGGCGGGCAGACGGGCTGGAACTTCGCCAGCATCGCAAATGCGTCTCCGGGGCGCGCCAAGGAGATGCTGGTCGACGCGCAGGATCGCCTGCACTTGGCTTGGTGCTACGGCAGCTACACGTACTACGGGATCTATAACCCTGCCACCCAGGCTTGGGTTCTGGGGCCGGAGACGGTGCCACTGTCGATCTACATGGCCCATCTCGACCTCGCCCTCTGGTCGGACGGTGGCAACCTCATTCCCATCATCCTCGGTACCGCGGAGGGGAGCGCCCCCGCGAAGATCGCCAAGCGCGATCCGGGAACCGGAACGTGGACGGTGGAGATCTGCAGCGGAGCCTACAGCGCCTATGGAACAGCCTCCGTGGCCGTCGCCGCGGATGGAGGACTCCACGTGAGCTTCTACGAGCCCTCCGGGGCCAACCTCGTCTACGGCGTCAAGACAGCCGGGGGCACCACCTGGATGTTCCAGACGATCGACACCGGCGGCACCGTCGGGCAGTACAGCTCCATCTTGATCGACGACGTGGGCGACATCCACATCGCCTACTACGACGGCACCAACGGCGATCTCAAGTTCGCCTCCACCACTCCTTAGCAGGTCGTCACCTGATTCCGTGGGCCGTTGCCTGCAAGGAGGTACGCAGAGATGAATCACACACTTCGCTTGGCGGTTGGAGCGGTCCTGCTCGGCGCCCTGCTGGGCGCGGCGCCCCCGTGCCGCGGCGAGGGGCGCGACTGGACCGTGATCACATTGGATTCCGAAGGCGACGCGGGGAGGTACGCCGACCTGCAGATGGGTACGGACGGCAAGCTGCACGTCCTCTACCTCCGCTCGGACACTTCCAGGCTGAAGATCATAACCCGCGAGGGCGGCGTCTGGGACGCTCCCCAGACGATCGACACCTCCGGCTCCGTGACCGGATACTGCGCCCTAGCGACGGCGCCCGGGGGGGATCTGCCCGTTTCCTACCGGCGCAGCAGCTCCGGCGAGCTCTGGTACGCCGGGCCGCAGCAGGCGCAGCAGTGGTCCACCGCGCAGATCACGGCCGAGACGGACGACGTCGGCCGGGGTCTGGCGGTGCTGCAAGAGACCAGTGGGGACCTGGCCTTGTCGTTCCGCAACCAGACCGACGGGTCGCTGCTGCACATGCGTCGCGAGAGCGGAAGCTGGACGCCGATCGAGACGGTGGATCCGGGACCGAACCGGGGGCAGTACGGGGATCTCGCCCACCGTCCGGGAGTTGGATACGCGTTCAGCGAATATGCGGCCGACGGCGGCTTCCTGGCCTACGCCGATCCGGAAATCGAGCCGCAGGCATGGACTGTACAGCCGGTGACGTCGGAGGCGGACGACGTCGGTCGCGGGCTGTCGATCGTGCGGCAGGGAGGAATGGACCTGGCCCTGTCGTTCTGCAACCAGACCGACGGCTCCCTCTTGCACATGCGGCGTGAGGGCGGATCCTGGACGCCGATCGAGACGGTGGACCCGGGACCGAGCCGCGGGCAGTACGCGGATCTCGCCTATCGCCCGGCCGTGGGGTATGCGTTCAGCGAGTACGCGGCCGACGGCGGCTTCCTGGCCTTTGCCGACCCGGCGATCGAAGCGCAGCCGTGGCGCGTCCGTGCGCTGGATCACTACAACGACGTCGGACGGCAGATCTCGATGATCAAGGGGCCCGAGGGGCGGTTGAACTACACGTACCTCGGCTACGACATGAACAGCGGTTGGCACATCCGGGCCGGGGAGTACATGCCGGACTCCGTGCGCATCCTGCGCACCGTGGACACCGCGGTCGCCAGCAGCGGCACAGACCACGTGTATCCGGACATCTTCCTGACCCCGGGCGAGAACTGGTTCCTGTCCTACCGCAACGCGGTCGATCACCACCTCTACTCCGCGTGGGCCGAGACGCTGCAGATCCTCTCCTCCGACGTCGCTGCGCCGGGGCCGAGCGACCCTTCGGTGCCGATCGAGACGCGGCTCCTGGGCGCGCGGCCGAATCCCGCGGCGGGTGGGCTGCGCATCGACTACTCGGCGGCGGCGACCGAGCCGGTGGAGCTGCAGCTCATCGATCCCGCGGGACGCGTGGTGCGCAGCAGAGAGGCGACGAGCCAACCCGGGACGAACTCGATCGACCTCGAAGCCAGCTCCCCCGGGGCAGGCCGCATCCCGGCGGGGGTCTATTTCGTGAAGCTGCGGGTCGGACAGACGTGGCTCGGGCCACAGCGGTTGGTGCTGGTGCGGTAGCTTCACACCGCGAAGGCTGCCCGACACTTGACGAATGCAGCGATGCCCCCCGGCCGCCGGGGGGCATTGCGAGCATCCCGATCGTATCTTTCATTAGGAATTGAAGTTACAGATCCGACAGTCGTGTAGGAAAACCCGACACTCCCCGCTGCAACGCATCTCATTGTGTACAAGCGTATTAGCCAGTCACGTGGACCGCAGATGTGTCCTTATGTAAGCTACTATGTACACATATCGGGATGAACCTCGGCCATGTGCTCGCGTCGGGAGGCGATCCTTCGCGATAAGTCATTGTTATAAAATAACTTAGATTCCATGGTCCGCCGGCGGCGTCGCGGCATGGCTGGTGCACTCAGCGCGTCAGGCCGGGACCATTTTAGGCAGCCCGGCGCATGCGTCCCGCAGCAACTGCGCGTCAGACTACCAAAGGGAGGGACGGCCATGGCAACAAGGGCACTGATCCTGGCGGCACTCGCGTTGATCCTGCTGCCGCCGGTCACCCAGGCGTATCAGATCGTGTGGATGGATCCGGAATTTCACGGGAACACCTATAGCCCGGTCGTGGGCAATCTGGATACGGTCTACGGTCCTCTTCAAGAGCACATGGGGATCGGGGCCTGGAAGGGCTACGAGTACCCGGGCTACAACCTGGAGCATCCCAGCCAGAGCGGCACTTACTGGGCCGACTTCTACTGCATCGACCTCAATACCCCGATGTACGGCTACGGGCACGAATGGGAGGTCTATGAGACGAACGACGTCCCAGCCAATGTGCTGGCCACGGGGCTCACGACGAACGGGCTCGCCTGGGCGGCCAATCTGTACAACACGCACGCAGGGCTGCTCTTCAACCAGGATGACGAGCAGTCCAAACTGAAGCGCGCCGCGCTGCACCTCGCGATCTACGAGGCTGTCTACGACGGCGGCGCCGGATTCTCCTGGGACCTTCACGGTGGCAACTTCTGGGTCGAGGACCTCACCAACATCACCTACTTCACGAACATCCACACGGGGGTGCACTTCGTGAACGCGAACGAGTTCCTCACGGCCTACGTGGCGCCCTACCTCGACAACTACCAGGCGTACGATGTCGCCGGCTACTGGAACGATGGGCAAGATCTCATCGGTCCCGCTCCCGAGATCCCCGAGCCTGCAACGGTGCTGCTGCTGGGTCTGGGTCTGGCGGGGTCCGGGCTGGCCTTCCGCCGCTGGAGGCGATAGCAGGGGCACAGCGCACGCAGCGCGTCCCAAGTGACGATCGGCCGCGGAGCAACCCGGGTGGTTGCTCCGCGGCTTTCCGTTTGCTGCAAGATTCCGCGGTACACCGGAAGTCACGTCCCGCCGTCGGTAAAGCCCCCCAGCCTTGCCGTCCACTTCCTGTGCTTCGAGTGCAGCAGGCGACTCGCTCGGGGGCCAGCGGTTGCCCCCCCTTCCAACAGGGGGACAGGGGCACAGGAAGGAGGGCAGGGTCATGCGGGCATCGACAACGCTGCGGGCGACAAGCCTCGGGTGGGTGGGGTTTCTGACCGGTGTCGTTCTGGCCAGCGCACCGGCGACCGCCGAATGCATCGACTACGGTGACTACATTCACTGGATGGGAGCCGTGGACACCCCGGGCGCAGCCATGGGTGTGGATGTCTCGGGTGCTTATGCCTACGTCGTGGATGGAACCTTCGGCCTCGAGGTCATCGACATCTCGGATCCGCAGGCCCCATCGATCGTGCGCGCACTGAATACGTCCGGCAACGCGAAGGGCGTTGCCATCGCGGGCTCGTTCGCCTTTCTTGCCGATGGGTCTGCCGGTCTCAAGGCGATCGATATCGCCGACCCCTTGAATCCCATCGCGGTCAGCAGCATCGACACGCCGGGTGACGCCCGCGCTGTCGCACTGACGGCGACCCACGCCTTCGTCGCGGACCTATCCTCTGGGCTCCAGGTCGTCGACATCACCAGCCCACAGGCGCTGCAGATCGTGGGCAGCGTGGACACACCGCGCTACGCTACGGCCGTGGCGGTCTCGGGGCCGTACGCGTATGTAGCTGACGGAGCCACCGGCCTCTTGGTGATCGATGTCTCGGATCCCGAGAGCCCGTGGATCGTGGCGACGCTCGAGACGCAGGACACAGCCGTGGGCGTGGCGGTCGCGGGCGGCTATGCCTACATTGCCGATCAGGGCTCCGGGCTGCAGGTGGCGGACATCGCGGATCCGCTCAACCCGGTGTTGGTGGGCGAGGCGGACACGCCCGGCGAGGCAATGGCGGTCCAGGTCGCCGGAGACCGTGCCTACGTCGCTGACGGCGCATCGGGTCTGGCCGTGATCGACATCTCCGATCCGCTCGATCCCCAGATCGTCACCAGCTTGAACACGCCGGATGTGGGCTCAGCCGTCGCCATCGCGGCTCACACCGTGTGCATCGCTGACCGCAACTCCGGCCTGCACCTGTTCGACGCCACGAACCCTCACGCGCCCGCGATCGTGGGGTTTGTGCCCACCCCAGACTTCGCCATCGAGACGGCGGTGTCGGGCGACTTCGCCTTCGTCGCGGCCGCCGGTGCTGGCCTCCAGGTGGTCTTCATCGGGGATCCCGCACATCCGCAGCTCGTGGGCGGCGTGGATACACCCGGCTTCGCGACCGGCGTGGCGATCGCGGGCCTGTATGCCTACGTGTCCGACTACGACGGCTACCAGGTGATCCACATCGGCGATCCGCATCATCCACAGATCGTGGCCAGCGGAAGCCTTCCGGAGCACTCCGAGCAAGCGGCAATCGCGGGCACCTACGCCTACTTCGCCTGCGATCTGGCCTTCGTGGTGGTCGACATCAGCAACCCTCTTTCCCCCGTGACGGTGAGCAGCATCGGCACGCCCGGGTACGCCAGGTCGGTCGCCCTGTCGGCCACGTATGCCTACGTGGCCGACAGCGAGGCAGGGCTCACGGTGATCGACATCAGCGATCCCGCCAACCCCAGCGTCACGGCCACGGTGGACACGCCTGGTCACGCCACGGGCGTGTCCGTATCGGGTGGCTACGCCTATGTCGCGGACAGCGAAGCGGGAGTCCAGGTGATCGACGTGACCGACCCACAGAGCCCGCAGCTCGTCGGCCATGTGAACGCGCGGGGCCGGGCCGCCGGCGTGGCCGTGCAAGATGGGTACCTCTACGTGGCGGACACGCACTTCGGAACGCAGGTGGTCAGCATTGCGAATCCCCAGGATCCGCGGATGGTCGGGGGCGCGATCTATCCGGAGCAAGCGGAGAGAATCACGCTTTCGGCCGAGTATGCCTACGTCACGGGAGGCTCCGAGGGCTTCTTCGTCCTGCCGCTGCAGTGCACGGGTTCCTGGGTGGCCACCGAAGATCCGGATGCGAGCGCTCCGCTGTCGGTGCACGCCCGCCCCAATCCGACCCAGCGAGAGACGGTTGTATACCTGGACCTGCCGGGGCCCGAGCGCGTGCGGGCCATCGTCTTCGACACATCAGGCCGGCGCGTGCGGGGGCTGTGCGACGGGCTGCTCCCCACCGGAAGCCACGGCCTGCCGTGGGACGGCCGGGACGATGCCGGCGTCCGGGTGGGCGCGGGGGTCTACTGGGTTCGATTGGCACGGGCCGGGGGGGAGACGGCCCAGCGGCTGGTCGTCGTGAGGTAGGATCGCCGGCGATCCAGTCCGGCCTGCTGCAGTCGGGAGAGCGGTGGGGCGATGGGCTCCCGCCGCTCTCCTGTTTCCGTCGTTGGACGGCGCGCACACCATCAGCGATACTCTAGATGCTCGCGACCGGCTTCCTATCGTACGCGGTTCTGCAATCGCTGGGGTTGGCCCGCGGTTCGGTGGCCGCTCGAGGATCGCTTCTCGGCCGGAAAGCAGGCATGGCTCAGGATCGCGAGCCTGTAGTTCCATCTTGTCTGAGGGCGCATCCTCAGACCCACGTGGTCACACGGCATCGGAGGGAGGGTAGAACCATGCGCGCGCCGGGAGATTCGCGAAATCGTGGGACGGATGTGTGGCGGTCCTGCAAGCACGAGCGCTTCCGCGGCAGGCAAGCGGATCACCGACACCGGAGGCGGTGGGCGGTTCTGGCCCTCGCTGGGTTCGTGATCGGCGTTCTGCCGGCCGGCGGATCGGCGGGCGCCGATTGCATCGACTACGGCGACTACATCCACTGGGTGGGCGGGGTGAACACGCCGGGCACCGCCAAGGGCGTCGATGTCGCGGGTTCTTACGCCTATGTCGTCGATGGGACCTACGGCCTCCAGGTGATCGATGTCACGAACCCGGAGAGCCCAACGATCGCGGGAACCCTGAACACCTCGGGTGACGCCAAGGGAATCGTCGCCAGGGGAACGCATGTCTTCCTGGCCGACGGAACGTCCGGCCTGAAGGCGATCGACATCACCAACCCCCTGAGCCCGGCGTCGGTCGGCAGCGTCAACACCCCTGGCGATGCCAGTGCAGTTGCCCTCACCGACACGCTCGCGCTGGTGGCGGATCTCTCCTTCGGCCTCCAGGTGGTTCGCATCAGCAATCCGCAGTTGCTGCAGATCATCGGCAGCGTCGACACGCCGGGGTTCGCCACGGGCGTGGCAGTCTCGGGCACGTACGCGTACGTAGCGGACGGATCGACGGGCCTGGTGGTGATCGACATCTCGAATCCGGCGAGTCCGGCGATCGTGGCCACGATGGACACACCGCGCACGGCGGTGGGGGTGGTGGTCGCGGGCACGTATGCGTACATTGCCGATCAGACCTCGGGGCTGCAGGTGGTCGACATCGCGGATCCGCATAACCCGGTGATCGTGGGCAGCGCTGACACGGCCGGCTCGGCGCTGTGGGTGGCGCTCGCGGGCAGCTATGCCTACGTGGCGGATTACACGTCGGGCTTCGCCGTGGTCGACATCGCGGATCCGGCTGATCCGCAGGTCGTGGGCACCCTGGACACGCCGGACGTTGGCACCGGTGTGGCGATCGCTGGCGACGTCTTGTACATCGCCGATCGTAACTCTGGACTTCAGCTGTACGACGCGACCAACCCGCGCAGCCCGGAGATCGTGGGGAGCGAGGAGACTGTGCACTTCGCGATCGAAGCGGCCTTGTCGGGCAACTTCGCGTTTGTGGCGGACTGGTCTTCCGGCCTGCAGGTGGTCTACATCGGGGATCCCGCGCATCCGCAGCTGGTGGGCGGCGTGGACACGCCCGGCTCTGCCTGGGGTGTGTCAATCTCGGGCATGTATGCCTACGTGTGCGACTACGACCAAGGCTACAAGGTGATCAGCCTCGCCGACCCGTACCATCCGCAGATCGTGTCCGGCGGCGGCACCCCAGGCTACGCATACCAGGTGGCGATCCAGGGCACCTACGCCCACTTCGCGTGCTATCAGGGTGGCTTCTTGGTCGTGAACATCAGCAACCCGCTCGCCCCCGTGCCCGTGGGCTACGTCGGCACGCCCGGGGATGCGGCCGGGGTGGCCGTCTCGGGCACGTATGCCTACGTGGCCGATGGCGGGGCGGGACTTACGGTGATCGACATCAGCGATCCCGCGCACCCCAGCATTGCCGGCACTGCGGATACGCCCGGCGGCTCCATGGGCGTGGCCGTGTCGGGCGACTATGCGTACGTGGGGGACGACCTGGCAGGCGTCCACGTGATCGACGTGAGCGATCCCCACAATCCCCAGATCGTGGGCACCGCGGACACGCAGGGGAATGCGTGGGGCATGGCGTACACCAACGGGTACGTCTACGTGGGCGATACCGACTTCGGCCTCGAGGTTGTTGACGTCTCGGATCCCCAGCATCCTTGGGTGATCGGGACCCTGGACCTGCCCGACCAGGCCAACCGGGTGACACTCTCGAACGACTACGCCTACGTCTGCGACTCCGAGGCCGGCCTCTTCATCCTGCCGCTGCAGTGCGAACCGGCCTCGGGGGTTGCCGCAGGTCCCGGTGCCGGTGCGGCACTGCAACTGAGCGCCCGGCCGAATCCGACCTGGGGGGAGACCACGCTGCGGTTCGACCTGCCGGGGCCCGAGCGCGTACGGGCCATCGTCTTCGACACATCGGGCCGGCGCGTGCGGGGGCTGTGCGACGGGCTGCTCCCCGCCGGAAGCCACGGCCTGCCGTGGGACGGCCGGGACGATGCCGGCGTCCGGGTGGGCGCGGGGGTCTACTGGGTGCGACTGGCCCTGGCGGGGGGGGAGGTGACCCAGCGGCTGGCCATCCTGAGGTAGGGGCAGCGGGGCCGGACAGCCGTTTCGGGACGGCGGGTTTGACCGGGCCCTTGACGATCGGTCATCAAGATCATTAGACTTGCTGTAGTTCTGGCACCACCCTCGGGGCGCCGGGCTCGAAAAGCCCTACTGCGCCCACTCGTTCAGGGCTGCCTGCGCAGGACGGCCGCGGAAACCGCGACGAGGACCGCGCGGTCCAGATCCATCGCGAACGACGCATCGCTGGCCGCGCAGCCGACCGCGGGCCGGACTCGCCAGCCCCGTACCGCGAGCGACCGTGGGAGGGTGTACAGAGCACCGGAAGGTGGGGAAGCGCACCAGCGCGGCTTCCCCATCTTCCTTTAACGCCGGCCCGGTTGACCCCGGCCGACCGCGCTGCGCACAATGACCCGGTTCGCGCGTAGGATGGTGAAGTGCCATCGGGCTTGCCACCGCGGTGACGCATTCGGGAGGAGCGCATGGCAGCCGGGACTTTCCGGGCTTTGTGGGTGGAAGAGGTGGGCCCGGGCCGGTTCACCCGCCGCATCATCGAGCGCGCCGCCGGCGATCTGCCCCCGGGCGACGTGCTCATCCAGGTCTCGCACTCGTCGCTCAACTACAAGGATGCACTCTCCGCCACGGGGAACCGCGGCGTGACCCGCTCCTACCCGCACACGCCCGGGATCGACGCGGCGGGCGTCGTGGCCGAGAGCGCGAGCGACGCGTTCAGGGCCGGCGATCAGGTCCTCGTGACCGGCTATGACCTGGGGATGAACACCGCCGGCGGGTTCGGCGGCTACATCCGCGTTCCGGCCGGCTGGGTCGTGCGCCTGCCGCAGGGGATGACGCTTGCCGAGAGCATGGCGTACGGAACGGCCGGGTTCACCGCCGCGCTCGCGATCCTGCGCATCGAGCGCGGCGGGATCGCGCCCGACCGCGGACCGGTGCTGGTGACCGGGGCCACGGGGGGCGTGGGGTGCCTGGCGGTCGGCATGCTGGCGAGGGCCGGCTACAGCGTCACAGCGGTGACGGGCAAGGCCGACGCGGGGGAGTTCCTCACGGCACTCGGTGCGCGCGAGATCCTTCCGCGCGCGGCAGCGATCGACACGAGCCGGCCGCTGCTGAAGGCCCGCTGGGCGGCGGTCGTCGACACGGTCGGCGGGCCCATCCTGGCGACAGCGCTCGCCTCAACGGTGCGCCGAGCGGTCGTCGCCTGCTGCGGGCTCGTGGCTTCGCCCGAGCTGGCGACGACCGTCTTCCCCTTCATCCTGCGCGGGGTGAGTCTCGCGGGTGTGGATTCGGCCGAGTGTCCGATGGACGAGCGCCTGCGGGCCTGGCAGCGCATCGCCGGCGCCTGGCGCCTGGCGAATATCCAGGCCATCACCCGCGAGATCGCGCTCGATGGGTTGAACGCACAGATCGATCGAATCCTGGCCGGGCAGCAGCGCGGTCGGGTGGTCGTGGTGCATGGCCGGTAGCCGCGCTGGCGGAGGGCCCGCCTTGGACGTCTACTTCTACGAGGCCTTCGAGGAGGAAAGCCTCGAGCTGCGGCGCCATCTGCCCCCCGAGGTGCGGGCCGCCTTCACCTGGAAGACGATCCAGGAGGCCGGTGACGCACAGCCCCCGGCGGGTCTGATCAGCATCCGGACGCAGTCGGTGATCCCCGTGGCGTGGGCGCCGCGCCTGAGCGGGATCCTCGCGCGCTCGACCGGCTACGATCACCTCGCGCGCTACCGGGCGGCGTGCGGCAGGCCCGTGCCGTGCGGCTACCTGCCCCTCTACTGCAACCGCGCGGTGGCCGAGCAGGCGCTGCTGCTCTGGATGGCGCTCCTGCGCCGGTTGCCGCAGCAGCTCGCGAGCTTCGCGTCGTTCCAGCGCGATGGGCTGACCGGTCTGGAGTGCGAGGGTCGGACGCTGGCGGTCGTGGGCGTGGGGAACATCGGCCACCAGGTCATCCGCATCGGCACGGGGCTCGGGATGATCGCGCTGGGGGTCGATCTCGTGCAGCGCTTCGATTGGGTGCGCTACGTTTCGATCGACAAGGCGCTGGAGCACGCGGATGTGATCGTGTGCGCGATGAACCTCACCGCCCAGAACGCCGGCTACTTCGGCTACGATCGCCTTCGCCGGGCCCGTGCGGGCGCGATCTTCGTGAACGTGGCCCGCGGCGAGATGTCGCCGCCGGGGGATCTGCTGCGCCTGCTCGAGGAGGGGCGTCTCGGGGGCGTCGGGCTCGATGTCCACGACCAAGAGCAGGAGCTGGCCGTGTCGCTGCGCGGGGGCCAGCCCGCGGCGAATCCGGCGGTGCAGGCCACGCTCGCGCTGGCGCGCCGCCCGGATGTGATCCTCACGCCGCACAACGCCTTCAACACGCGGGAGGCGGTGGCCCGGAAGGCCGAGCACGCGGTGCGGCAGGTGGAGGAGTTCTTGCGGAGCGGCGCTTTCTTGTGGGCAGCACCGGTGGATGGGTAGGCCCCGGGCGGGTGAGCGCTCGAGAGGAGGACGCATGCGTACGAAGCACTGGCCGTGGCCGGGAATGTGGGGGCTGTGGGTCGGGCTGCTCGCCGCGCCGGCGGGCGCAGCCGATTGGGCCATCCCCGACTTCCAGGGCTGGGCGCCCCTCGACTCCACCGCGCTGCGGATGTCCAGCTACCCCGCTGACCCCGAGGCCGCGGCGGTCGTCCTGTTCGACCGCGGACACATCTACATCTTCGAGACCGCGCGGTTGGGTGAGGAGCACTCGCTCGTGACCGCCCGGTACCGCCGCATCAAGGTCTTCCGCCAGGCGGGCGAGGAGCTGGCGGATGTGCGGCTGGCGTGTCGCCTCAACCAGGTCATCCGCAACGTCGAGGGGCGCACGATCCTGCCCGACGGGCGCGACGTGCCCCTGCACGCCGAGGACATTCACGAAGCCGTGGCGGGACGGTATCGAACGGTGACCTTTGCGCTCCCGGCGGTCACACCGGGCTGTGTCCTCGAGTACCGCTACGAGATCCACGCCGATCTCGCCTCGGAGACGGCGGCCTTCCTGCGCGTCGACCCCTGGGTCTTCCCCAGCAGCGCCCCGACGCTCGCCAGCACCCTCCATTTCACGATGCCCTCCGACTTCGCCTACGAGGCGCGCTTCCTCAACGCGGGGAAGCTGAATACGAAGCCGCGGCGCGAGGAAGTCCTCGCGCCGGAGAGCCCCACGGGTCGCGCGCTCCGGTTCACCTGGGAGTTTCACGACCTGCCCGCCTTCCGGCCCGAGCCCCACATGGGCCCCATCGCGGAGTCCCTGCTGACCGGCTTCTTCCGGCTGACCGCGCTGGGAAGCGTGCGCGTGCCGGAGAAGTGGAACGACCTGGCCGATCACGCGCTGCAGTGCTGCGATGCCTACTACCGCACGGGTGGCGTGACCCAGAAGTGGCTCCGCAAATGGGTCCCCGAGGAGCTGCCCGCGCGCCAGCGGGCGAAAACGCTCTACGAATTCGCCCGTGACAGCCTGCGCACGGCCGCGCCCACCCCGCAATGGAAGCTGCGTGAGCCCTGGCTCGTCCTGAAGGAGCGTTCGGCGACACCGGCCGAGCGCAATCTGCTCCTGATGCACCTGCTGCGCCAGTCCGGCTTCGACGCGCGGGCGGTCCTGATCGCCACGCGCGATCAGCCGCGGTTCAACGCCGACTGGCTGACCCTCGCCCAGTTCGACCAGGTGCTCGCGCAGATCAAGCTGGAGGGTGAACTGGTGGTGATGGATGCGAATTGCCGCCAGTGCCCCTTCGGGCTGCTCCCGGCGGAGGACCGCGTGGCCACGGGGCTGGTGCCCGGGTGGGAGGCGGAGTTCCTGTCGCTCACCGAGGGCTACCCGCCCAACACCGAGAAGATCGAGACGCAGCTCACGCTGACTCCGCCCGACGATGTACATCTGCGCAGCACCTGGACACTGGAGGGTCTCGCCGCTGTCGACGCCCGGCGCGAGATCCACGCGCTGGGGGCCGAGCGATTCGCATCCCGGCGCCTCGCAGCCGGTTCCTCCGACGCGGTCCTGGCCCTGCTCGCGTGCCAGGTCGAGGATGATTCCAGCTACGCCCGACCGCTGCGGGTCACGGTGGAGGCCCGTGTCCCGGAAGCCGTCCTCAGCCAGGAGGGCGAACGCGTCACGGTCAGGCTCCCGTGGCTCGGGCCGCAGGTCGCCGCGGGGTTCGAGGCGGATGAACGCACCTACCCCGTGGAGCTGGACTACACGGTGACGATCGTGGAGGAGCTGGCCGTCAAGCTGCCGGACGGGACCTCGGTCGATTACCTGCCGGCGGACGCCTTCGTCCCCGGCCGCGACGTCACCTTTGCCCAGCAGGGCAAGATCGAGCCCGACGGGGTTCGCATCTCGCGTCAGTTTGCGCTGCGTCGCAGCAGCTTCTCGGCCGGCGAGTATGCCCCCCTGCGTGACGTGCTCCTGAAGGCGGACCCTCGGCAGACCGAGCCGTTGATCCTCCGCGTGCCGTCCGGGCGGTAGGGACGGCCGACGATGCGGGCGCGCCGCGGGGCGAGGGGACGCTGGGTGCTCCTGCTGGCGGGGGTCTTCGCCGCGCCCTGCGCCGGCGCGCCGGCGGCGGGCGGGGAGCTGCCTGAGCCCGCGTCGGGCGCCGCGGTGCTGTCCGAGGAGCGCACCTTCGAGGTCACCGATCCGGAGCACGCGAGCGAGCGCGTGCGAGCCCGCGTGCGCATTGAGGATTCCACGGGCCGGCGCTACGCCCGCCTCGCGATCCTCACGCACGAGTTCGTCCACCTCGCGTCCCTCTCGGCCGAGGTCTTCGACGCCCGAGGGCGGAGCATCCGCATCGCGGACCAGAGCGAGGCCGAGATCCATCGCCCGGACGAGGCTGCCCACCTGGCGTCCGATGCCCGCACCTACGAGCTGGATCTCGATCCCGGGATCTATCCCTGTGAAATCGCCTACAGCTACGAGCTGAGCCATGCGAGTCTCTTCTACTGGCCGAGCTGGACACCGCAGGGGGCACTGCCGGTATCGCAGGCCTCCTACGAGCTGAGGATCCCGGCCGGGCTGCGCTTTCACACCCTCGCGCTCGGCGGCGTCGGTGCGCCCGACACCCTGGCGACGCAGCCGGAGCTGCACCTGCGCTGGTCGGTCGCGAACCTGAGGCCCTGGGACGAGGAACGGCTCGCCCCGCGCGAGTGCGCTCGCGACCGGCGGGCGAGCCTGCTCATCTGCCCGGACGCATTTGTCCTCGAGGGCTACCCGGGTGATCTGACCAGTTGGAACGCGTTCGGCGACTGGTATCGCCGGCTGTCGGCGGAGCGCTATGACCTGCGCCCGGCCGCGCGCGAGAGCATCGGCCGCGCGGTGGCCGGTTGCGCGAGCAATGAGCAACGGGTGGCCGCGCTCCTCAGATTGCTCCAGGCGCGGACGCGCTATGTCGCCATCGAGCTGGGGCTGGGGAGCTTTCAGCCGCCACCGGCCGAGCAGACCTATGCCCGGCGGTACGGGGACTGCAAGGGTCTGGTCACCCTGTTGATCGCGATGTGCCGCGTGGCCGGGGTCGCCGCCTACCCTGCCCTCGTCCTCACCCGGGATCGCGGGAGGCTCCCGGATGGGTTCGTCGACCGCAGCTTCAACCATGCGCTGGTGTGGGTACCGGTCGACGCCGGGGACGGGCGCGACACGCTGTGGGTCGAGTGCACCTCGGACCACGTGGTCCCGGGCGAGTTGCCCTGGCAGTGCGAGGGTTGCGATGCGCTGCTGATCGGTCCAGAGGAGTCACGCGTGGCACTCACGCCGGCCAGCCGAGCAGAGGACAATCGTCAGGTGTTCGTGATCACGGGAGCGGTGACGGCGAACGGGGATCTCGTGCTCGACGGGCGCCTCGAGCTGGCCGGGGATCCCCTGCTGAGCCTGGCCGAGGAGCTGGCCGTCCGATCACCGCGCGAGCAGTGCGCCTACCTGGAGGGCGAGCTCGGCGACCGATACCCGACTCTCAAGATCCGAGGCCCGGAGCTGGGGCCGGATACCTCGGTCGCGACCGGGACGCTCACCTTCAGCGCGACCCTGCCCGGCTACTGGAGGCCGGGCGTCGAACGGGTGCTGTGCAATCCGGTCGTGCTGGGAGGCCTGGGGGATCGTCCATTGCCGTCCGCCGAAGACCGTGCCTGCCCGCTCCTCGTGGGATTCCCCAGTCGCGTTGAGTACCAGATCTCCATCCGGGTACCGGAGGGATTCGAACCCGAGCGGCTCCCGGCCGAGGTCGAGCAAGGGGGCGCCGGGTTCGCGCACAGCCTCGTGCACGCGTGGGACGCCGGGACATGGCGCATCGCGATCCAGCGCCGCGACGACGGCGCGCTGATCAGCGCGGGCGACTACGCCGCGTATCGGGAGGCGGTCGAGGGGGCGCGCCGCGCCCAGGCAGCGCCCGTTGTGTTCTGCCGCGCGCCGGCCGATGAGCGCTAGGCACGGGCGCGCCCCTTCTCAGCGTCCGATCTCGCGCCAGCCCGCCAGGATCTCCTGGATCACCTTCTCGGCCATGGCGGCCACGACATCGGCGAACTGGGCGCACTTCTCGGGCGTCAGCCGCGCGAGGTCGACCGGATCGTCGGGATGATCGTAGGTCATCGCCGGCCGCACCGCGGGGAAGGTCTTCAGGCCCTTGTAGACGTAGAACGATGGGACCTTCTTGCGCGGCACGCGCTCGCTCAGCTCAGGGCAGAGCCCGAGCAGGGCGCCCATCTCGTCGATCGAAGCGTGACCCATGCCGCCAGGCCCGAAAATCTCGGTCGCCTGGGCCTGCACCTCGTGCCACCAGTCGAAGACGGCAACGTGGAGCCGAGTCTCGCGGAAGAGACGATGCGCGGTCTCATGCAGCGTGGCCGTGTTCCCGCCGTGGCCATTGACCACGATGAGGTTCTCCAGACCGTTGCGCTGGAGCGATCGCCCCACGTCCAGCAGGAACGCCGCCAGCGTCTCGCTCGACACCGTGCAGGATCCCGGATAGGCGAGGAGCGAACAGGTGAGCCCGTAGGGCATGACCGGAAGCTGCGGGATCCCGAGGCGGGCGGAGAGGCGCCGGCAGAGCGCCGCGGGGATGAAGTTGTCCGTGCCGATCGGTCCGGTGGCGTGGGCCTCGATTGTCCCGAGCGGGAGCAGCGCGGTCTTGAAGCCCAGCCGCGCGTGCTCTTGCGTCGACATCAGTTGCCAGTCGAGCTGGTAGGCGGGGCGCGCTGGGGCACGCCGAGCGTGGGCAGCCCGCGGGCGGGCGGCCTTGATCTTGGTCTTGCCCGAGGGCCTGGTCTTCCTTGCCATTGTTGAACCTCCGTCCGCGGATCTCCTTGCCGGTTTATTGGTTGCGACGCGCAGTCTACGACCCTGATTGCGCGCTGGCAAGCCGACCGCGGCCCCCTCGAGCCAGCCTGCTCGGTGGCGGGCCCGTTCCCCTGGTTCAGATCATCCATCCCGCGGCCGATGAATGGCTAGGCGCAGGCCGGACCGGGCCGGCGCGTGCCCTTCGAAGCGACGGCCGGGTGATGCCGGCCCAGGCGGGGAGAAGCCAGATGAGACGCGAAACGCTGAGCGTTGCCGCCCGAATCCTCCCGATCGCGCTGCTCGTAGTGCTGATCGGTGGTTGCGCGGTGGGACCTTTTGCCACGAAGAAGGTGTCCAACGTGCAGGTGATCACCGATCCGGGCAATGCCCTCGTCTACCTGAAGGAGCGAATGGAACGGGAGGACAGCGACCCGGCCTCGCCGCCCCGCGTCCGGGGCGAGTACTGGGCGGTCGGGACGACCCCCTACCGCGGCGATCTTCAGGCAGGCTTCTGGGACATGCGCATCGAGGCGCCCGGCTACGAGCCGATCGACATCCTCGTCCGGGCGGAACCAGGGAAGGTTCAGATCTATGAATTCCAGATGCAGCCATCTCGGGTGGCCACGAGGTAGGAGAACCGCGGGGAATCCCACGCACCACAGATTGAATCCGAAGCCCACGAGCCTCCGGCACCATCCGGGGGCTCTTTTCTTGCCCGTCTTGCTCCTGTCGCTCGCCTCGCTCCTGCTCATGCCGGCCGGGTGCGCGACCGTGGGCCGCGCCTTCCCCGTCGAGTCCGTCTCACGCATCCGGATGAACGAGACGACCCAGGACGAGATCCGCACGCTCTTCGGCCCTCCGTGGCGGACGGGGATCGAGGATGGCCGGGTCACCTGGACCTACGGGCGCTACCGCTACCGTCTCTTCGGTGAGGCCGAGACGACCGACCTCGTCCTGCGCTTCGACGATCGCGGGGTGGTGGTCTCATACACCTTTAACACGACCGAGTAGTCGGGCCGGCGGGGCTGCTGGTCGCGCCTCCGCGGTCGCCCCGCGGGTGTATACTCTCTGGCGATGGACGTTTCCCCCGTCCCTGATGCGAGTCCCTGAAGCAAAGGAGAGGGTCGTGATGAGAACTGCACTTCCGCTGCTGGCTTTCCTCCTGCTCCTGATCCCATGCAACCCCGCCGAGGCGGAGACCTGGATCGCCCTCTGGCAGGTCAACGACGAGTTCCTGGGGATGAGCACGAGCGGTGATGTGTATCGCTACATCCCAGCCACCGGCACCACCGAGTTTGCCGGATCGATGGGGGTGGGACCATGGGTCTCCTTCGGTAGACACGACGAGCAGCTCCTCGCGCTCCGGCCGGACGGGCAGGTCTGGGCCATGGACGCATCCACCGGCGCAGCCAGCCTCTACCGGGCGCTGCCGCCGGATCGCGAATGGTGCGCCCTGCAGCAGCACCCGGACATCTGGCCCTCGTACGTGATCACCTGTGAGGGAGAGATCTGGAGCTTGTACGAACCCGTGCAGCTCCTGGCCGACTTCGGGCCTTGCCTTCCGGGGCGGTGGATCAGCATCGCCAACGCGGACGATTCGTTCTTCGCCACCGTGGAGTCCGGAGACACCGCCCAGGGGACCTGGGAGGGATGCGATCAGGCGGGCACCTTCGGTCCGGGACCCTGGGTCGGGTTCTCCCGAACCTATGGGATGTCGGGTACGTTCCTCGCCTTGAAGTCGGACGGCGAGATCTGGGCTCACGGCTGGGGACCCTATCCGCCGACGCTCCATCTTGCGCTCCCGCCCGGGCACGAGTGGTGTGGCCTGCTGATCGGGCCCATCTGGAACACGGGGCCGGGGTACGCCCTCACCTGCGCCGGGGAGATCTGGACCGTGGATTCGCCGCCGGTTCTGGTCGGAGCCTTCGTGCCACCCACGCCGGTCGAGTCGCGGAGCTGGGGTGCGATCAAGGCCCTCTGGTGAGGTGGACCCGAGGGACCGGTTCAACGATCGACGGGAGCGGAGCGGTCGCGTTCGCGGGATGACCCCTCGCGCAGCACCTCGATCGCCCGCTCGAGCACCTCGTCGCGCCCGGCGGCGATCCCCGCGCGCGTGCGCCCGGCTGGAATCGTCGGGCGCAGGCCCGCGCCGTGATGGCGCGATCCGTCGGGATTGAGCGCCTTCGTTCCCGTGAAGTAGACCTCGTATCCGCCCGGGAGCGGCAGGCTCACTACCTCGCCATCTGTGCCCCCGGTCGGCTCGCCCACGGTCTCGGCCAGCCCGAAGTGGGTTGCCGCGCTCACGATGGTCTCGGCGCGACCGACGGTCCCGGCGCCGGTGAGGAAGGCCGCGCGGCCACGGATGCGCGGCTCGGCCGGCCTGCGTTCCCACGCGGAAGGCCGGAAGCTGATCCCCTTGCGATCGGGCCGGGTGACCACGAGCTGCTGCCAGCGCGCGTAGCCGATGGGCTCGTCGATGAGATGCTCGAGGACGGCGCAGCCGCCCGCCCCGCCCCGCAGATCGAACACCACTGCCGCCGCCGCGACCAGCTCGGGCAGCAGCGCACGCAGCGAGTCGTCGTCCACCCCGTGCAGATCGCAGTAGCGGATGCCCGAGGCCACCTCGGAGAGCTGCCGGGCCGGCGCGTCACGTAGCTCCGCGCTGCCGGTCTGCGCGTCTCCCGGTCCGAGGAGCTGCACCTCCACGGTTGCCGCCGACCCATCGATGTGCTCCAGCTCTATCCGCGCCGTGCGCCCGGCGGGTCCGAGACGCAGCTCGCGCAGCGCGCCAAGGCGGCGAGCAGCCGGCGTGGCAGCCGAGACGATCGCCTCGGCTGCGGCGACCACCTGATCGACCGGCAGCCCGTCGAGCGCGGTCACGACGTCGCCCGGGCGCACCTCCCCGGGTGCACCAGGCCCGCAGCGCGTGACCACCAGCGAGCGCTCCACCCATGCCCACTGCAGGGGCACCTGCCCCGCGGGCGGCAATCGGTCGCATCGGGCACCGGCCTGCCCATCGCGCAGCTCCGCGAGCATGTGTTCGAGCGCGAGCAGGAAGGTGCGCTCGTCCGGAACGGCGGCCGCCTGCGCCAGGGTCTGAGCGAGCGTGCTCGGCCAGTGCGCCGGCACCTCGGCGAAGTAGGGGTAGAACTGCTGGATGGCGTTCCAGGCTACCACGACCGTTGCCAGCCGCGTCGCGCGGTCGTTCCCCGACGGCGTGAAGTCAGCGGAGCGGGGCGCGGCGAGGAGCTGTGACTGCGCCGAGGGGCGCGGCAGCGTGCCCCCGTCGTCGGCATAGAGAGCCAGCGGCACGATGCACGAGATGCCGTGGGTGAGATCGGTCACCCACGGATCGCGCGGATCGGGCAGGCCGAGGGGCGCGAGGCTGTCAAGGTCAGCGGGCGGGCCGAGATGGATGCGCTCGGAGCGGCAGCCCGATCCGGGCTCGCCGGGGATGGGGCCGGCGTGACGCCAGGCGACAATCCGAGCGCGCGATGGGTCGTCGGGCGGCTCCGAGCGGGGGAGGGAGGGCATGTCGCCCACCGTCGTGAACGCGCTCACCGCGGGTGCGATCGGGCGGAAGAGCCGGTTGAGCGTCACGGCCAGCTCCTCGGGCGTCGCCGCGCTCTCCACCTCGCGCACGCCATCCAGGGCGAAGCGGTTCCAGTCGGCACTTGCCGCGAGATCGCTGGGATGGAAGTAGCGCACGAAGCCGAAGAGCCGGCTGAAGGCGAGCAGGTTCTCGAGGCCGCGGGTGGTCAGCGGCCGCGCGGGCTCGTCGACCGGCTCCGAGGCGGGCCGCGCGGGTTCGTCGGCCGGATCGGCGCCGCGCGGCGCCGCGATCGCTAGGCCGGCGGCCGTCAGGCCGATGAGCAGGGAACGCCAGCGCATCATCCCAGCTTGTCCTTCTCCGCCGCGACTTTGGGGGGTCAGAAAGCGACGACTCCGGTTCAGGAAATCGCGTGCGTGACCTGAAACCGGAGCCGCCTGCTCGGGATACCCAAGACGAAGTACGCTGACTACTTCTTGGCCCTCTTCTTGGCCGTCCTTTTCTTGGCGACCTTCTTCTTCGCGACCCTCTTCTTGGCGGCCTTCTTCTTGGCCTTCTTCACCATGTGTGTCTTTCCGCAGGCCATCTCCATACCCTCCATTCCTTGGTTTGTGACAACCAACGCGCGCAGAATAATCAGATCGCGATATTTGTCAATGGGTAGTCGCACTTTTAAGTTCGCTCGGCTATCTTTCGCCCCATCGAACCGACCCAGAGCGAGCCGTCCATCGATGCCGCTCGGCCCGGGACAGTGCTCGGCCCGGCGGGGGGAGCCAAGATCCATGGAAGCCCTCAGTGTCCTGCTCTCGGTGCTGCCCGTGATCGTCATCTTCCTGCTCCTGCTCCTGCGGCGCACCGCGGCCGACGTTGCCGGCCTGATCGGATGGGTGGTCACGATCCTGGTGGCCGGGCTCTACTTCCACACCGCCCCGCTTGTCCTGGGGCTGGCCTCGCTGGACGGCATCCTCGGCTCCTTCTCCATCAGCCTGATGGTCGCCGCGAGCATCTTCCAGATGACCTTCATGATCGAGACGGGCGCCGTCCGGCGGATCGTGGTCGCCATGAAGGCGGTCTCGCCCCGCGACCGGATCGCGCAGATCCTCATGATCAACGTCGGGTTTGGCACGCTGATCACCGCCCTCGGGGCGACGCCCGTGTCGATCCTGCCCCCCATCATGATCGCCCTGGGCTACTCCAGCTTCGTCGCCATCGCCCTGCCGGCGATCGGTTACGACAGCCTCTGCACCTACGCCCTGCTGGCCATCCCCGCGGTGGTTTACACCGACGCGCTCGCCCCGATCGCGCGGGAGGCGGGGGTCGAGCTGACCTTGCAGCAGGCGGGTTTCCTCTTCGCGCGCTACATTCCGATGGTCACCGCCGGGATCGCGCTGGGCATGTTCTGGATCGTCGGCCGGGGGCGGATGCTGGCCCAGGGATTCCTGCCGGCGGTCCTGACGGGCCTGGTCGCCTGGGGCGTGTGCCACATGATGGCGGCTGCGGACCTCGTGCCGCTGACGGGCGTGGTGGCCGGACTCGCTATCATCCTCTGCTTCGCGCTGGTGCTCGCGGTGCGGCGGCTGCCCGTCTACGACGAGGCCACCCTCACGCCCGAGGATCATGCGGTCAAGGGCACCATGGGCATGCTGCGGGCGGTGAGCCCCTGGATCCTGCTGCTCGGCTTCGCGACCCTGGTGAATCTGAAAGCGCTGCCCTTCTTCGACCTCTTCTTCAAGAGATTCCCGATCGCCGTGCCGATCGTGCCCGGCCGCCCGACCCCGCTGCGCATCTTCTGGCAGGCCTACACCTGGGTCTTCGTCTCCACGATCCTGGCAACGTTCTTCCTCCGGCCGTCCGCCGCGCAGTGGCGCTCGATCCTGAGCCGCACGGCCAAGCGTGCGCCGCGGCCGGTTCTGGCGGCCGCGATCTACTTCGCGATCGCCTATGTCATTAACCACTCGGGCAAGAACGCCGACTGGGTCCTGGCCGACAAGGGCCTCAACATGGTCCACGTCCTCGCCCAGGCCACGGCGAGCGCCTTTGGGAGCGCCTACGGGTTCGCCGCGCCCTACCTGGGGATGCTGGCGGGCTTCATCTCGGGGTCGGAGACGAGCGCCATCGCCATGCTGAGCCGCTTCCACGTCGAGACGGCGACCGCGCTGGGCAAGCCGATGTCGGTCGGCCTGCTGCTGGCGGCGGCCGGCGGGATCGGCGGGGGGCTGGCCTCGGTGATCTCCCCGGCCAAGCTGCAGAACGCGGCTGCCATCATCGACCGGATCGGGGAGGAGGGGCGCGTCCTGCGCTCGACGACGATCATCAGCCTGTGCATCACGCTGCTGGCGGCGGTCGCCACGTTGATCTGGGTGCTGCACGGGTAGGGGCTGGCGTGCCATGACGGCCTCCATCCGCGAGCGAGTGGTTGCCGAACTGGCGGCGGCCGGCATCGACTACCGCACGATTCGACACGCGCCGGCCGTGGGCAGCCTGCGGATCGCCGAGCAGCGCGGCATGCCTGCGGCAGCGGGGGCCAAGACGCTGCTCGTGCGGGCGGCGGGCGCCTACTGCCTCCTCGTGATCCCGGGAGACCGGAAGCTGTCGTCGCCGAAGCTGCACCGGGCCCTGGGGACACACAACGTCCGCTTCGCGCGGGCGCAAGAGCTGCTCGAGATGACCGGCTGCCGCCCGGGGGAGGTGCCCCCGCTCGGGGGTCTGTTCGGGCTGCCGGTCCTCATGGATCCGCGGGTGGGCGCCAATCGAGAAGTGGCCTTCACCGCGGGCAGCACCGATGAGTCGTTCGTCGTGAAGGCGGACGACCTGGTCCGGTTGACCCGGCCGCGGTTGGTCGAGCTGACCAAGGGCGACGAGGAGGAATAGGGGGACGGACATGGTGCCCACCCGCGCGCTCTGCGATCCGGGCGAGGTCGCCCACCAGGCCCGGACGCGCCGGGAGTTCCCGGCCCTCGCGGGCGAGACGGTCTTCCTCGAAAACGCCGGGGGCTCGCAAGTCCCCGCCTGCGTCTCCGACGCCGTGCGCGCCTACATGCGCGAGTCGTACGTGCAGCTCGGGGCCAGCCACCCGCTGTCACAGCGGGCCACCGAGGTCGTGGAGGCTGCCCACGTCTTCGCCCGCATCTTCGGGAACGCCAGGGACCACGAGGCGATCCTGGGCCCCTCGAGCACGGTGCTCCTCAACATGCTCGCTGCCTCCATGGGACGCCTCCTGCGCCCGGGCCAGGAGATCATCCTGGCCGAGACGGGGCACGAGGCGAACCTCGGCCCCTGGAAGCGGCTCGAGCGCCAGGGCCTCGTCGTGCGCTGGTGGCGGATGGATCCGCGGACCTTCGCCTGCCCGCTGGAGGGCCTCAGGGAGCTTCTCTCCCCTCGCACGGCCCTCGTCTGCCTGCCGCACGTCTCGAACCTGCTCGGGAGCATCGTCGATCTGGCCCAGGTCACGGCCGAGGCGCACCGGGCCGGCGCGGCCGTCGTGGCCGATGGCGTTGCCTATGCCCCCCATCGTGCGATCGACCTGGCCCGCTGGGGCGTCGATTGGTACGTCTACTCGGCCTACAAGGTCTATGGGCCCCACATGGCCGTGCTCTACGGCCGGCGGGAGGCATTGGCCGCGCTGCCGGGCGCCAACCACTTCTTCATCCCTGAGGACCAGCTCGTGTACAAGTTCGAGCCCGGCGGGCCGAGCCACGAGGGGTGCGCGGGGCTGCTCGCCCTGGGTGCGTATCTGCGGCGCGTGGCGGGGGACGAGGTGCGGCCGAGCACGGATGCGGCCGGGCGAGATGAGCCGGCCAAGTGCGATCGCGCGGTGGTGGAGCGGGCCTACGCGCGGATGGAGGCGTGGGAGCGGCCGCCGCTCGAGCGGCTGATCGGCTACCTGCGTGAGACGCCGGATGTGAGACTCATCGGATCACCGGATGTCGATTCCCATCGCGTCGGCACCGTCAGCTTCGTCCACGCGCGCAAGTCATCGCGCGAGATCGTGGCTGAGGTCGATCGGACCGGCTTCGCTATCCGACACGGGCACATGTACGCCTGGCGCCTCTGCGAGGCGCTGGGGCTCGACCCCGAGGATGGGGTCGTCCGGGTCAGCCTGGTGCACTACAACACGCTCGAGGAGATCGAGCGGCTGATCGAGGTGCTCCGGGGGATTGTGTGAAGGGCTGGGGGAGCAGGCGTGGACAGGCTCGAAGCATGGCTGTCCTCCCTGGACGCAGGTTCGGTCCTCGAGGTCGGCTGCGGCTGCGGGCGGCATTCGGGGTACCTGACGCGCCACAGCCTGAGCGTGACGGCCGTCGATAACGCAGCGGCACTGTGCGAGCGATGGTTGGCGCTCAGGTCCACTTCCCCGATCCGCTTCTGCTGCAGCGACGCCCGTGCCCTGGCCTTCCGCGACCGGGCCTTCACGCTGGTTGTGGCGCGCGACACGCTGCACCACATCGGGGACTGGGAACAGGCCCTGCACGAGATGGTGCGCGTTTCCTCCCGCCATGTGGTGATCGAGGAGCCCGTGGACGACCTGCGCAGCGACGCCAAGCGGCGCACCTTCGAGGCCCAGGGGCTCTTCCTCGATCTCCAGCGGGAGGTGGGGTTTCCCCACGAACGGCATCTGTCGCCCGGCGTCCTGGAGGCCTGTCTGCGGTCGATTGCAGACGTGATCGCGGTCGAGGTCACGCGCTCTGATCGGCCGGTCTCGCTCGATGAGTTCTACGAAGGCTATGGGTGCTTCGCGGCGCGCAGTCCGCGGGACCGGTACTGGCTCGAGCGGCTGGAGGCATTGCGGGAGGCGTTTCGGGGCGAGGCGCTGTGTGAGGATGATCGGATCGTGCTCGTGGCGGGAAGGCGGTAGACGAGCGGGAAGCCCGCAAGGATCTCGGAGAGAGTGGGTCGTGGCCGAGACTGGGATTCCCGGCTCACGGGACGACGCTGGAAACGGGTCCGGCGGGGAGGTCGCAAGGGACCTCCCCGCCGGGTGGCCGGATTGAGGATGGCCGTCGGGGACTGCTATTCCTCGCCGCCGCCGGTGCAGTCGATGATCGAGAACGTTTCGCTCTCGTCCTCGACGCCGCAGAGCGTGTAAGGCTCGCCCAGCTCACCCGAGGGGCTCACGCCGACCACCCGAATGGTGTAGCCGCTGATCGCGCTTTCGAAGCCCTCGACACCCTGCCAAACGTATGTGCCGACGTAGGGGTATTCCTCACCGCCACTGCTCGGGACTCCCTCGGCGAGTGTTCTGCTCAGTCCACCTTGCAGGAGCTCGATCGTCACGGCAGCGCACTCAGAGTGGATCTCCCAGGTGATCATGACATGGTCATTCAGGCAGAGATCCCCACCGTCGGGGTAGGTCACCGTGATCGATTCCCCCGGCGGCGGCGTGCACGCCTGAACCGTATGTCCGAGATACATCGCCCAGTTGTTCCCGGGGAACGGCGTCCCCTCGCCCCAGGCGGTCTCGCTCTGGATCACCTGGCCGCCAGCATCGAGCAGCACGACAGCGCCGTGGGCCGCGACATAGACCGAGTCGTCCGCGCCATAGCCGTACTCCGCGAGGTTGATGCAATGCTCGAAGTCAGCGACAGGCGGGTTGTGCTCGGCTGCCAGCGCAAACTGACCAACCTTTGGATTGCCGGAGCCGGTCTGCGGGAACTCCCATGGATGGCGTGCGATGGCCACGTGGGTCTCTTCCATCACCCAGCCGCCGGTCGTCTCGATCCTCACGCATAGCTGCGACCCGTCGTTGGAGACGGTCACCGTCCCGACCTCGATGGTCTGGCCTGCGAGGAAGCGGACGGCCAGAGCGTCACCGCACGGGTCGACCACCGATTGGACCACCGGCGCGACGCTGGGCCGCGTGGCCGTGTTCGACCCGTCGAGCGATTCAGAACACCCCAGTATGCCCAGCATAGGCAGCAGGGCCGAGCCGAGGACCAACCATTTCGTACGCATGGGCTGCACTCCTTTCGCAGCGGTGGCAGGGGACGGCCGCAGGATCCTCGCCCGCGCTCATGGGCGAGCTGTGCTCATCGGACGGTCGCACAGGAGACGGTGGAGTCGATCGGGTGCGGTGTCGCGCCTGCCTGCCGGAATCGGTCTCGTGCGGTCGGAATCCGTGTTTCGCTCGGCCGCACTGCTCGCCTTGCCCGCTGGCGTCGTAAGCCAAGCCGGGTGGCTTGCGCTCGTAAACACCAGCACGGGGTGTGCCAGTCGCCGGGGCCGCGGTGCTCACAGTTCCATCTGGGCCCCTGCTTGAGGTTGGAGGTCCCGATCGATCTCAGCCATGCGCGAGGGTCTGGCGGCGGGCGGGCGGTCGCCGTGCAGACTGCAATCACGTTTTCTTGGCGTCCCGTGCTGTTCTGGGCCCGGCGCGCTTCGCGCCCGTGTGGATCGCGACCACGCCGAGCGTCCCCGGGTGCCAGGTCACGTTCTCCAGCCCCGCCCCGCGCATCAGCGCCGCCAGATCCTCCGGGGCCAGGAACGCCTGCGTCGTGTTGCCGAGATACCCGTAGGCCCTGCGGTCGCCCGTGACCAGCCACCCGAGCGCGGGCATGACGCGTCGGAGGTAGAAGCCGGTCAGCCACCCCGCGCGGTGCGCGGAGGGCGGCGCCGTCTCGAGGCAGACGACGCGACCCCCCGGGCGCACGACGCGCGCCTGTTCGCGCAGCGCCTCCGCCGGGTCGGGCACGTTGCGCAGCAGGTAGCCCGAGACGACGGCGTCGAAGGTGCCGTCGCGGAAGGGCAACCGCCGCGCGTCGCTGCAGCACCAGAGAATGCCCGGATCGGGATCGGCGCGCCGGCCCGCGGCCAGCATCCCGCGCGTGAAATCGACCGCCACGACCCGCAGGTGCGGGTCGCCCGCCCGGGCGGTCAGGGCGAGATCCCCGGTGCCGGCGCCCACGTCGAGCAATCGGCCGCCCGGGGCCAGCGCGGCGGCGCGGATCGCGGCCCGGCGCCAGGCGCGATCGCGGCCGAAGGTGATCACCCGATTGGCCAGGCGGTAGCGCCGGGCGATACGGTCGAACATCGCCCGAACCCGGGCCGGGTCGCGGGAGCCTTCACCGCGGGCCCGGCTCATCCGACGTAGTGCTCGCGCAGCGTGCGGACCATCAGCTCCTGATCCCCCGCGCCCCCGGTCTCGCGGATCGAGTGCATCGACAGCATCGGGCTGCCGACGTCGACGGCTGGAACGCCCAGGCGGGTGGCTGTCATCGGGCCGATGGTCGAACCACACGCCAGGTCGGTCCGGTGGACGTAGCGCTGCACCGGCACGCCCGCGCGCGCCGCACACTGCGCGAACCAGTGGGCGGTCAGCGGATCGGTTGCGTAGCGCTGCTGGGCGTTGGTCTTGATGACCGGTCCGCCGTTGAGCTGGGGCCGGTGCTGCGGATCGTGGAAGTCGGGGAAGTTGGGGTGAACCGCGTGGGCGCAGTCGACCGAGACGAAGAGGCTGCTGGCCAGGGCGCGGTGCCAGTCCTCGCGGCTCCCACCGCCGTGCAGCGCGATGCGCTCGAGCAACGCATCCAGGAAGTGCGAACCCGCCCCGGCCAGCGTCTGCGAGCCGATCTCTTCGCTGTCGAAGAGCGCGGCGATGCACGTGGCTGCGGGCGCATCGGCGACGCGCAGCAGCGCCGAGAGCACCGCGTGGCTGCCGGACAGATTGTCGATGCGCGGCGCGAAGATGAACTCTTCGTCCAGTCCGCCGAAAGCCGCCGGCTGTGTGTCGACCACTTCGAGGTCTGCCGCCACGATATCCCCCGCGGCAACCCCAGCCTGCGCGGCCAGCAGGGCCAGCACGCGCCCTGCGTCGAGCGACTCCTGCGCGCCCAAGCCGCAAATCGGCGGCAGGTGCTGCTGCTTGTTGAGGATGAGCCCCTTGTCGTTGACCTCGCGGTTGAAGTGGATCGCGAGCTGCGGGATGCGGCACAGGGGCCGCTCGCTGCGCACCAACACGACGTGCGCCGGGTCGCCCGCGGCGCTCACGTGGAGCTTGCCCGCCAGGGTGAGGTCACGGTCGGTCCAGCTCGCCAGCAGGGGGCCGCCGTAGACCTCGACGCCGAGCTGCACGTAGCCATTGGCGGCGTAGGGGGCATTCGGCTTCACACGCAGCCCCGGTGCGTCCGTGTGCGCCCCAGCGATGCGAAACCCGGCTGCCGACGCAGGCTCGCGCCCCACGATCGCCGCGATCACCGAGTGGTGGTGGCGGACGACGAAGAAGCGGTCACCGCGCGAGAGCTTCCAGGCATCAGCCTCGTTCAAGCGCCGGAATCCGGCCTGCTCGAGCCGCCGGCAGGCCTCCGCAACCGCGTGGGCCGCGGTCGGGGAGGCGTCGATGAACTGCAGCAGGTCGCGCGCGGTGGCGCGAACGTCGTTGGGCATCATGCTCACACACCCCCTCTGGTGGCTGGCAACTCCGGTCGGGCGCCACGGCGGCGCGGGCCTCCGCGCGTCTCTGGCGCAGGATAGCGAGTGAGGCCCGCGATGGGAAGGGCGGCGGGGGACGCACTGCCGATGGCCAGTCACGGTGCGACTCAGGGACGTGCGCGAAGACCGGGGATTGCGTCAGGACCTGGCCGAGGGGCTGCGAGGGTGCACGGCCGGATCACGCGCCTCCCTGCGCCGCCGTTTGCGGATGACTCGCCCACTGTCCTATAATTGGCTTCGGGACAGCTGTTGAGACCGCCATTGCCCCATGTCGGCGCTTCGCGTTCACCCAGGGGGTCCGGCCATGACACGACGCAACGTACGATCCCTTTGCGCCCTCAGTTCGATCGCCTTCGCCGTTCTGTGCGGCTTGCCCAGCGCACCGGCCGATTCGCCGAATGTCATTCTCGGAAAGAAGTCGCTCCACTGCCGCGGCTGCCAAGGGCCTCCGGCCCCTTGGGAGCGCCAGCCGCTCTCGGGCGTGATTGCGGGCGGCTTCCCGCTGGCCGGGCCGGAGGACAACCGGACCGGCGACTGGATCCCGGGTTTCGGCAACCCGTCCCCTGTTCCGGGCGCCAACCACACGGTCAACTGCCTCAGCGTCTACGACGACATGTTGGTGGCCGCCGGGGAGTTCATCGAGGTGGGCGGCGTGCATGCGCGCCACATCGCCGCGTGGGACGGCACGGACTGGCACGCCCTCGGCGCGGGGCTTTCGGGCATCGCCAACGACATGGCCGTCTACGACGGCGATCTCATCGTGGCCGGCAGCTTCTGGTTCGCTGGTGAGTACCCCCCCTTCCGCAGGATCGCCGGCTGGGATGGAACAGCGTGGTTCCCGCTGGGAGAAGGAGATCCCGACGGTAACATCTATGCTATGTGCTCGTTTCAAGGAGACCTCTACGTCGCCGGCTCCTTTACCTCCGTCGGCGGAGTGAGCGCCCAGCGCATCGCCCGCTGGGACGGCTCGGCCTGGCACGCGGTGCTACCTGGGCTCGACAACACGGTCTGGTCCCTCTGTGAGTACAACGGCCAGCTGATCGCCGGCGGCTCGTTCGTGGTTGCCGGAGGCGCTCCCGCGCAGCACATCGCCGCGTGGAACGGCACGACCTGGACGCCGTTGGCCGAGGGCACAAACGAACTCGTGCGTGCTCTCACCGTCTATGGCGGCGACTTGATCGCCGGGGGCGACTTCACGCAAGCAGGTGGGGAAAGCCGGGCGCGCATTGCCCGCTGGGATGGCGTCAACTGGCATCCTCTGGCCAACGGACTGAACAACGAGGTCATGTCGCTTGGGGTGCACGACGGAGCGCTCTACGCCGGCGGTCGCTTCAACACCAGCGGCGGGGAATTCCTGGGGCGCATTGCCCAGTGGGATGGAAGCGCCTGGCACGCGCTGAGCAGCGGCGTAACCGGGGATCGTGTGACGGGGATCGCCTCCTACGGTGACGAACTCATCGCCGCCGGGCTCTTCTCGAGCGCGGGAGGCGTCACGGCCAACTGCATCGCCGCTTGGAACGGCGCCGATTGGTCGTCGGTCGGTCCAGCAGCGTCGCCCGGGCTCGGGTTGTCCGCCGGCGTGGGCGACCTGGCCTGGTGGGACGGCGATCTCGTGGCCGCCGGGGAATTCACCAGCGCCGGGGGTGTCCCCTGCGAACGGGTCGCCCGCCTCGCCGGGGACCAGTGGCAGCCCCTGGGGGCGGGATTGGGAGGCGATGTCTGCGCGCTGACCGAATACGGGGGAGACCTCATCGCGGGCGGGTACTTCCTGCATTCCGGTGGTGTTCCGATGAACAGGATCGCGGCCTGGGACGGGGAGCTCTGGCGGCCGTTGGGCAGCGGGATCCAGGGCTACGTGTATGACCTGGCCGTCTACGCCGGCGACCTCATCGCGGCCGGCAGCTTCGCGCGCGCGGGGGACGTCGACACGCCCAACATCGCCCGCTGGGACGGCGCGCAGTGGCACGCGCTGGGCCCCGGAATCCCCGGAAGCTACGTGATGGCGCTGGCCGTTCACGATGGCGAGCTGATCGCCGGCGGGTGCTTCAACAACGGCGGCGGAATGAGCGGCATCGCTGCATGGAACGGCACCGGATGGCACTCCCTGGGACAGGGGATCGATGAGAACGATCCGGGGTGAGACGCCGTTTGGTCCCTGGAGGTCTTCCAGGGTGACCTCTTCGTCGGCGGATACTTCACCACCGTGGATGGCGGCCTGGCCGCTCGCAGCATCGCCCGCTGGGACGGCGCGCAGTGGAGCCCCATGGGCGCGGGATTCGGCAGCGGCGAGATGGGCGACTACCAGTACGTCTTTGCCCTCGAGACGTACGGGGACGTGCTCCATGCGGCCGGCAATTTCATGCAGAGCGGGGACCGGATCCTCTATCGTGCGGCGCGCTGGGATGCGCAGGCGTGGCAGCCCATGGGAGCGGGCACGGATGACGAGGTGGCCGTGCTCTGCTCTGGCCCATTCGGCCTCTACGCCGGCGGCGAGTTCATGGGCGCCGGTGCGGCGCCTTCCTGGCGGATGGGGCACTGGGTGGCCGACGTGAGCGATGTATCCCCAGGTTCGACTCGGCTGGCGGTCGACCTGTGCGTCCCCAACCCCTACCGGCCGGGCGACACCATTCGAGTGCACTTGCCGGCCAAGCAGCCTCTCCGCGTAGCTGTCTACGGGGTGGACGGACGTCGACTGGCGCGGCTGTCCGATGACGCGCTGTTCGAGGGGAATCACGAGCTGCGCTGGGACGGAAAGACGCCCGACGGTCGCAGACTCCCCGCGGGCCTGTACTACTTGAACGCCCATTCCGGAAACGCTCGGGTCCACACCGGATTCGTGCTGAACCCGTGACCGTGCCGGCTGCGGTGGACGTGAGGCGCGGCCAGCGCCATATCAACGAACGAGAACGACCCTGGACGTCGATCGCGTGCGACCGGCGGTCAGCGACAGGAAGTAGACTCCCGCGCGCACCGGTCGCCAGCCGTTCTCTGCCGCGCCGGTCCAGGTGGCGGTGTGGCTTCCGGGCGGCAGCTCCCCGTCCATGAGCGTCGCGACCAGAGCGCCCGTGGCATCGAAGAGCCGCAGGTTCACCGGACCGGCGTCGGGCGTGACGAAGTCAATGTGGAGGGGCCTCCCGGCCTCCGCGGGATTCCCCCGCACGACGAGGGTTGACTGCCGGCCCGTGCCTGCCGGATCTCCGACGCCCGACAGCGGCTCGGACAGGATGGTGAACCAGTCGTAGTCCACGACCGAAGCGCTGGCCGGCTCCGAGCCATCGAAGGCGACGAGCCCGACGTTCGCGGGGGTGAAGCCGAGACTCGCGATCGTGGGGAGGTGCTGGGTCCAATCGGTTCCGTTGAAGCTGAACCACATCGTCGCCTGCATCCCGATCTTCTCGACGCGCAGGTAGATGTCACCCGCCCCGTAGTCATACGTCTGTGGCTGCGGGCCCCCGCCCACCTCGTGAACATGATTCACGTAGAGCGCCCCGGTGCCCTTCAGGAGCCCGAATCGGAGGTAGTTGTCATCGTTGGCATAGAGGACGATGAGAGCCTGGTTGACGTTGGCGGCCAGGTTCGCGACCAGGTGGGCTTCGATCCTGAAGTCAGCCGGCGGTGCTGGACGGATCAACAGGTTCCGGCAGTTGTTCGTCCAGGTGGACCACAGGTCTCCGTACTCCGACTCGATGTGGAGGCTGGTCGGGGTCAGCCACCACGTGGCGGGGTTCTCTCGAATCCAACTCCACCCCGGCTCCAGGGTCCCATTGAAGTCATCGTGGAAAATGACGGAGCAAGCGCTGGCTTCGCGGCAGGACGGCGGAGCCAGGCACAGCAGGCAGGAAAGCACCAGCGCTGGCATCGCCAGTGCCAGGGTGCCGCGCGGACGCATATGCACCTCCTCGTGAGGACCCATCCCCGATGCCGGTGTTCCGGGCCAGCCTGACCGCGGTCGGGGCGCCCTCGAATCGCGGCTGGCCCTCTCACCGGAGTTAACGGGGACCTGTTTCGGGAATCACATGATGAGGCGAGAATTCGCCGCGGCACCCTCGGCGGGGCGCCACCGCCTCCGGCCGCGGGGAGTCAGAACCCGCTGCCCAAGACAGCCAGCCGCACCCAAGACCCGTAGGACCGCGAACTGCGCGATTCTCGACGCCACACTGGGGCGGCTTGCGGCAGACGCTCCTTCGGATGGCCGTGGACCGCGCGCGCTCTCTCGCCTAAGCTCGCTCCACCATGAACACGCGAGCCATCCTCATCGAGCGGCTGGGTCCGCCCGAGGTCCTGGTGGAGCGCGAGATCCCGCTGCGCGCCCCGCGTCCGGGGGAGGTGCACCTGCGCGTGCTGGCCGCGGGCGTCAACTTCGCCGACCTCATGATGCGCGTGGGGTTGTATGACACCGTGCCGCCCCGGCCTTTCAGCCCCGGGTTCGAGGTGGCGGCGGAGGTGGTGCGGGCGGGCGAAGGCATGGCCGCCTGGCAAGCGGGCGACCGGGTCGTGGCCCTCATGCGGTACGGCGGCTATGCGCGGGATCTCATCCTGCCGGCCGACCAGCTCTTCCCCTGGCCCGGAACGCTCACGCCCACGCAGGCCGTGGCCCTGCCGGTGGCGTTTCTCACCGCCTGGGTCTGCCTCATCCGCACGGGCGCGGCTCGCACCGGGGAGACGGTGCTCGTCCTGGGGGCGGGCGGCGGCGTCGGTACCGCGGCCGTCCAGCTCGCGCGCCGCCACGGTCTGCGCGTCTTTGGCACGGCCGGCACGCCCGCCAAACGCGATTTCGTCGAGACGAAACTCGGCGCCGAGGCCTGCTTCGATTCGCGCGGCGACTGGGAGTGTCAGCTCCGGGCGACGATCGGGCCGGGCAACCTCGACATCGCCCTCGACGCGGTCGGCGGGACCGCCACCCGTGCCTGCTGGCGCCAGCTCGCGCCGCTCGGACGCCTCGTCTGCTACGGGATGAGCCAGGCGGCGCCGGGCCCGCGGCGCGACTGGCTGCGGGCAGCCGGGGCCTGGCTGTGCATGCCGCGCATCCATCCCCGCGACCTGATCGGCTCCAACCGGAGCGTGCACGGCGTTCATCTGCTCCACCTGGGCAGCCGCGAGAACGCCCTGCGCGAGGCCTATGCCGCGATGCTCCCCGACTTCGCCGCCGGCCGGCTCTTCCCGGTGCTCGATCGCTGCTTCCCGCTGACCGCAGCCGGGGCGGCGGCCGCGCACGCGCACATGCACGAACGTCGCAATCTCGGCAAAGTTGTGCTCACCAGCGAGCAGATCCCTGAGGCCGCGCACACGCCTTGACCCCACGGCGCCTGCCTCTAGAATGGCCTGAAACCGCGTGCTGCCGAAGGGGTAGCAGGCCGGCAAGTCTGCCGCGCCCCGGTGGCGCGTCAATCCGACAGGAATCAACAGCGAGGGCTATCCCATGAAGTGGTGGAATGTGGCAGTTCTGGCGGCCGGCGCCTTCGCGTTGGCCATGTTTCCCCTGGGTTGCGGGGATGACGACGACAACGGGGGCGGAGGCGGTGGAGGCGGCACCCTGGAGGGCGAGTACGAGCTCTACGCCGGCTTTGTGAGCGAAGGCGGTGTCGATGGTGCCGCCGCAGAAGGAATGATCTTCGTCGCCTACGTCGAACGTCTCAACACCGCCGATCCGTCCGCCAAGACCGCCGTGGTCAAGGTGAACGGCACCACCATCCCGCTCATCACGACCGAGAGCACCGACGCCGAGGCGACCTTCCGGAGCGATGCGATCGAATACAGCCCCGAGACCAGCTACGCCGTGACGATCGAGATCGGCGGAGAGACCGCGAGCTCCACGATCCTCGCGCCGGACTACACGACTGCAGTCGCGATCACAGCCCCTGTCGAGGGGGCGGAGTTCGCGCCCGGGCAGGCCCTGGCAGTCTCCTGGAGCTACACCGGCACGACGCCGGCCAAGGCCCTCCTCGTGGTGACGGGCAGTACCGCCACGGAGGATGAAGACCTCTACGAGCAGCTCCTGGCGGGTACCGCGACCAGTGCCTCGATTCCCGGCTCCGAGACGAATACCTGGGATGACTTCGAGGACGTGATGGTCGCCGTCGGGGCAGGGGTGACCCAGAGCTGGTCAGGGGAGATGGCCCACGCGGGAAGCTACTCCTACGTCCTGCTCTCGACGGATTTCGTCACCATCCATCCCGAGGGGGGTGCCGCCCCGACCTGGTCCCTCACGGTGACCGCGGCGGATGCTTCAATCGGGACCGGCGAGACCACCACGATCACGGTCGAGATCGAAGATGGCGAGGGCAATCCCCCCGCCCTGGGCACCGTGGTCAATCTCTCGGTGAGCCCCTCGGGCATCGCGACGATCAATCCGGCCACCGTCCAGACCAACGCGCAGGGCACCGCCACCGCCACGCTCACCGCGGGCTCGACGGCCGGAACGGCCACCGTGAGCGCGGTCGCTCCCTCGTTGGACGACGCCGACGATCAGGTGACCGTGTCGATCACGGGCGGCGGAGGGGAGCCCGGGACTTACAACGTCAGCGCCGGCTTCCTGACCGCGGCCGAGGAAGATCCCGCGTTCATCGCCGTCGTGGAACGGCTCGATGATGAAGATCCCTCGGCCAAGGACGCCGTCGTGACCGTCAATGGCAGCGAGGTGCCGCTGTCCCAGCTGGCGAGCTCCGACTCGCTCGCCATATTCGAGTCGACGAGCATCCCCTATGCGGCCAGCACGCCATACACGATCACTGTCACCCTGGGCGGGAAGACGGCAACGTCCAGCTTCACCTCGCCCAGCTACCTGTGCACGATCGACCTGACAGCGCCCGCGACGATGAGCGAATTCACGGCCGGTGTGGACATTGAGGCCGAGTGGACGCTCACGGGAGACAATCCGCCCCAGATCATGCTTGGCGCCGGCGGCGCGGAGGAGGAGGGCGATCCGGACTACGTCTACGTGGAACTGGCAGGGACGGCGCGGTCCTACACGATCGACACCTCTGGATGGACGGGGTTTGAGATGGCCGCGGTCATTGTGACCGTAGGCGAGTCCTACGAATTCACGGGCAACCTGGCCTCCGAGCTCAGCGGGACCTACGTCAACCTGACCACCGACATGGCCCTACTGCTCGCCGCGGGCAGCGGCGAACAGTGGGTCGTCTCGGTCGACACCTACCAGTCGGTGCTCGCGCCCAACGGCACCGACACCACGATGGTATGGGCGACCGTGGAGGACTACCTCGGCCAGCCCTGTCCTGATGGGGAAACGGTGACCTTCAGCATTTCCGGCCCGGGCACGCTGTCCGCCGAGACCGCGCAGACGGTTGACGGTCGAGCCTGGACGATCCTGACGGCCGGAACCGAGGAAGGCATCGTGACGATCGGGGCCGAGGCGTACGGACAGACCGATGAGACCAACGTCATGGTCACGGGGGGCGGTGGCGAGCAATACCTCCTGCTGATCACCTTCCCCCTGCTCGACCCGGGTATGCCCACCCTGGCCCCTGGGGCCACGACCACCCTGCACGTGAGCCTCGCCACGATCCCGGGCGGGAACCCATGTGCCGATGGGACGGAGATCACCCTGACTTCGATGACCATCGACCAACAGACGGACTACCTCACCTTCGGTGACACGACCCTCCTCACGTCCGGTGGCGAGGCGGAGACCAGCGTGACCGCCGGGAGCACCGTGCCGTTCATGGGGATCGTCACGGTGACCGCGACGACGACAGCCGTCGAGTACTCGGGTGGGGTGGCGGCCCTGCAAATCGAGGAGTAACGGGCGGGGCGCCACGGCGGCGCCCCGCGACCCGAGCCGGAGGCGCGACCGCATGGGGCGCTGGGGGCGGGAAACGGCACGCGCGCTGGTGGGGCCGGCGACGGTCGTGCTGAGCGGCGTGGCACTGGCCATGCTGAGCGGCGCCGCCGCGGCTGGCCCCGAGCCGTTTCCCGTCCCCGGAATCCCCTGGGCGCCGCGTCAGTACGTCTGCTACCGCGCCGCGCAAGCACCTGCCATCGACGGCCGGATCGACGAACGGGCCTGGACGCAGGCCCCGTGGACCGAGCCCTTCACCGATATCCAAGGTCCCCTCGCCCCGGCGCCCCGATATCGCACGCGCGCGAGGATGCTGTGGGACGAGCGCTGCCTCTACGTCGCGGCCCATCTGGAGGAGCCCCAGGTATGGGGAACGCTCGTCGAGCGGGATGCCGTCATCTATCACGACAACGACTTCGAGGTCTTCATCGATCCGGATGGCGACACCCATGAGTACTACGAGCTCGAGATCAACGCCCTGGGAACCGTGTGGGATCTGCTCCTGATCAAGCCGTATCGCGACGGGGGCCCGGCGATCAATGCCTGGGACATCGCCGGGCTCGCCACCGCTGTACAAGTCGACGGTACCTTGAACGATCCCTCCGACACGGATGCCGGCTGGTCGGTCGAGATCGCGATGCCGTGGAGAGTGCTGGCCGAGTGCGCCCACCGTCCCGCGCCCCCCACGGCCGGTGACCAGTGGCGCCTCAACTTCTCACGCGTCGAGTGGCCGACACGGGTCGAGGCCGGCCGCTACGTCAAGTGCACCGATCCGGAGACGGAGAAGCCGCTGCCCGAGGACAACTGGGTCTGGTCGCCCCAAGGGTTGATCGCCATGCACTACCCCGAGATGTGGGGGTACGTGCAGTTCTCCGACCTGGTGGCCGGCGGCGAGACCGCGCCGCAGGAGGCGTTCCGACCGGACCCGTGGGGTGCGGCCCGAGCGGAGCTGCAACGCGTCTACTACGCCCAGCGTGACTACTGGAATCGCACTGGGACCTTCGCCACGTCGGCCGCGGCGTTACGACGCGCAACAGCGGGGAACGCGGTGTCCAGCGCGGTGGAGATCTACGCCACACCGGAGCTGTTCGAGGCCCGCATCGCCTGCCCGGACGGCGCCTGGCTACACGTCCGCCAGGACGGGAGGATCTGGTGACCTGGATCGACTGGGCGCTCGTCGCCGTGGTCCTCGGTGGGCTGATGATCGGCGTCGCCTGGAGCCGCACCTACATGCGCAGCGTCGCCGACTTCCTGGCCGCCAACCGCACCGCTGGCCGCTACCTGCTGACGGTGGCCCAGGGCATCGCGATGCTGGGGGCCATCACGATCGTCGGCAACGTCGAGATGAACTACGTGGCCGGTTTCTCGATGACCTGGTGGGGGTTCAGCACCGCGGTGGTGGTGCTGGCCATCACCGTCTCCGGCTGGGTGATCTACCGCTTCCGCGAAACCCGCGCCCTCACCCTGGCGCAGTTCTTCGAGGAACGCTACAGCCGCAGATTCCGTGTCTTCGCGGGGTTGATCGCCTTTCTCTCGGGCATCGTCAACTTCGGGATCTTCCCCTCGGTAGGGGCGCGCTTCTTCATCTACTTCTGCGGTCTGCCGCTCTCCATCTCGATCCTCGGCTTGAGCGTGCCCACCTTCCCCCTGGTGATGATCGTGCTCCTCGGCCTGGCGCTCTACTTCGTCTTCTCCGGGGGCCATATCGCGGTCATCGTCACGGACTTCGCCCAGGGCATCTTCGTCAACCTCACCTTCTTGATTCTTGTCGTTTACTTGTTGCGGGTCTTCGACTGGAGCCAGATCACCGAGGCGCTCGCGACGGCCCCTCAGAACGCATCGCTGATCAACCCGTTCAAGACGAGCCACGTGGCGGACTTCAACTTCTGGTATTTCCTGGTGGGGATCATCGGCGTCATCTACGGCACGATGTCCTGGCAGGGCACGCAGGCGTACAACACCTCTGCTCAGACCGCGCACGAGGCCAAGATGGGCAGCGTGCTCAGCAACTGGCGGGTCGTGCCCCAGAACCTGGTGCTGCCGTTGCTGGCGATCATCGTCTACACGGTGCTGCACCATCCTGATTACCGCGCCGTCGCGGACGCCGTGAACGCCGACCTGGCCGGCGCGGGCTCGGAGGCGTTGCAGAGCCAGCTGCGCATGCCGATGGTGCTGGCCCGCATCCTCCCGGTCGGCCTGATGGGCCTGTTCGCGGGCTTGATGCTGGCCTCGTCGATCACCACCGACGATACCTACCTGCACTCGTGGGGGAGCATATTCATCCAGGACGTGGTCATGCCGCTGCGCGGGCGGCCGCTGACACCCCAGCAGCATCTGAAGGTGCTGCGCTGGGCCGTCATCGGCGTGGCGGTTTTCGCCTTCTTCTTCAGCCTGCTCTTCCAGCACAGCCAGTACATCTTCCTCTTCTTCGCCATCACGGGGGCGATCTTCGCCGGCGGGTCGGGGGCGGTCATCATCGGCGGTCTCTACTGGAAGCGCGGGACAACCGCCGCGGCCTGGAGCGCGCTGATCACGGGATCGTCGATCGCCGTGGGTGGGATCGTGATCCACCAGCTCGTGGATGACTTCCCGATCAACGGCCAGATGTTCTGGGGTATCGCCATGGGTGCCTCGGCGCTCATCTATGTGCTGGTTTCGCTGCTGGGCAAGCGAGAGGTGTGCGATCTGGACAAGCTGCTGCATCGCGGGCGCTACGCGGTCACGAGCGACCAGGTGACGGTCAGCGAGCCGCCGGTGCGGGGGCTGCGGGTACTCGGCATGGGCCGCGAGTTCACGCGCAAGGACCGGTTGATCTACGTGCTCACCTATGTCTGGACGCTGGGCTGGGTGGCGGTCTTCGTGGTCGGCACGATCTACAACCTCACGCACCAGGTGAGCGACCAGGCCTGGGAACGCTTCTGGAAGATCTACATCTACGTAAACCTGCTGGCCACCTGCGTGGTGACCGTCTGGTTCTCCCTGGGGGGGCTGCGGGACATCCGCGCGATGGCGCGGCGGCTGAGCACGGTCGAACGCGATCCGCACGACGATGGCACGGTGCGGCGCGGGGAGTGAGCAGATGGCGCGCCCGGTGACAGAGCGCCCAACGTGGTTACGCCGCTGTGCGGCCAACCCGATCCTGACCCGGGACGACATCCCGGATGTCCCCGGGCAGCTCACCGATCCCACGAGCGTGTTCAACCCCGGGGCGGTCTTGGCCGGCGAGCGCTTCATGCTCCTGCTGCGCGTGCAGAGTCGGGGCCGCGAGACGTTCCT
Source organism: uncultured bacterium (assembly GCA_964506245.1). Classification (GTDB taxonomy): domain Bacteria; phylum Eisenbacteria; class RBG-16-71-46; order CAIMUX01; family WJJG01; genus CAZDKK01. Next base: position 23,076 of record CAZDKK010000009.1, on the reverse strand, counting down.
GATGATGGCCGAGAGCGCCGACGGGCGCGCGTTCCGGGTGCAGCCGCGGATCGTCCGTCTGGAGGGCGTCGGGCGGCTCGCACAGAGGGTCTACCACATCTACGACCCGCGGGTGACCCATCTCGACGGGTGCTACCACATCGTGCTGGCGATGGACGTGGAAGACGGCTCACGGCTGGGGCTCGCCCGGACCGCAGACTTCGAACACTTCGAGTTCGCGGGCGTGATGTCGGGCGCGGATGAGCGCAACGGCGTGCTCTTTCCCGAACGCGTCGGCGGGAAGTACTGGCTCCTGCGCCGGCCGAACCGCGCACTGCCCGGGCGAGGGGTGGCAAGCGGCGACGTGATCGAGCTGGCCGAGTCGGAGGATCTGCTCCACTGGCGAGCGGCGGGCGACGTGCTCGCCGGCCGGCCCCACTACTGGGACGAGCTGATCGGCTCCGGACCGCCGCCGATCAAGACCCGCGAGGGTTGGTTGCACATCTACCACGGCGTCGCGACCCACTTTCACGGCGCGAACATCTACCAGGCCGGCGTGGTGCTGCTCGATCTGGCCGATCCCACGCGCCTGCTGGCGCGCAGCCGCAACAACATCCTGGAGCCGCGCGAATCCTACGAGCTCACCGGGCAGGTTCCGAACGTGGTCTTTCCCAGTGGCGCGATCGTCGCGGCAATCGACGCGGAGGGCTTCGCTCAGCCGACGAGCCGCGTGTGGGTCTACTATGGCGCCGCGGACACCTGTGTCGGGCTGGCCGAGACCACGATCGGTGAGCTGTTGGCAGCCTGTCGCGACTGAGGTACCTGACCCACGGGGCCGATCGCGACTACCGGCGCCCGTGGATCGCGCCGGCCCGCACTGAAGGAGGTGGACCCGTGGCCGAGTGCACCGATGTCTACATCGTCTCCCACACGCACTGGGATCGTGAGTGGTACCTGCCGTTCCAGCAATTCCGCGTCAATCTCGCAGGCGTGATGCAGGGCGTGCTCGACGCGCTCGAACGGGAAGGGTCGTTCGAGCACTTCCTGCTCGACGGACAGGCGATCCTGCTCGAGGACCATCTGGCAACGGCCCCGGAGGATGCCGAGCGCATCCGCGCCCTGGTGGTGGCCGGCCGGCTCTCGATCGGGCCATGGTACGTGCTGCCGGACGAGTTTCTGATCTCACCCGAGGCGCACGTCCGCAACCTGCTCCTCGGTCACGAGGTCTGCCGGGCCTTCGGCAGCGCCCAGAAGGTCGGTTACATGCCCGACGCCTTCGGCCACATCGCCCAGATGCCCCAGCTTCTGCGCCAAGCGCGTATCGATTCCTTTGTCTACACGCGCGGGGATGGGGACGATATCGAGCGCTTGGGCTGCGAGTACATCTGGGTCGCACCGGACGGAAGCGAGGTCTTGGCCATTCACCAGCTCGGCGGCTACTGTAACGCCGGCGGCCTCGGCCATGAAGAGATCTGGGAGGCCCACACCCGGCGTGCCGTCGACGTCAAACGAGCGGTCGACCAGGTGCGCGACCTGCTTGCACGCATGGATCCCGTGTCGAATGGACCCGTACGGATGTTGAACAACGGCTGCGATCACTTCCCGGTGCAGGCCGAGTTCGACACGATCCTCGCCGCCCTGCGCAGGGAGTTCCCGGCCTTGCGCTTCCATCACACGAGCCTGAGCGCCTTCGTGCGTGCAGTGCAGGAGGAGGGGTGCGCGCGCGGGCGTCACGCGGGCGAACTGCTCGGAGGCAAGCGCCACCCGATCCTCTCGGGGGTCTGGTCGGCGCGCATGCCGCTGAAGCAGCGCAACGAAGAGGCCCAGACTCTGCTCGCCGGCTGCGTCGAGCCGCTGGCGGCGTACGTCCGCTTCGTGCACGACCGGCACTATCCGGCAGGCCCGCTCCGAGCCGCGTGGAAACTCCTGCTCCAGAACCACCCCCACGACTCGATCTGCGGTTGCAGCATCGACGCGGTCCACCGGGAAATGGAGACGCGATTCGCGGGCGTCCTGCAGGCGGGCGAGCAGCTCCTGGTGCGCGGCCTGGCGGAGTTGGCACCGGCCTTCGCGCCCCAGCGGGCGGGTGACCGCGAGACGGTGCTGGCCGTGTTCAACCCGCTGCCCGAGCGGAGAACCGCGGTGATCGACCGGCTCGTGGTGTTGCCGCCGGGTGCGCCGAGCGAGGACCTCGTGCTGCGAGACGAGGAGGGGCATGAGGTCGCCTACCAGGTGCTGGAACGCCGCTGGGTCGAGCGGTTCTGGAACGTGGATTACCGGCACGAGCTGTCGGCCGAACGGCAGCGGTCGGCGTGGGAGGTCTACCGGCACCATTTCGGCCCACGCATCCTCAAGACGGGTGCGGAGGCCGAGGGGGCGGACACGCACCTGTGGATCCAGTTCCTGGCGGAGAACCTGCCGCCGGTCGGGCACCGGATCTACATCCTCGAGGAGCGCGAGGCTGGCCAGGCGCCCTCGCGCGCGTTGAGCGCGCCGGCGCGCAGGGACGGCGAGGCAGCCCCCGGGGCGCCGGGCGTCAGGCTGGACGCAAACGCGCTCGAGAACGAGCACGTCCGCGTGGCTCTCCATCCCAACGGGGAGATCGACCTCGTGGACAAGACCACGGGCCGCACATACCCGGGGCTCAACCTGCTCGAGGACTCGGAGGACGCCGGGGACGAGTACGACTACTCGCCCGCGGCCGAGTCCGAGACGATCACTTCCCGGGATGCCCCGGGCGCGGTGCGGGTCGTGACCCAGACGTTTCTCGCGGCTTGTCTGGAGGCCGAGAGCCACCTGGTCCTACCCCTCGGGCTGGAACCCGACCGGCGTCGCCGGAGCACCCGGCGCGGGGCATGTCCGTACCGCGTGCGCGTCACCGTGAGCGCGGGCAGCCCGCTGGTGCGGATAGAGACCGACTTCGACAACCGTGTGGAGGATCACCGGCTGCGCGCGCTGTTCCCCACGGCCATCGCAACGGGAGAGGTCGTCTCCGATGGTCACTTTCTTGTACAGCGCCGTCCGCTGGTGCGGCACGAAGGCGAGGACTGGGTTCAGCCACCCTCGGGAACCTATCCGCAGCAGGGTTTCTGCCTGGTGGAAGACGCTGGAGGCGGCCTGGCCGTCCTCAACCGCGGACTTCCGGAATTCGGCCCCCTGCCTCCCGGACCTCCATCTACCGGCGCAGGTCTGGCCCTGACGCTCCTGCGATCCGTCGGCTGGCTATCACGCGATGACTTCACCTCGCGTCGCTGCAAGAACGCGGGGCCCACCCTGTACACGCCGGAGGCCCAGTGCCCCGGGCCCAACACCTTCCGCTATGCGCTGCTGGCCTACCGAGGTACCTGGCTGGCCGCGGGCGTGGCCGACTGGAGCCTGCGCTATCGGCTGCCGCCGATCGTGACGCAAGGGGTGCGGGCGGAGAGTCTATCAGGTACAACAGGGCTCGTGGAGAAGGTGCCCTCGGGCACGGTGATCACCGCAATCAAGCGCCATCAAGAGCGTGAGACGCTAGTCATGCGATTGTGCAACCTCACGGGCGATAGGTTGGCGGAGACACTCCACTTCGGACCGCGGATCACGGACGCCTGGCAGGTCGATCTGCTCGAAGAGCGCCGGGAGACCCTGGCAGCGCCCGGCGCGCACCGGCTGGAATTGGAGATCGGCCCTCACGCGATCGTGACCGTGGAGGTTGCCCTGGCCGGGGTCTGAGGGCTCAGGCCGCGCGGACGCGGTCGAGCTGCTCCTGCAGCCGGGCCGCGTGGACGCTGGTCTCCTCGTCGAGCTGCTTCAGGAGGCGGGTGATCTCCGGGTCCGCCGATCGAAGGATCTGCCAGGGCCGGCTCTCGAGCAGGGACCGCTCCAGGTCCAGCCCGAAGGCCACCATCTCCGTCCGCGTCATCTCCCGGCGGAGAACCCGTTGGGTGGCCTCGTGCACGTGCTTGGTGAAATTGCGGATCACCTGGGCCTGGAAGGGCTCGCCCGGGCGCAGCGCGCTGGGCCGCTCCTTCGCCTTGCGCTGCAGCGTCCGCAGGTAGGAGGCGTGCCGGATCTCGTCCTCCTGCAGCTCGGCGCACAGGATGCCGAAGACGCCCCCGATCGTGGTGCAGGCCGCGTAGTAGCCCGCGACGACGAGCTCCGTCGCTGCCAGGGCCTCGAGGGCTTCGTCGAGGTTGAAGGCCTTGTCTGGCGCCATCGAACATCCTCCCGCGTTCGAGCCGGGCGGGGGTCACACCGTGAGACCCTGCCGATCCGCACACATCCCCGCTAGGTATCGGCCTGCGGCCCGCACAATCTTTGCAAATCTCAACACCTGGGGCCTGAACGGGGAGAGCGGGGCCAACGTCGATAGCGGCACCGGGATCTCGCCGGAGCGCCGCTCCGGGGCGATCCAGGGGGGCTGGGGTTCGATCGGGGGAGGCTGCCGCTTGAAACGACGGCCGCGTGGCGCGCGTAGCTCCTCCTGACCCGGATCGAGTAAACTGCTACGGAGCTGATTACTGGGAAGCTGAGAACCGTGACCGTACACGAAGTGCCGGCCGGAGCGGGTCCGGTCGCGGGGACGACAGGGTGGCAGGGCCCCGTTGGGGTGGAAGGATCGACGATGCGCGCAGGAGCAGGACGCGGACAGGGAGCGATGGGGTGGAGCACCGGGCGGACGGGGCGCGTCCTCGCGCTGATAGCCGCCGCGGGGCTGCTTGCCCTGGCGCCGGGATGTGGGGGCGGGAAGTCGGCCGAGCAGGCCGAGAAGACCGAGAAGGCCTCCGCTCCTGCCGCCGGCACCGACTCGAGCGAGACGGCTCTCCAGAAAAAGGAGAAGGCGATCAAGGTCAACGTGGCCGAGGTCCGGCGCGCCGATCTGGTCATCCCCGTTCACGCCGACGGTGTCATCCGCACCCCCCGATCGGTCGAGGTGCGCGCGAAATCCGGGGGCGAGCTGACCGGGGTGAACGTGCGCGATGGCGACCGCGTGCGCGCGGGCCAGCTCCTGGCGCGGGTCGATCAGCGCGAGTACGCGCTGCGTCTCGAGGAGGCCCGCTACCAGCACCTGCAGGCCCTCTCCCGCGCCGCGGCCGAGGGCGACACGGTCATCGTCAACCGCGAGGCGCTCGATCGATTCCAGCGAGGCCGACAAGCGCTCGAGGAACGCCTGCGGCGCGGGGAAGTCGAGCACGAGACGTACCAGGCAGACGCGCTCGAGCAGGAGCTCCAGGCGCTCGAGCAAGGGGCATTCCGCCAGCAGGTCTACGAGCAACGCACGGGCCTGGCCGCCGCGCGCATGGCGGAGGACCGCGCGCGGCTCGATCTGGAGAACTGCGAGATTCGCGCGCCCTTCGATGGCATCGTGCAGGGCGTGGGGGTCGTCCCAGGCGAGATCATCACCGCGGGAACGCGGATCTGCTCCATCTTCAACAACGACCGGCTCGAGGCGGTTGTGAACGTGCTCGAGGCCGATCTCGGCAATCTCCAGGAGGGTCGCCCTGCACTGGTCGCGGTGCCGGCCACGGGCGACACGCTGCACCAGCAGGTGGACGTGATCAGCCCGAATCTCGATCAGGCCAGCCGCACATGCGAGGTGATCATCCGCTTCCGGAATGAGAACGCACGCTTCCGTCCGGGCATGTTTGCACAAGCCGAGATCGCCGGCTGGGTTCACCACGACAAACTGCAAGTGCCGAAGGATGCCGTGCTGATGCGCGACAACCGCCCGCTGGTCTTCAAAGTGGTGGGCGATCGCGCCCAGTGGCTCTACGTGGATGTCGGGCTGCAGAACGACGAGTGGGTCGAGATCACCGCCGTGCACAGCGGCGGGTCCCTGGCGCCGGGCGACCAGGTCGTGGTGAGCGATCACCTGACCCTCGCGCACGAGGCACTCATCGAGATCCGCCAGAAAGTGCCGCCGCGGGATCGCTGGGGCCTGGCCAGCAACGTGGGGCAGTAGCGATGCTCATCAAGACAGCCGTGCAGCGACCCGTCGCTGTCCTGATGTTCTTTGCCGCTCTCGTGCTGATCGGCGTGTTGTCACTGCGTAGGCTCCCGGTCGATCTGCTCCCGGCGATCAACTACCCCAACCTCACCGTCATCACGAGCTGGTCCGACACCCCCGCCGACGACCTCACCCGCCTCGTGACCCAGCCCCTGGAGGAGGTCATCACCGGCCTGGCGGGCGTGCGGCGCGTCGTCTCTCGCACCCGCGAGGGGATCTCGGCCATCACCGTGCAGTACGAGTGGGGCACGGACATGGACTTCGCCAACCTGCATCTGCGGGAGGCGATCGATCGCGTTTCCTACCGCGAGGATTTCCCGAGCGAGGCCGACCGGCCGCTCATCCTCCGCTGGGACCCCGGGGCACGACCCATTGCCATCATGGTGCTGGGCGGCGACGACCCGCTGTCCGAGATGACCGAGTTCGCGCGCGACGTGGTCAAGCCCGCCCTCGAGCAGATCGAGGGCATCAGTCAGGCGGAAGTCATCGGCGGCGCCGAGCGCGAGATCATCGTCCAGCCCGACTTCGCCAAGCTCCGCCTTTACGGCATCACGATGGAGAACATCCGCCAGGCGTTGCTGATGGCCAACGTCAGCTTCCCGGGAGGGCGTATCCGGCAGGGTCCCCTCCACCTGCCGCTGCGCATCCTGGGCGAGTTCGAAAGCCTCGAGGAGATCCGCGCCACGGAGATCCCGGGTATCGCAACGCGCGTCACCGTCGGCGACGTAGCCCAGGTGATCGACACGGTCAAGGAACGCGAGGGGGCCACCCTACTGGGCAACCACGAGGTCGTGGCGCTTCACTTGTACAAGGAGCTGGGCGCAAACACGATCGAGGCCACGCGGGAAGTCGACAAGATCCTGGGGATCATCAAGGGGGAGTACCGCGACTTCGAGTTTGCCTTCGTCTACCGCGACGCCGAGTATGTGTCCTCATCCTTTGAGGGCCTGCGGGATTCGCTGATCTACGGCGCCTTTCTGGCGTTCCTCGTCTTGTTGCTCTTCCTCAAGGAGTGGCGGAGCCCGCTGGTGGTGGGCATTTCGATTCCCGTCTCGATCCTCACGACGTTCGCGTTCCTGCAGCTGCTCAAGGTCAATCTCAACCTGATGTCGCTGGGCGGCCTCTCGCTGGCCGCGGGCATGCTGGTCGACAACGCCATCGTAGTGCACGAGAACATCAATCGGTGCTTGCAGGAAAAGGGAACACGCTGGGGCCGCACGATCGGGGAGGTCGTGAGCAACGCGTCGCAGGAAGTGGCTGCGCCCGTCATCTCTTCGACCCTCACCACGGTGGCGGTCTTCTTCCCCGTCATCTACGTGCCCGGCATCGCCGGCGAGTTCTTCCGCGATCAGGCCCTATCGGTCACGATCGCCCTGATGGTCTCGCTCTCCACGGCGCTGATCCTCCAGCCGATGCTCTCGGCGCGGATGCTGCCGCGCAGGCCGGTGGAGCCGCGCGGGCCGCTCAAGGCGATCGACCACTGGGTCGACCGGGTGATTGAGGACTACCACCGGGCCCTGCACCGCGTCATGGAGCACAAGCTCGCCTTCCTGATCTGGCTGACCGTGGGGCTGGCAGCCACGGCCTGCGTCGGCGTCGCGATGGAGAAGAGCTTCCTGCCCGAGCGCGCGCGCGGCGACTTCAGCCTGATGCTGGAGCTCGAGGCGGGCACCCCGCTCGAGCAGACGGAGCACGTGGCGGGCGAGTTGTCGGAGCAGCTGGTGGGCATGCCGGAGGTCGAGCAGGTCTACGCCCAGGTGGGCCAGACGGAGCGGACGCTGGCGGCGCTGCGAGAGTACACCGCCGCGAACACGGCGCGCCTGCGGGTGCTGCTGCGCCCGAGTCGCAACAGCGGCAAGACCACCGAGGCGGTGAAGGCGCGCTTGAACGAGGTGGTGGCAGCGATCCCGGGCGCGGAATTCGCCTTCCGGGACGAGGGCATCGGGCTCGGAGAGATCCTCTCGAGCGGCGAGGCGGCCTTCACGCTCGGGGTGGTGGCGGAGAAGCCGGAAGAGGCGCGCGCGGTCGCGGATGACCTCGTGGCCCGCTTGCACACGGTGCCCGGGCTGTCCGGTGTGAGCATGGACCGCGTGCTGGGCAACCCGGCGGTCGAGGTGACGATCGACCGGGAGAAAGCGCTGCGCCACGGCCTCGAGCCAGATCAGCTCGCGCGCGAGCTGCGGTCCCGCATCCAGGGCGTCGTCGCGACCAGCTACAACGAGATCGAGCAGCGCATCGACATCGCGGTGCGACTGCCGGTCGATCAGCGCCGCAACCTCGACGAGGTTCTGGCCTCGCCGATTGCCATCGAGGGCGGCAAGACCGTGCCCCTCGGGAGCTTCACACACCTCTCCGAGGGGCGGCCCGTGCGGGAAGTCGTGCGCTACAACCAGCGGCGGCAGATCACGCTGAGCAGTGATGTGCACGGCCGCGGCATCGGGGCGGTCTGGAAAGACGTTGATCGGCTGCTGGCGGGCGTCCAACTCCCCGAAGGCGTAACCCTCGTGCGCGGCGGCGAGCAGGAAGAGATCAGCCGATCCTTCCGAGACCTGTGGTGGGCGCTGATCCTCTCGGCCCTGCTCGTCTACATGATCCTGGCGGCGCAGTTCGAGTCGTTCCTCGATCCGTTCATCATCTCGACCGTGCTGCCCATCGGTGTGGCCGGCGCGCTGTTGGCGCTCTTCTTCGCCGGGCAGTCCATCAACGTCATCTCGATCATCGGTCTGATCGCGCTGCTCGGCGTGGTGGCCAACGACGCGATTGTGAAGGTGGACGCCATCCGCCGGCTGCGCGTGATCGACGGGCTGCCGGGCCGTGCGGCGATCATGGAGGCCAGCCGCCTGCGCTTCCGGCCGATCGTGATGAACACGCTGACGGCGGTGTTCGGTATGGTTCCCATGGCGATTGGCATTGGTACGGGCGAGCAGACCCAGCGCCCGCTGGCCATCTCGATCATCGGCGGTTTGACGTTCTCGACCGTGCTGACGCTCTTCATGACACCGGTGATCTACGAGCTCATCCATCGCCGGACGGATCGTGATTACAGAACGGGCCGACCGCCGGCAGAGGCTGAAACGGCGCTGCCAGGCGAGGGCCTCGGTCCTGCGCGGGCAGGGGAGTAGGCGAGCCCCGCGACCCGGAGCGGACAGCGGGGAGAGAGGCGACGCATGATCAGGTTCTTCATCGATCATCCGGTGGTGACCTGGATGCTGTTTGCCGCCTTCATCCTGACGGGGATCTACGCCCTCCCGAAGCTGGATCTGCAGGCGATGCCCGAGACCGAACTGCCCTCGCTCTCGGTCTTCACGCGCTGGACAGGTGCTTCGCCGAGCGCAGTCCAGCGCTCGATCACGGTCCCCGTGGAGGAGGCGGCGCGCAAGGTCCACGGGGTCGAGGAGATCGATGCGCGTTCCTCCCCCGGAACGAGCCGGGTGGAGATCTCCTTCCGGCGCGGCGTCGACATCGACTTCGCCCGCCTGGAGCTGAACGAGCAGCTCGGCGGCGTCCGGCGCCAGCTCCCGCCCCAGGCCAGCCAGCCGCAGATCGTTCCCTACGTGCCCGAGGACTTTCGCACCGAGAACTTCTTCGCCTTCAGCCTGGTTTCCACCCTCCCTACCAACGAGCTGCGCGACAAGGCGGAGACCTGGCTGCTCCCGCGCCTGCTGGCGATTCCCGGTGTGGCGGACGCCGAGCTCCAGGGCGGCGCGCGGCCCCTGGTGCGCGTGCTCCTGGACCTGTCCCGGATGGAGCGCTACGGGCTGACGGCCGATCAGGTCTACGGCCGGCTGGAGACGATGGACGACATCATCCCGGCCGGCACCATCCGGCGCGCCGGACAGCAGTTCACCGCGAGTGTCAAATCGAACGTGGATCTCGAGGATCTGCGCAACGCGGTTCTGGCGAATGTAGGCGGCCAGCCCATCACCCTGGGCCACATCGGCCGGATCGAGCTGAGCCATGAGGATCCCGTCTACTTCGTCCGCATCAACGGCCAGAACGTGGTCGAGACCAGCATCTCGAAGCGCAGCGGCGAGAACGCCGTCAGCGTCAGCCGAGCGATCCGCAAGGCGCTGCCGGAGATCCAGGGTCAGCTTCCATTCCCGGTCACCTTCGAGATCGACGAGGATCAGGGCCAGGATCTGGAGGAGAAGCTGATCGAGCTGGTCTATCGCTCCCTGGTCATCCTGGGCCTGCTCTTCGTGCTCCTGGCCATCGTGCTGCGGCGCGTCCGCACCACGCTGATCGTGGTCGCCTCGATCCTGCTGGCCGTGGTGATGTGCCTGGCGCTGTTCTACTTCTTCGGAATCTCCGTGAACTTCATCACGATCAGCGGACTTACCGTCTGCTTCGGCATGTTGCTCGACAACAGCATCCTCGTGCTGGACGCGATCCACCGCCACCTCGGTGCGGTGAACGGGTCGTCCCGAGCGCAGAGCGGCGAGGGTGAGGACGCCGCGCGTGCGCGGCAGCGGGCCGGGGCCGGCACGACCCGCCGGCAGATTCTGGCCATGACCCGCGGGGCGCTCCTGGGCGGTACCCGCGAGGTAGTTCTGCCCGTGGTGGGCTCGACCCTCACGACGGTGATCGCGTTTCTTTCGTTCACGTTTCTCTCGGGCCGCTTGGCGCTCTACTACACGCCGCTGGCGATCAGCGTGGGCATCGCCATGCTGGCGTCGATCTTCGTTGCCTTCTGCTGGATCCCGGTCGCGTTGCGCGGATCCGTCGCCCGCGAGCAGGAGGAAGCCCTGCGGGCCGGGGAGCGCGCACCCCTGGAAGGGTGGGCGCTCCTCTGGCGCTGGACCGCGATCACGATAGCCCTGGGGGTCGTGACCGGCGTGGCGTTCATCCTCGTGACCGGCTTCGACAAGACGCTGGACTACTGGCCCTGGGCGGTCGGGATCACGGGACTCCTGATCGCGGTCGGCTTGACCGTGAGCTTTGCCGAGCGCATCACCGCGGGCGCGCTGCGCTTCTGGCCCGTTCCGTTGATCATGCTCCTGGCGCTGTCGGTGGGATCCGTCTACGTCTACAAGAAAAGGATCCACCAGGGCGGCTTCTGGCAGATGGAAGACGAGGAGACGCTCAGCGTCTACATCGAGCGGCCCGTGGGCACCGATGTTGTTCTCTCCTCAGAGACCATGAAGCTCTTCGAAGCCGAGATGGTCCCCTTGCCGGAGGGGATCGAGATGAAGTCCTGGAGTGTCGAGAATCGGGCCTTCATGCAGCTCAAGTTCGAGGAGCGGATGCTCTACACGGAGTATCCCGAGCTGCTGCGGAGCAAGCTGATCCTGCTGGCCGAGGAAATGGCCGGCATGTTCATCTACATCGGCGGCTTCGGAGATCCCTACCTGAAGGGTGGCCGGGGCGGCATGATGAGCAACTCGCTGCTGCGGATCACGGGCTACAACAGCAAGGTGTTGAACGAGCTGTGTGAGACCGTCGTAGCCAAGCTGTCGCTGAACCGGCGGGTGCGCAACGTCCGACTGACGAGCGGGGAGCAGTTCGAGCGGGCTGCCGCGGATGAGACGGTCATCATCATCCATCGCGACGCGCTGGTGGACCACCACATGAGCGTGGGGGAGGTCATGGCGCACGTACGGCGGCTGCTCGGCATCGAGATCCCCTGGCACATGATACTGGCCGGCGAGGACGAGCGCCTGCAGCTCGGTTACACGACGGCGGATGACATCCAGTACGACCAGGTCATGGACAAGCTGCTCACGACCATGGGCGGTGAGCGCGTGCGCTTGGGGGACCTGGTGACGCTGGAAACCCGCCCGGTGATCGGGACGATCACCAGGCACAACCAGCGCTACGCGATGCAGATCAACTGGGAGTACATCGGCACCGATCGCATGCGCCAGTCCTTCATCGAAGAAGTCATCGCGGGTCTGAGGCTCCCCTACGGCTACAACGCCGAGGACGTCTCCGGTGCGCAGATGTCCGAAGAGGAAGAGCAGCAGATGAAGACGATCCTCTGGCTGACCGTCCTCTTCATCTTCATGATCATGGCCGGGCTCTTCGAGAGTCTGGCCCTGCCGACCTTCGTGCTCCTATCGATTCCGATGGGTCTCATCGGCGTGATAGGTATCTACTGGGCAACCGGGGCGCCCTTCGATTCGTCGGCGCGGATCGGCCTCGTGCTGCTCTTTGGAGTGGTCGTGAACAACGCCATCCTGCTGGTCAACCGCTTCCAGCTCGAGGTGCGCCGGCTGGTCGTTGAGCGAGGTTGCTCGATCGAGCAGGTTCCGCGCAAGGAGCGGCTGGGAGCAGTCGATCTCTGGCGCTTGGCGGGCGACGAACGCCACACGATCCTCCGCCGGGCGATCTGCACCGGCGTGCGGGTGCAGCTGCGGTCGATCTTGCTCACGACTGGCACCGCCATCGCCGGCCTCCTGCCGCTGCTGGTCCAGGTTTCCAAGACCGGCGAGGGGCGTGACATCTGGGAGAATCTGGCGCTCTCCTCGATCGGCGGCCTCACGAGCAGCACGGTGCTGATCATCACCGCAATGCCGGTGCTGTATTGGGCCCTGACGCGCTTGGGTTGGGCGGTGTTGCGCGCATGGCACGGTGCGCGGGGAACCCTCCATCCCACGCGGATCGTGGTGGCGCCGCGTGAGGCTTGATCCGTGCTGCGCCGGCTAGGCGGCCGCCGCGCTGGTGCCAAGGGGCAGCTCGAGCCGGAACGTTGCCCCCTGCCCTGGCGTGCTCTCCACGTTGAGCGAGCCCCCGTGGTGCTGCACGATCTGCTGTGCAATCGCCATGCTCAGGCCCTGGCCCGCGTCGTGATGATGGATGTCGCTCTTGGCGAAGGCGTCGAAGACGCGCGGGAGGAAGTCGGGATGGATGCCGGGACCCTGGTCCGAGATCATCAGGCCTACCGTCCCCTCCAGGACGCGCAAGGTCACGCGGATCTCGCCCCCATCGGGGCTGAAGCGCAAGGCGTTGTCGAGGATCGACGTCACCACCTGATCGATGCCATGGGGGTCCACCGAAACGCCGGGGCAGGGCGCTAGATCCTCGATCACCCGGATCTCGCGCGCCATGGCGCGCCGTATGGTCCGGTCGAGCGCGGGGCGTATCACGGTCAGCAACTCGACCGGCTGTCTGGACGGCTTCCAGGTTCCCGACCAGAGCGACCCGAGAAGCTGGGCCTTCTCGACCAGCTCGTGCAGACGCTTGGCCCCCAGGTAGATCAGCCGCGCGAGCTGTTGGCGCTCGGGTGCCGGCAGCTCACAGTCATCGAGCAGCATCTTCGCGGGTCCGAGCATCGTCGTCAGGGGCGTGCGCATCTCGTGACCCAGCAGGGTGATCACGTCCGCCTTGAAGCGCTCCACCTCCTCGGTGGACTTGAGGCGCAGGTAGACTTGAATCTTCGCGAGCAGCTCACGGCGTTCGAACGGCTTGATCAAGTAGTCGTTCGCACCAGCCTCGTAGGCCCGCAGACGGTCGTCGATTCCCGCTTGCGAGGAGACCATGATGATCTTGACGTGCTGCAGCTCGGGGTGCCGGCGGATGCGACGGCAGGTCTCGTACCCATCGATCCCGGGCATCACGATGTCGAGTAGAACGATGTCGGGACTGAAGCTCTCGCTCAGCGCGAGCGCCTCCTCGCCCGAGGAGGCCAGGCACAGGTCGAACGCATCGTCGAGCGCCTCCTGGATGATCCGGAGGTTCGTGCGCGTGTCGTCGACTGCCAGGATCCTGGGCTTGCGCTCCAAGGGACCTCTCCTGCTGAGACCGGTGAACCGGGGAGCCGGACGCAGAGCTCCCCGGGAACCCGGGCACGGTCGCTGCGCGGCACGGGACCGGCGGCATTCTTAGGTCCGCCCGCGCGTCGGTCTTCGCGACTGCGTACACCCTATGGATCGGGTGATCGGGCGACCTGCCTTAGGCGCAGCTCAGGGTTGCAGTTGCCGCCTGACCGATTTGCTGCCCTGCCCGCGGCCGCAGGCGCACCTGGCGCCCATGGCGCGGCGGGCAGGTCGGCCCTGATGGCCGCGTTCGGCCACCCGGCGCGGCGAGCAGCGCCGGTGCAGGTTGCGGGGTCACGGCAACTGTGAAACCATAGAGCCCAGCTTGGAACCAGGAGGAGCATAGGATGGCTGGCACCCAGACCACACCGGTGTACGCGCGCACGTGGGCGGTGGCCGCCCTGAGCGCGACCCTTCTGCTGGGCCTGCCCCCGGGGGGCGCGGCCGATCAGCGCACACCGCCCCCCCTCTACAAGGCCCCCTATCCCTATCCCGTGATGGACGAGATGCGCAAGGCGCGCGAGGCGGCGCAGGCCGAGCGTGACTCGCTGAGACGGGTCGTGGATCAGCGCTACAAGGAGGATGCTGAACGCAAGAGGAAGGAAGGACCGGAACTCCGACTCGACTGGAGCGGCATCGACAAACCTGATTCGCCCGAGGAATTCGCGGTTGCGTTCCACCTGCCCCCGGTTCCCCAGTACAACACCGGAACCTGCTGGGCGTTCTGCTCGACCTCCTTCTTCGAATCCGAGGTCCACCGCCTCACCGGGCGCGAGGTCAAGCTCTCCGAGATGTGGGCGGTCTATTGGGAATACGTCGAGAAGGCCCGGCGCTTCGTGCGCGAGTACGGTCACTCCAGCTTCGGCCAGGGATCGGAGGAGGAGGGTACCCGCGAGGTCTACCGCCTCTACGGCGCCGTGCCCGCCGAAGCCTACCCCGGCCTGCCGCCGGGAGAGGAGCGCCACGAGCACGATCCCATGTTCCGGGAGATGGATCGCTACCTGGACTGGGCTCGGGAGAACGACTACTGGGACGAGGAGAAGGTGATCGGCTACGTGCGCTCTGTGCTCGATGCGTGGTGCGGGCGACCGCCGGAGGTCTTCACCTATCAGGGGCAGACGTATACGCCGGTGGCGTTCCTGGAGCAAGTCCTCGAACTGAGCATGGACGATTACATCCTCGTCCAGTCCACCATGGCCCAGCCCTTTGACAGATACGCGCTCTTCGACGTTCCGGACAACTGGCGTCGCAGCACGAACTACCTGAACCTGCCCATCGACGCCTTCTATGAGGTGTTCAGATCCTCCGTTCAAGCGGGTTACACAGTCTCTATCGGAGGCGACACGAGCGAGCCGGGTGTGGACGGCCTGGCGGGCGCGGCGATCATTCCGACCTGGGACATCCCCAGCGAGTTCATCGATCAGGGCAGCCGGGAATATCGCATCGACAGCGGCACCACCACCGACGACCACGGCGTGCACGCCGTCGGCTACTGCGAGCGGGGCGGGCGGGACTGGTTCCTGATCAAGGACAGCAATCAGAGCTCGCGCCTGGGCCAGCACAAGGGGTACTACTTCTTCGAGGGCGACTACGTCAGACTCAAGATGCTCAGCTACATGGTGCACCGGGACCGGCTGGCCGGGATGCTGCCGGGGTAAGGCCGGGCGGCACCGGGCACGCGAGCGCAGGAACGAGGAGAGGGGGCCGGACATGATCGATAACACACAGATCGCACGGGCGATGACGATCACGCTCGATGACGAGCTGCCGCCGCATCCCGAGTTCGCGGGAGGCATCCGCCGCGCTCCGGACCGCGGCTTCACGCTCGCGCCCGCCGAAGCCGGGCTCGCGCTGCGCAACGCCTTGCGCTACATACCCCCGCGGCATCACGAACGGCTCGCGCCGGAGTTCCTGGCGGAACTCACGACCCGCGGCCGGATCTACGGCTATCGGTTTCGCCCGGCGGGTCACTTCAAGGGACAACCGATCGAGACCTACCGGGGTCAGTGCCTCGAGGGACGCGCCTTCCAGGTCATGATCGACAACAATCTCGACATGGACGTCGCCCTCTATCCGTATGAGCTGGTGACCTACGGTGAGACCGGCCAGGTGTGTCAGAACTGGATGCAATATCGGCTGATCAAGAAGTACCTCGAGGCGCTCACGCGCGAGCAGACGCTGGTGATCCACTCCGGTCATCCGCTGGGGTTGTTCCGCTCCCGGGAAGCCGCCCCCCGCGTGATCCTCACGAACGGGCTCATGGTGGGCATGTTCGACACGCAGGAGGACTGGCACCACGCCATGCAGCTCGGCGTCGCGAACTACGGCCAGATGACGGCCGGCGGCTGGATGTACATCGGGCCCCAGGGGATCGTGCACGGGACTTTCAGCACGATCCTGAACGCGGGTCGCCTCAAGCTGGGCATCGACCCGCAGGGTGACCTGCGCGGGCACCTGTTCGTCTCCTCCGGCATGGGCGGCATGAGCGGCGCGCAGCCCAAGGCGGTCGAGATCGCGGGCGGGGTCGCGGTCATCGCCGAGGTCGACCGCTCGCGCATCGAGACGCGCCACGCTCAAGGCTGGGTGAATCGGGTGACCAGCGACCTGGAGGAGGCCTTCCGGATCGCCGAGGAGCACGTCCGCCACCGAGAGCCCATCTCGATCGCCTATCACGGCAACATCGTCGATCTGCTCGACTACGTCGTCGCACGCGGCATCCGGGTGCCGCTGCTGTCGGACCAGACCTCGTGCCATGCGCCCTACGACGGCGGTTACTGCCCGCAAGGGCTGACCTTCGAGCAACGCACCGAGATGCTGCGCACCGACAAGGCCGGGTTCCGCCAGCGGGTCGACCGGAGCTTGAAGCGCCACTACGAGCTGATCCGCGCGCTCGTCGACCGTGGGACCTACTTCTTCGACTACGGCAACTCCTTCATGAAGGCGGTCTTCGACGCCGGCGTGCCGGAAATCTGCCGCAACGGCCGAGATCCCCGGGACGGATTCATCTTCCCCTCCTATGTGGAGGACATCATGGGCCCCGTGCTCTTCGACTACGGCTACGGCCCCTTCCGCTGGCTCTGTCTGAGCGGGAAGGCGGAGGACCTCGAGAAGACCGATCGCGCGGCGATGGCGTGCATCGACCCCGACCGGCGCACCCAGGATCGGGACAACTGGGCCTGGATCCGCGACGCCGGCCGCAATCGACTCGTGGTGGGGATGCCGGCCCGGATCCTCTACCAGGACGCCGCGGGGCGCATGAAGATCGCCCTGAAGTTCAACGAGCTGGTGCGCCGGGGCGAGGTCGGCCCGATCATGCTGGGCCGCGACCACCACGACACCGGTGGCACCGACTCACCGTTCCGCGAAACCGCCAACATCAAGGACGGGAGCAACGTCATGGCTGACATGGCCACCCACTGCTTCGCGGGCAACACGGCGCGCGGGATGAGCCTGGTTGCCTTGCACAACGGCGGTGGGGTCGGCATCGGCAAGGCCATCAATGGCGGCTTCGGCCTCGTTCTCGACGGCACCCCGGCCAGGGACGAGGTGATCCGATCGGCGATCCCGTGGGATGTCATGGGCGGCGTGGCGCGGCGGGCCTGGGCGCGCAACGAGCACGCGATCGAGACGAGCATCGAGTACAACGCCCTGGGGCTGGGGGATCACATCACGCTGCCCTACGCCGCGGACGACGGGCTGATCGAGCGGACCGTGGCGCAGGGGCTGCCCACGTAGCGCCCCCGCGGCCGCGGCGATCAAGGGTGACCGAGGTACGCGATCGGGCAGACCCGAATCGCCGCCGTAGTGAGTGATCTGGCTGTTTCCAGCACCGTCGGGCTCGATGAGGATGTTGCCGCAGACAAAGGTCTGGCGGTAGAGAGGGTCGCCGTACAACTCCTCGTAGTCGCTGTCCACGAGATCCAACTGCCGATTGCGCTCTCGATCCAGTTGTAGCGGATGATCGTGCCCGCCGAGCGGTCCTTCAGGTTATTGCCGGAACAGCCGGTGTGGAGCGGCCCGAAGTGGTTGAACTGGAAGAGGATTCCGTAGGCCTCGGTGTAGTTGTTGTGCTCGTAGATGCTGCTCTCGATCCCGTTTTCCCGGACGTCATTGCCCTCAACCACCAGGTCGGTTGTCGCGTGACCGCAGAAGAGCCCGTTGCCGCAGTCGCGTAGAACACACCCCCGGATCAGGATGTGCTCACCCTTCTCGATGTAGACCGCCGCGCAGTTCGACGCGTAGGGCGTGATCCCCGAGCGGCCCGTGAATGTATAGGGGGCCTTCCACTGCGGATGTCCAGATTCTCGAGGACGATGTGCGCCGGCATCGTGTCGGGCGGGTTGTTGGCGCCGCCGATCTTGACCACGCCGCGGTCCTCGTTCCAGAAGTTGAGCTGCGGGCGCGTGGTTGCGTCGATGCCGTTGATGACCGGCAGCTCGCCGGCCGGTCCCGGGACGCCGCGCACCACGATGGGGGCCGCGGCCGTTCCCACGCGGCAGAGGACCCACTTCTCGTGGTAGTCCTCGACGCGCGGGTGGATGGCAACGGTGTCGCCTGGAGCCAGCGACTCCCAGGGCACCTCGCCGATGGCGGCGTAGGGTTGACCCGGGCCGACGGCGTAGATCGTGGCGCCGGCGACGGGCAGCCCCCAGAGGACCGCGGCCGACAGGGTCGCGATCAGCAGACGGACGGCGGCGCAGCGCGCGTTCATGTCCGGACCTCCAGGTGTGGGCATCAGGCCAGCGCGCACAGGACCCTCGCCTCGAATGGGCCCAGCGAGCGGTCGGGGACGACGCGGGGGGCCTCGGAGAGCGGGGGGGAGACCACCACCAACCGCTCGCGCGTCGTTCCCAATGCCTCTTGCGCCTCGTCAACCGGGGGCGCGCTCAGGCCCCCCTCGGTGTGGATCCACGCGACGACGGGCGCGGCCCCGCGGTCCGAGCGCTTGCGCAGCCTCACCACGGGGCCATCGTGGCCGAGCAGGTCGATCGGTCCCTCCTCGTTGAGCACCGGCAGGGCCGCCTTCATCGCGTTGGTCGCGGCGATGAAGTTGACCAAGTCGCACGCGGGGGGCTCCCAGTCGGCGGGACGCGTGTGCACCACATCCGGTTTGCGCCGGGCCCCGTGCTCGAATCCGATCGGCATCATCACCCCGGAGGAGAAGAAGGCGGCGAAGAGGTAGCGCTGCCGCAGCAGCTCCACCCGCCCGCCGACCTCCTCGGCCAGCCGCGGCGTGTCGTGCGTTTCTGTGAAAGAGATCGAGGGTGCAATGGCGCGATGTGACTCGTACTGCTCCAGACACCAGGGCGCGCGGTAGTCCCACCACTTCGAGCTGTTGAACAGGTAATCGAAGCCCGCCGTTGCGACGGCCGCGACCTCCTCGAGCCGGCAGCCGAGCGTCTCGGCGCAGAAGAGCGTGTCGGATCGGATGCGCCGGGCCGCAGCCAGGATCTCCTGCCAGCTCTCGGCGGGCACCTTGTAGGCGGCATCACAGCGGAAGCCGCTGAACCCCAACTCCTGGCAGTGTGCAACGAATCTCGACCAGTAGCTGCACAGGCCCGCCCGCGCGTCCGGATCCCGGTAGTTGAGTTCGGCCAGATCGCCCCAGACCGTCACCCGGCGGGCGTCCGCCGGGTCGATGGCCGACGGCGAGCGCAAGCTGCCATCCTCTTCGTGTTCAAACCATTCCGGGTGCTGCTCGGCCAGGACGGAATCCTTGCTCGTGTGGTTGATCACCAGATCGAGCATCACCCGCAGGCCCCGGCGCTCGGCCGCCTGCACGAAGCGCCGCAGCTCTTCTTCGGTGCGCTGGGGGGATTCATCGCCCAGCAACGGGTGGTAGGCGTAGGGGTCCTTGATCGCGTAGAGGCTTCCGGAGAAACCGGGGTACTGGATCGGGTTGAGGTAGATCCAGTTGAAGCCCTGGTGCGCGATCCGCTCCAGGTGGTCACCCCACGCTCGCACCGGGCCCGCGAGCAGCGGAAACAGGTTGTAGATCCTCGGCCCTTCCATCCGGTTCCTCCTCGATCCGCCGGCTCTTCCAGGGGCCGGGCGCAATCTCCCCGGCCAGCGGCCCGCGCGGGCCACGCGGGTGAAAGTGTGACACGGGAGGGGGGTGGAGTCACCCCGCCAGGGGGAACGCCGCGGATCGCGCGCCCATGGCAGCGGTCAGAAGCGCAGGCCGAAGCCGAGGGTGCTCTTGCTCACCGCGAGCCGCTCGCCGCGGACCCACTGGCTGCCCGCGTCAGCGAAGGGGACGAAGACGAGGCGTGTCTCCCGGGCCTCGACGGAGATCCCGGGCAGATCGGGCAGGTAGGTCGCGGGCGGTGAGCAGAGGGAGGCCAGCACCACCTTCAGGCTCTCCAGCGCCTCGGTCAGTGGGAGGTTGACCGGGTGGCACGGTCCTCCGGGCAGTCCGCGCGCTCGGGAAGACCGGCTGCGAGCCTCGGCCGGCTCGCAGCTGACCTCGGGCCGCGCCAGCGTGAGCGTTCGCGCCAGGAGCAGGAAGACGTCCGGGCGAATCTTGAAAGCAGGCACCCACAGATCGAGCTGGCGCGCCTCCCAATCCTCGCGCAAGGCCCCCAGCACGTTGGCCGTCCGCGCCAGCTCAGCGCGGCCGTCCGACTGGGCCCCGAGGATCCCGGCCGTCACGCGCCAGAAGGGCAACTGCAGGGCCCCGTCCGATCCGCCGGGGGTGCACCCATACGGGGTGGGCACGAGGCCCTGCGGGGTCGCCTGCAGCGCGCGGTGGCAGTTGCGGCAGAGGAGCACCAGCGAGTCGCGCTCACCCTCCAGATCCCACCCGCAATGCGGGCAGAGCGCGGGGAGGAAACGCACGTCGGCCGGGACCTGCTCCCCGGCCGGCAGTCGGTCCAGCAATCCCGCGGCGGTCACACCCGGCACAGGGTGATCGGTCACCGCATCGTACAGCCGCCCGCCGACGCGGAAAGGGGCGTAGACCAGGCTGAGCGTTTCACCGACGAGCTCGTGATGGAGCACCGGCTCGGGGAACTCGGCTCGGCAGCGCTGAGCAAGGGCCTCCGCGACCGCCCGCCCTGCCGTGCGCGGGGGGAGGAAGCGACCTGCCGTCTCCGGGGTCGCAAAGTTCAGGGGCATCGTCTGGGCGCGCAGCCCGAGGGAGGACGGGAACTCCGGCGCGTCGATCGCGCGCTCGCTGGCATCGACGAAGCGGTACTCCACCCCGCTGGCGGTGCAGGCGTAGAAGACGCCGCGAAAGCGCCAGTACGGGAAGTAGAGCAGATCGCCCTCCTGCGTGCGGTGCGGCAGGAGATAGCGGAACACGTCCGGGGCCACGAGGTAAGCCTGAACGCGGCAGTACGGGCAGCGGATGAGCCGGTCCGTCTCGTCCAAGGTGACCGGTGCGCCGCACTGGCGGCACCGATCCTCGATCCGCAACCCGGTGCTCCTCGTCGAGCCCGACAGCATCATCACCGCCGATCCTGCGCGCCCCGATCACGGGGCCGCCGCGTCAGTCGAGCTTCTCCCCGCACTGGTTGCAGAAGAGCGATCCGGGCAGGTTCTCAGCCCGGCATTTGGGGCAGGTCCTGGGCCGCGGCTTCTCCTCGGCCGGACGGCCGCAACCCGGGCAGAAGCGCGCCTGGGGCGGCAGCTTCTCCTGACAGTGCGCGCAAACTCCGAAGATCAGGAGCTGCTGCCCGCAGGCGGGGCAGAAGCGAGCATCGGCCGAGACAGCGTGCTGGCAGCCCGGGCACGCCGGCGTGGGTGCCGACTGAGGATCGCTCATGTCAGGACGCGCTCCACCCCGGACCTCGCCCGATCCGCCCGCGCGGGCCGCGGCACCGCCCGTGGCTAGCTGGGGCAGGAACATCGCCGGCATCATCAGCCCCATCCCCAGGCCGACGCCGTCGCCAGCGCCCCCCGGGGACTGGGCCGCCTTCTCCATGGCCATGGCCGCCTTCATCTGGAGCAGACGGTTCATGTCGTCGAACAACCCCAAGCGGCTGCGGTCGTCGATGGCCTGCTGGACCTCGGGCGGGGGCGTGATCGAGTTGATGTAGAGGTCCGTCAGGGCCAGCCCGAACTGGCCGAAGTCGTCCTTGAGGCGCCCCACCATGCCGGCGGAGAGCTCGTCGTAGCGGGCCGGCAGGTTGAGAACGGAATCGAGCGTCTTGCCCATGTAATCGTTGAAGCGTGAGACGATCACCTGGCTGAGGTAGTCCTCGATCTCCTGCGTGGTGAAGATGCCCTGGGTGCCCACCATGCGATTCACGAAGAGGAGCGGCTGGACGACCCGCACGTTGAAGACGCCGAACGTCCTCAGGCGGATCAACCCAAGCTCCGAATCCTTGAAAGCCACCGGGTCGCGCGTCCCCCACTTGAGGTTGGTGAAGGTCTTGAGATTCACGAAGTAGATCTCGGCGCGCAGCGGGCTGGTGAAGCCCCAGGGGAGACTGGCAAGGCGGGTCAGCACGGGGATGTTATGGGTTACGAGCCTGTGGCGTCCCGGCCCGAAGGCCTCGACGGCGCGTCCCTGGTAGAAGAACGCCGCCGCCTGGCTCTCCCGGACGGTGAGCTGGGCCCCGTACTTGATGTCGCCCGATCCACGCTCGGGGATGCGGTGGACCAGCTCCTGGCCCGAGTCGTCGAACCACTCGATGACCTCGAGAAAGACCGCGTTCTGGGTGCCCATGGCCGACCGAGCCTCCAGGGTATAGGCGTGGGAATGCGTGACCCCGCAGAAACGATCGGCCTCGCAGGCGGGTGGCTTGACGCCCGCGGTTACGCCGCTTCCCAGCCTGGCTGCTCAAGCAGTCAATAGACCCCGGCGGTCATGTGCATACTTTCTGAATACGCAGTGCATTCGCTGTGCATACGTTAGTTTGCTACTATATTGTCGATAAGGCTTTTATGGCGATCCGACAGCTCTGACCTTGGCCCTGTGGCCGGCACCCTCTCCCCGGGTCGCGCTCGTGCTGGCCGGGGTAAACGTAGCTCCGCCGCGGGCCGATCCATGGACAGAGGGCAAAGGCGGTCTGCCCCAGCTTGCCAGAATCGAACCGATTTCGCCCCGTCGGTGCACTGCCCCGAGTGCACCCCCCTCCAGAGGCCCGCGTGTCGGCGACCCGGCTGTGCAGCTCGGGGCGAGTCGATGCGCGGGCCTCATGCTACAGGTCCGAGCAGTTGGCCCGTGCCGAGCGGGGGAGCCTGGCAGGGTACCGCCCGGCGAGGCGATGTCGTAGTATGGCCACCGGTCGGACACCCGTGCGGGGCCCGCCACTGCCCGAGCCCACCCTGAGGACGGGGGAACCCGATGGCCCACGGTGTTGGTTTTCATAGGGAAGGGACACCCACTTTTCAGAACCATGCCCCCCCGTG
>CAZDKK010000008.1:0-119917 GCA_964506245.1 uncultured bacterium | reverse complement strand
GCCGGTCGCCCCTAGAGGCTGGACCGGTTCGGCGGCAGGTACGCCAAGGGGAGCCGGTCCTTGGAAACCGGCTCCCACGAGTCGCTTCACGTGGCTATGGCTTCCGCTCCTAGCGGAAGCTGTCCTTGATCTGTCCCCACGAGGTCTGCTGCGTGGGCGAGGCGCCGTACTCGCACAGCCTGAAGTCGTCGTAGTAGACGTAGTCAGCGCTGTTGCCGTAGAGGTCGATGCAGGCGAAGTTGACCGCGCCACCACCGCTCACGCCTTCGGTCCAGCTCTTCTGATAGAGCATCTGCCCGTTGTAATAGAAGGTCTGGACGTTCAGGTCGAGATCGAGGTCGACCATGATCTCGGTCCACTGGTTCCAGACCAGGGGCAGAACCGCACCCTCGGGATCCGACACCACCGTGCCGTCACCATTGAACGACACCTGGCAGGACCAGTTGTAGGGCCCGCCGTGGTTGTACGTGTTGAGCAGCAGGATATAGGACTCGCCCGTCCAGCCGTTCGGGACGAATGACCAGCACGTCAGAACCCAATGTCCCGACGTGTAGCCGGAGAACTGGTGGATCAGATCCGAGGTCGGGAGGATCTGGACCGAGTGGGGCGAGCTGAGCGAGTAGAGCGCGCTCACCAGGGCATCGGCAGCGGGGCTGGCATCCCAGCCTTCCCAGCCACCCTGGCCGATCATCCCAGAGCCCGCGGCATAGCTATCGAAGTTCTCCGACCACTGTGCACTGGCTGCAGGGACGAGGATGAGCACTGCTGCCAGCAGACCAAAGAAGCGCTGAAGGTACATGGGAACCTCCTGAAGCTGATTGTCGAGGCGCAGTATCTAGATGCATTTGACTGAGACTCATTGCCACGCACTCTTACTTTACCAGCGCAGTCCGTGGCATTCAAGCCTGAATGTGGCAAGCACCGCCGCGGCGAGGCCTTGGTGTGCCATCGAACACAAGTGTACAGCGTACACATACCCGTCAGGGGCGCCCGGGGACCCTCTCGGCGGGCGGTCCTGTCGCGCGGGAGTCGAGGAGGCCCCCTTGAATCGCGCCGGCCATGAATCGGCTTGTCAACGTTCCCGTCGGGTGTTAGCAAAGTAGTGGATGCACACGGGGGAAGTCTCATGAAGGCGAGAAGAGCGATGCGGGCGCCGCGCGGGCGGCTGTGGGATCTGGTGGTCGACCGGGCAGCGGCGATCCGGCGGCACCATCTGATCGGCTTGTCCATCTTGGCGGTGGCCGGGGTCATCGCGCTGGCGGGCGGGTGCGAGGAGGAGGACGACTGCCCGGCCTGCCCTACCCCATCGGTGCGGCTCGATCGGATCCAGGCGATCCCGGAATCGACCTCCGTGGGCGATTCTCTGCACCTGTGGGGCATCGCCGAGGGGGCGGGACTGACCTTCCAGTGGAGTGCGACCCACGGGCGGTTCCTCGAGATCGACGAGAGCTACGCACGGTGGAAGGCGCCCGACACTCCTGCCGTTGTGACGATCAGGTTGGTGGCCTTCAATGAGCAGGAGAGCGCCACCACCACCTTGGTCGTCCCCGTGGGCATGTACATTCCGCGCCGCACGCCGGCCTACGCGGGTGCTTCGTACTGCGGGCTCGAATGTCACGACGTCGAGAGCCATGGAAGCCGCTACGACACCTGGGTCACCACCGCTCATGCCAAGGCCTTCACGGGCGTCGAGGCGTCCGCCGGGTTCACGCAGTCCTGCCTGAGTTGCCACACCGTCGGGGCAGGCGACACCAACGAACAAGGCTGGCCGCTCCACAACGGGGGTTATGACGAAGCCCCGGTCGCCCGGCTAGCCGGGGTACAGTGCGAGAGCTGCCACGGCCCGCTGGCCGAAGCCAATGGCGACACGATCGCGAACCATGGCGCAGCGGCCATGGGTGATTTCCTTCTCGAGATCGGCACGGTGGCCAGCCCGTCCGGGTGCGGCCGCTGCCACGAGGCCAGCGTCCACGGCCGCGAGCTGGTGTCGGAGTGGGCTGGCAGTCGCCACGCGATGGCGCACCAGGTCGAGGGCGCGCAGGGCGATCCCGAGTGCGCGGCGTGTCACACGGCTCAGGGTTTCCTGGCGCTTCTCCGGACCGGCGCGGCGCCGTCGCAGCCGCCCGCCGATCCCCTGGCGATCACCTGTGCCGCCTGCCACGACCCGCATGCCGGCACGCACCCAGCGGACCTGCGCGTCGGCTACGCGCGTGAAGACGATCTGTGCCGCCGCTGCCACACCCACGCCGGCCAGGCCCCTCTGGATGACCCGCACGCACCCCAGGCGCAGATGCTGGCCGGGGAAGGCGGGTACGAGTACGACCTGGCGGATCCGCCGTCGTCGCCGCACATGAGCATCGTTGCCACCGGCTGCGTGCGCTGCCATTACCCCACCGGCGATGGCCCAGCGGGCCACCGCTTCCGCCACGACAACGAGAGCTGCCTGGCCTGCCACGCCGACGCCAACCCCAATTCGCTCTCGTGGAGCGCCGCGCGCACCGAGGTGATCGCGCTCCTCGGTCAACTGCAGGGCGAGCTGGCGCAGGCGACACCGGACGACAGCACGACCGAGGCCTTCGCCCGGGCAAACTACAATCTGAAGTTCGTGAAGGCGGATCGGAGCAACGGCGTGCACAACGCGAAGTACGCCCGGGCACTGCTGGAGAAGTCGATCACGGAGTTCGAGCCGTCGCGGTGACGGCGGGGCGCAAGCCGGCCAGCGCAGGGCTTCACGCGCGGCGCAGGATGACGATCGTCGCTCCCCAGTGGCCCCGGTGAGCAGGGGCAGGACCGTACGATGCGACCGCGGGGTGCACCGCCAGCACCCGAGCCACCGCGTCGCGCTGCACCCCGATCCCCTTGCCGTGCACGATGCGCACCTCGCGCAGGCCCGCGCGCTGCGCTTCGCGGAGATACTCGGCCACCAGCTCCGGCACATCCCGCGCTGCAAACGGGTGCAGATCGAGCTCGTCAGTGATCGGCACGGCGAGCAGGTCCTCCGGGGGCGCGTCGGACGCGCCGTCAGACCCAGGGGCCTGCGCCCCTGGCGCGCCATCGGACCGGCCCGCCTCGACGGATTGCGCGGGTCGCCGATCGTCAGGCTTTGCCCGGGGTCTCATGGAACGCCCCCTCATACCGCTGGCCGCCGTGATGGAGCGTGTAGGTGATCAAGGCGCTCGCGGCGAGCATCGCCGACACCGAGCAGTACTTGTTGGCGGAGAGCCCGAGCGCACGCTGCACTCTGACCGGGTCAATCGGCTCGGTGTCCACGTGGTAGGTGAGGTGAATGCGCGTGTAGACGCGGGGATGCTCAGGTGCGCGCTCAGCGGCCACCTCGATGCGCAGCTCGCGGAGCACGATCCTCATCTTCTGCAAAATGCTGACCAGGTCGATGCCGGAACAGCCCGCCAGCGCGCCCAGGAGCAGTTCCATCGGCGACGGCGCCGCCGGGTGGAAGTCGGGTGTGCCCTCGAGATTGGCGTCGGTCGCGTAACTCACCTCCCCCACGTGATGGGTGAAGTGCGCCCCGCCCTGCCAGACCGCCAGCGACCGTTTGGTGGCCGAAGCCTCTGCCATGATCGCGCCCTCCCTGTCCCTCGAGAGCTACCGCGGAATGGCGGAAAGCGCAACTGCTGAGGCGGGCGGCCACCTGTGGCCGGAGGGCTGAAAAAGCGAGAGGAGGCCCGCTGTTGCGCAGACCTCCTCGGGTTCCTTCCCTGCTGCTTGATCCCGCCGAACCTCCCCTGCGCCCGACCGCCTATCGCGTGCGGCCCGGTCCGTCCAGGAGGCTGTCATGCCGGATCCGGCAAGGACGAAATACCTATGGCTGTCAGAGTGCCGTTCTACTCCTTGCTGGGCTGCCCTCACGCAGCCGCTGCGAACTCACCACCTGGCGCATGAAAGTACTCACCCCACCACGGCGGAGTTCCCCAGTAGTTGAAGGCCCCGGGCCAGCCGTAGGACTGGGGCCAGCCGTAGGGCTGCGGCCACCCGCCGCGCGTCTGGACATAGGGCCACCCGAAGGACTGCGGCCAGGTGCCGTAGTTCTGCATGTGCGGCCAGCTCGCATGCGACCACGGGCCGAACTGCCGGCTATACGGCCACGAGTAGCCGTACGACCAGGGATGCCCGTATGTGCCCGGCCACCCGAAGCCCCAGAAGGGGCTAGGCTGATAGGAGCTCGAGGGTCCGGACTGCGGCCAGGCGTTGCGGCTCCATGCATAGTGGGGATTCCACTGGTACTGCCACGGGAACCCACCTAGCCAGGGGATGGAACCGTAGAACTGGGACGTTCCGAACTCCTCACGGGACTTGCTGCCCTCCCCCGAATCGCCGGCCTTCGCCTGCCCATCCGGCTGGGCTGTGGTCCCCGTTGCGGGCTGGCAACCGCAGGGACCCGGGTGGGCCCAAGGTCCGAAGGGCGGCTGTTGCCCCTGGAATCCCGGCTGCCAAGACGCCCAATAAGGCCACTGCTGGAATGCGTTCTGGTTTTCCAACTCTGCTGCCCTCCTCTAGTGCTCGATCCCCAGTCTCCACTCGCGCTTTATGGCGCACGGGTATCTCCAGTAGAGAAGATTCGGGCGAGAAGGGCGGTTTCTTTGTCCTAAAGGTTGTGGCACGAGGATTGGTGATTGAGTCGATGGATCTTCTGTCCTGAATTGCCTTAGCGAACTCCAGATTCGCGCTGGGGCTTTTCGACCACCCTCTGGCACACGGCGCGCTACTGATCCAGGGTGTGAACCCCGACCCCCAGCTCGATCTGCGTGAGATCGGGATTCACCAATCTTCGTGCCACAACCAACGTGCCACAACCTAGAGGGGGAAGGCGTTGCGCAGGCCCGCCATCAGGCCGACCCAGCCCACGGCCAACACGACGAAGAGGGCGAACACCGACAGCACCACCCCGACCGCGATGACAACCCCAGAGATGGTGATGACGGTCTTCAGCTTCACGAGATACTGCTCGAGCATGAAGGGGTCGCGCCGCGCGGCCGCCTGTTCGGCGCGCACGCCGGCCTGCCACAGCAGCGCGCCGAGCCAGATGTAGAGCCATGCCCACAGGATGCCGATCAGGGTGAGCGCGGTCAGGATCCCGGCCGCGATCGACACGATCCCCATGAACTTCAGCCAGCCCTTGGTCGCCTCGGTGGGGATGGCCAGACGCGCGATCCAGTCGCCCGCGCTGGGGTAGGCCGGGCGCGGGTAGGAGGTGAGCGGATCTGGCGGGGCGAGGGTGCCCGGATCCGGCCCAGCGGGCCGGCCGCCGCCGGCATCGACTGGCGGTGGGTTGTCCCAGCGATCATCGACGCCCATGTGAACCTCCCGCGCGCAGCGCCTTACCGCAGCAAGACCAGCTTGCGTCCCTGCTCACGTCCTTCGACGGTCAGTCGCGCGAAGTAGACACCGGCGGTTGCCTGGACCGCGTGCCAGCGCACGTTGTGCCAGCCCGGCTGCTTCCACTCGTCCTGCGCCAGCGTGGCCACCCGCCGGCCGGTCAGGTCGAAGACCTCCAAGCTCACCCGCGCGCTCTGGTCGAGGCGGTAGCGCAGCACCGTCTCGCCCTGGAACGGGTTGGGCCATGCCCCGCGGAAGAGGACCTGGGTCGGGCGCCGATCGCCGGCAACTTCGACGGCGGCGAACCCGCCGTCGGTCAAGCGGGTTTCCTCGTACGACACCGCGACGTTCGCGGCCGGCTGGGTCACGCGGATCTGGACGAAGCGGTAGTTGTTGGGGTACGGCACCGCCAGCGGCAGCGCCAGCGGTTGCCAGTCCAGCCACTCGACCACCCGGATGTCATCAAACCAGGCGTAGCCGTCGCCGCTCTCGGGCGGGTC
Organism: uncultured bacterium; assembly: GCA_964506245.1. Taxonomy (GTDB): domain Bacteria; phylum Eisenbacteria; class RBG-16-71-46; order CAIMUX01; family WJJG01; genus CAZDKK01. The sequence continues at coordinate 114,083 of CAZDKK010000008.1, read as the reverse complement.
GAGGCAGGTGCGCACGTTGAAATAGCGGCCCTGGGCCGGAGCGGTGAAGTCGCGCGTGTAGTAGGCCCAGTCGGTCGTGCCGTCCACCGGCGCGCCCATGTCCTCGGTCACGAGCTGGTTCCAAGTGTAGCGCTGATTGTACATGCGCACCGAGAAGCGGGCCTTCTCGGCGTTCTCGGTCTTCATCCAGCCGCAGAGGCTGTAGCGGCCTTCCGGAACGGCCGGCAGGTGCTTCTCGAGCGTGGTGACGACGCTCTGGCTGGCACCTTCCTCGCGGTGCAGACAGAGGGAGTGGCCACCCTCATGCCAGACCTGGTCGTCGATCCACTCATCGTTGCTGTTCAGGCTCCACATGTGATGGCCTTCTTCATCCATCTCGTAGCGCCCGAACCAAAGAACCTCGCGCCCCCAGCAGATCTCGCACGACTGCGGGTCGACGCCCAGGACCTCGAGGATCTGTGACAGGCTGCCCTGCCCTGCCAGGGCGATCGGCTCCGAAACCCAGAGGTTGGATCCGGCCTCCACCAGAGCGGCGCCGCCCTGGGCCTGCGTGACGACCGGCGTGGCCTGTGCCGGATCGAGGAAGACCACCCCGGTCTCCTGTTCGTAGTCGACGCCGACGACCGCGCCCAGTTCGCGCGAGTAGTCGGCCAGGCGGTCGAGGATCTCGCGCGCCAGGCGCGTATGCGAAGGCACCGGAATGTAGTGGTCGATGAAGGCCGGCTGGAACGACCAGCGGTAGATCCCCTCCTTGTCGAACAGCGCGTGCAGGACCATCGTGGGCATGGTCTCGGGGTAGTAGAGGTCCATCAGGAAGTTGCCCAGGCTGTGAGCGATCAGGGTCCCGTTGTAGACCTCGAAGCCCTGCAACACGTGCGGGTGGGCATTGATGACCGCATCGGCCCCCAAGTCCACGGCGTACCGGCGCAGCTCGCGATCGCTCATGCCGGGCCAGATGCGGAAGCGCACGTCGCGCGCCTCACCGACCGGCACGAACGGCGGGCACAGCTCGGGGTCGGGTCCCGCCGCCGCTGCCGCGCGTGCGAGCTGGTCGGGGTCGACCTCCCAGGGACCCGGCCGCACACCCCACGGGTTGAGCCCGGTCGTCCAGCCGTCGTGCTCCCACTCCTCGGGTGGATCGTCGGGTGAGGACGAGGGCGCCGCGTTGCCATCGCCCTCGGGCGGGACCGTCTCGTACTCCTCGCCGCTGTGCGGGAAGCAGACCACGATGTCCGCCAGGCTCTCGGCCTGCGCGATCGCGCGCTCGATGTTGGGCTGGAGCCAATAGGCGAGGCCGTACTTGTCACAGCCCGCGTCGAAGAAGGGCTGCTCCCCGTACTGCCTCCCCGTCCGATTGCACATGTTGACGAAGCTCAAGCGGATGCCGTCCTGCGTGTAGTAGACCGGCTGCGTCGCGAAGTACTCGTTGGTTCCGGCCCCGCCGTAGACGATCCCCGCCGCGTCGAAGACTTCGATGCTCTGGACCAGACCCTCCCGGCCGTAGTCGATGATGTGGTTGTTGGCGGACGATGCCACATCCACACCGGCGTAGACCAGGCCGGCGATGTTCGACGGCCAGGTTCGGAAGACCACGCTCTTGGTCGGATGCGGCGAACCCTGGTCGGTAAAGGCGCATTCGGCATTGACCATGGTGACGTCGGCTGCCCGACCCAGCATGTCCAGCGTGGGTTCGAACAGGTACTCGACACCGTGGGTCTGGATGAGGCCACCAGGCGCCTCGTAGGCGCGGCCCGTAAAGACGTCCCCGGTGAAGTTGATCGTGTGGAAGCCGCCCGGTGTGCCTGGCTCGACCGAAACCTGGCAGCTGTCGCGACCGAAGAGCCCGGTGTCGTCGGTGACGTCGAGCCCGATCGTGAAGGTGTAATCCGCCACGGCCGTGAAGCTGTGGGTGGGGTTCTGAACCTCGCTGGCCGTGCCGTCCCCGAAGTCCCAATGGAAGGTGTGCTCGTTGCTGTCCGGATCGGTGACCAGCGCCTCGAACTGAACGTCGACGCGGTAGAGCTGCTCGCCGCCGGCCGCCTCCGATCGCGGCAGGGGCACGGCGTCGCCCGCGCTGGCGCGCGCCTGCACGGTGGGCGCGATCGGCAGGTCGGCGGTTACGTCGTAGATCTCATCGAACAAAGTGATCCCGTCTGGCTCGCCGTCGCGGTCGTTGACGAACACCATGTAGGTGATCACGGGCGCGTAGCCCCAGGTGTCAAACCAGTCGCGACCGACCGGCAGCAGGTAGCCGTGCCACTCCTCCTGCGGGTAAACACCCTGGTAGACGATGTTCCACTGGTCACTCAACACCGTCTGGCTGCCGGAGACGACATAGAAAAGCACGTTCTCGGAGGTGTCGCCGAAGGCAATCGCCTGCAGCTCAGCCTGCTCCTCGCTTTGCAGCGCGGCATGGAGCACGGTTTCGGGCGAGAGCGGATAGGGATCGATCGCGAGCTGCTTCCAGGTGTTGCCGTATACGCGCAGCGCGTAGGTCGATCCGCCATAGGCGTTCTCCGACTGGATCTCCCACGCGTCTGGGTCAGCATCTTCCCCGGGATAGCTCGTCAGCGGGGCCGTGCCCGACTCGAAGTCGACGAGCGTGATCGCGCGCGCCGCCGCCTGGACCGGCGTCATCGCCGGCAGGCCGATCACCCAAAGAAAAGCGAAGACTAGGATTACGGTGGCCGGGCAAGGCCGGTGCGAGAGGGCAGGTCGGATGCTCATGCTGCGGTCCTTTCCGTAGCCCCAAGGGATTGGGGCCGCTAAACCAGTTTACTGCACAAAGTTGAGGGCCACAATCACCCTTCTCCTCCTCTTCCGCAGCTGCTTGTGCTATAGTCATTTGCTTTGGAATCGGCGTCCAGGGTTGCGGGGCAGGGGAGTGCAGGGGCGCTCCTGCTGCCGGGGGAGGTGTCAAGGGAGCATGATCTTCGGCATCCGCAGGGAAGACAAGAATCGCTGGGAGCGGCGCGCACCGCTGACGCCCGAGGACGTGCGGGAACTGGTCGCCAGCCATGGTGCGCAGTTCGTTGTGCAGCCATCGCGTGCCCCGGTCCCCCAGCCCCCGGAGCACTCGCCCGCGCGAATCTACCACGACGACGCGTATGCCGGCGCTGGGGCCCGGATCGCCGAGGATCTCTCGGGCTGCGATCTGGTCCTCGGCGTCAAGGAGATGCCCCATGGGCTCTTCCGCCGCGGCGGCGCTTACCTCTTCTTTTCGCACACGGTCAAGTGCCAGCCCTACAACATGCCCATGCTCAAGCACATCCTCGAGACGGGCTGCACGCTCTTCGATTACGAGCTGATCGCCGACGAACAGCATCGCCGCAAGGTCTTCTTCGGCCGCCACGCCGGGTTGGCCGGGATGATCGACTCGCTGGCGGCGCTGGGCCGGCGCCTGGCGCTGGAGGGCATCCCCACCCCGTTCGCGGAGTTGGGCATGGCACACGAGTACGCCAGTCTGGCCGATGCCCAGGCCGCAATCCTCGAGGTGGGCGGCAAGATCAACGCCCGCGGGCTGGACGGGCGCATCGCGCCGCTGGTCGTCGGTTTTGCGGGGTACGGCAACGTTTCGAAGGGCGCGCAGGAGATCCTCGACCTGCTGCCCACGCATGAGCTCCAGCCCGAGGCGCTGCCCGGACTGCGTGCGCACTGCGATGCGGACGGTCGGCATGTCTACAAGGTCGAGTTCCACGAGAGCGACATGTTCGTGCCCCGGGACCCAAACGCCTCGTTCGAGCTGCAGCACTACTTCCAGCACCCGGATCTCTACCGATCCATCTTCGATCGCTACCTCCCCCACCTGAACGTGCTCGTCAACGGGATCTACTGGAACGAGAAGGTCTCGCGACTCGTGACGAAGAGCTTCCTGCGAAGCCTCTACGCCGCGGGCCAGCCACACCTGCGCGTGATTGGCGACATCTCCTGCGATATCGGTGGGGGCATCGAGGCCACCGTCCGGGCCACCGACCCGGACGAGCCCTGCTTCGTCTATGATGTCGAGACCGGAGAGGCGCACGCGGGCTACGCGGGCCGCGGCCCGGTGATCATGGCAGTGGATAACCTGCCCTGCGAGCTGCCGCTCGAATCGTCGGAGCACTTCAGCAACTCGCTGCGCGATTTCATGATCGAGCTCACGCGGACGGACCTGGGCCGGCGCGAGGCCCTCGAGGCGCTCTCGTACCCCTTGCGCAGCTCGCTGATCGCCTTCCGCGGGGAGCTCGAGCCGCAGTTCCGCTACCTGGCGGACTGCGTTCGGCGTCTGGCGCCTTAGGCCGCCGGGGTGGCTCCACGGCGGGCACGAAGGGCACACGAAGGGCACACGAAGAGCAAGGGACAAAGAGGAGACACGTTCATGAGCCGCGTTCTGCTGCTCGGCGCGGGCCTGGTGACCCGCCCACTGGTGGGCTATCTGCTCGGGAAGCCCGGTCTGCATCTCACGATTGGCACGCGCACCGTCTCGAAGGCCGAGAAGCTGCTCGGAGGACACCCGCAAGGGCGGGCGGTCGAGCTGCTGGTGGACGACCAGGAGGCATTGTCGCGGGCGGTGGCCGAGCACGACCTCACGATCAGCCTGCTGCCCTACACCTACCACGTCAGCGTGGCCAACCTCTGCATTCGTCACCGCAAGAACATGATCACGACCTCGTACGTCAGCCCGGCCATGCAGGCGCTGGACAAGCCGGCCCGCGACGCGGGCATTCTGATCTTGAACGAGATCGGGCTCGACCCCGGCATCGATCACATGTCCGCGATGCGCATCATCCACGACGTCAAGAGGCGTGGCGGCCGGGTGACGGACTTCATGTCCTACTGCGGCGGGCTGCCCGCGCCGGATGCGAACACGAACCCCTGGGGCTACAAGTTCTCCTGGAGCCCACGCGGGGTGGTCATGGCGGGCCGGAACCCGGCCAAGTTCCTGAAGGAGGGCGTCTTGGTCGATATCCCCGGACGGGAGCTCTTCCTGCACTACGAAACCGTGCGGGTGCCCGGGGGGGACGCCTTCGAGGGCTACCCGAACCGCAACAGCATGGGCTACATCGAGCTCTACGGGCTCGAGGGCGTATCGACGATGTTCCGCGGCACGCTGCGCTACCCCGGCTGGTGCAAGACCCTCAAGGCGGTCGCCGACTTGGGGCTGCTCAACGACACGCCTCGCGGTGACCTCGCCGGCAAGACCTTTGCGCAGATGATGGAGCTGCTCGTCCCGGGGTCAACGGGCAAGGAGATCAAGGCCGCGACCGCCGCGCACCTCGGCCTGGCCGTCGACGCCGACCCCATCCGCCGCATGGATTGGCTGGGGCTCTTCAGCCAGGAGCCGATCCCGGCCGTCTCCAACGTGATGGACGTGCTCGCGACGCGCATGGACCAGAAGATGCCCTACGCGCCGGGCGAGCGTGACATGGTCGTCCTCTATCACGATTTCAAGGCTGAATTCCCCGATCACAGGGAACACCTCACCTCGACCCTGATCGACTACGGCATTCCGCACGGGGACACGGCCATGGCGCGCACGGTCAGCTTGCCGGCCGCGGTCGCGACCTGGATGATCCTCGAGGGCAAGATCCCGCTGACCGGCGTGCATATTCCGGTCGATCCCCGGGTCTACGAACCGGTGCTGAACGAACTCGAGACCTTGAAGGTCCAGTGCAAGGAACAGCGGACGACGGTCTAGCCGCGCGGTCCCGGGCCGTGCGGCCAGCGGTCCCGCTGGGAGGGGTGAGCATGACGGACAAGGAGCTCCTCGAGGCCATTCGGGGACGGGTTCACGACGGCCGGCTGGAGTGCAAGTATGCCCTCGAGCTGGCCGAGGAGCTCGAGGTCTCCCCCGCCCGCATCGGCCGGATCTGCGACGAAGAGAACATCCGCATCGTCAATTGCCAGCTGGGGTGCTTCGGGACGCGGTCGAAGCGCGGGTAGCCGCCGGCCTGAGCGGGGCGCACGCCTGACCCCGGGCCGGGAGCAATTCCCGGCGCTGGGGGGTAAACGGGGCGGCTCCGGACTCTTCCATCCAATCACCCCGCGGAAGCCTTGGGCCGCGGGAGAAGGAGAGGTCGTCATGGAACAGCAACCCACCGAGGCGCGACCGATCGCGGACCCGCGCTGGACCGAACACCTCATGCGCGCCGCCAACGCCTTCGCGCGCGAGATGCGCGGGGTCGTGCCCGACGAGTTCTCGCAGCACGCGCGGGGCTCGGTGCGTGAGGGGCTGCTCGCCATCCGCAGCCTGATCGACGCGAGCATCGAGCGGCTCGACCGCGAGGAGCAGCGGCAGCAACCGGCCCGCAAGATCGAAGTGGAGTAGCGAGGAATCACCGTGCCCCGCATCCTCCTCTTCACCGGCAAGGGCGGCGTCGGCAAGACCTCCATCGCCGCCGCCACCGCGCTGCGCGCCGCCCAGAGCGGCCGGCGCACGCTGGTGCTCTCCACCGACGCGGCCCACAGCCTCGGGGACGTGTTCGGACAATCCCTGGGTCCCGAACCGACGCCCCTGGCCGAGCGGCTCGACGGGCAGGAGATCGACATCTACTACTCGGTCCAGCGTCACTGGGGCCGCTTGCAGGACTACGTGCGGACGCTCTTCCGCTGGCGCGGCGTGGACGAGATCTTCGCCGACGAGCTGAGCGTGCTGCCCGGCATGGAGGAGGTGGCCAGCTACCTGTGGGTCTACCAGCACTACAACTCGGGGACCTACGACGCGATCGTGATCGACGCGGCGCCCACCGGGGAAACGCTGCGGCTGCTCTCCTTGCCCGACGTGGGCCGCTGGTGGATGGAGAAGCTCTTCCCGATCCACCGCAAGGTGGCCCGGGTGTTGCGCCCGGCTATTGAGACGATCAGCGACATCCCCGTGCCGCCCGAGGACACCTATGACGCCGCGGCCGAGCTCTTTCGCCAGCTCGACGCGATCCACACGACCTTCACGGACCCCGCGATCACGTCGGTGCGGGTGGTCTTGAACCCGGAGAGCGTGGTGATCAAGGAGACGCTGCGCACCTTCACCTACCTGCACCTGTTCGGCTACTCGGTCGACGCGGTGATCCTGAATCGCGTCCTGCCGCCCGAGGCAGGGGCAGCCTACTTCGCCGAGATGCACGCCGCGCAGCGGGCCAACCGCGCGATCATCGAGGATTCCTTCGCGCCCGTCCCGATCCTCGAGGTGCCTTTCTTCCGCACCGAGGTCATGGGCACGGACCGGCTGGTCGAGATGGCGACGAGCCTGTACGGGGAGCGGGACCCGATCGAGCGGATCTATCACGGCAAGACGTTCACGCTGGAGCCCGCCGACGGCGGCCGCATCCGGCTCGGACTGCTGCTGCCGCACGTCGGCAAGGACGACGTGCGACTGGTCCAACGGGGCAGTGAGCTGGCCATCGCCGTGGGCGCCTATCGGCGCAGCCTGGACCTGCCCCGCGCGCTGCACGGGCGCGCGGTCGAGCGCGCGCGGGTGGAGGACGGGCAGCTGGTGATCGTGTTCGGGGCGCGGGCGTCTTAGTCGTCCACCACCACGTCCTCGATCACCGTGGCATGCACGGGGATGGACTTCCCCTGCGATGCGGCCGTGCCCAGCGCCGCGAGCCCGGCCTCGGGCTCGATCACGGTTCGTTTCCACGTGCCGGTCGAAAACCAGATCCCCGCGGCGATCGCGACGACCGTATTCGAGATGAACATCGCCCACCAGATCCCCGCTGGCCCCATCTTGAGGACGCGCGCCAGCAGCCAGGCCCCGGGGATGCGCAATCCCCACAGGCGGGCAATGTTGAGCACCATGACCGGAACGGTATGGCCGGAGCCGCGGAAGGCCCCCAGCAGCACCAGGACGAACCCGAAGGCGTAGACCGAGAACGATGTGATCTGGAAGAAGTCTTGCCCGTACTGGACCACCTCGGGATCGTTGATGAACGCGCGCGAGATCGTCGCCCCGAAGAAGAAGGTGAAGACGGTGACCGGCAGCAGGATCGCCGTCAGCATCCGGGCCCCGACCCAAACGGCGCGTGAGGCGCGCTCCGGCTTGCCGGCCCCCAGGTTCTGCCCCACGGCCGCGGCGCACGCCTGGGAAAGACCCATGGCCGGAGCCATCGCCATGTTGATGATCCGGTTTCCGACCCCGAAGGCCGCGGTCACGGCCGAGCCGAAGGTGTTGACCACGCCGATGAGCAGGGTGAATCCGAGCGCCGTGCCAGCCTGGCCCAGGGTCATCGGGATCCCGACCCTGAGGATCCGCGCGATCGTGCTTCGGTGCCAGCGCAGATCGGCGCGGCGCAGGTGCAAGCCGTGCGCGCTGCGGGAGAGGTGATAGATGCCGAGACCAGCCGAGAGCGTCTGGCACAGGCAGGTCGCGAAGGCGGCCCCGCCCACGCCCAGGCGGGGTACGGGGCCCAGGCCGAAGATGAAGATCGGGTCGAGCACCGCGTTCAGCACAACCGTGACCAGGTTGACCCGCAGCGGGGCGAGCGTGTCGCCCAGGCCGGTGGAGACACTGGAGTAGACGAAGAAGGCGAAGGTGAAGGGCACGCCGATCATGATCCAACGCATGAAGACCAGCGTTCCCGCGTAGGCATCCGCCGGGGTCTGGAGCAGTCGCAGCAGCGGGTTCGCCAGGGACAGCCCGAGGAGCCCGATCGCGGTCCCCAGCCCCATCAACAGCACCAGCGTCTGCCCGGCCGCCCGGCCCATCTCGGCTGGCCGACCCGCTCCACGGTACTGCGAGACCAGCGTTGTGCCGCCCGAACCGAGACCCATCGCCACCGCGAAGGCGACGAACGAGACGTGCATCGTGATCGTGGGCGCCACCAGGGCGGCCTTGCCCAGCTTGCCCAGCCAGAAGGCATCGGCCAGGTTGTAGAGCGTCTGAAGGAGCGAAGAGATCATCCCCGGCCAGGCCACGGCAAAGAGGTTGCGGGCGAGCGGCCCGCGGGTCAGGTCTCGGCCGATGGTGATTGGCGGCATCGGGCGACGCCCCCCTCGATCCTGCCACCGCGGGCCGGGCGGCATGCCGCAGGTCGGCGAGATGCGATCTCGCTGCGCGTGCGATGACCCCGGCCTGGCAGGCAGGCACGTAAATGACTGAGTTTATCACCCGGCGGGTAACGCTGCCAAGCGGTCAACTGGAGAGCATGCTCGCGCACAGGATCTTTCAGCCAGGACCCAGCAACGATCTTGCGATCGCGCCACCTCGTCCGTTACCGTTCCGCGCGAGCTGCTTGCCAGACCCCGAGGTGCAAGGAGGCTGAGATGCTGGTCGACCGCATGATCCGCAAGCTGCTTCCGCGCAGCGAGAGCTTCTTCACCTTCTTCGAGCAGGACGTCGAGAATCTCGTGGAGGCGTGCCGGGTCCTGCGGGCGCTCCTGGAGGCTCAGACCGCGACGGAGCGCGAGCGCCTCGTGAGCGAGATCGAGACCCTCGAGCACCGCGGTGACGAGATCACCCACACCATCTACCGCGAGCTGAGCCTGACCTTCATCACACCGATCGACCGGGAGGACATCGGCCTTCTCGCCAGCGCCTTCGACAACATCATGGACAACATCGATCGGGCAGCCAGTTCGATCCAGCTCTACCAGGTCGTCGAGTTCGAGCAGCCGGTGCGCGATCTGGCGGAGATCATCCAGCTCAGCGTGGGCGAGCTGCAGCGCGCGGTGCCCCTGATGCGTGACCTGCGCGACGCCGACCAGATCCGCGAGGCGTGCATCCGCATCAACGCCCACGAGAACGAGGCCGACCGCGTCTTCCACCGCGCCCTCGCCTTGCTCTTCCAGAACGAGCAGGACGCGATCCGCTTGATCAAGAAGAAGGAGATCCTGGCTACGCTGGAGACCGCCACCGACCGCTGCGAGGATGCGGCCGTGATGATCGAGAGCATCTTGGTGAAACAGGCCTAGCCATGCTCACCCTGGCCGTCGTCATCATCGTCGTGGCGCTCGTCTTCGACTACCTCAACGGGTTCCACGATGCGGCCAACTCCATCGCGACGATCGTCTCGACGCGCGTCCTCACCCCGGGCAAGGCGGTGCTGTGGGCGGCCTTCTTCAACTTCGTGGCCGCGTTCGGCTTTGGGACCCACGTCGCGAGGACGATGGGCAAGGGTCTCGTGCACCTCGACGTCATCACACCCGAGGTCATCCTGGCCGGCCTGATCGGGGCGATCGCCTGGGACCTCATCACCTGGTACCTGGGATTGCCCACCAGCAGCTCGCACGCGCTCATCGGGGGCTACGCGGGCGCGGCCATCGTGCACGCCGGCCCGGGCGCGATCCTGTGGGGCGGCTGGACGCTGACCGTCTCCTTCATCTTCATCGCCCCGCTCATCGGAATGATTCTGGGGTTCATCATCATGCTGGCGACGACGTGGATCTGCCGGCGCACCCCGCCGCGCCGGGTCGATCGGATCTTCCGCCGGCTGCAGCTCCTCTCGGCCGCCCTGTACAGCCTGGGGCATGGCACCAACGACGCGCAGAAGACGATGGGGATCATCGCCGGGGTCCTCTACGCCGCGGGGCTGATGGAGAGCTTCCACATTCCCTTCTGGGTCATCGTCGGCTGTGGCGTGGCAATTGCCGCGGGGACGATGTCCGGCGGGTGGCGCATCGTGAAGACCATGGGCATGCGGATCACGCACCTGCGGCCGGTGGACGGTTTCGCGGCCGAGACTGCCGGGGCGATCACGATCCTGGGAAGCTCCCTCGGCGGCATCCCGATCTCGACCACGCACACGATCACGGGCGCGATCGTCGGCGTGGGCTCGCTCAAGCGCGCGTCGGCCGTTCGGTGGGGCGTGGCCGCGCGGATCGTCTGGGCCTGGATCCTCACGATCCCGGCCTCTGGCCTGATCGCGGCTCTGGTCTCGGAGATCATCGAGCTCACGCACTGAAATCAGCGCAGCCGGTTGTGCCGCACGTCCTTGGCTTTGACCATGAAGATGACCTGTTCGGCGATGTTGGTCGCGTGATCGGCGACGCGCTCCAGATAGCGAGCGACCGAGGAGGCGGGGAAGATCCGCCAGATCTCCTTCGGCTCCACCATCGAACGGTCGATGAGATCCTTGACGTGGCGCTTGGTGAGCCCGTCAACCCCGTCATCCCGTCGCAGAACCGATTCGGCCTTCTCTGCGTCGCCCGTCACGAATGCGTCGGTGCTGTCCCTGAGCATTCCCTGGACGACGGTGGCCATCTCGGTCAGGTCGATCGGGGGCCCGCCGGCCTTGGCCATCTCCATCGCGCGCTTCGCGATATTCGTAGCCAGATCGCCAACCCGCTCCAGGTCGGTGACGATCTTGAGGCTGCGCGTGATGAAGCGCAGGTCGCCGGCCGCCGGCTGGTAACGCACCAGCAGCTCGAGACACTGCTCGTCGATCGCAATCTCGAGCGCGTCCATGGCCGCGTCACGCTCCTCGACCTGTCGGGCCAGCGTGGCGTCCTGCGACTGGAGCACCGTCACCGCATCGGCGAGCATGCTCTGGCCCTTGGAGCCCATGAGGACGAGCTGCTGCCGCAGGGCCTGCAGCGCCTCGTCGAAATGGTGGTCGATGTGATGGTCCATAGCTCCTCCCCCCCCTCGACCCCTGGCCGACCGCGCAGCCCGGGATCCGGCGTCCACCTGGCCGACCGGGCTCATCCGTAGCGCCCGCTGATGTACTCCTCGGTGCGCGCGTCGCGCGGCCGGGTGAAGATCTCGCGCGTGCGTCCGAACTCCACCAGCTCGCCCAGCAGCATGAAGCCGCTGGCCTCCGATACCCGCGCGGCCTGTTGCATGTTGTGCGTGACGATCACGATGGTGTAGTCGCGCTTCAGATCCTGCATCAGCTCCTCGATGCGCGCCGTCGCGATCGGATCGAGCGCCGAGCACGGCTCGTCCATCAAGAGAATGCTGGGCTTGACCGCCAGGAGTCGGGCGATGCACAGGCGCTGCTGCTGCTCGCCCGAGAGGCCGAGGGCGTTCTGCTGCAGGCGATCCTTCAGCTCGCCCCACAACCCGACCGCCTCCAGGCAGGAGTGCACGGTCTCCTCGAGCCGCCCGCGCCGGGCGAGGCCGTGCACGCGCAGGCCGAAGACGATGTTCTCGAAGACCGAGAGGGGAAATGGGTTGGGGCGCTGGAAGACCATGCCGACGGATTTGCGCAGCTCGGTGAGGTCTTGCTCGAAGAGCGACCGGCCGAAAACGTCGACCTCGCCGGTGACGCGCACCCCCTCGATGAGATCGTTCATGCGGTTGAAGACCCGCAGCAGGGTGGACTTCCCGCAGCCGGACGGTCCGATCAAGGCCGTGATCTGATGCGGGGCGATGGCGACATTCACGTCCTTGAGCGCGTGGAACTCCCCGTAGTGGAGGTTCAGGCTCCTGCACGTGATGGCGTCCATCGGATCTCCGCAAACTGCCGCGGCCAGGCCTCCGCAAAACCGGGCTCCGCGGGCCCGGCCCCGCGGGACCTAGCCGAACTGCCCGGTGACGTACTGCTCCGTCCGGGGGTTGGACGGCTTGGTGAAGATCACCTCCGTCTGATCCACCTCGATCAGCTCCCCCATGAGCAGGAAGGCCGTGCGGTCCCCCACCCGCGCTGCCTGCTTCGTGTTGTTGGTGACCAGGACGAGCGTGTGGTCCCGCTTCAGCTCCTTGAGCGCCTCCTCCACCTTGGAGGTGGAGACGGGATCGAGCCCCGAGCAGGGCTCGTCGAAGAGGATGACCTCGGGCCCCAGGGCGAGGGTCCGCGCGATGCAGAGGCGCTGTTGCTGCCCACCCGAGAGCCGCAGGGCCGAGCTGTCGAGGCGATCCTTGACCTCGTCCCACAGAAAGGCCGCGCGCAGCGAGGATTCCACCAGCCGATCCGCGTCCGACCTGCGCAGCCGCCGCGCCAGGAGCGGCCCGAAGAGGACGTTCTCGCGAATACTCATCGGCAAGGGGATCGGCAGGGCGTAGACCATCCCGATCCGCCGCCGCACCTCCTCGACCGAGGAGAAGCCGCGAACCTCCCGGCCATCGAGGAGCACGCTGCCTTCGACGATGGCGCGCGGCACGCGGTCCGCCATCCGGTTCATGGCCATCAGCAGGCTGGACTTGCCGGAATTGGCCGGGCCGATGACCGCCAGGATCTCGTGCTCCAGCACGTCCAGGGAGACGCCCTGGAGCGCCGTGGTCGGGCCGAAGCGAACCGTGAGGTCGCGCAGCTCGATCTTGGCTCTGGGCATCGTCTCCATGCGAGTCCCCGCAAATCGGCTCAGGCGATGCGCCGGCCGCGCATCATCCGGTGCATGAGCGTGTAGGCCCCGATGTTGATGATCAGGATCGTGCAAATGAGCACGGCCGCGGTGGCGTAGGCCATTTCGTTCGAAATCCCCTCCCGGGCGAGGATGTAGAAGTGAACGGCCATCGTGCGGGCGGAGTCGAAGACCGAGTGGGGAGTCTGCACGGCCGAGCCCGCGGTGAAGATGACCACGGCGGTCTCCTCGATGGACCGCCCGATGCCCAGGATGACGCCGGTCAAGATCCCGGGCAGCGCGTACGGAAGAACGGACTTCGTCACCACCTGCCAGCGCGTCGCGCCCAGTGAGGCGGCCACGTCGCGGTACTCCCGGGGCACCGCGCGCAGCGCCTCCTCGGTGGTGCGGATGATGGTCGGCAGGATCATCGCCGCCAGCGAGAGCCCGCCGGAGAGGATGGACCAGCCGAAGCCGAGCAGGATCACGAAGAGGATGAAGCCGAAGAGGCCGAAGATGATCGACGGGACGGCCGCCAGGCAGTTGATGCCGAAGCGGATCGCCTGCGTGAGCCGGCCCTCGATCGTGTACTCCGCCAGGTAGATCGCGCTCGCCACCCCCAGCGGCGCCGCGATGCCGACCGCGACGAAGACCATCAGCAGCGTGCCGACGATCGCGGGCAGGATGCCCCCCGCCCGGCCCATGTCGAGAATCGGCTGGGTCAGGAACCCCCACGAGATGTGGCGGAACCCGCCCGCCAGCACGAAGACGATCACGAAGAGCAGCGCGGCCACCGCGGCCGCGCAGGAGAGCGCCAGCAGCGTCTTGGCGATCCTCTGGGTTGTCGCGGGGGGGATACGCATCTCAGAAGGTCCGTCTCGCGAACCTGAGCGCGACGACGTTCAGGATCATGATGAAGAAGAAGAGCACCACACCGGTGGCGAAGAGCGCCTCGCGGTGGGGTCCGATCGCGTAGCCCATCTCGATGGCGATGTTGGCGGTCAGCGTCCGAACCGAATCGAGCGGGGAATGCGGAATGCCCGTGGCGTTGCCCGAGATCATGATCACCGCCATCGTCTCGCCGACCGCCCGGCCCATTCCCAGGATCACCCCCGCCAGGATCCCCGGCCGCGCCGCCGGCCACAGGACCCGCCAGGTGGCCTGCCATTGCGTGGCCCCGAGGGCCAGCGCCCCTTCCGCGTAGCGGCGCGGCACCGCCTGGATCGCGTCGATCGAGACGCCGACGATCGTCGGCAGGATCATGACCGCCAGCACGCACGAGGCGGCGAGCATCGACAGCCCTGGCCCGCCCAGGTGGTCGCGGATGAGCGGGGCGAGCCACAGGACGCCCAGGAAGCCGTAGACCACGGAGGGGATCCCGGCCAGCAGCTCGATGGCCGGCTTGAGCACGTTCACCCAGCGGCGCGGGGCGAACTGGGCCAGGTAGAATGCGCACCCGACCGCCAACGGGACCCCCAGGAGGAGCGCCCCGAAGGTCACGCAGAGCGACCCGACGATGAAGGGCAGGATGCCGAACTGCTCTTCGAGCGGGGCCCACGTCTGCCCGAGGAGGAACTGCCCCAGGCCGCTCCTGACCATGATCGGGACCCCCTCCTTGAAGATGAAGAGGGCGATCGCGGCCAGCACGAACGTGGACGAGCAGGCGGCCAGGAAGAGCAATCGGGAAACCCAGCGGTCCATGGTCTCTCACTTCACGGGTATGAGGCCTTCGCGCTCCAGGATCCCCTGCCCTTCCGCGGACAGGACGTAGTCGATGTACTTCTGCACGGCCGGGGACGGCGCTCCCCGGGTCAGGAAGTAGACCGGGCGCGCGAGTGGATAGGCACCGCTCTTGACATTCTCGTTGGTGGGCGCCACGCCGTTCCAGGAGAGGGCCTTGACCTTCTCGTTGACCAGCCCGGTCGAGATGTAGCCGATCGAGTTCGGATCACTGGAGACCGCCTCGCGGACGGTGCCGTTCGAGTTCTGGAAGAGAGCGCTGGGGCTCACGTGCTCGCGCGCGAGCACGAGCTGATCGAAGGAGCGGCGCGTACCGCTGCCTTCCTCGCGGCAGATGACCCGGATGGGCGCGTCGGGCCCGCCGAGGTCCTTCCAGTTCGTGATCCGGCCGGTGAAGATGTCGCGCGCCTGCGCGGCCGCAAGATCGCTGAGCCCATTCCGCGGATGAACGACGATCGCGATGCCGTCGCGGGCCACGACGGTGGCCGTGAGCATGCGGGCCTCTTTGGGCAGCTCCACCAGGTCGGCCATCCCGATCTGGGCCGCGCCCGTGAGCGCGGCCTGGATCCCGACCGCGGAGCCACCGCCCTGGACGTTGACGGCGGCGCCGGGGTTCGCGGCCAGGTAGTGCTCGGCCAGCTTCTCGGCAAAGGGCTGGAAGGCGGTGGAGCCGGCGAGGGTGACCGTATTGCGATCGCGCGGGCCGCAGCCGATCGCCATCAGCACCCCCAGCACCAGCGAGCCGATCCGGAGCATGATCGCAGGCCAGGCCGCGGCCTCTTTTCTCATCCTTCCCCCCGCGCAAGTGCGGCGCATCCTTGCCCGCGCCGTCCCGGTGGTGTTGATGCTGTGAGGTCTTGAGACAGGCTCGCGTCGCATTGTGGTGGAAGGACCGAAGGATCGTCAACCGGCCTCTGCCATGAATCGTTGGGATCTGCTGGCCCGCCGACGGGAATGCTGCCGGCCGAGTGTGTCCGAGTGCCGGCTGCGGCGGACCTTGTGATAAGATGACAGTTTGCGGATAGCCATGGTTGAGTCCAGATCGCGAGTTCGCAAGGAGGTGCACCGGTGCGTCGGTACGGACTTGTCCTCGGGTTCCTCTTGATTGTCGCCCCTTCCCTGTCAGCGGCCGCCGCGCAGATGCTGCTGCCCAACAGCCCCGACCCATTCTGCCCGCCCATCGACGGCCACACCGAAATCGCCTTCCAGTTGCCGGCCGCCGGGCGCACCAGGCTGGAGGTGCGCGACGTTTTCGACCAAGTCGTTCGTCACCTGGTCGACGAGGTGCTCGCGGCCGGGTACCACCAGGTCTGGTGGGACGGGCAGAGCGATGCGGGCGAAACCTTGCGGACCGGCAACTTCACGATCTTCCTGAAATTCGAGGGGCAGATCGAGGCCGACGACTGCACCATCTTCTGCGGGAACGATCTGGAGGGACCCTACCGGCAGCAGGCGGCGGGCATCGACCTGGCCGTTGCCTTCGCCGTCGGCCTCGAGCAGTCCCAGGCGGCGTCCTTGGTCTTCTTCGCCGGCGACCATACGACCGTCGTGCGCACGATCGCGTGTGGGATGCTGCCGGCAGGGGCAAGCACCCTCGTGTGGGATCTGCGGGACGAGGGTGGCACGGTCGTCCCGAGGGGCACCTATTGGTGCCGGCTCGACGCGCCCGGCTACTTCGAGGAGATCGAGTTTCCGCTGGTCTGCGGGTTCGAGCCCGTGACCGTCACCTGGTCGGCCCGCGACGCACGGGGCGTGGTGTGGGACGGGGACTCGGATTCGCTCGCGGCCACACCGATCGAGACGCCGATGCGCGAGGCATGGGTCCGCTTCAACCGTCCCCTGGAGAGCATCGAAGTCCAGGCGATGTTGGAGACCTTTGAGGGTTCGAGCTCCCTGGCGCTCATCGAACCGGACACGGTGCTGGTCGCGCCGGACATGACGTTCCTGCACTTCCCGTTCTTCGAGCCGTCATCGGGACGCACCTGGCCCGACATCTGGGGCCTCGGATGCGTGTCCGTGCCGCTGCCCTGGTTCCGGAACGAGAACAACTTCATGCGCCTGCGCCACGAGTTCGCTGGCATCACGATGACGGACCCCACCTGCGCCCTGATTGGGAATGTCGATCCGCTGGACTGGGACTGCCCGCCCGGGGCCATCGGCCTGCTGCCGGCGTGCCCCAACCCGGTCCCCATCCCCGGGACGCTGACCGTCAGGTTCGAGCTGCCCGCGAGCGATCGGGTGGACCTGGTGATCGTCAACCGCGGCGGCTTCCTGGTGCGGACCCTGGTGCACGGAAACCTGCCGCCCGGGACGCACGCGGTTCTGTGGGACCTGCGCGACGAGACCGGGACGCCCGTGGGCGAGGACATCTACCGCGTGATCGGCGTGACGGGCGGGGACGTGGCCTGTGGCGGCGACGTCGTGGTGGGGGAGGTGACGGCCGTCGCGGAGCCCCCCTCGCCAGCGGGCGGTGCGACCGGGGCGCCCCGCGAACCGCGGGTGCTGCTGGCGGACCTGACGGTCTCCCCCAATCCGTTTCACGCGGGCGGGACCACGCTGATCACGTGGACCGCACCGCTATCCGCCGCGACGCCCGTCGCGATCTTCGATCTCGCGGGCCGGTGCGTGCGCCTGCTGGCCGCGGAGGGAGTGGCGGAATCAGGACCCGCGCGAGCGGTCTGGGACGGCCGCGACGCGGGCGGGAGGATCCTCCCGGGCGGGGTTTATCTGGCGCGCCCTGCCGGCACCGAGCCGGGCTGCGGGACGGCGGTGGTGCTGATGCGGTGATATGGACCCCCCCGCCGAGCAGGCGGCAACGTCGTCTCGGCCGCCTCCCGGCTCTTGCCCCTGCCACCCGTGCCCCGCAGGAATCGCTGCCGCGCTTCCCACGCAACCTGTGCAAAGGCGCAGTTGAAGTCCGGGATGCGGTTCGGGTCCCTGTTCCCGGGCTGGAGCCCGATCGAAACCGGACAGACGGCGCATGCTTCGATTGCGGGACACGCGCCGCAGCGCCCGTAGGAGGAATGTTTTTCTTCCTTGCGGATCAAGAACCGGCTGGCCTGCGCCTTCGCGCCGAACCTCTTGAGCTGCTCCGACAAGCCCGGATCCCGGAGGTTGCCGATCCGCAGCCGCCGAAGCTCTCGGGCCAGCCAGGGGGTCTTGCCTGACAGCAACGGCCCCATGAGCATCCCGCAACCGTAGACCTCGCCATCGACACCGATGGCAGGCGTCGTGCCCTCCGTCACCCCGCACATCGCGCGCAATGGCCACGGGCGCCGGGCGGGCCTGCGGCCGCCGCGGAAATCGAGCAACGGGATCTTCCCGCATCTCTGGTAGTGCACCACGCTCATCTGTACAATCCGCGCGTACTGCGCCTCCAGCTCAGCCCTTCGCCGCGGATCCCAACCGGTAGATGAAGCCAGGGTCGGTGCGATCGCGATCTCGGAGACCCCCTTGCCCAGGAAGTAGGCGAACGAGTCGGCCATCCGGCAGACCGTTCGCGGCACGACCGTGACGGCCACGCTCAAGCGGCGCCGGTAGAAGTGTCGATGACGCCTCCTCAGGCGATCCAGGAGCCGGTCGAGGACCGGGAAGGAGTCCTTCGCCCGGAGATCCTGCGCGGCGGGCACGCCATCAAAGCTGAGCTGGACCTCGAAACGGTTGTCGACGAGGAAATCGATCTTCCTATCGCTCAGGAGGAGCCCGTTGGTCAGCAGGGCATACCTCAAGGGCCATCTTCGTCCCGAGCGCCTCCGGGCATAGGTCACGGCCCGGCGGATCAGCGGCCAGGTGAGCAGGGGCTCACCACCGGTGAAAACGAGCTTCACGCCCGGCCGGCGCGCGTCCAGACCCCAGTCGACCGCCCGGCGCAGGGTCTCCCACGCCATCCGGCGCGGTCGGCCCCGGTGCTGGCAGCAATAGCTGCAGCGGAGATTGCACGCCGTCGTCAGCGCGAGGAGAAGCGCTGTGAGCGTCTCCTCACGCGTCCCAGGCTGTGTCCCCGGCCATTCGCGCGCGCTGCGCCGGACCTGTCGCTTCCTCGCGGTCGCCACCCTCACCTGACGGGCTTGCGCCGCGTGGGGCGTGTCAGCACGAGGTCTTGCCGCGCTCGACCGAGCTGCCTATCGAGCGCGTTGACCTGCTCGCGGAGAGCTTTCAGGAACGCGACCAGGTCCATGGCGCGGATCTCCGGCCAATCCAGTTCGCACACCCTGCCCACCATCGGCGGCGGGGGTGGAGTCTCTCGGTCCCCGGACTTGAGCTTGGCCAGGACCTTGCGCCTGGGACGGACCGCGGCCATCAGTTGCCGCAGATGCTCGATCCAGATCCCCACAGCCCTGACCTCTCCCCGCACGAGACCCACGGTGAGCCCGGTCTTCCTACGCCGTGCGGGCGGCCGCTTCGTCGGAGCCCCGGGAACTTTGCGCCTGGCAGGCCTGCAAATCCTGTTGACCAGCACGGGTGGCGTCACCGTGCCCGGGTCCCTGTGCTTCGGCTTGCGCCTGGGGCGGATCGGCTTCTTGCGCATACTCTGCCTCCTTCATTCTCGCTCAGTACCTTCCCCCGCGTGCCTCGAGGAGCCAGATGTCCCCCTTGGTTTCCTCGCGGGGGAATACAACCCATCGCCCGTCGCTGGAAACGTCGAACGTCGGCGCCGAGGACGCCGGTCCGAGATCGACGCGCGGCTCGAACACCGTTCCGCTTCCGTCCCGCGGGGAGACGTGCCGCAGTGTGTAATGATGCCCGTCCCAGATCCCGCAGGCGAGCAGGTCACCCGCGGACGCATCCCAGCGGGCGCGTGTGAGGTTGGCCGCTGGGATCAGGGGGCGCGCGGGCGCGCTCCCGTCGACCGGGACGATCCAGACTCCGTTTCCCTCCTGGCCCGCTGTCACAAAGGCGATCTGGGTCCCATCCGGTGACCAGACGGGAGCAAAGGCCTGGATCGACTCCCGGCCGAGGCAACGAGCAGGTCCCGCCGGGAGTCCATCCCGCACCGGTCCGAGCCAGATGTGACTGCCCTTGTTCCCGCGCTCCGAGGCGAACGCGATCATCGATCCATCCGGCGACCACGCCGGATTCATGTCCCGGGCCGGGTCCTCCGTGAAGCGCATCGATTGCCCGCCGTCGGCGGGAATGATCCAGACATCGCGTTCCTCCTTGATGATTCGCTGATAGGCGATCCAGCGACCATCCGGCGAGAAGGCCGGGTGGGACGAATCCCCCGGGTGGTCGGTCAACTGCCGCGGTGGGCCGGACGAGAGTTCTTCCTCCAGGGGCTGCAGCCAGAGTGCGAGTTCCTTGCCCACGCCCGGAGAAACGAAGACGAGCCACCGCTGATCCGGTGAGAAGGCAGCCTGGTAGGCCTCCGGCAGATCCCGCAGCGCCGTCTCCGCGCCGGTTTGCAGATCGTGGAGGATGAGACACCGGCTCACGACTTGCGTGGCGTAGGCGAGGCGGGATGCGTCGCGCGAGATGCTCGGATGAGATTCCTGGCCGGTGCCCGGTGTGACCCGCTCCGGGGTTCCCCCGCGCACGCTGATCCGCCACAGGGCGATCGTACCCTGGCGGTGGGAAGTGAAGTACAGATGTCGCCCCGAAGGAGACCAGGCCGGATCGAGATCCAGCTCCGCGTCGGTCGTCACGGGGTGCGGAGATCCACCTGCCGAGGGAACGCTCCAGAGTCCGTGACGTGTGGCGTAGCAGATCTGGCGCCCGTCCGGCGACCAGGCGGGGCGTTCGTGATCCCAGATCCCGCCCTGGTCGTCGGTGAGCATGGTGACGCGCGCCGGGTCCGAGAGAGAAGCGACACCGATGCGCGAGTACCGGCTCGGACCTGCGCGGGCGAAGGCCAGGCGAGAACCGTCGGGCGAGATCGCCGGCTGCCAGGCATCCGCTAGGAGCAGGGTCGCACCGCCCCCGAGCTGACCGGTCTTCCAGATCGACGGCTTGCCCGAACGATCCGATGTGAAGGCGATGGCGCTGCCATCCGGAAACCAGGCCGGGGAATTGTCTGTCGCCGGGTCATTCGTGATGCGCAGCGGGGCACCGCCGTGAGCATCGACGACATAGATGTCGGTGTTCCCGCCCACCTCGGCTGCATAGACAATGCGCCCGCCATCCGGAGAGAGCGCCGGCAGACCCTCCCAGGTGTCGGTGCTGGTCACCTGAACCGGCTCCCCTGGCGGGATCGGTATCACTCCGTGGCGCGACACCAGCCACCACGCCGCCCCTGCGGCCAGTACCGGCACGGCCCAGAGCATGCGCGCTGGGAACCGGCGGGTGGGTGCGGGCCGCGGGGACTGCGTCTGCTCGTAGTCGGCCAGCTCTCGCCGGCGGCGTAGGGCGCGTAGGTCGGCCAGCAGCTCGCCCGCATCCTGATAGCGCTCATCGGGGCGCTTGGACATCATCTTCCGGATGATGCGTTCGAGCTCCTCCGGCACTTCGTAGGTGAACCGGGAGATGGGTTCCGGTTCGGTGTGAATGATCGCGTCATTGAGGCCGCCCCGCTCCGACGCCGAGAAAGCGGGGACACCCGTGCAGAGCTCGTACAGGACACTGCCGAGCGAGAAGATATCGCTGCGTTTGTCGAGGGGACGACCGAGCGCCTGCTCTGGTGACATGTAGCGGGGTGTGCCGATGACGGTCCCTTCGGTGGTGATCCGGGGAGTTTCGGTGGTGGCGTCGGAATCCGCATCCGACCCGTGCAGGACGCACGCGAGGCCAAAGTCGCTCAGGAGCGCACGGTCGTCGGTGGCGACGAGCACGTTGCGCGGCTTGACGTCGCGGTGCAGGATGTTGCGATCGTGAGCGGCCTTGAGCGCCGAAGCCAAGTCCTCGCCGTAACGCAGGACCGTGTCGACGGGGAGTCGCCGGTTCTCGATCAAGATCGATTCCAGGTTCCGCCCGGGGACATACTGGAGGGCCAGCCACGGGCAGTTGTCCTGCTCGAAGGCCTCGAAGACCTGCACGATGTTCGGGTGGGAAAGGAGCGCGGTCGCGCGCGCCTCGCGCAGGAAGCGCCGCCGGCACTCGGGATCGACTGCCAGACGCGGCCAAGGTCGTTTGAGCGCAACCTCGCGGCCGAGATCGAGGTCGCGGGCGCGGAAGACGATCCCCATGCCGCCACGGCCGACTTCGGCCACGATCTGATAGTGGCCGATGCGGTCACCAGGGCGAGCGAGCTGCTGATCCGTTGGATCCCGGTCGGGCCGATCGGTGTCCATCCGCCGCCCTCCCCCCGACGGCCACGGACCCGTGCCCGCGAGCGAACCGACACGCAGGCGCTCGATCAGGATCCCCGCGGAACACCGGCTGAGAGACCCGCGGGCTGAAGAGCCAGGCCATCGCCCCGCGAGCCAATCTCCGTGACTCCGAGCAGCTTACCAAGGTTCCGGGGGCAGGACCAGGGTCTTGGGTTGTGGAACGAAGAATCCTGGTCCGACGCCCGGTGCGCCGGCCCGGGTAGCGATTGACTGCGCGCGGGCAACCCGCGGGGGTTGAGAGGTTCCAGCCACCTTTCGCGCCCGTGGTCACCTAAGGGGTGGGAACGTGCGTGCCGGGGCGGGGCTGCTGGGGCCTCATCTGGCCAGCGATCCTCGAGTATCGCCTCGCCCGAGCCGCCGAGCCGGTGCTCTGACTGCCTAAGCCCTCTCCCCCACGTGGGACTCAGGCCCTGGGCGGGTCCGGAAGCGCCACGGCAGGCATCACGGTGGTGGCTGCGCCACAAGCGGGGCGTCCTCGGAATCCCGGTTGCGCCCTGGGTACGGGCGGTGGGTCGAGGCCCCAGAGCTGCGCGGCGGTGGATCCGCGAGCCGGCGCGAGCGGCGCCGGCTCGGCAGGCAGCTGCAGGTGGCGGCGGATCTCGGTGATCACGTGCGGATCGGAGATGAGCGCTAGGAGGACCAGCGCCGTGGAGGACTTGGGGGTGCAGATTGAGCCCCCGCCGAAGCGCTGCAGGAAGCTGACGGCAGCCACGAGCCGTTGCACTGCCGCGCCATCTCGGGTAGCCTGTATAGGGGTTGCCAAGCACGTCTAGCGCGGGCAGGTCCACCAGGCTGCCCAAGATCTCGATCTCGTTGCACAGGCGGAGGGCGCAGCCACCACCATCACGCTCCCCCGGCCGCGGCACGCGACGATTGTGGCGAACGAGGGTTTCGAGTGTGCCGACGAGGTCCGGGTGGAGCCTCGAATGCGCGGCGCCAGCCGCCCGGGCTGACCCCAGGCGGGGCGGCAGTAGACCCACCTCCATTCGATGGGCCCGAAGGCCGACCGCCCCACGTTGGAAGAAATACCCATGTCGACGCAGGTTGACAACTCCCAGGGCGCAGGGAGCGAGACGAGGACGGTGGCCTTCGGTGGGCACGTCATCGTCGCGAGCGGCCGCCGGTACCGGCTCGTGATCGTGCGGTCGGGGTGGATCGGGCTCGAGCTGCGCGACGCCGAGGGCGACCCGGTCGCCGGTGAGAGCTTCCAGATCCTCGACCGCAACGGCAAAGTGCTGAAAGCGGGGACGACGGACGCCAACGGGGGCGCGCGCGTCGAGGGCATCACGACCACGAAGTGCTCGATCGTCTATCCCGAGCGGGACCACCGGACCTGGGTGTTCGGGGCACTCCGCAGGTAGGGGGAAGGCGATGGCGAACGTGACCGAAAAGCGGAATTTCTTCGATCTGGCGCAGGAGGAGAAGCTCGATCCACGGACTGTCTGGGACTCGCAGCAGCTCAAGGGCTTGAAGGCGAAGCGCAAGCACCCCTGTTTTCTCCAGGTGAGCGACACGTTCGCGTGGCCCGAGCTGGAGGCCGCGCCCGGGCGGATGGCGGAAACGAACAACAAGCACCAGACGTTTCTGCGACCGACTCCGAGGGTGATCGACGTCTACCTCGGCTTCATGGACGAGGAGGTGAACGCGCGGCTTAAGGAGGTCCTCGACCGGGAGGTCAAGAAGCCGGAGAAGGAGCGGCGCCCGGTGATGCTGATCGAGCGCGGGAGGATCGGCCCGCAAGACTTCATCCTTGAATGGCCGATTGGCAACTATCCCAAGGAGGCGCAGACGCTGAAGATCTCGCAGGTCTCGACCGACGGCAAGATCACGCGCCTCAAGGGCGATCAGTCGAAGGAGTCCTCGCTCACCGAGGAAGGCGCGAGCACCGCGCCCGACGACGTGCTCGCGCGCGCGCTCGCCGTGACGATGGAGCAGGACGTCAATTCGGAGGTCCAGCTCCTCTTCGGGAAGATCCCGTACAAGCGCTACATCGACCTCCTCTGGCTTCTCCAGAAGCGCCGGGGCGCGCGGTCGAAGGTGATGCTTCCGGGCAAGCACGACGACAGGGGGATCTGGCTCAGCATCGTGCGGTTCTGCATCGGCGACGACCGGCAGGCGCCCGTGATCGTGATCCGCACGCCAGAGATGGGCCTTCAGCCCACGCTCATGGCTCCCTACGTTGCGTACCTCTTCAAGGTCATCTCGATGGTCGCGGACCAGCTCGCGGACGCGCAGGTCGAGCGCTGGCACAAGATCGCGAATCCGCTCCACGAGAAGAAACCTGACACAATGACACGGACGTTCGCCTGGCCGATCCGCGTGTGCCAGTTCGGCGCCCAGGGGAGCACGAGCGAGAACAAGGCGTACCTTCCGGGAAAGATGCACCCGTGCATTGCGAGCTTGTTCGTCGGCCTCGAGATCGCGAGCGACGTCGTAGTCAAGGGAAGGGACGCGACCGCGACGTTTCAGGCGACGGACGATCGGGTCGACGAGTTCGATCTGCGCTGGACCACGCTGAGTGCGAGCGGCGCTCCACCGAGGGACGCTTTCGAGAAGTGGCAGACCGAAAAGGGCAAGCTGAAGGTTTACGCGGTCGTCTCCCTCTGCACACCGGCGCGCGTCTATGACTTCCTCCGCGAGGAGATCAAGATCGGGGAGGCGGGCAAAGACCCGGTCACGACCGCGGAGGAGCGGGCGAAGACGTTCTTCTACGAGTGCGGGGCGAAGCCTCCCGCGATGACGACCGCGAAGAAATGGCCCGTGAAGTCGGAATCGCCGGTCGCAGACGAGGAGGACAAGGTCGCCGACAAGGGCACGATGAAGGACTTCATAGCGGCGATCACCAACGATTCCGAGAAACTCTACGGTCGCAAGGGGGCCGTCACACTGACAGTCTCCTACTTCGGTGGCGACGAGGACAAGCAGGCGGCCAACAAGCTCGGCATCGTCTCGGTCGGAATGGAGGACTACCACATCCTGCGCGTGCCACGCACGGCGGTGGCAACGGGGCTCGGGCTGGACTCGGACTACCCCCTCATCCAGGGGTGGCGCATCGACCGGATCACCTGCGATCCCATCGAGATCCCAAAAGAGATCATCGGGGAGTTCAACAAGCGCATCAAGTCACAGAGGCTGACGAAGCAGGACTACACCGACATCATTCTCTGGGGACTGCAGGGCGTCCTGGGCCCACTCGCACCGACCTGTGTGAAATGGGGGTTCCCGAAGAAGATCGAAGCGGTGCTGAAGTCGCCCCTCCAGGTATCCGATCTCCTCTACCGGTATCAGCCCCCCCAGGGCGCCCCGTTCACGCCGGACCCGCTCTGCGTCGAGATCGCGACCGACTTCGCGAAGGAGGCGGGGGCCGAGGCCAAGGACAAGGATGGCGCCGTGCTGGTCGCCGCCGTGCCGGCTCTCAAGGAAAAGGGAGACGCCGTCATGAGGCTCTGGAAGCAGAAGCGCGACCCGCGCGACAAGGAGCTGCTCGAGAAGATCGGCGAGCTACTGGACCAGGCGATGATTGGCTACGAGTTCTCCATCGGCGGTGAATTCTACGCGACGGGCAACGGCTCCGTGGACTTCAGAGGGAGCGATGGGGTCATTGAACGACAGGAGCTTTCTGAGGCCATCACGCGTGTGAGTGCGAACCTGTTCAAGTGCGAAGTACGCACGAGCGACAAGTTCCCGTGGAAGCCGCTCGTCGCCGGGAGCATGGATCTCGAAGGTGGCCGGAAGATCAGGGTCTGGACGCCCAAGGAGCATAAGATCAAGACCTGGCTCCGGCCCGGAAAGTGGTCCACGAGGATCAAGTCACTCGCGGTGCAGGACCTCGAGAAGAACGGCGAGAGCTTTGACGGCGCGGCGGTGGACCGCGCCTTCTACAAGTCGTGCAACCTCATGGCGCTCCAGACACTCGCGGGGACGGGGCTGTTGTGACGCGCGCACACGCTCTGCCGCCGCCCACCCATCCCCGCAGATTCGCGCGAGGCAGACGGCCGAAGCCAGCACAGGAATGGACCAGAAAAACGGCCCGTCACAGTCTTCACGCGAGGTGCGAATCGCAGTGCACCATCCTTGTTCACGCTGGCACTCACCCAATCGCTCGCGAGCGCCACTGCGGGCACCGGATCCGCGCAAAGCCACGGCAGAGCCGCCCGCAGTGCACCTAACGGGCGGTGGCGTCGGATCTGCCGATGGCGTCTTCAACCCTCTTCCGGCGGAAGATGCCGCCCGCGTCTTCGCGCGCGCCGGCTGTCGCCACCGCGCCGGACGCGGCCCCGCGTTCCCTGAGCGGCACCCCGGCCCCGGGTCTTGTCGCCCAGGCGTCTCAGGCAGCCGCCCACCCCGGCAGATCTGCAGAGGCATGGCAGCGCCGGCTGGAGATCGGCGGCCTGGTGGCCACCCTCATGAACACGGGCTGCGGCCAGGGGCTACTGGATCGCCAGGAGCGCCGGGATTGGGAAGGGTACGATGAGCATCGCAACTGGCACGTCGGGCTCTCGGCGGCGACGCTCGGACTCAACCTGGCCTCGGCTTGGAAGCAGCGGGAGGTCAACCGCCATCGGACCGAGTTCGAATTCCGGCACACGGCGCACAACTTCCTCGTTTGGACCAAGATCGCCGGTCTCGTCGGCTGCGGAGTCCTGGAAGTCATAGGTGAGCACAAGCGCACCCATGGCGATCTCGACGGAGCGCATCGCCTGGGTGAAGCCATGGAGGTGACCGGCTCCCTGTGCCTCGGCATGTCGCTGGCCGACCTCGTCCTCTTTGGAGGGCACGACAACGCCACCATCTTCGGCTGCAAGATCGCGCTCTAGCGGCCAGGGCTGTATCGACGGACAGGACGAGCGCCGGAAATCACGCACGGGGAGCCGAACCGGCCTCCGACCGGCGCCGCCATGCGATCGCCCGTGGCGACCCAGGCAGGGACCGCGGTAGAATCACCGGGTCTTGCGCAGGGACCACGGTCGAAGCTCGCGGTCCCGCGTGTCCGGCTCGACGGAACCACCAGCATGAGGAAGGAGCGATCCGCAGTGAGCATCGAATCGCGCCTGGCGCACCGCGCCCAGGACCGGCAGCCGTCGCCCATCCGCGCGATCTTCCCGCTTCTCTCGGTGCCCGGCATGATCTCCTTCGGGGGCGGCTATCCGAATCCCAAGACATTCCCGTTCGCCCACCTGCAGCTCTCCTTCCACGGCGGCGAACAGATCGAGATCGGCGGGCCGGAGCTGGCGCCCGCCCTGCAGTATGGCCCCTCCGACGCCGATCCTCAGCTCCTGCCCCGCCTGATCGCCTGGCACGCGGCCAAGGACGGCATCACGCTGGCCAAGGACGCCGTGGCCGTGCTGAACGGCTCGCAGGAAGGGCTCTTCATCGCCGCCTTCCTCTTCCTGGAGGAGAGCGATTCGGTCGTCGTCTGTGAGCCCACCTACCCGGGCGCGCTGTCCGCCTTCACGGCCTTCACGAAGAACTTCATCGCAATCCCGCTGGACCGCCACGGGATGGACACAGCCCGGCTCGAAACGACGCTCGCGCAGCGCCGCACCAGCGGCGAGCGGATGCCGAAGCTGATCTACACGATCCCCAACGGGCACAATCCGGGTGGAGTAGCGCTGTCGACCGAGCGCCGGCGACACATGCTGGCCCTGGCCCGGGAGTACGATCTGCTCGTGCTGGAGGACGATCCCTACCAGCTCCTGCGGCTGGATGAAGCGCCCGCGCCACCGACGCTGCAATCGCTGGACACGGATGGGCGCGTGATCCGCCTCGACAGCTTCTCGAAGATCTTCGCGCCCGGCCTGCGGGTCGGCTACGCCAGCGGGGATCCGCAGATCATCCGCCAGTTCGTGCTCTTCAAGCAGTGCGCCAACTTGCACACCGGGTCCCTGGCCCAGCGGGTGCTCGCGGCGTACCTGGACGCGGCCACGCCGGAGGGATTTCTGGCCCAGATCCGCGAGAAGTGCGGCCTCTACCGCCAGCAGCGCGATGCGATGGTCGCCGCCGCCCGGGAGTTCCTGCCGGCCGACGTGCGCTTCAACATCCCCGGCGAGGGCCTCTTCATCTGGTTCGAGCTGCCCGAGGCCTACGACGCCGCCCGCCTCGTGGAGCAGTACAGCCGTGAGCTGAAGGTGCTCATGGTGCCCGGACCGGCGTTCTCGACGCAGGGCGGATGCCGCAACTGCATGCGGGCGAGCTTCTCGATGGTCGACAGTGAGCAGATCCGCGAGGGCATGGCGCGCTTCGGCCAGATGCTGAGGCGCGAAGGAAACTGACTGCAACTGCGACGTGGGCCCGCCCGTCGCCGACTCGGCGTGAGGAAGCACTACGGACGGGGTCTGCGGGGGCGCTGCGGCTGTAGGCGGACGCCGCCGCGGCGCGTCTTGCCTGTCGGCGACCCCACCGCGACGCCCCGGATCTCGATCAGCGGGCAGACTTCCGCGTGTTCGGGCACTTCGGCGGCAGGATCATCGGGTGACAACAGCATTGGCGCACTGCATCCCCACGCCCCGCGCCCCCCTCCCCCGCGCGCGGGGGCCAGCGGCGGCGGCGCCGTGGGCAGCCACAGATGGCTCAGGATCCTCGCAACCACGGGCGGATCGGAGAGGAACGCCAGGGTCACCATCGCGGCCGAACAGCGGCCGAGGAGTTCGGCATCGAGTTCATGCCCGGTTGGCCGTGATCGGCCTCTCCTGCGCCATCAGCCCCATCAAGGCGGCGTCCACTCCGCTCGTGGCAAGGGCGATCTCAGACTGCCAGAAGCGGCCAACTGTGGCAGTTGGGCAACGCTCTGGATGACCGGGCGATGCAGTTTGCGGGACCCACAGGAGCGCGCGAAGGCTGATCTTGAAACCGCTGCTATTCTCCTTGCAGCTGACCGACCGCAGCCCGGGGAAGCCATGCAGACCCTCGAACTGGCACGCGCGGCCTACATGGCAGTGCTCGGTCGACTTCCCGAAGACGTGAGGAAGTGAAGCAGACCTGTGGCTTCCATAAATGCCGCCCGACTGAAAGCCCTGCGCATTCAGCGTCGTCGTCCGTGACTTGGAGCTATCGTCAAGAGTTGTGTTTGACACCCTAGGCGGCGACCTCCTCCACCCCGTTGATGAGCTTGATTCCATTGATCACCTTGGCCAGCAGCTCGTAGGCGTCGAGCTTCCGCCAGCCTGGCTGTGCACACAGGCGCAGGTGGAAAACCTTGGTCAGGGCGGTAACCCGCGACAAGCAGCCGCGGGTCTTTGCCGTTCGCAACTTCGAGATCATCGACGAAGATCTCGGCCGATCCGCTGCTGGTGGTGTGAAGCGATCGGGCTTTGACCGCATGGTGGCCGACGTATGCCTGGCCAGGGTCGGCGCGGTAGCGGCACGGGAGGTCTCCCGCTTTGCACGCAACAGCCGCGAGTGGCAGCAGTTGGTCGAGGTCTGTCGTGTTGTTGACACGTAGCTGATTGGCCAGGAGACGGTCTACAGCCCACGGCGCAGCAACGATCGCCTGCTGTTGGGGCTGAAAGGGAGTCTGAACGAATACGAACTCGAACCTCGCACTACCGCCTGAACGATCCGGCCCCCGCTCCCGTCCAACAGACGGGTTCGGCCCCCGAGATACCCGGGGCCGGCTCCGGGCGTGAGCCCGACGGGAGCACGGTCATGAAGCATCTTCACCTGACGGCGATCGTCCTGTGCCTCTGGTTGCCGCTCTGGCGGGCCCATGCGGCCGATGTCCCTCGGATCATCGATGACGACGGGCCCGCCCGGGGCGCTCAGCAGCTAGGCCTCAGTGAGCTGTGGCGGGTGGGGGGCGAGGACGAGGACGTGGTCTTCGGCCGCATCACGGACCTCAAGCTGGGCGCAGACGGCAACCTCTACGTGCTGGACAACCAGTTGTGCCACGTGGTGGTGATCTCCGCCGCCGGAGAGCATCTGCGGGACATCAGCCGTGAGGGCGACGGCCCCGGCGAGTTGCGCCAGCCGATGGGGCTCGTCTTTCTGCCGGACGGTTCCCTCGGTGTCGGCATGGGCTTCCCCGGCAAGCTCGTCGTGCTCGGGGTGGACGGGACGCCTCGCGGCACCCACTACCCCGTCGGCGCGCCCGCGGACGGCAACATCGCGGTCATGATCAGTCTCCACTGCGTCGACGGCGTGCTCGCGGCCAGCGGCGGCCGCATCGTGATGACACCCGGCGTGGAGAGCCACACCGATCGCTTCCTGTCCGTGAGCGATGCCACCATGGGCGAGTTCCACCACATCCTCGAGACCACCACCCCCTTCGATCCCACCGGCTACCGCTTCGTCGAGGCCGACAGCTACTACATCGACCGGAGCTGGGCCCTCGGCCCCGACGGTCGCATCTACGCGCCCATGGAGAGGGACGCATACGAGATCTCGGAGTTCGACAAGACTGGCAACCTCGTGCGCGTCTTCGGGCGCCAGTCCAAACCGCGCAAGCGGACGGAGGCCGAGAAGGGCAGGGTCTCCCCCCTCATCGACCCCGGCAAGCCCGAGACCACGGACTGGACCATCTCAGACCACGACGACTGCGTCAGCCGAGTCATGGTCAATCCCGACGACGATGCGATCTGGGTCCTGACGCCCCACGGCCATGAGGACCAGCCCGACGGTATCCTGGAAACCTGGGATGTCTTCGCACCCGGCGGTGAGTACCTATGCCAAGTGTCCATTCCCCTGGGCCACGAAATGCACGAGGGCACCTGCTACTTGGTGGGCCAGGGGCGGATGGTCGTGGTGCGGGGTACCGGCAGCTCTTTCCGCGCCAGCGATGACGACGGGAGGACCGAGATCGAGCCGCTCCAGGTCATCTGCTACAGGATGCTGTAGGCTGTGGTGCGCCCGGCCTCAGCCCACGATCTCCCGCGCCGCCCGCTCGAGCGCCTCGGTGTCGAAACGCACGAGGGGCAGCCCAGGCCCGTCGTGGCAGCCGCTGAAGGCGTATGTGCGACCGAAGCGCTCGGACCAGCGGCCGGTCAGGCGCGGCGACTCGTGCACGTGGCCGTGCAGCGTCAGCAGCGGCTGGTGAGCCGCGATGAAGCGCTGGATGGCGATGCTGCCGACGTGCACGTCCACCGGCACGTGGTCGACCATGCGGCCGTCGAGCGGCGCGCGATCGAGCGCGCAGTCGTAGGGCGGCGCGTGAAAGAGGAAGATCGTGCGCGCCGGCGGGGCGTTACGCGCGAGCGCGTCCAGATCGGCCGCGAGGGTGCCGTTGCGCGTCTCGTGCGCGGGGGTCGGCACGGTGCGCCGGCCCTCCTCGGGTGACACGGCGCCGGGATCGACGAAGCGCGAGACGTCGTACTTCTCCCAGTCCTTCAGGGAAAACGGCGTCGGCGGCACGCAGGCGTAGCCGGTGACGAAGAGGTCGCCGAAGGGCACGGTGCGCTCGTGCACGTAGTCGATCAGCCCGTCGGCGTCGGCCGCGAGGAAGAGCTCCTCGAACACCCGCGGATCGTCGTTGCCCAGGATCACGAACCAGCGCGGCCCCGCGCCGGGGCGCCCACCCGACCCCTGCCCGCCCGCGTCCGCTTCGGCCCGCAGCGCGCGGATGGGCCCCAGCAGGTGCTCCTCGGCGAACTCCTCGGACCCGTGGCCATGGCGGAAGAGGTCGCCGCCCAGGAAGACGCCGTCCGGGCGCTCGCTGCGCGCCGCGCGTATCAGCGCCGTGAAGCGTGCGACATCACCGTGTAGATCCGACGTGAACAGGCACTTCACGCGTCCCGCCTCTCCCCCCCGCTCCCGCCTCGCCCTACTTCGCGGTCGCCGCGGCCTTGCCCACGGGCAGCTCGCGCGCGGCGTCGGTCACCGCGCCGATCTTGACCGCGTAGCTGGTCTTGTTGGCGATGTCCTCGTCGGTGACGATGTGCACATCCAGCAGCCGCTCGCTGCGGTAACCGGTGCGCAGGTAGTTGATCTCGCCCAAGCAGAGGCTCCAACCGTCGAGCCAGCTCTCCAGCGCGCGACGCTGTTCCTCGTTGCCGTGGAAGTGCACGAGCAGGTCGATGTCGCTGCCCGGGCCGGCGGTGGCGTTCTTGGTGCTGCCGAAGATGTAGATCGCGACCACGCCCATCCGCTCCCGATCAATCTCCTGGGCGATGCGCTCGGCCATCTTCAAGCGCCACTGCCAGTATTGCAGCGGCACCCGGACCTTCTCGCCGTCGAAGTCCGTCTCCGGCACCTCCCGGTCCCGGCGCCCCTCGGTCGGCGAGGCGAACATGCCGATGGCCTCGCCGAGCTCGGCGTTCTGCAGGACGCGCAGGATGCGGCCGTCCGCGACGGCCGCGACGTCGATGACCCGCAGCGTGTCGGACAGCTCCGCGTACTCGGGCAGGATCTCCTTCAGCAGATTCGGGGCACGGAGCAGGAACTGCTCGTTGAAGACCACGCCGGGATCGTCGGGGTAGAGCGGTAGGTAGCGGATGCGAGCTTCCACCAGGTCCTGGAAGAAGTGCGTGCCGAAGGAGAGGTCCGGCACGTAGTTGCCCTTCTTGCGGGCGATCTCGATCAGCATCGCCGTGTTGCTGATGTCGGCGTAGGTGACGCTGACCCCCAGCTTGATGTCCCCGCGGCTGCCCCAGCGCCCGGGGCCCATGAGCACGAATTGCCGCTTGGGAAGCAGCTTGTTGAGCTTGCCCACCGCCTTGCCCACGGCCACCAACTCCTGGCGGCTCTCGATCATCCCGTACTGCGCTGGATCGACGTAGACGATGTGGGTGATGTCGGGCATCCAGCCATTGGACACGTACCGATTGGCAGTGAAAACGAGGTCCTGCTCGGCGACGTCCTTCGGGATCGGCGTAGGCGCGGCATCGCCCGCGTAGCTCTGCGGCCGGCACTGGAGCAGGTAGAAGTCCCGCCCGTCATGGGCGAACTCCACGTCGACGGGGGTCGCCAGGTGCTCCTGCAGGATGCTCATCATGTTGCGCATGTGCTGCAGGAAGGGCGTTTCCCCGAAGAGCCCCTGGAAGGTGACGACTAGCTCGTCGCGCTCCGGATCGAGCAGCATGCCGACCGGCTTCTGCAGCATGTCCTGGCGCAGGACCGAGAAGACCCTGTCGAGGGCCGGGTAGTCCCGCCCGCATTCGCGCAGGAGCTCGTTGATCTCGACCGTTTCCCACGTGCAGCTCTCGAGGTTGAGCAGGTCGATCTTCTTGGGTGCGTAGCGCACGATCTCGTCGACCGCGACGTTGGCGCGCAGGCGCGGTTGGCCGGGCACCGCCAGGACCGGGTAGTCGTCCGGCACGCGGTCCACCGCGCGCGTGCCGAGCCCCGCGACGAGGCGGATCAGCCCATCCTCGCGCTTGATGCGCGGGGACCAGCGGAATTCGTTGTTGCTGAAGGCTACGCCGGCGAAGGCGGGCATGAAGTACTTCCCCACCCTGGTGCCGACCACCTCCTGGATCAGGATGCCCATTTCCTCGTTGAACTCGAGCAAGCCATGATCACGGCGATACTCCATGGGATCGGCGCCGAAGGTCGAGGCGTACACCTCCGCGATGGCATCCATCAGGGAGTTCATGCGCTCTTCCTTCGAGCCCTGATTGGCGAGGAAGAGGCTCTTGTACTTGCCCGAGAAGGCTGTGCCCAGCCGATCCTCGAGCAGGCTCGAGCTGCGAACGATCAGGGGAACCTCGCCGAAGTCGTCCAGCGCCACGGACAGGCCATTGATCACGCGTGGCGTGAAAGAAGAGCTCTTGAACAGCCGCACGATGCTCGGGTACTCGTCACGAACCTGGTCGATCTCCTTGAACTTCTGCTCGAATACGTCCTGCAAGTCGTTGTGGTTGACGAAATCGAGCAGCCCATCCGAGGCGATGTACCACGTCCGCGGAATCTTGATCTTGCCGATGGGGCGCTCGGGCGACTGCGTGCGCTGGAGCACCTTGTACGAGAGGATCAGCCCGGTGCCCTTACCGCCCAGCTTGCCGTGGCTCTCGGGGGGCATGATGATCCGGTCGACCAGATCGACGAAGTCGGTGACCTCAATGAACTCCTTGGCGGTGCGCACGAAGTCGAGCTGCTCGGTCAGGAGCCGCTGGGTGAGCAGCACGCGCAGGCTGCGGCGGGTCGACACGGGCAGATCGCGCCCATCCGAGACGACGTGGTGGAAGCGGCGCAGGGCGTCGGCCAGCTCGGGCAGCGAGGACCGCATGCTGTTCAAGACCCGCAGGAAACCGCCGGCCTTGTCCTCCACCATCCAGCGCTGGACGCGCGTGAGGATCTCCTGGCTGCTCAGGTGATCGGCGGCCAGCTCGAAGGGCCGGTCGCTCATCATCAGCTCGGTGTTGGGCTCGAAGCGCCCGATGGGAACGTTCGACTCGCTGCTGAAGCGATCCTCACCGGCCGGTGAGGGGCTGCCCGTCAGGATGGCGCGGGCCTCCTCGACCCCGATGCGGGTCAGATGGTTGAGCATCCGCCGGGCGATGCGCAGGTAGAGCGCCTTGTCGGATTCGCGCAGCAGGTGGATCGGTGCGCGCCAGTCATCGCGCCGGGGAGAGGTCCGGCGACCGCGGGCCTCCTCCCAGCTGCGCTGCACCTCCTTCAGCCGCTGGAAGAAGAGGTAGTGGCCGAGCCGGTCGGCCAATGTGGTGAGCAGGCGCTGTTCCTCGCGCAGGAAGGGGCCGAAGTCCTCTTGCGGCATCTCCTCGACGTAGTAGACCGCGAGCTTGCCGACGACTTCGTCCTGGGCCCGCAGGGGGATCTCCATGGACCAGCGTGTGGGCTCGAAGTGCTGGGAGCGGTACTCGCGCCCTTCGTAGGTGAGCCGCACGCGGCAGACCCGCTGGTGCTGGAAGCCGGTCGGAATGGTCTCGGCCACGGCCTGCAGCACGTCGTCGAGCGAGGCGTCGCTGCGCGTGAGCTGCTTCTCGATCTCGTAGAAGCAGTTCAACTCCTTGGCCCGTTCCTGGAGATCGTCCAGGAGCTGGCGATCTGACTTCGTCGGTTTAGATGCCATCGTGTCGGATCACCCCTCTGCCGTGACGCCCGTCGACCTTGACGAGCAGCGGAGCGGCCGTCCGGACATGCTTGACGAAGTCCGTCTCGGCCAGCGCCTCCTGCCGCTCGAGCCAGTCCCAGTCGATCTGGAACGGCCCGTGGTGACGCACCGACAGATAGAGTACCTGACAACCGATGAGGTTGTGGAAGAAATGCGAGCCCTGGCTCGGGTCGGGATTCATCTCGGGCAGGCTGGCTTCGACGATCACCCGGGCGCCGCACACCTGCCCCCACTCGACCGGCACGCCCAGCCAGGGGTCGGAGGAACCCCAACGCCCAAACCCGATCAGCAGATAGGGGCGTTCCTCGGCCAGCAGGCCGCGGTTGATCTTGTCCAGCTCCAGCGCGATTCGGGGGGTATGGCGCGCCTCGAAGGAGCGCGGCTTGAGGAAGACCACGTCGCGGATGTCGTCACGCACCCCGTTGCCCAAGACGTGCTCCGAGGCCAGCAGGACCTGAGTGCCGGTGAGGTCCTCGGGGTCCAGGTCGATGCGGTGGGTGTCGACCATCATCGGGCGCACCTGCAGGAAGCTGAAGCGGGCCCGCTCCTCCTGCCGGCGCCGCGGTGTGACCGCGAACTCGATCTCGACCGGCGACTGGTGGACTTCCTCGGAGATGGCGAGCAAGCGCCGGATGAGGTCGTTGAGCGGCAACGAGCCCAGCGACAGAATCGGCGCGAAGTCGAGCACCCGCGGTCCGCGCGAGCCGAGGCCCGGCCGCAGGCGGTCGGAGGCCGGGTCGTAGGACGAGGCGATCTGGTCGAGCGCCCCGTCGTACTCGGCGGCCGACAGATCGGCGCGCACGAGGTACTCCGTCTCGCGAATCGGGTCGGGCGGCGGCGGCGTGCCCATGTGGACCGCCCAGAACTCCGTCTGCGTGTTCTTGAGCAGGTCGCCGATGTTGCCAAAGGGCGGGGGCGCGGTGGGATAGGCCGGCGAATAGGTCCAGGCCTGACCCCCGTCCACGATCTGCTTGCCCAGCCCGAGCGCGAGGCTGACCACGCCGTCTTCCGGGCGCGCGTGGCCGGTCGGGTAGTAGTTGTACGAGCGGGCCACGCCGGAGATCTCGGGGTAGTAACGATCGTCCCACTTGCGCCCCGCGACCTCCTGGACGATGACCGCCATCTTCTCGGCGCCCTGCGGTTGGCGGATGGAGCGCAGGTAGCTGCGCGCCTGGCCGAAGTAGGTTGAGGCGTAGACGAATTTGATCGCCTCGACCAGCCGGCGGAAGCGCGCCTGCACGTCCGGCTGGTTGTTGGGTGTCATCTTGGTCGCGTAAACCCCGGCCATGGGGTGGTGCAGCGCGTCCTCGAGCAGGCTCGAGGAGCGGACGGCCAGGGGAATGTGCACCTGGTCGACGATGCCCCACAGGTCCCCCACGTACTCGGCCGGCAGATCGGCCTGCTGGAGGGCGTGGGCGATGCGATCGTCAGGCAGCTCGGCCAGTCGCTCGATCTCGATGTGGTTGCGCGCGAGGAACCTCTCGAAGAGGTCGGTCGTGAGGACCGTGAGCGTCGGCACGCCCACGTCGAATTCGGGGAAGGCCCCCAGATCGAGCTGGGTCAGGATCCGCTCGCGGGTGAGCCGAATGCCGCTCGCCTTGCCGCCGATCTGGCCCGCGCCGATGCGCGTGAGACTGCCAGGGTCGGCAAGGAAATGGCGCCCGAACTGCGGCAGGTCGGTACTACGGTCGGGTGATGCCATCGGATCCTCCGTGATGCCGCCCGCGGGGATGGATGCGCCGCCCCGCGAGGCAGGGCGGCGCACCTCGTCGGACTGCCCGGTCTAGACCCAACCGCGATCGCGGCACGCCTGGGCGACCCGGTTGATCGCCACGACATAGGCCGCGTCGCGCATGTAGATCTTCTGCTTCACAGCGACGTCGCTGACGGCGATGTAGGCGCTGGTCATCTTCTGATCGAGCCGCGCCAACACGTCGTCCTTGGCCCAGAAGTAGTTCTGGTTGCTCTGCACCTGCTCGAAGTAGCTGCAGGTCACGCCGCCGGCATTGGCCAGGAAATCGGGGATGACGAAGATCTCGCGCTTGTGAATGACCTCGTCCGCCTCGGGGGTGGTCGGGCCGTTGGCGCCCTCGGCGATCACCCGCACGCGCTTGCTGATCTTGTGAACGTTGTCGCCGGTCACCTGATTCTCGAGCGCGCAGGGCATCAGGATGTCGACCTCCTGCTCGATCCAGGCCTCGCCCACGAGCACCTGGTAGCCGAGGTCGGCGGCCTTCTTCTTGTCGATCCCGCCGAAGCGGTCCGTGATCGAGCGGAGCTGGTTGAGGTCGATGCCGGTCTTCTTCTGGAACGTGTAGGACGCCTGGTCCTCCTGGTCCCAGCAGGCGACCGCGATGACCTTGCCGCCCATCTGGTGGTACAGCTCGATGGCGTACTGCGACACGTTGCCGA
Organism: uncultured bacterium; assembly: GCA_964506245.1. Classification (GTDB taxonomy): domain Bacteria; phylum Eisenbacteria; class RBG-16-71-46; order CAIMUX01; family WJJG01; genus CAZDKK01. The sequence goes on along the minus strand of CAZDKK010000008.1, from coordinate 76,472 downwards.
AGCCCTGCACGCTGGCGGTCGTGTTGTCCGGGCGGATGCCGAGCTGCTTGAGCGCCTCGCGCAGCGTGTAGACGACGCCGTAGCCGGTCGCCTCGGTGCGGCCGAGCGAACCGCCCATGCCCACGGGCTTGCCGGTGATGAAGCCGGGGTAGTGACCGCCGTGGATGCGCTCGAACTCATCGAGCATCCACAGCATGTGCTGCGCGTTGGTCATCACGTCGGGCGCCGGCACGTCAGCCACGTGCCCGATGTTGCGAGCGATCTGGCGGATCCAGCCGCGGCAGATTGCCTCCTGCTCGCGCATGGAGAGATCGTGCGGGTCGCACACCACGCCGCCCTTGCCGCCCCCGAGGGGAATGTCGGCCACGGCGCACTTCCACGTCATCCACATCGACAGGGCGCGGACGGTGTCGATGGTCTCGTGGGGGTGGAAGCGGATGCCGCCCTTGCAGGGCCCGCGGGCGTCGTTGTGCTGACAGCGGAAGCCCTGGAACACCTTGACGGTGCCATCGTCCATGCGGACGGGGATGAGGAAGTGGTACTCGCGCATCGGACTGCGCAGTAGATCCCGCGTCGGCTGATCGAGGCCGATCAGATCGGCGATCTTGTCGAACTGCGCCCGTGCCATCTGATAGGCGTTGAACGCTTTGCTCGTGGCCATGACTCTTCCTTTCTGCCTTCCGCCCTTTGCGGGCGATCCGCGACCGGGAGTCATCCCGGCCTTCGCCTGCCCCGGTCCCGCTCTCGGCGCGGCCCACGCGGCCGTGCAGGGCCCCCGGAACCGCGGCTGAGCTGTCCGCTCAGCCTGGGCCTGGACCGCGCGCGGCCGCGGGCTGCGAGCCGGGCGCGGTCGAGGCCAGCCGAAGAGTATCGGCGCCGCCTGCCGCCCCGTCATCAACCGGAGAGCGGATTGTCTCTCCGCTGATTGGGTGATTCCAACTGCCTTCGTCTACGACATTCCGCGTAGCGCCCCCGCGAGGCCGGGATGGAGCAGGCGCGGCCTCCAGGTCGTTCTGCTATGATGGCCGCATGGTGCCGACCGCCGCGGACATTGCCGAACTCCTTGAAGAACACCGGATTGGGATCCTCTCCCGCTGGATCGATCTGCTCTTCGGCATGCCCGTCGGGCGCTATCGGGAGCACCCCGCCGAGGAGGTGCGGACCTGGGCCTCGGGCGCACTGACCGCGGCCATTCAGGCGTTGCCGGCCGCCCCCGGCGTTGCCTTGGCCGACCAGGTGGCCATGGTCACGGGGGGCCTGAGCCGCCGGGGGTTCGACATCCACGAGGTCGTCGAGGGCCTGGTGCTCCTGCGCGACGCGGCGTTGCCCTTCGTCGAGCACCGCTACGGCCAGGACGCGCAGGCCCGGGTCACCGCGCACACCCGGCTGGACGAGGGCTTGCGCCGGCTGCTGGGAGCGGTCGCCAGCGCCTACGCCACCAGCATGCTCGAGAGTATCGAGAAGGCCAAGGCCCGCACCACGCTCATGCTTGCCGCCGCCGAGACGGCCGGCAGCTCGCTCGAACCGGAGCACGTCTTCGACGAGGTAGCCCGCGGGATCGCGACCGCGCTGCGGGCACCCTACTGCGGCATCTACGAGGCCGATGAGCAGCAGATCTTCGTCCCCCGCGCGGCGGTCGGCGAGCTCTCCGGGCAGCGCTTGCGCCAGCTTCTGGGACGCCCGCTGCGCGCCGCGATCGATCCCATCGTGGAGGCCGCGGTCGCCGGGCCGGAACCGGTTCCCCGCACCTGTGCCGGCAAGGAGCCCTTCCTCGGCGAGACGGACTGCCGGATGCTGGGCATCGCCTCGGCCGTCGTCATCCCGATCGCGACGGCCGGCAAGGTGCTCGCCCTCGCGCTGGGTGTCTGCGAGAACCGGCGCCAGGGCTTCAGTCCCGAGCAGCTCGAGCTGGCCTGGGGCATCGCGCGCACCACGGCCCCCGCGGTGAGCAACGCCCACCTGCACGCGGCGACGGTGCAGCAGCTCGAGACGAGTCTGAGCCTGCAGAAGATCACGTCGGCCCTGTTGGATCGCCGCGGGCCGGATGAGATCCTGCAGATCGTCTGCGCCGAGGCCCGCCGGCTGGCGGGCGCGCGCGGCAGCGCGATCCTCCGTCAGTCCGCGGGGGGCGGCCGCGAGATCGTGGCGCGAGCGGGGGAGCTGCCGGCCGCCCTGCCGGCGTTGGTCGAGCAGCTCGCCACGGGCGAGCCCGGCCCGGGGGCCGCGGCACCCGCCCTGGCGCAGTCAGGACCGCCGCCCATCTTGGCCATCCCGATGCGCACGGGCGCCGACATCATCGGGGCGCTCGTCCTGGCAGGCGGCGAACGCGACTTCGACCCGGCCGTCGCGCGGCGCATGCAGCTCTTCGCCGATCAGGGGGCGATCGCGCTCGAGCACGCCCGCCTGAATGCCGAGCACGAGCGACTGGTCATTCTCGAGGAAAGGCAGAAGCTCGCGCGCGAGCTCCACGACTCGGTGTCGCAATCGCTCTACGGCCTGACCATGTACGCCGAGGCGGCCGGACGGCTGCTCGAAGGGCAGCGCACGGAGCAGGCCCGGACCTACGTGGGGCAGCTCGCCGAGACCGCGCTGGATGCCCTGCGCGAGATGCGTCTGCTCATCTTCGAGCTGCGACCTTCGGTGTTCGACCAGGCCGGACTGGTCGAGGCGCTGCAGGGGCGCCTGGCGGCAGTGGAAGCGCGAGCGGGCTTGAGCGTCCACGCCGACCTGGGCGAACCGCGCCCCCTACCCCGGCCGGTGGAAGTCGCGCTGCACGGCGTGGCGCGCGAGGCACTCAACAACATGCTCAAGCACGCGGCGGCGCGCAACGTCTGGGTCACCCTCCGGCGTACGCCGGGCGAGGTGTGGCTCGAGGTGCGCGACGACGGCCGCGGGTTCGACCCCGAGGCCGCACGCTCGGGGGGCGGGCTGGGGCTGCGCAGCATGGCCGAGCGCGCGGCGTCGGTGGGCGGCGCGCTCCTGCTGGAGAGCGCGCCGGGTGCGGGCACGCGGGTGCGGATGACGTGCCGGCTCGGGGATGCGAGTGAGCCCGATGAACCGGTCGAGGCGGATTCGCCGCGGAAGGAGGGCTAGCCCCGTGTCGCGCAAGGCCATTCGCGTCCTGATCGTCGACGACCATCAGATCGTGCGCAAGGGGTTGCGCGCGCTCTTCGACACCGAATCCGACCTGCAGGTGGTCGGCGAGGCGGCTGATGGGATCGAAGCCGTCGAGCAGGCGGTGAAACTGCAGCCCGACGTGATCCTCATGGACCTCGTGATGCCCCGCCTGGATGGCGTCGAGGCGACGCGGCAGATCATGAGCCGCCAGCCGGAGGCACACATCCTGGTGCTCACCAGCTACGGCAGCGACAACAAGATCTTCCCGGCCGTCAAAGCGGGTGCGCTGGGATTCCTGCTCAAGGACACGCGCCCCGAGGAACTGGTCGAGGCCATTCGCCAGGCGGCCGCCGGGCAGTCAGCGCTCGACCCGGTCATCGCCCGACGCCTCCTGCGTGAGTTCTCCCACGACGACGCCGACCGTGCGCCCACCGAGCCGCTGAGCGAACGCGAGATCGACGTGCTGAAGCTCGTCGCGCGCGGCCTGACCAACGAGCAGATCGGCGAGAAGCTCTTCATCAGCGCGGCCACCGTGAGGACGCACGTGAGCAACGTCCTGACCAAGCTCGGGCTCACCAACCGCACGCAGGCGGCCCTGTACGCTCTGCGCGCGGGACTCGCCTCGCTGGAGGAGGGCGAGCCTCCGCGGGGCTGAGAGACCCCGAGGAGCACCCCGGGGGGGCCGCCCCCTCCAGACCATCCCTGGGCAGCCTATCGCAGCAAGGTCACCGCCCGCGTGACCGATTCCGCGCCCGCGCTCAGCCGGCAGTAGTAGACGCCCCCAGGCACGGGGCGTCCGCGCTCGTCCTTGCCGTCCCACGCCGCGGTCGCCCGCCGGGTCGCCGGCGAGCCCGAGAACAAGACCCGCACGAGTCGTCCATCGACGTCATACACGCTCAGGACCCCCTCGCCTGAACCCGGCGTCGCGAACGTCAGGCGCGTTGTATCGCGGCAAGGATTCGGCCGGGCGGCCAGATCCAGGCGCACCGGGCCCGAGCCCGGTGGCGGATCGACCCGCGCGAACCCGGGCGCGCCGGTCGTGAACCTCACCGCCAGACCGGCCACCAGGGGCGCCGCGGTCGGCGGGCGTTGATTGAAGTAGTTGAACGTCAGCCCGCGCTCGTGCGGCCCATCCTCGATGCCCACGGTGCAGTACATCTGTTCGCTGTCCAGGTTGTTCACGATCTCGTACTGCATCATGATCTCGCCGTCCCCGGTGGGCGTCGCGTACCAGGCCGGATCGTACAGGATGATCTCGAAACTCTCGGGATAGCTGTTGAACCAGCCGATCTTCCGCCGCACGTGATCCCACGTGACGATGTAGCAGTGGTTGGCCTCATCGTACCAGTGATAGACGAGGCCCGTGCCGCTCTGGTACAGGTCGTCCCAGAAGCCCGCGATCATGCTCGGCGGGCCCTCGGCCGAGGGCATGTACCAGTTGCGGTCCGAGACCTGATAGGTCTGCCCCAGGCTCAGCCAGCCATTCGAGCAGATCGTCAGCCGGTCGAAGGTCTGGCCGTAGTAGGTGAACGGGAAGGGCAGCATGAGCGTGCGCGAGTCGTCCTGGTCCGTGCCGAAGTCCTGGAGACCGACCGAGTTCGCCGGGATGGCGATCTCGATCCAGTTGTACACGGGGGCCTGCGGGTAGCCCGTATCGGTCTGATCGTACGCGTAGTAGCCATACGCATCCGGCCCCGTCGGGTCCGTCGCACCCGCCTGCCCCACGGTGAGGGCCAGGCGCACCGTGTCGCTTGCGCCGCCGGCAAAGGTGAGCTGAATCTCCAGGTTGGCCTGCGTGCCCGGAATGCAGTCCGGGGGCGCGCTGATGCCGAACAGGTTGCCGCTGTTGGTGCCGACCTCACCGACCGGGATCGTGGCATAGGTGCCGTAGGCGTCCGTGGCCCGCACCGCATAGCTGTGCGAGAGGAGCACGGCCTGGATGGGTCCCGGGGCCGGATGCGTCCCCGCGTTGTACAGTGTCACGGCCAGGGTGCCTGACTCGCCCGGATCCAGGTAGTCTCCTACCCCGCCTAGCTCCAGACCGTGGAAGACGAGATCGGGTCCGCTCACGTCGAGGCCGACGTGCGCCGGCCAGGCGTCGGCACCGCTCCGGATCGTGAAGCGCAGATCGATCTGGTGCCCGGGCGGGCAGGCGCCGTCGACGCTCAGCACCAGCGGCGCGGGCGCTCCCGCGTAGCTCCCCGCGGGGATCTCCCCGTAGGCGATCGGGCCACCGGCGAGCAGCTCGGCGTACGCATCCCCACAGACGGCCTCGAGGACGACATCCGGCGCGGCCTGCGTCCCGAAGTTCTCCAGCGACACCCTGAGCGCGATGATCTCGCCGGGGTTGACGGAGCCGTCGCCGTTGCCCTGCGCGGGCGGGGTCGGGCCGTCATCGATCTCGCAGTCGTGGACGCCGACAAAGCGGTCCGGCGCCGTGATGGTGAAGCTGCCGAGGTGCGGATAGCGGTCGTGCTTGGTGACGGTGACGAGCACCTCGCCCGCCGCCGAAGCACCGACCGGCAGGTCGAGGTGTCCGCCCGCGTTTGTGAAACCACCCGCGCGGATCTGCTCATGCCCAGACAGGAAGACCCAGGCCCCTTCGACCGGATCTCCCAGCGCGTCGTGGACATCGATCGAGGCCAGGGTGGATCCCAGGGGAAGCTCGTTGGGGTAGGTGACGGTGAGCGGCTCGGGGTACCCGGTCCACAGCTCGGTGGCGGGATCTCCCATCAGCGTGTTGCGCAGATTGTACGAGGCCGCTGGCTCGGGTTCATACGGACCGTAGTTGATCGCCATCTCGAGCTTGGCCCGCGCCTGGGCCGGCCCGATCTGGTAGTGACCGTCCCAGAAGAGCCCGTGGACCATGCCGGCGAAGTAGCAGTTGTTGTAGCGCGTGTGGGTGGCGCCGGCCGTGGAGATGGCCCCGATCCCCGCCGTGGGCGTGCTCGTGCCCACGCCGCCGCGCAGCAGCCCCTCGTTGTAGGCCGTGCCGCTGGTCCAGTCTCCGGTCAGGCAGGTCAGAATCAGCCCGAAGGTGAGCCGAGGTCCGTTCGCCAGTGTCTGCAGGTCGCCCACGGAGATGCCGCTGACGCCCGCGAAGCCACGGTAGCCGAAGAAGGTGGTTCCTTGGTTGAGAGAGGCCACGGTCTGATTGCGAAACGGCTCGACAAAGACGGTGTCGACCTGGGTGTAACCGAGCAGGCGCAGCCGCTCCTTGGTCCACTGCATGATGTGAACGCAGGTGATGCCCGATCCGTTGGGGTCGCCGGTCAGACAGGCGTGCCCGAACCAGGTCGGATCGTCGATGTACGGGGTCGACTCATAGCTGACGATCTTGTACACGATGCGCTGCAGGGTGGTGTAATCCTCCGCCGACAGGCGCCCGATGAACGCATCGGGCAAGTCGTCATCGCCATCCAGCAGCACGTAGCCGTGATCGCCCGGTCCCTGGGTCGTCCCGGGGGTGCTCAGACACGTGGGCAGCGGGAAGTTGCCGGTATTGTCGCCGACCATCACGATGTACTCGGGCGGCTGTTCCCACGTGTCATAGGCGTTCTGGATCCAGGTCTTGATCTCGGCGGCCGTCACTCCGGTCTGCGTCGTGGTCGCGTGGACGACGCGATACCCCATGCGCTCGCGCCAGGCGATCAGCGGCGCCAGGATCGTCGCAACCTGCGCATCGGGGCGGCTGATGAGGAGCCAGGTGCCCAGATCCTCTGTCCCGCTCTCCGGGCGGGCGCCGACCGGATTCACGACCAGATCGCGAGCCAAGGTCGCGCTCGCCCGATGCGCGGACAGATCGGGGCGGCGGGCATCGTTGCGCAGATCGACACCGGAGAACTCGAGCAGCAGGTCGAACCGCCGCGTCACGCGCAGCTCGCCGGCCACGGGGTTGTAGCGCACGGGGCTGATCGTGATCGGCACCAGGCGCCGCCCGCGCAGTACAGCCGGCCGGCTGGTGGTCACGAGATCCTCGCCCAGGAGGCGGTCCTGGGCATAGACGTCCGCGCGCAGGACGAAGCTGCCGCCGTCATCCGCCTGCATCGGCAACAGGCGGTAGCCCGACAGCGTCTCCTCTTCGCGCGCGGCGATGCTCAGGCTCAGGCCTGTGCCCGGGGGGACCTCGACGTAGCGGGTGAACGAGGGCAGGCAGGGTTCACCCCCGCGGCCGTGCAGCTCACCCCCGGGCACATGCACCGTCTGGTACTCGACACCCTCGATCTCGTAGGTTGCCGTCTCTAGCACCGGCAGGGAGAAGGCGAGATGGACGCCGGCCGGCGAGCTGTCCACAACCTCGAGGAGGGATGGATCGGCTCGAGCGGAGAGCGGCACCAGGAAACCGAGGCCGAGCACCCATCCCCACCGCCGGAGCGGAATCCGAAGGGCCCGCGAACGGCGGGCGCGCGGGTCCGTTGATGTCCGAATCATGGGCGTCCCTCCTCTGCCGTTCCCGGACCTAACGCAGCAGCAGCATCCGCTTGGCGGACTCGTGTCCCGCCGCGGTGTGCATCTGCACCCAGAAGACCCCCGTCCCCACCGGTGCGCCGCTGTCGTCCGCGGCATCCCACGCCCGCACGTGCTCGCCGGCGGGAAGCTCCTCATCGACCAGGGTGCGGACCTGCCGTCCGGTGGCGTCATAGACGTCGATCCGTACGCGCGTCGCCGCGCCCAGCCGGAAACGCACGTCCGCCCGCTGCTGCGCCGGGTTGGGCCGGCTGGCGTAGAGGTAGTCGGCCGGACGCGCCAGGTGGGTCTCTTCGCCGACTCCCTGCGGTCCCTGGCACGGGTAGAGCCATGGTCCGAACGGCTCCGCGCCCGACGCCATCCAGTCCAGCATCGGCGAGAGCAGATCCACGATGCCGGCCACCATGCAGGCGCTGTCGCGGCCGCAGTCGAGCCCGGCGCACTCGCGTTCGGTCAGGTGCGTGAACGAGAAGCCGTTCACAGCGGACATCCAGTTCGAGACGCCCGGTTCGACGTTCTCGCGAACGACCTGGGCGAAGTCGACCAGGGGCTGGGTGCAGCCGCCGAGATAGCAGGAGTAGCTGAGGTTGCCCATCACGCTCGGCACCCCCGTCTGGGTGCCCAGGACGTTGCAGTCCCCACCGTACAGGCTCAAGCCTGGAGCGAGCGGTGTGAAAGCTGGCGCCGCGGCGGGCTCCAGGTAGATGCAGGTGTGCAGGTCACCGTTGAGCGTCCGGTAGGAGGGATCGACCAGCGTGACGCCCAAGGTGTTGTTGGCGAAGTCGGGCGCCAACCCCAAGACGGGATCGGCCATGATCTCGCCCATCCGGTCACCATCGAAGACGATCCCCCGTCGCACGGCAGCCAGCCCGCAGTCGGTCGACGCGAGCCAATCCGCGAAGAGCTCGAAGTCGGCCGCTTCCATCGTCCCGGGGCCGTATCCGGCCGTGGTCACCAGGATGAGCCGGTAGCCGAGCAGTTGCTCCGGTGTGCAGCCGTTGTTGCCGTAAGCGCCGGGATTGTAGCTCCCGCCGCCGAAGCTGCGTTTCATCGGCGCGTTGTAGTTGCTGCTCGACCAGAGGTAGTCGTAGCGGTCATGGGCCAGATCCAGCTCGGCGAGCGCGGCCTCGATGTAGGACTCGGACCCGGCATTGTGCGCATCCACGTAGAGCACCGAGGGCCATTCCACGTCGTAGGGCGGCGTCGCCGAGTCCACCATGCCCGGCAGGATCTCGAACTCCCACGGGCCCAGGATGTACTTGTCGGCCGGCGGGGCGCCGCCGTTGTACCAGTAGGAGGCGAAGTAGTAGCGGATCCGCGTCCCAGGCGTGAAGACCCCGTCGGGCAGGATCTCGTTGCGCGTGTTGTAGTCACCCGGCGCTCGATAGCCGGGATCGCTCTCATGGAAGTAGGTGCCGAAGCGGTTGCGGTAGACCTGGATCGGCGAGGTCTGGAGCGAGTCCATCAGGACGCAGACGTATTCCTGCTCGGGGTCTCCGGTGAGGCGCAGCTTCCAGGCCGCGTAGTCGGGGATCTCATCCTGCCGGGCACCCTTGCGCTCGATCTTGAAGTGCATCTCTGCGAGCCAGCGGTTGTTGGGATTGGTGACGTTGGGCCCGAGCACCACGGCGCTGTCGGCCAGCCAGTCGTTCTGCGTGAGGTTGTCGCGGCTGAGATCGAAGCCGACGTTGGCGTTGCCGACATCGGTGGGCGACAGGTAGTCGGGGCTCGTCTGCCCGAAGCCGTCCTGGAAGAGGTGGCCGTCGGCATAGATGATCGCCGGCGCGTTGGCCGCATGGGACAGGCCGATTTGGACATTGTCGATGAGGGGGGAACCACGCGTGTCACCCTCGGCCGTGCACGGGATTCCGAACGCATCGCACGAGCAGTAGACCTCCAAAATGACCCGGAGAGAATCCCACTCCAGGGGAACGGGCTGGGACGATGCCGGGTCGGAGAGGTTCTCCTCGAAGTGGTGGCAGTCGGGGCCGGGGGCGTAGTACCACGTGCCGTTCCCCATCCGCGGCGACCAGGCGGGCAGGCCCTGGTCGGGGAAGATCTGGTACCCGTACCGAAAGAAGGTGCCCGCCCGGTACGCGTCCATGTCGACGTACATGTCGCCCTGCATGCGGACCGTGTTGTAGTAGGGCGGCTCGTACCCCGTGCGCGCCAAGGCTCCGGAGCCGGCGGCCTGCCACATGCCCGGCGGGATGCCGGGCGGGTAGTACGGGCTGCCGGCCAGGTCCACGAACCCGAGGACGTTGCCGTCCAGACCGCACTCCGTGATCCCGGCCGCGTCCAGCCAGGGACGCCACGTCTCCATGGGGATCACCGAGATCGTGGAGGGCTCGGTCTTGAGCCAGCAGTGCAGGCTGTCGGTGACGATGTCGTCCCAGTTCCAGATACCGCCGGGGAAGGCCACGCAGCTCCCGTCGTCGCCGCCGAACCAGACGATGTTCTCGCGCGTCCCGGCGGACGCCGGGCCGGGTTCGTACGGCTGGCTTGCCACTGGCCCTGCCGGCGGAGTCAGATCGAGGACCGAGGACGCCTGGGCCGCGGAGAGACCCGTGGCCAGGATGGGGAACAGGATCGCGATGGGGGAAACTACAGAGGTGCGCGCTCTGTGGGTCATGGCTCGAGATCCTCCATGCGCTGCCGCGGGCAGCACAGCGAGCACGGGGATGCCCAAGCACTGAGCCCACATCGGCCCCGCTCAGCCGACGGGTCGCGGAGCGCACGGCGGGTCCATTGATGGCTGCGCCGAGCTCCGCCTCACCGATGGCAGTGTAGGTGCCTTCCGGGGCAGCGTGTTGCGGCTTCGGGGGTTGGCGGGCAATTCCCATGCACCTGTATGCCTGTCGGGGGCGCGCCGCCGCTGGCCCCCCCATGGCGCGGTCTCGCCCTGCGGGGCAGGAGGCGACCGCCAGGGATATGACCGGGTTTCCCAACATCGGTAGCGGTCCACAGCGTCGGCACGACGACTCTGTTACCGGGCGGAGAACATCAGCTCCGCTCGGGTCCGTCCCTCAGCATGATCTGCTCTAGGCTCGCGAGATTCCGTCCGACCTCGGCCGACTCCCCGATGCGGCCTTCGAAGCCACGAAGGCTTTGCCCTCCCAGCTACCCACCCAGGCCAACGCAGAGTCCGGATCATCGCGATGAGCTGACCGATCGAGGTCGGCAGCACCCCGAGAGGGGGCCGGCGCCCAGGACGCTCCCAGATTGTCCCCACCTGCTTTCCCCTGATCGAGTACACTCCGCGCGCCAGCCACCTGGAGGGAACCATGGGCAAATCGATCCTCATCCTCAAAGGCAGCCCCCGCGAGAACGGCAACAGCTCCGTCCTGGCCGAGCAGGTCGCCGCGGGCGCGCGCGCCGCTGGCGCGCAGGTCGAGACCGTCTGGTTGCACGGGCTCGAGATCCAGCCCTGCACCGCCTGCGAGGGCTGCGGCGGTCCGGACGCCCGCTGCGTGATCGAGGACGACATGCAGTCGCTCTATCCCAAGCTGGCCGCCGCGGAGGCCATCGTGCTCGCGAGTCCCGTCTATTGGTTCACCATGAGCTCGCAGCTCAAGCGTTGCATCGACCGGTGGTTTGCCTTCCAGGCGACGGACTGGCAGGAGTTGCGGGGCAAGAAGTTCGGCGTCGTGCTGGCCTACGGCGACACCGACCTCAACGCCTCGGGCGGGATCAACGCCGTCCACACCTTCGAGTCGATGTGCCGATACCTGCGCGGCGAGATTGTCGGCATCGTGCATGGCTCGCTGTCGACCGTGGGCGACGCGGAGAAGAAGCCGGCGTTGATGCGGGATGCGTTCAGGCTCGGGGAGCGGCTGGCGGCGGAGTGAGGGGGGCGGCCTGGAGATCGTGCTGCTTCATGGCTCGACAACGATCCCTGCAGTGGCTCGACCAGCGAGCCGAACATCGAGATCATGCGAGCATTCGTGAAGCTGGGATGAATGCCACGGGCGAATCAGAACAAGGCCTTGATCTGGCCCCAGCTCGCCGGCTCGACGGGCGAGAAGGGACCTGTCACAACGTCATAGAACACCACGCCGTCCGGGGCCTCCTGAACCAGCGCCGCCAGGACGGCCCCGTACCCACCGTGATGCGTGGTGGGCACCACCTCACAGCCACCGAAAACGGAGTGCGACGGATCGACGAACACGTTCAGCACGTTGCCCATCGTGTCAAACTGGTAGATCTCGCCCGTATACGAGGCGGTCGTCATCCACAGGCACACCTGATCGCCTGCGTAGGCCAGACCGTAGGTGCCGGAGTAGGGACCGCCCAGATCCGTCACCACCGCTGATGAACCCCACGCACCACTCCACTCCAGCCGGCACAGGTTCGTGCCGAACCCGCCCGTGTAGAAGTAGGTGCCATCCCACGCCAGTGCGCGATTCGGGTTGATCGGAGCGCCATAGAAGTAGCCTTCGTAGACGAAGAGGCCGGAGCCGGCGTAGCTGTGGCCGCCCACGAGGTCGCTGAAACTGCCGAGCACTACGCCGCCGTCATAGTAGCAGAGGTCGCGGTGGCCCCAACCGGTGGCTCCGCCGCCCTGGGCCCCTACGTCGATCTGGTTGCCGTCCTCATCGAAGAGGTAGAACTTGCAGGGGGGGCCGGCTTGATCGCCAGCGGAGATCCAGATATAGGTGCCATCCGTCCCAAGCCCGACCGAGTAGACATCTGGAAGTGGGAAGTAGCCGATCTGGGGCGGGGCCTCTCTGCGAATGCCCGGCCAAGGTGAGCTGTTGCTCGCCATATCTGTGTCGTTCGCAGCATGGGCAGTGCTCGCGGATGCTGCCAGGATCAACAAGCCCAAGAGCACTTTCATGACCTTCTCCCTCCCGGAGTCCGAGCACTCTCGTTTCATGCGCTGCGCCTTGGATCGCGCACAGATTGTAGCAGCCAGACCGTGGAAATCAAACACACCGCTCGATGCTCAAGTCGCGTCCGGTCGACCGCGCTCTGCCGGGGGTCGCCGTGCAGCCTGGCCGACATCCCGCCGATGAAGACGAGCACCCGCTTTTCCGGCCAGGCGTAGTCGGCGATCTCGACGTCCACGCATCCGTCCGAGACCCTCGGCGTTGACACGGTCGTGGCTGCATCGAGGGCTTTCAGCAGCGGGCACAGCTCATCCGAGCAGGATCTCACGGCAAGTTGGGCAACCACCAGGCGGCGGGCGCCACCAGCACCGGCCGGCCATGGTTGTCCAGGAGCCGGTAGCCGTCATCCTCGTCGACGAGCTGGACGGCGGGAATTGACAAGGCCGTCTGGAACCGTTTCAGGCTGACCTCGGGAGTCGTGTCCCCGAGTTTTGCCTCGATCAACAGCAGGGGCTTGCGTTTCTCGACCAGCAGGAAGTCGACTTCGCGACCCTCCTTGGTGCGGATGTAGTGAAGCCCGAAACGTCCGAGGCCAAGGTCGTTCCAGTTGGAGACGGCGCGAAACAGCTCCAGTGCGATCATGTTCTCGAACCGCACCCCCGGGTCCTCGATCAGGGCGTGGTCGAATACGTAGACCTTGCGTTCCTTCTGGATCGCACGGCTGACTTGGGCCGTCCAAGGGGTCAGGGTGAAGGTGAGATAGAACCGCTCGAAGATGCCGAGCCAGCTCTTCACGGTGTTGTAGGCGACCTTCAGATCGGCGCTCAGGCTGGGAATCGACAGCGGCGCCCCCACTCTGGACGGTAGGAGGGCGAACAGGATCTCCAAATCGTCGATGTTCTTGACGTCCGTCAGATCCCGGATGTCTTCGCGGATGAGCTGGCGATGGTATGCGCTTGACCAGCGTCGGTATGTGGTCGCTCTCCCGGCCAGGTAGGGTTCAGGAAAGCCGCTGAATGAGGACAGGCGTCGCCACGTTGCCTGGCAGTCTTCCCGGTCCCGGGCGCACACCAGCAGCGGATCCTGCCTGAAGCGATCGAACGTGTTGCCCTGCTTGTGAAGTTCCCCGAGCGTGAGCGGCCACAGGCGGAAGGGGTAGTAGCGACCGGCCAGGGAATCCCCGCCCTTCTGATAGAGATCGAGTCGCCCGCTTCCCGAAACCAGGAAATGGTACCCGTCATGGAAGCGGTCGTAGACACCCTTGAGATAGTTCCTCCAGTCCTTGTACTTGTGAATCTCGTCGAACAAGACCAGCGGCGTGGACGCGTCCTTTCTTCCGATGTTCTGGAAGAAGTAGGGATCGGCGATGAGCTTCTGCTTGTCGGTGAGGACGTCCCAGTTGAAGTAGAGGCTGTTGGTGAACCGTGCGGCGATCATCTTTCCCAGCGTGGTCTTGCCACATTGCCGCGGCCCGGCCAGAAGCACCATGCGCTTCTCGGCAGCAAGTTCTTCCCAGATATGGACATAGGGTTCGCGTGCCAGCATGTGGCTATAATAACTTATCCTGCAAAATAGTCAAGACGATTTTTCACTGGCCTGAAATCGCGCGGCTTCCTGGCGATTGCATCTGCTCGATGAACCAGGCGATTCGTCGACTCATGGCACCCAGGACCTTCGTGCCGTCAGATCGGGCAAGGCCAGACAGCCGAGGGCGACATTCTGGAGTCCGACCCATCCAAGTCATGCCCCAGTACCGCCTGGCCACCGCCGCTAGCCCCGCGCCACCTGCTCCAGCAAGCGCTCGGCATCGCCGAGCACCGTCTGGACAAGCTCCGCCCCCACCGGCTGGGCCGCCCCTGCATAGGCTCTGCTCAGCCCCTCTGCCCGTGACACGAGGGCAGACTGTTCGAGTGTGAGCAGGCCCCGTGGCACGAGCACCTCATACAACAGGCGCGCCGGCGGCAGTCCTTGAGTCTGAGCGGAGGGCGAATCGTCTCCCAAGACAAGCGCCCGCAGCGCCTCGGTCATGCACGCGCAGGCCTGCTCGATGGCCTCGGCGCCCAACGACGCAGCGGCCAACGTCCTCGCCGCCGCCAGCTTCCGGTGCGCCACTGCCTGCCGCTCGGCGCGCTCGGCGCTCACAGCCTCGCCGGTGCCCGCGCCAGCTTCTGAGCCGGGGTCTGGGCTCATCCCGGCCGTGCGGTCCAGCACGGTCCGCGCACCCTGGAACGGCGATGCGCCGAGCGGATCGAGCATGGCTTCCACGCGCTCATCGATGGCGACCAGGCCGGCGCGGCCGGCCGCATCTCTGACGACTTCGTCCACCCGGTCCACCAGCGCCACGAGCTGACCCGTGGGCATGGCAATCACCTTGCGCACCCGTGGCCCGAGTAGCTCGGTCGCCTTGCGCGCGGCTACTTCCGCCGACGGACTCTCACCGCTCGCGCTCGCGCACGTGTCCGACTCCACCTCCGAATCCGCTTCAGAACCCAACTCCGACTCCGACTCCGGCTGCAGCTCGAACAGCGCCTCGCGAACCGTCGTCAGGCAGCTCGACGGCGCGGTCACCTCGTCGTTGGCGCTCTGCCGATCCATGGCGGCATCGAAGAGGGTGCGCTTGTTGCGCAAGGTCGACTCGAGCCCGCTCTCGAAGGAATCGTCCGCAACGAGCAGCAGCACGTGAACGGGTTCCTTCTGGCCGAGCCGGTGCAGGCGTCCGATGCGCTGCTCCAACACCGCGGGATTCCACGGCAGGTCGAGGTTGATCAGTGTACTCGCGAACTGCAGATTGAGCCCGACGCCGCCGGCATCGATCGAGAAGAAGATCGGACACTCGGGATCGCTGCGGAAGCGCTCGATCAGATCCCCCCGCCTGGCCGCGGGCACGGAACCGTGCAGGCGTACGAAACCGATCCCCAGCCGCTCGGCCCGCTGCGCCGCCATGCGGCCAAAGCGCTCCCACTCGCTGAAGACGACCACCTTGCGACCCCGTTCGAGACACAGGTCCCGGATGAGCTCCTCGAACTCATCGAGTTTCGGCGATCCCGCGGTCTTCTTGTCGATGAGTCCGGCGGCATTGCAGGCCATGCGCGCTTTCTGCATCGCCATGAAGAGCCGCTGCTCTTCCTCGGGGGTGAGCGGGCGCCGTCCGGCCAGCGACGCGTAGCGGGCGGCGGCCATCAGCGCTTCCTCCATGAAGTTGCGCTGGGCCGGAGTGATCTCCACTCCAATGCGTGAATTGACCCGCTCCGGAAGCTGGAGTCGGACCTCTTCCTTCGTGCGCCTCAGCATGTGCGGTCGCAGGCGGCGTCGCAGCTCATCAAGGTTGCGATAGCCCGCAATGCGACTGCCGCCCTGCTCTCGCACCACGAAGCTCTCGTTATACGCCCAGAGCGGTCCCAGGATGCGCCGGTCGACAACCTGCATGACGCTGTACAAGTCGTCGAGCCGATTTTGGAGCGGGGTGCCCGTCAGCACGAAGGCGAAGGGGCTGCGGATGCTCTTGATCGCCTCGGCCGTCTTCGTACGCCAGTTCCGGATGCGCTGGGCCTCGTCCAGGATGAGGAGATCGGGGGCCAGCTCGCGGATCGCCTGGCCGTCGCGCACGGCCAGCTCGTAGTTGGCGATCGTGAACGTAGCCCGCCGCTCGTACTGCGCCAGGCGCTGCGGCACGCCGCCACCGACGATCTGGCACTCGAGCCCAGTGAAACGCTGGATCTCGCTCGCCCATTGTGACTTCAGCGACGCTGGGCAGACAATGAGCGCCCGCTGCAATTCCCCGCGATCCAGCAACACGCGGGTTGCTGCGATCGCCTGGATCGTCTTGCCCAGACCCATGTCGTCAGCCAATAGGCCGCGTCCGGCCGCCGCCAGGAAGGCCGCCCCTTCGAGCTGATAGGGATAGAGGCGCGCCCTGACACCGGGGATGCGCGTCCCGGCCGCGAGAATCCGCTGCGCCACCTCCTCGCGCCGCCGCTCCGTCTCGCGCTCGGCCGCCAGGGCATCAACGAACTGCTGGACGTCGCCGTAGACGATCAGGTCGCGGATCCGGCGCGCCCGGGCCAGCAGATCGGGCAGGTGCCTCGATGGATCGCCGAGCAGGTTGCCCTCGGCATCGAAGAAGCCGCGGGCGGCCGGCGGCATGCGGTCGTGAACGCGCGCCGGCCGCGCTTGCCGAGTGCGGCGAGCACAGCTTCGATATGCTTGCAGGTACCCAGATCCGAGGAAGCATGGTCCGGGCAGGAGCACCGATTGCAGCGCTGCGTGAGCGATCGGATTTCGATCTCATAGGTCGCACCCGACCCGGACGAGACCTCGTAGACGCCGAAGTACCCGCTGCCCTCTCGCCGCCGGATGCGGAAGTTCTCCTTGCGCCCGCGCTCCCGGCGCACCTGGATCTCGGCGCTCTCCGTCTCGGTCTCCGGTGCGACCACACCGGCGGTCGCCAGCCCCTGGTGGAGTCCGCCATACACCGCCAGTGCGGCAATGGCGTGTTTGCAGAAGGGCTCCCAGTCGAACGGGCAAGTGCAGCTCGAGAGGAACTCCTCCGCATCGTGTTCGAGACGGACCAGGTAGGGCTCGCTCCGGGTGCCCTCGACCCGCGCCTCCAGGCGCCCGTTAACCGTGCTCAGAGCCGTCACCCGTCCACCCCGCGCGTAGGCCAGGCCTCGACGCACAACGCGGTGGCTGGCCAGCCTGAAGAGGTCCGCCGCACTGGCAACCCTGGGGAGTTCGCTCTTGTGTTTGGTGGGCTGAGCCATCCTGCCTCCTTCGACCTGCCCTGTCGGGATCGCGAACCCGGACATTCTATCCGCCACGCCCTCCCCACCGCTATCACCACGGCGCCCGCGGGGGTCTCGGTTGCGGATCGATGAGCCTCTGTGCCACCCCCATCGGGGGGATGTAGATACGGGGGAGGTGGCAGCATGGCCGGGGGCAGATCCGAGGACAAGCGGCGGCGGGCCCGAGATCGGCGAAATGCTAGGAGAGCCAAGCGGCTCAAGGAGCAGCATCGGCGTGGGGACTCTGCGCACCCTTTCGGGATGGCCTGAAAGGCGTGCGAACAATCTCAGACATCCCTCAGGACTTCCGCAATGAGGGTTTGGGAATCCTGGCCAAGGTCTCGCAATGCGCGAATCGCCCTGTTCCCTCTGGCGAGACCGCGCCAGCCAGCGAACCTGGCCTTCGCCCGCCGCATTCGGTCAGTGCCACCACCGGTGACGCTTTCTTCGCTGCCGCGATACGCATCGTCGAACTGCCTGGTCCCCGCTGGATTGGCTGACTGCACGATGTCTCTGAGTGTCAGGATCCGGGTGAAGAACCCGCTCTTCCGCACGGCCTCGGTCACTCCGCTGGCGCACACGAGCACGGGCTCTACGGAAACAGCCGGGGGAACGCTGAGACGTCTCTCCTTCGTAAGCGATACGTAAACCGCACCCCGCCTACGTTGGGATTCCGCCCTCGTCGAGGGCCGCGCGCACGGCGCCCGCAGTCCACCGCATCGGCAGAAGCCGTTCGTAGTCCTCGACGCACGTGGCGGAGGGCAGGTCGCGGAAGACGAGGCACAGGTAGGCCTGCGGCTCCAGCCCATTGGCTTTGGCCGTCTCGATCAGGCTGTAGAGATTCGCCCCTGCTTCCGCACCGCGGACCGTGTCGCTGAACAGAAAGTTCTTGCGACCCAGAGCTATGGGCCTGATCGCGTTCTCCACGCCATTGTTGTCGATCTCCAGGCGACCGTCCTCGAGATAGCGGACCAGCTTCACCCCGTGATCCGACAGGTAGCCCAGCGCCCGGCCGGTTAGCGACTTCGGCGGCACCTGCGGCTGCACCTGTTGCGACCATTTCTTGATCGCCACCAGAATTGGTTGGCCGCGAGCCTGCCGCAGTTGGTGACGTTCTTCGGCGCTCAGGCCGGCTGCTTGCCGTTCGATCTCGTACAGCTTGCGGATCCAGTTCAGCCCTTCGAGGGCCTTGCTGGTCTTCAACTGCTTCTGACGCGACTTGCCGCGCTTGCCTTTCGCCTGCTGCTGGACTTTGAAGGCCTCTTGGAACTTCCGCCTCAGATGCGCCCAACATCCGACCCGCCGCACCCCGGGGTTCTCGCGGAAGAAGGCGTCGTACCCGGCGTACTCGTCGACCTGCAGATAGCCCCCATCAAAACCGGCCAGCAGCCGCTTGGGCACTTCGCCGCTGCGCGAGGGGTCGTAGTCGACCAGGATCACCGGCGCCCCAGGGGCGCCACCCCGCTGCGCCCAGATGTAGGACCAGCTCTGCGCCGACTTGCCCGGCTCCTTGAGTACCTTCTGGCGCGTCTCGTCGCACTGCATCATGAAGCCTTGCAGCAACTCGTCGCGCAGCAGGTTGATCAACGGCTGCACCGCCTCCCCGCTGCGGATCATCCAACTCGCCAGCGTCGAGCGGGGCAGATCCACCCCGTGGCGCGCAAAGATCTTCGCCTGCCGATAGAGCGGCAGGGCGTCCGCGTACTTCGCCACCGCCACGTGGGCCAGCAGACTGGGCGCGGCCATGCTCTTCGGGATCAGCTGGGGAGGAGCAGGCGCGATCGCCACGCCTTCCTCGCAGACCGGGCAAGCGTACTTCGGACGCACGTGTCTCAAGACCCGCATCTGCGCCGGCGTGTAGCTCAGCTGCTCGCTGACCTCTTCTCCGATCCGCTTCAGCGGCTGTCCATCCCGGGGACAGATCTTCTGATCCTCGGGCAGATCGTGCAGCACCTCGATCCGTGGCCAGGCCTCGGGCAATGGCCGACGTCCACCGCGCGCACGCTCGTGCTCCTTGACGGTGACGGCACCCGCCGCAGGCGCCGGACCCTCACGGGCTACGTCCACGCCCTCCGCCTGCAGCATCAGCAAGAGCTGTTCTTCGGAGAGCCGCTCGCTACTGGCCCCGAAGTGCTTCTGCCGCAGCAGCTGAAGCTGCTCGCGCAACCACGCGTTCTCGGCCCGCTGCTCTGCGATCAGGTGCTGGAGTTCTGCCAAGGCCGAACCCTTCTCGCCAACTTCTTCCGCGAGGACGGCCACTTCTTGCTTCAGGGCTGCATGACGCTCGGAATACTCCGTCACGAGCAGCTTGAGTCGCTCGGGGTCATCCGGCAGGGTCTGAGGCGAGACCACCATGACTTGTACATCAACAGCTCCTCTCGGCAGATGAACTACAATACGGTGCTGAAGGTCAACTTCCTGCGCGGTTTGAGCTGCGACAGATCGTAGCCATCCAGAAGCCAGTTCAGTTCCCGGCCGCTGAGGGTGATGACCTCTCCCGCTCCTTCAGCGGGCCAATAGAATCTCTGCTTCTCGAGCCGCTTGTACCACAGCACGAAGCCGTTGCCCTCGAAGTAGAGGATCTTGACTTTATCGCGCCGCCGATTGCAGAAGACGAACAGGTGCGGCTCGAACGGGTCCAAGGCCATGACCGCCTCGACCTCCACGGCGAGACCGTTGATCGACTTGTGCAGGTCGACCGGTTCACGGGCCAAGAACACCTGCGCCAGATCCTCCCGCGGCCGCATCATCAGAGCGCCGCCAGTCGGGTGGCCAGGTCGGTGTCCAGAGCTCCCAGACACGAGCGCCCCACTTCGAGCACGATGCCGTTGGGGAAGTGAATCCGCACGCCGGGCTGCGCTCGCCGGTGCTCATCGTCTGCGCGGGCCAGGCGGGCGGCGATGAACTTGAGATCTCTCGCCGGCGCCCAAGGCCGTCCGGGCGGCTGTGGCATGAGGCTGGGGCGGTCGCAGGCCTCAGGCTGCTCAGCGAATAGTCCCCGGTCGCGTAGATACGCCTTCCACCAATACGCCGCCCGCTGCGAAAGGCCGTGCCCGGCCGCGTAAGCGCCCAATCTCTCGCCGCTCGCCTGCCAGCCACGAAGATGCTCGAACCAGAGCGCCCGCTTCGAAGTCAGCTTTCTTCCGACACCTGCTTCCATGCTCTGGCCCTCCCTTCTCGAGGGCCAGTCTCCGCCACGTCCGTCAGGTCAACGAGATGGGGTTGGTGGAGCGCTTACCTTGCAGCGCTCTATGCGGTCGATATGAGGCACCTGACCCGGCAGGTCAGGCGCAGCGCTGACAGGTTTCCGGAGGACCTCGCGTTTCAGCTTACGCGGCAACAAGCCAGAGACTTGTCGTGCCAAATTGGCACTTCAAGTTCGTGGGGTGGCAGACACCGGAGTCGGCCGCTTACTTTCACAGTGATCTCGATGTCACGCAAGCTCGGAGGCCGAACCAGGATCAGCGCCGCGTCAACGTGGACTTCCCCGTCTGGATGATCGAGTCCCTCGATCGTGAGGCGAGGCGCCTGGGCGTCACACGCCAGTCTATCATCAAGATCTGGATCGCCGAGCGGCTCGAACGCAACGTCTCCTGACAGGCACGCCGGCGACCCCGGACGCCGAGGGCGCCGCCCGCCCCAGCGGACAGCGCCCCCGAAGTTCCCCGATCCCGCGCCGCGACGCAGTAATCGGCCCTATCTCGTCCTCAACACCCGCCGCACGAGCGACCGGCCTTACCTCATCCTCAACACCCGCTGGACGAGCGACCGCCCCTGGGCATCCAGCCGGGCGAAGTAGATCCCGCTCGGCAGGGAGCGGCCGTCGTTGTCCCGGCCGTTCCAGCTCGCCGCGTGCGGGCCGGCGCTTATCGTCCCGTCGACCAGCGTGCGCACGACGTGACCGGTGACGTCGACGATGTGCAGGCGCACCGCGCTCGCCTGCGGGAGGGTGTAGTTCAGCGCGGCGTTCCCGCGGAACGGATTCGAACCGATGAGCCCCAGAGACAGGCTCCACTGGCTCTCCTCCTCCACGCCCGTGATGTCGACGCCGACGTAGACCGAGTAGTGCTGGTACTCGGCCCCGCGCGGCGACGCACCGCGCCAGCCAGCGGCGTTGTCGGCGATGATGTAGTACTCGAAGGTGCTCTCACCCGGCTGTTCCGGGATATCGCCGCCCCACTCGTTGGGATTGCCGGTTGGGTTGAGAACCACTTCCTGGTTGAACACGCCGCCCGTGCCGTACTTCACCTTCACGCTGCCGGCCGTCACGGCGCTGGTGGAGGCAACGGTGACCGTGACCGGGAACGGGCCCACAGTCTGCACCGAATCGGGCAGGGGCGTATGCGTCAGCGCCGGAACATCGAACAGGGAGGCGGCGAAGAAGTTGCGCGCCACGAAGAAGTTCTCGATCGTCCCGGCGTGCAGCCCTTCGTAGAGCTCCCGATCGGCCTGCATCAGGTACTGCGCGGCCTGGGGTGCGGTGCAGCTCGTGCCCTGATAGAAGTGGTGCTTGAGCACGTCCTTGTCGAGCGCCGTCCGGCCCATCTCGGCGCGCATCAGCCACAAGCAGGACGCCCAGATGGTGCCGTTCGCGTAGATGTCGCCTCCCCAGGAGCTGTAGGTTGCGGTGCTGTTCAAGATGCGCCCGCCCCAGAACGGATTGTGGCCGTCCCAGTTGAAGACCCAGTAATTGCGGAAATCCGAGATCGAGGCGGAGTAGCTGCCGGCCCAGTAGTCCCCGAAGCCCTCGCCCATGGAAGCCTGATGGCCGCCGCCCCAGCCCGGACGACTCGACTGCTGGATGGCGTGGCCGTACTCGTGCAGGAGCACGTCGGTGTCCTCGGCGTCGTCGACCCCGCCCTCGCCCCAGGCGATTCGGTTCGTGCTCGGGATGTAGTGGCTGTTGTCGGCGCCGCTGAGCCCGTGCGTGTCGACGTGGATCGGCGCATGCTGGATGTTGTTGAAGCCGAGGGCCTGGATCCAGCGCTGGTTTTCATCGATGTGGAAGTAGGCGTTGGTGTCCTCGAACCCTTGCGGGTTGCGTGTGTAGATGAAGCCGTTCGGATCGGCCGACGTGACCGGCGTACTCACAGGCGATTCGAACTCGTCGATATAGACCCACGGGCCGCGCAGGTAGTAGAGACCGGAGAGGTACGTGAGCTCCGGGAGCGGCCGCGTGAAGATCTGTGCCGTCAGCGACGGATGATCCGCATCGTTGTTGTCGACGTACGACCCGGCCGGGACATTGTAGGTCGCCTGCGCGGTCGTGAGGGGGTCGGGGTCGAACGCGCTGCCGGAGCCGTCGACGTAGAGCGCCTGGTCCAGGAGTCGCAGCACGTCGCCGCTGCGGGCGTCGACGAAGACCTCCCAGTCGCCGAGCGGGTCCATCACCGGGACGGTGATCCGCCAGGCCAGGTGCGGGGTCGAACCGGCGATGTCCTCGTCGCGGACGATCCACAGCCCCTCGGTCATGTCCCCGGTGAACTGCGGCGCGCCGTCGATCCCGAGCGAGGCGATCGCGATCTCGCGAGCCTCAGCCACGGAAAGGGTCGCCATGGTGCTGGTCCCCTGATCGATCGAGGGATCGTAGTTCGAGGCCACCGCGGTGACATGGTCGCCGTCGGCGTTGAGCGAGACCACGAGGTCGGCGCGGTAGACGGGCACCCCGTCGATCGACTGCACGAAGCGCACGTGGCTGCCGCCCGGCACGACCTGGACGGCATCGAGGACGAGGTCGTCACCGCCGCGGGTCAGCCCGAACTGACCGGCCCGGTCGGACAGGTAGGCACGCGCGACGTCCTCCGGCGAGCCGGCGTAGGGTCCGGCCATCTGATTGACGAGCGTCGCATAGGCCCCCGTGGCGGCATTGATGAAGCCGTTCGGGGCCGCCTCGAGCTGCGGCACCGGCGTCTGAAGTTGATAGATGTAGGGACCGGGGCGGGTCGCATCGGGCGTCGGCGCCTTGAGCGCCAGCGCCGACGTCGCCAGCAGACCGATCAATGCGGGAATCGAGAGAAGTGCAGTGCGGCAACGAGAATCCATGGCCGTCCTCCAAGTTGCCCAAGCCAAGGGAAGTCCTGCCCGACGGGAAGACGGCCCGTCGAGGAGTGTTCAACAGATTGATTCTAGCGGATTTGCGGGGAGGGAGCAAGCGTCTTCCGTGGCCAGACGCGGCCCAAGTGGTATTCCGTGATGGAGATACGTTGACGTCTCTGGCCTCTACTCCCCGCACCAGACGATGTGCGTCAAGGCCGTCCACGGGGTGCGCTGCGCGTCGGTGCCCGTCGCGCGCAGCAGGTAGACCCCCATCGGCGGCTCCTCGGCCCCGCCCTCCCGTGGGTCCCAACGCACCTCGTGGGTGCGCTCCGTCGCGCGGTTGGGGTTCTCGAAGCGCGCTACCCGTCGCCCGGACACGTCCAACAGCTCGAGGCGATGCAGCCGGATGGGCTGGAGGCCGTCGAGCAGCACTGACAGCGCGCCGCGCGCGGGGCTCGGGCCCGCGGAGAGCACCACGTGCGCCTGGCCCCGCGGATCGTCGGCCCCGACGCCGGCCGGCGCCCCCTCGTTGATGAAGAGCTCGATCGGCCCGTTGGCCACGCCGATCGCCAGGTCCAGCCATCCGTCGCCGTTCACGTCGCCGAAGCCGATGGCCGAGCCGCTCGAAACAGCGTCGTACTGCCAGTCGGCGATGGTCGACAGGACGCCCTCGTTGTTCAGGTAGATCCGCACGTGTCCGGTCGAGAAGTGGATCAGCGCCAGGTCCTGGTCGCCGTCGCGATCGATGTCGACCCAGGCCAGGTCCTGGCAGCCTGTATAGGTCTCGCCCGAGGCCCACACGGGGGACGCGCCCAGGATCGTGCCCTCGTTGTGGAACAGCCAGTCGGGGTCGCCATTGCCCCCCACCGCCAGATCGAGGTGATCATCGCCGTCGACATCCGCCCAGCCGACCCCCTTGTCGGTGCGCGACAGATCGCCGCTGGTCCAGGCGAAGTTGGGATCGAGCGTCGTGCCGAGGTTGCGGAAGACCCCGGTGTGCCAGTCCACCCAGCCCGAGACGGCCAGGTCCGGGTACCCATCGCCGTCCATGTCGCCCCAGTCGCACTCGCTCGTGATCCCCACCTGGTTCGACTGCCAGAAGGGGTTCGGGTCGAGCACGCCGCCGTTGTTGCGATAAAGGTACGTGGGCCGATACGGATTCGGCGAGATCCCCTGGTTCGATGTGGCGACATCGGTGTCGCCGTCGCGGTCGAAATCGGCCAGGCTGCAGCCGGTGGTCCACGTGCCGCCCCCGTTCTGCCAGCCGGCGCTCACCGGCAGCAGGCCGGCCTGCCCGAAGAAGATCTGACTTGGCTGCAGGGAGCTCCCGCCGTTGGCCAGGAACAGGTCCGGGTAGTTGTCGTTGTTGAGGAAGCCGACCTCCGCATCGCCGGTGTGTTTCTGGTCGGAGGAAATCCAGCTCGGGTTGGCCTCCAGCATGCCGCCCATGTTCAAGTAGATGAAGTTGTAATAGTCGGCCAGCGGGGGGTACTGGTTCGCCCAGTAGGTGCCGACGAAGAGGTCCTGGTCGCCGTCGGCGTCGGCGTCGAACCAGACGAGCGCGCCGGTGGCCCGGATGCGCGTGCCCACCCAGTTCGGCACGAGCGGCAGGGGCACCGTGTCGCGGCGATAGGATTCGCGCGGTCCATCCTGAACCCAGCCGTCCGGGGCCAGCGCGGGATCGCCCCGCTCCGCTGCGGTTGCAGGCCGGCAGGAGCAGGTGGCCGCCTCATGGCCATCGGGGCTGATGTTGTACTGGATCGCCGGATCTCCCGAAACCGCGGGGCCACGGGAGGTGACGGGATCGCTCGCCCGCGCGGGGCTGGGCAGCTCCGTCAGGACAAGCAGGAGAACCAGTGGCAGGATCGCAGGCAAGCGACGCATGGCAGGCCCCCGATGTGGTTCAGCAGCCGTTGTCTCGTGCGCACCGGCTCACGCACACCTGGGGCTATTATCTCACGCGGGCGCTGCCCACGGCCAGAACAGACCCAAGCCTCCGGCCCCGGGGCCCATCGCCGCTCGCGGCAGCTACCCTGCCGCGCTGCCGGCTACCGGTAGAGCGACTTGACCTTCCCCCAGGTCACCGGCTCCGCCGGGGTCGGGGCGTAGGCGAATTCGATGTAGTCGAACCGGGCGTTGCCCGTGATGTCGCCCACGGGGATGCCGCCGAACGACAGCGCGATGCTCTGTCCGGCATAGCTGCTCAGGTCGACGGTGACCGGCCCCACCCAGCTCGGGTAGGTGTTGTTCGCGCGGATGAGCGGAAGCGTCCATACCTCGACACCGTTGACCGCCACGTAGGCGCGATCACCGTCCGCCGGGTTGTCGTCGACATCGGGCCGGAAGGCGATGTAGTAGAAGGAGAGCATCGCGCTGTCGGCCGGAACCGCCACTTGCTGCGTGACCGAGGAGATGACCGGGAAGCGAACGCCCAGGGAGTCGGTGCAGTAGCCGCCGGCCCAGTAGTCGTAGGTACCGTCGTAGGCCGACACGTACCACTCCCCGCTGAAGTCACCGATCCGCTCGCAGGTGGAGTTGTTCTCCTCCGTCCACGCGGACGCGGGCGGCGGGCCCAGCTCGAAGCTGCCGTCGAACACGAGAGCGTCGATATCCCCGCCCCTGGCGACCGCTGCACCCGCGACCAGCACGAGCGCGGCCGCGATCCAGATCCTGAAGCATGTTGTCCGTCTCAACGTCCTGTCCTCCTCTGCGCTCTTGCGGGACACGGCCCGCGAGTGTCCGAAACTTGGAACCGCGACGGCTCTCGCCTCGCTGCGTTAGTGCCGCACCACGAGCTTCCGCACGCCCGTCTGCTCCCCGAGTTGCAGCCGGCAGAAGTATACGCCGCTCCCCAGGTTGCTCGCATCGAACACCAGCGACCTCGTCCCCGCCACCTCCGTGCCGTTCACCAGCGTCGCGACCTCGCGACCCAGCAGGTCATAGATGCCCAGGGTCACGTGCCCGTCAGCGGGCAGCTCGTACCGGATGGTCGTGAAGCCATCGAAGGGATTGGGGCTCTGCGACAGATCCAGCCGCACCGGCAGGCTGACCTCGCCGGCCGTCGAGGTCAGGCCCAGGCCGACCAGCCCGGGGTGATCCATCCCGTAGCGCAGGACACGCGAGATCTCGCCCCCGCGCGGGTAGCTCCACTGGGTCGTCCCCGTGCTGTTGACCTCGAACATGTATCCGGCCTGGGACTCCACGATCACCGTGTTCCCGTTCGCCACCCGCTGACAGCCGCCCAGGTGGCTCGAGTAGAACCCGGAGGCCGTGTACGTCCACGTGGGCGCGCTCGGACCGTAGGCCGTGCCAGGAGTCCACGCGTAGTTGTACTGGCCATCGTACGGGGGGACGATCTCCGCGACGATCGAGGTGCCCAGCCCCTCCCGGTTGTTGAAGGCCATGATGTTGTTCTCACCGGGCAGACCCGCCGGGACCCAGTAGGCGCAGTGGACGACCCGGAAGTACTGCGTGCCGGGGGCATCGTAGTTGGACGGCTTGCCCCACCGATAGAGGATGTCTCCACCCTTGCCGCTGTTCCCCCCCGAGTGGCTGGCTGCCTCCGCCGTCGTCGTGCTGTGGTCGATGACGTAGATCTCGTTGAGGTTGTGGCAGGAGAAGACGATCTGGTCCCGCTCCGAGTTGTAGCTCAGTCCATTGGTGTGCATCCAGTCGCCGCCACCCATGCCTCCCCCGCCGAGATTGATGTCGATCAGCTCGGGGTGGTTTGCCACGACGCCGTAGTTGCTCTTGGACGGATCGTAGTCCTGGATCAGGTGGTCCCAGACGTGCCATTCCCAGACGATGGTCCCCGTGGTCGCGCCGGTTGGCTGCACCTCGACGATGTGGTCGGGCCACATCTGAGACGAGTGGTTGAGACCGGCCTGTACCGCCTGGGCCGCAGTCTTCAGCTCCCAGGCGATGATCAGCACGTTGCCGTTGGGCATGGGCTCGATGTCGTGGTGAGCGCAGACGCTCGAGTTGCGGCACGTGTACGACCATGCCAGCGAGCCGTCGGGCTCGACTTCCTGGATGAGGCCGCTGATGCCGCCGCCGTTGAAGGGGGTCGAGGTCGTGCCCTCGGCCGGTCGCAGAATGTTGCCGTTGTCCAGGAGATAGCAGCAGTAGCCGCCCACCCGGCTGTGGTTCCAGCTATGGACGACGGTGTTGTTCATGTCGACCATATAGCTATGCGTGGAGTTGTTGACGCTGAAGAGCGTGTAGCCCTCGTACGCATCAGCCCACGCCGTGGACCCGGTCGCGAACTGCAGGCAGGCCCACCCCGCGAGGGCCAGGCCAACGATGCGGGTAGCGTGATTCAAGGACTTCATGACTTGGCTCCCGTGTGTTTCCCTGTGGTTTCTCGGATTGCCCTCTGCTCGGGGCGCCCGCTGCGCGACAGGCGCCCCGAGCCAGGCGGGCGGATGGCTAGCGCACGACCAGGACGCGCTGCGTGGCCACCTCGTCGCCACTGCGCAGCCGACAGAGGTAGACGCCCGAGCCCAGACCCCGCGCGTCGAAGGTGACCTGGTAGACCCCGGGAGTCGCGACGCGTTGGATCGCGTCGAACACCAGTCGCCCGGGCAAATCGAACACCTGCAGCTCGACCGGCCCGGGCTGGACGATGTTGAAGATCAACGCCGACCCCGGCGTGAATGGATTCGGAACCGACAGCGCGAGCCTGCCCCGGGCAACGGGATCAGGGGGGACACCCGAGGTCCCGGTGTTGTGCGCGCCCGGCGTGGGGGTGTGCGTCTGTACAAACGGACCGGTGCCGTTGGGGATGCGGGCCATGGAGAGATTGGTCGTCTGCTGGCCGAAGGTCGTGCCGTCGACGACGGACAGGTCCCAGTTGGAGAGCAGAATCGCCTCACCGCCAGCCGAGAGCTTGAAGCTCGCGTGCAACCCCTCCTGCCCCACATCCTCATCGGCCCAGACGATCACGTAGCCGTCCGCCGGGATCACCGTGCCCGGGGGGAACTGCCACGTCGTCGGGTTGGCGAAGGTGTCCGAGAGGTACAGGCCGGCCAGCGTGATCTCGCGGTTGGTGTTGTTGTAGAGCTCCAGCCAGTCATCCGTCTCCCCGGCCGGGTCCGGAATCGAGTCGTTGTCCGCCATGAACTCGTTGATCGCGACCTCCCCGGCCGCGAGCGGTGGGAAGCCATTCCCGTTGTAAGTGCCGAAGGTCGGCGGCCCCTGCACGAACGGCCCCGTGCCGTTGGGGATCCGCGCCAGCGAACGATTGAGCGTCTGCGCACCAAAGCTGGTGCTGTCGACGACGGAGAGATCGTGGTTCGAGAGAATGACCGCCTCGCCGCCGGCCGAGAGCTTGAAGGTCGCGTGCAGCCCCTCCTGCCCCACGTCCTCGTCGGCCCAGATGATCAGATAGCCGTTGGTCTCGATCACCGTGCCCTCGGGGATCTCCCACTTCGTCGGCGTCGTGATGTCGTCGGAGAGGTAGAGCCCCGCCAGGGTGATCGGATGGTCGGTGTTGTTGTAGAGCTCGATCCAGTCCTCGAACTCGCCGGCCGGATCCGGGATCGAGTCATTGCTGGCCTCGAATTCGTTGATCGCGACCTCCCCCGCCCCGATCGGTGTGTAGCCGCTCCCGTTGTAGGCGCCAAAGGTCGGCGGCCCCTGCACGAACGGCCCGGTGCCGTTGGGAATGCGGGCCATGGTCAGATCGGTGGTCTGGGGTCCGAACGTCACCGAATCCAGCACGGCCATCTGGGTGTCGGAGAAGCCAATGTACTCCCCATTGGTGGAGAGCTTGAAGTTCGCATGGAGCCCTGGTTGCCCCTCGTCCTCGTCCGCCCAGACGATCAGGTATTCGTCGGGGGCGATGGCGGTACCCGCGGGGAACTGCCATTGGTCCGGCTCAGCCGCGGTGTCCGTCAGATACATCCCGCTGAGATCGATGGTGGCAGCGGTGTTGTTGTAGAACTCGATCCAGTCCTCGGCTTCGCCGGCAGGGTCGAGAATCTGGGTATTGGAGGCGGCGAACTCGTTGATCACCACGTCCCCGGGAAGAACCGTCGGTTCGCAGGTCACGCCCAGAGCGGTGAGTTGCTCCTGGACACTAGCTTCCCGTGCTGTGATGAAGGACTTCAGGCCGGGTTTGCGATGACCACCCGTTGTGATATCGACATTGATGTTGGTTTCAAACTGGGCATTGGTGAACATCTTGCGGGGATCGGCGTAGACATAGGAACGGATCAGGATGGCGATCTCATCGATTTCGGGGAAGAGCCGCTCGTCAGAGAAGTACTCGCTCGACAACTGGCAGAAGCTGTACAGGTAGTCCTCGTGCAGACTGGGCGTCTCGTGGATCTTCGCGACCAGCGGCCGCGTGGTGGCATTACTCACATAGCAGATGTCGAGTGTCTCATAGTTGGTGACCAGGCCCCAGTAGGACCCGATGCTCATATTCATGTCCCACGGGATCCACTCCATCGCCCCCGTCGCCTGATTGAAGTAGAGGTAGAAGTTGCGCCCGCTCCCGGCATAGGAGTCGAGATTGGCGAAAAGGATGTCGGTGCTGATCGCGCGATAGAGCGCGTCCATGTTCACGACCGGCGGAAGGGCGATGGCGGTGTCCGGGGAGTTGTTCAGCGAATCGATGACCGCGATGAGATCCGTCCAGGTGGTCGGTGCCGGATCGGACTTCAACTCGTACCGATCGTAGTAGGCGCTCGGGTCGCTGCCATACCAGAGGAAGTCGGAGACGAGTCCACCGCCGCCCACTACCGCGTCGACCGCCTTGTACTGGTTGCCGCCGCTGTTCCCGTAACGGGCGGAGAGGAAGATCTTGTCGACGTGCTCGACCAGGCTGTAGAAACCCCAGAGCTCGCCGTTGAGGTAGAGCTCGGCAAAGTTCGCCCGCGGCGCGGGAATGCCGGCATCTCGGCAGAAGTCGAAGTGCAGCTTCTCGCGCATGAAGGTCGGATCTTCCCAGCAGTTGTTCAGGTGCACACCCTTCAGTCCGTCCCAGCGCTGCGTGTCGACCCATTCGTCGAACTTCAGGCGGAAGGGCTTCTTGTCGTTGGGATGGTAGTAGGAGATGTTGCCCTTGAAGCGGACCCCCACGCTGTCGAAGACCTGGCCGTTGATCGTGACCGTGGCGGCCAGGTACTGCTCGAGACCCGCCTCATAGTAGGCGGTCAGCGAGTCCCACCACGCCGGCTGGGAGAACTCGATCGCGATGGTGAAGACCTGCTTGCCGGCAAAGACATTGTCCCCGGCCGCTTGGGCACTTGACGCGCAAGCCGCCAGCAGGATCAGGAGGAGGAACAACCCTGGAAGAGATCGAACTCGTGGCATCGAGGCCCCCCTTCGTTGTCGAAACTGAGAAGCGCGCGGGGGGAGGACGCGGTGGCTGAACGGGGACAGCCGTCCCGGCGTCGCCTCCCCCGCAGCCCCGCGTGGCGGCCGATCGCCGTACCGTCCACCCCCCCGAGAGTCTGACAGATGAGAGGCTTCGCCTGTTAGGGCGGTTTTCAGCCGGACAGCAGTCTGTCCGAGTCCGGGAGCCCCGCCGGCGTGGCGCCTGGACCCGTTTCCCCTAACGCCTGCGCCTCCCAGTATGTCTTAACTTGCGGACATGCGTGTGACCGACCCCGGCGACCGGACGCTGGTGACACGCGCCCGGATGGGCGATGCCACGGCGTTCGAGGCCCTTGTCCGCAAATACGCGCGGCTGGCCTTTGCGGCAGCGCTTGCCGTCCTGGCAAACCACGATGATGCGGAGGATGTCTGTCAGGATGCGTGGGTGCGGGCGCTCGAGCGAATCGAGGAGTGCCGCGAGCCGGACCGCTTCGGGAGCTGGTTGCTGAGCATCGTCCGCAACCGGGCCCTGAACTACGCGCAGTATCGGAGGGTGAGGGCCACGGAGCCCCTCGCGGACGCCTTCGGCCCCGAGGGCCCGTCGGGGGGGGATGACCCAGGCGGCAGCCTGCGCCGGGAGCGCCTGCGCGCCGTGCTCGAGCGGGCCATGGCCCAGCTCTCGCCCGGTCAGCGGGAGGTTCTGCTCCTGCACGACCTGGCGGCATGGAAGCACCGCGCGATCGCCGAGTACCTTGGCATCTCGGAGGTCATGAGCCGACAGCACCTGTTTCAAGCGCGGACCAGGCTGCGTAAGCTGTTGGGCGAGCCCCCCCAGGGAGGTGCCCCTTGACCAGGGAATGGCAGGACGAGGATCGCGACCGCGTCGACCTCTCGCCGCTCGACCCCGCGAGCGACCCGAAGAAATTCGAGCGACACGTGCGCGGGATTCGGACCGCAGCGGCAGCGGAGCTGCTCCGCCGGCAGTCGCGGGTCGCCCTCGGCGATCTCATCGTCTGCTGGCGCACGCCGATTCTGGAGGCGACTCTGCTACTGGCGTGCGCCGCGGCCGTCGCGCTGCTGGTCGTGCGCGAGTCGCCAGCCAGCAGTGAGGATGCCTTCGCCGAGGCCCTCGGCGTCCCGCGCTCGATGGTGGCATGGGTGGGCGCGGGTGATCGGCCCTCCCCGGCCGAGTTGCTCAAAGTCAACGGGGGCGAATGATGCACTCAGCGTTCGAGTCTCTCGGGCGACTGCGACTTCAGGCGATCCTCCTGCTCGTGGTCGTCTTTGTCGTCGGCCTGCTCGGGGGCGTGGCCTTCGAGCGGGCGTTTGGCGGACGGCAGGCGCCGCGCAGGCCCATGGGTCCCCCTCCGGACGGGCTGCCACCGGGGCTGAGCCGCGACCTCGGCTTGACGGCAGAGCAGGAAGCGAGCATCAAGGTGATCTTCGAGCGCTACCGGCCGAAGACCGACGCGATCCTCGACGAGTTCGTGCCACGCCTGCGGTCGGTGACCGATTCCGCGCGCGCTGAGGTCCGCGCCCTCCTCACCCCCGCCCAGCAGGAGATCTTCGACCGCGACCGCCCTCCGGAGCCGCGCGAGCTCGACCAGAAGGGGCTGGCGCCCTTCGACGGTGGTCCGCCCCCCGGCCCCCCGCGCTTTGGCGATCGACCGCCCGCCCCGGAAGGCGGCGGGCCACCGGGGCGCCCGGGCGGCCGCGGCCCTCACCCGCCCGACGGTCCCCCACCCGACGGTCCCCCGCCCGCGGAGCGCGACTCCCTGCGGGTGCCGCCTCCCCACGCAGCGAGCCCCCGCTAGGCGGTTGCCTGGGCTCGCGGAGGGCACGCATCCGGATGGCGACGTTACAACTCGATACACCCCTTCTCGGTGGATCCCCGCGCGGGCACCGATATAGGCGCGCAGGAGCCCGTGGCGGGTCGGACCGCGGTGCAGCAACTGGGCCGCGGGGATCCGGCACCGTCTGGGAGCACGAGAAGGAGGTGACCGGCGATGGTTTCAGGAATCAGCTCGTTTACACAGCGGGTGAACTACGCGCAAGGGGCATCGCGCCCATCCGCTCAGGAGATGTTCACCCGCATCGACACGAACGGGGACGGCCAGATCGATCAGAGCGAACTCGAAGCGATGCTCTCGCAGGGGCCGCGCATGGAGCAAGCCCCCCCAGCGCCACCGCCAGAGGCGAAGCCCCCCGACGCCTCTCAGCTCATCGAACGCTTCGACGCCGACGGGGACGGGGTGCTGGACGAAGAGGAAGCCACCGCGATGGCCGAGACGCTGCGCGCCGAGATCGAGGAGATGATGGCGCACTTCATCGAGGAAGCGCAGCAATCGGCGCTGCTTGCGGAGCAGACCGACGATCAGAGCCCATCCAGCTCGTCTCTCACCATGGCCGTGCGGAGCTACTCCAGCACGAGTGCCTCCAACACCCTCACGGCATCGCTGCTCAACACGCTGGGTTGATGCACTCCGAGGACCGGGACCCTGGGGGGTCTCGGTCCCTGCGTCTGAAACATTCTGACACATGCGCCGGGGCTGTTCATGCCTGCGGGCCGCGCCCGAGGTGGACGGTGTGACGACGATGGAACCGCCCGCGTCTGATCGGCCCCTCTCCGTCCTGCTGGTCGGCGACGATCCGCAGGCCGCGCGTCACGTGAACGATTACCTCAGCGCCCGCGGCGTTGCGGTGTCGACCCACACCTCCGCGGAGGGCGCACCGATGCTGGTCCGCCATGCGCGGCCGGATGTGGTGGTGCTCGACCTTGCCCTGCCCATGACCGGTCTGCTCGCGCTCTGCCGCGAGGTCCGCCACGGCTACGCCAATCCCATCTTCGTCCTCACGAACCACAGCGGGGTCCAGAACGAGCTGGCCTGCCTGGCGGCCGGCGCGGACGACTGCCTCTCGATGCTGGGCGCCAAGCGGCGTGCGTCGACCGGCGCTGGATCGATCTGACCACCGCGGAGTTCGATGTGCTGTGGCTGCTCGCGCGCCGGGCCGGCCATGCCGTGGCGCGCCGGGAGATCTGCTCCCGACTGCGAGGGTTCCCGTACGACGGGCTCGACCGGACCGTCGACCTGCGCGTCGCCCGCCTGCGCCGCAAGCTGGGCGACGATGCGCGCCATCCGAGGCTCATCAAGTCGATCCGCGGCGAAGGTTACATGCTCGTCCGCGAGGACTGACCAGCCGGGGAGCCGGCCTCGATGAGCCGCGCGCCCTGCACGAACTGCTTGGCAATTCCGCCCCGCGGTGTCACCCTACGCGCATGAGCGACAAAGGCACCCGGCTCCGTCCCCGTTTGTCGCTGTGGATCGACGACGCCGAGGGTCGTTCGGTCTTCGGCAAGGGACGGATGCTCATTCTCGACGCCATCGACCAGCACGGCTCTCTGGCCGCGGCTGCAACGGCACTGGGGATGTCCTACCGCGCGCTGTGGGGACGCGTGCGCCGCGCGGAAGCCCGCCTCGGCTACGCGCTGATCGAGTCGCACGCCGGTCGCGGCGGCAGCTCCGGATCGACCCTCACCCCCCGGGGTCGCGACCTGCTGGAGCGCTACCGGGCGCTGCTGGAGCGGGCCGTCACCGCGACCGACGAAGCGTTCAGCAAGATCTTCGGCGCGGGCGGCACGCGCGGCAGTCCGCCGGACCCGCACTGAACGACCCACCTTCTGCAGGCGCCGGTCCGTGCTGCGCGGAGCGTCTCGCGCCGACGACGGGCTGCAGCAGATGGAGCGTCTCGGTCGGATAGTCCAGCCGTTGCGCGCGCGCGCCCAGTTCCTCGATCAGCGTGGCGGCAAAGGTCTCGTAGTGCGCGCGCATCCCCTTCTCCCGCCCACCCAGGCTCTGCGCCGGGAAGGAAATCACCACCAGGCGCGCGGACAGAGAACGCAGCAGGCGCAGCGCGGCCCCCGCCTCCTGGCGCTCGAGGCAAGGCAGGGTCTTGAGGAGCAGGACGACATCCGCGCGCTGCGCTCCGCGCGGCAGCGGCCCGCACAACAGGTCGTGCGCCCGGGCGCGCCCGGCCTGGCCCCACCGCCGCCGGAAGGCCTCGACCAGCGACACCAGCCGGAGGTCGAGGTCGCAGGCGATGTACTCGACCTCGCGCTCGAGACCCATCCAGGGCAGCGCGAGGGGATGCAGTCCGCAGGCCAGATCGAGAACGCGGCCGATCGACTGCGGCCCCCCGGCCGCCTCCCAGATCGCCCGGTAGAGCGCTTCCATGAACCCCAGCCGTTCTGCGCTGGACGCGTGCCGGCCGAGGATCTCCCGCGCAGCAGCCGCCACCGCCTCGCGCGGCGCATCGGCCGGCACGCCGGCAAGCAACCGCTCGGCCGCGCCAAGATCCCCGGGGGACAGGTAGGCGCCATAGACCTGATGGAGTTTGCGGCGTGCGGCGCGGGCCGCGTCCCGGGGGCTGGGATGGCGACGCGCGGCCCAGCCAGCCATCCGTCGCAACGTCTCGTCCGCCAGCGTGGCGTACTTGCGACCGCGCCGCATCAGGGCGACCACCTCGTCCATGCGCGCCTCGTCGGCCGGGCCGCGCGCGTCCCGCCGCCCCGTCATGCCATCCCCCGCAGCCGGCCGATCAGCCGGGTGTAGAAGGTCAAGTTGTGCAAGGTGGCCAGACGCGCCCCGGCCGCATCGCGGATGGCGAAGAGGTGGTGGAGATACGCAGTGGAGTAGCGCGCGCACAGGGGACACCGGCAGCTTGGGTCCACAGGCCGGTGTTCACGCGCGTAGCGCTCGGCCCCGATCCCGATCTCGCCGTAGAAGTCGCGCCCCTCCAACGAGCTGCGTTCGGGCTCCTCACGGAAGTAGTACAATCTCCCGTGCCGGCCATCCCGCGTCGGAATCACGCAATCGAAGAGGCGGTAGCCCGCACGCCAGGCGTTCACCAGGGTGTCGGGCTTGCCGATCCCCAGGCCGTGCAGCAGGCTGCCCGGTGGGAGCTGAGCGGCGACGTAGCCCACCAGGTCGAGGAGCCGACCTGCATCGTCGACCGGCCACCCACCGAAGCCGTAGCCGTCGAAACCGATCGCGGCAAGCTCCAAAGCACACTCCCGGCGCAGTTCACGATCTGCACCCCCTTGTACAATTGCAAACAGCCGGGGCCGGGGCGCCAGGGCGCCGCCAGGCGGCAACCCAGCGGCAGCGCAGAGCGTCGCGAACACCTGCTTGCACCGGCGCGCCCAGACCAGGGTTCGCCGCACGCTCTCCCGTTCCACCGCGCCAGACGCCTGAGGTGGCGGGCACTGGTCGAGACAGAACAGCAGGTCGGCCCCCAAGTGCCACTGCTGCTCGATGCTCCTCTCGGGCGTCAAGCGCATGGTGCGCGCGCGTCCGGCAACGGCGACGACGGCACCGCGGTCGGTCACGCTCACCAGCCGGGCCGACCCCGCGCCCGGTCGCGTCCCCATCATCGAGAAGAGCTGGAATCCCCCGGAGTCGCTGGCAATCGGGCCATCCCAGCCCATGAAGCGGTGCACGCCCCCGAGGGCGGCAATCAGGGTGAGGCCGGGCCGGGCGGCCAGATGCAGGGCGTTGACCATCAGGCCCTGCACCTCGCAGGCCTGCAGATCGGCCGCATCCGCCGCGCGCACGACCGCGCGGGTCGCGTCCGGAAGGAAGGCCGGAAGCGGCAGGGCGCCATGGGGCGTCTCGATCGTGTGCATCATGCCACCCAGTGTCGATTCGACGCGCGGGTCCGGGTTCCGGAGGCTCCGCCTCGGGGCGCTGTCCCGCGCTGTGGGACCCGGGAGACTATAGCCTGGCCGGCCACCCACGTCTTCTCTTCGTCCGGCGCGGGTCCTTCATGAGACCCCCCGGCGGACGGCGCATCCAGGCAATTGCTTCCAACCGGTTCGGGCGCTAGCATGAAGCCATGAGTTCCCATCTGCGCGTGCTGCTGATCGAGGACTACGAGGACGATGCCTGGCTGCTCGTCCGCCGCCTGCAGCAGGACGGCTTCACGGTGGAGAGCCGGCGGGTCGAGACCCTGGAAGGGATCTCGACCGCCCTGGCCGAGCGAGTCTGGGACGTCATCATCGCCGACTATTCCCTGCCGCAGCTCACCGCGATCGAGGCGCTGGATATCGTTCGGCAGAGCGGGCTCGAGATCCCCTTCATCGTCGTCTCCGGTACGATCGGCGAGGAAACGGCCGTCGCGGCCATGCGGGCCGGAGCGCACGACTACATCATGAAGGACAACCTCGCGCGGCTGGCGCCGGCGGTCGAGCGGGAGATCCGCGAGGCGCGCCTTCGCCAGGCCGCCCACTTGGCGGTGAAACGTAGCCAGGAGCAGCTACAGCAGTACAACCGGGACCTCGAAGCGCTGCTCGAACGCCGCACCGCCGAGATCCGCGAGCTGGAGCGCCAGCGCATGGCCATCGAACGGCTCGCGGCCAACGGTCGCATGGCCGCGCGGATCGCGCACGAGATCAACAACCCCCTGGCCGGCATCAAGAATTCCTTCAGCCTCATCGAGAGCGCCATTCCGGCCGACCATCCCTACGGGCACTACATCCCGCGCATCCGCCGCGAGATCGATCGGATCGCCGCGATCGTGCGCCAGATGTTCGACCTCTACCGGCCGGAGCAGGAGAGCCCGTGCGAGCTGGACGTTGCCGCCGCGGTGCGCGACGTCCTGGCCCTGCTCGAGCCGGGCTGCCGGCAGGTTGGCGTCACGCTGCACTCCAGCCTGCCCCCCGGCCCGGTCCCGGCAACACTCCCGCGCAATCTGCTCTTCCAGGTGCTGTTCAACATCATCCAGAACGCGATCGAGGCCTCGCCGCGTGGCAGCAGCGTCGAGGTGGTTCTGCAGACCGGACCCGGCCAGCTCGAGTTCACGGTCACAGACCATGGCCCGGGCATCCCGGCCGAGATCGGCACGGCCATCTTCGAGCCGTTCTTCACGACCAAGGAAGACGGCCGCAGCGGGAGCGGGCTGGGTCTGGGCCTCTCGATTTCGCGCGAAATCATCGAGACACTCGGCGGCCGCTTGGAGTACAACTCGAGCGGTGGCGGGACGACCTTCCGCATCGCCATCCCGACGGGAGCAGGTGCGGAGGGTCGCCACGAAGGACCCGCCGCGCCGATCGGAACGAAGAACACTGAGGGGTAGGGCATGAGCGACAAGACGATCAAGGTGATCGAGGAGGGGATTGGCCCGATGATCCAGTCCTTCGATCTCGACGAGTTCCGTGCCATCAATCGGGCCAAGGACAAGGCGCTCGTCGACAAACGCATGACCGAGGCGGAGGCGGTCAAGCGCTTCCTCAAGGACGGCGACTACATCGGCACCGAGCTGTACGGCACGGTGCGGTGCCCGATGTCGCTGGCGCACGAGATCATCCGTCAGGGTTACAAGAACCTACGCTGCGTGGGCCAGGGGGTGTTCGAGATCGAGTTGCTGTTCGGGGCCGGGTGCCTGCGCGAGCTCGACTGGACCTACATCGGCCTCGAAGTCTACGGGGTCTCTCCCAACGCCCGCCGCGCCGTCGAGTCGGGGTATGTCCGCAGCGTGGCCGAGTGGTCCAATGCCGCGATCTCCTGGCGTTTCAAGGCGGCGGCCATGGGCATCCCCTTCATCCCCGTGCGCTCGATGCTCGGGACCGACACGCTCAAGTACTCCTCGGCCAAGGTGATCGAGTGCCCCTTCACCGGCATGCCGGTGTGCCTCCTGCCCGCCCTGGTGCTGGATGTCGGCTTCATCCACGTGAACCGCGCCGACATCCACGGCAATTGCCAGATCGACGGCATCTCCGGGTTCGCCCGCGAGATGGCGGGCGCCTCCAAGCGGCTGATCGTCTCGACCGAGGAGATCGTGCCCACCGACGTCATCCGCGAGGCCCCCGATCGCACGATCATCCCCTACTATCAGGTCGATGCCGTCGTGCACGCCCCCTTCGGCTCGCATCCCGGCGAGATGAGCGGGATGTACGAGCGCGACGAGCCCCACATCAAGCAGTACTACGAGGACGCCAAGGACGCGGGCAAGACACAGGCCTACCTCAAGAAGCACGTCTACGACCTCAAGGACCACCAGGCGTACCTGGACCTGATCGGCCGCGACCGGCTGGAGAGCCTGCGCATCCGGAAGGAGGGTTGAGATGGCCGAGCGCTACAACGGCACCGAACTGATGATCTGTCTCGCCAGCCGGACGATGGTCGATCGCACCACCGCGTTCATCGGCACCGGCGTCCCCATGCTGGCCGCCTCCCTCGCCCAGCGCATGCACGCCCCCAATCTGATGGCGGTCTTCGAGTTCGGCGGCACGGGCGCCATTCTCGAGAAGCTGCCGCTGGCGGTTGGTGACATGCGCACGTACAACAAGGGCCTCTACGCCTCGGGCATCTGCGACATCATGGAGACTTCTCAGCGCGGCTTCATCGAGTACGGCTTCCTCGGCGGGGCCCAGATCGACCCCTACGGCAATCTCAACTCCACGGTGATCGGGGCGCAGCCCAAGCCCAAGGTGCGGCTGCCCGGATCGGGGGGCGCCAACGACGTCGGCTCGGCCTGCTGGCAGACGATCATCATCATGCGCCAGTCGGCGCGCAGCTTCGTGCCGAAGGTCGACTTCATCACGACCCCAGGCTACCTGGCGGGCCCGGGTGCGCGCGAGCGGGCCGGTCTGCCGGCGAACACCGGTCCCTACATGGTGGTGACCGATCTGTGCACGCTGGACTTCGAGCCGCAGTCAAAGCGGATGCGCCTGAAGGCCCTCAATCCGGGCGTCGAAACGGAGCAGGTCCTCGCCAGCACCGGGTTCGAGCTGATCATGCCGGCCAAGGTCGGTCGCAACGAGGAGCCCACCGACGAGGAGCTGCGCATCCTGCGCGAGGAGGTCGACAAGGACAAGTTGTACATCTGATGGGGACTGAGCGGGAGGTCGTGCGACCTACATGCCTGGGATTCGGCCCGGAGGCCCTGGAAGCGTCCGGGTCACCGGAGGGGGATCCATGAAGATAGTCTGGCTGATGCTGTGCGCGGCCCTGTTGCCGGCTGCGACGATGGCGCAGGAGGACGGCTTCGGCCTGGGGCTGATCGTGGGGGAACCGACCGGCATCGCGCTCAAGCAGTGGACCGGGACCCGGACGGCGCTGGCCGCGGGCATCGCCTGGTCCTTCCTGGACGAAGACGCCTTCCACATCCACGGGGACTACCTGATCCACACCCGGAGCTTCGCCGGGGAGCGGTATCGGCGCTCGCCTTTCTACTACGGCCTGGGCGCGCGGCTGAAAGGCGGGGAAGACGATACCTGGTTGGGCGTGCGCGTGCCCCTGGGCTTGGCGTTCTACATCAACGATGCGCCGCTCGACTTCTTTTTCGAGATCGCGCCGCTGATGGATCTCATTCCCGAGACGGAGTTCCGCCTCAACGCGGCGCTCGGGGCGCGGTACTACATCGGGCGGGAGTGACCACACTCTGACATGTGCAGGCAATCGGCTCAGCCTGGCCATCGCGTGACCATTGCCTACTTGATGCAGTGACTTGTACAGGCTATTGCCACGCAGCCTAGACTACCGTTGCGATTGCCAGACACAAGATGCACCCGCGGCGCGTCTTTCGGCGCAGTGCGGCGGCGTCTTCAGGTAGAATCCGTCTGAACGCGTCACGCACCGAGGCAGAGCGACGCGGTCACGCATTCGCTCCGCATCGAGAAGGACCGCCATGATCATCGCTATGGCATCACCCGGCAAGCGCACATCGCGCATCCATGCGCCGACACTGGCGCGCACGCTTCCCGCGGACTGGGGATCCTGCCGCCAGGAGCGCGGAGATAGCTGATTGGGCTTTCCCTAGGGGGGTAGAATGACCATGATCCCATTTCATCAATGCTCGCCGAAGCGATCGCCGCCAGCCGTTTCGAGGTGACGGAGCGCGAGGAGATCGGCGGCCTCCGCCCAGCGTCGCGCGGGTTCCCGAGACGCTGGATCCACGCCTGCGCGAGTACCTGCAGAAGCTCCATCCGGATGGTCTCTGCTCCCATCAGGCGGAGGCGATCTCGGCATTTCTGACCGGTGAGGACCTCTGTCTGGCGACCTCCACCGCCTCGGGCAAGAGCCTCATCTTCATGGCCTGCGCTGTCGACCACTTGCTCACCGAGGACATGTCGAAGATCCTGGCCCTATACCCACTGCGTGCGTTGATCCAGGACCGGATCTCCAAGTGGGAAGCGATCCTGCACCCATTCGGGCGCACGGCCGGGTACATCGATGGTGGGGTGCCTACAGAGGCGAGGCCCAACATCCTGCGCCAGTCCGATGTCGTCGTCATGACGCCGGACGTGGCTCATGCCTGGCTCATGGGCAATCTCGGCAGGGGTCCGATCGTCGAGTTCATGGACGCCCTCGGGCTCCTTGTCCTGGACGAGGCACACGTCTACGATGGCGTCTTCGGGACCAATGCCGCGTACTTCTTGAGACGGCTCGCCGCGGCATCCCCGGGCCATCGGCTGATCGCCAGCACGGCTACCCTGGGTGAGCCGGATGCCTTCTTGCGGGCCCTGAAGGGTCGCACAGCCCGGGTCTTTGGCCCAGCCGAGGATGGAGCCGGGCGCCAGCCCAAGACGGTGCTGCTCCTCAGGGAGCCCCAGGGCAAGGGTTTCGACTCCATCGTAGGACTGCTGGAGGCTTTGCGGACGAACAGCGCCGGTCGATTCCTGGCGTTTGCCGACTCCCGCAAGCTCGTTGAGCAGGTTGTGCCGGCTCTGCACCGGTCCCGACCGGCGACGGACACGGATCCCGGTGCCGATGCCGACTCCGAGGTGGATGAGTCCGAGAATGCGACCGGGATCCTGCCCTACCGCGCGGGCTACGAAGCCGAGGATCGTCTCCGAATCCAGGCTGCTCTCGCCTCCGGCGCGCTGTCCGGCGTGGTGTCGACCAGCGCGCTCGAGCAGGGGCTCGACATCGGCGAAATCGGCACAGTCGTGCTTCTGGATCTTCCGCCAACGGCCAAGTCGCTCTGGCAGCGCCTGGGTCGGGCCGGCCGGAAGGGGTCCGGAGTGTGCCTCGTGCTGGATCGGGCCGATCGCCTGAGAAGTACCGGCCGGACTCTCGGCGCCTACTTGAGGTCCGAACTCGAGCGCAACTGGCTCCACCTTGAGAACAGGTACATCCAGTATGCCCATGCCCTTTGCGCCGCTCGAGAGTATGCGGACAGGGCCGAGACAAGAATGCCGAAGGAATTCTCCACCCTGCCGGAGGCCTTCGGGCGCATGTTGGCCACTGAGCTGAACCAGAGCGAGAGCATCAGTGGGGACCTCTACTCCTTGAAGCAACGTGCGGAGGCGGCCCGCATCGGGAGTTCCCGCTGCGCAGTTGCACGGAACAGAACTTCCAGGTCGAAAGCACCGACGGTCGGCGAATGGGAGAACTGGACTTCGGCCATGCGCTGCGCGAGGCTCACCCTACAGTCCGCGCCCTGTCAACCGCTTCTTCCAGACCACCGGGGTGTGCTGGTTCATCCCCGCGAAGACGTGCTGCTCCGAAGCGCTCGCCCTCCTGATCCGAGAGGCCTTCGGCGTGGCCTGCGCGCTACAGGAGCGAGACCTGAGTGTGGGCGGCTTCCACGCCGGCAGCTCCCCCCTGGGTTCGCATCCCTGCCAGGGTGCCTGCGTCTACGATCTGACGTACAGCAGCCTGCGCCTGACGGAGACGCTGGCCAAGGAATTCGGGCACGTCTTGAGAACCGCCATCGCAATTGCCACCCGGCGCGGAGAGCATGCCCAGGAGGCAGCGCTCTTCGACTTGCTGGAGTCCTACCGAGCCATGGAGCCCAGACCCGTTCGCGCAGAGGAGCTGGCGCATGACGGAACCAGAGACTGGGTGTGCGTGGTGGCTGCTGGGTCCAAGGCGATGCTGCTGGGATCCGGTGGGGCCGAGGAGGTCGATGTTCGGGCCGTCCGCTACACGCCGCAGGGGCTGATGTACGAGATCGTGCCGCCGAACGAGCGCCTCGAGAAGAGGATGGTCAGACACGAGTATGTGCAGCCGATCCACGGCGTCTCCAGGACAGTGCGCCTGAATCTGACGACGGGGGGGAGGAAAGCCTCGACTGACCCCTCGGTCACTCATCCTCTCCCCGACGCGCGGTAGCACCGGCGTCCATCCAGATCTCGGCTCCCAGGCGCTGGCCGAGGAGCTTGAGACCAGCGTGGGAGATCAGGCGCTCGTCCCCGGACTGGATGGCAAGACAGGCGCCCACACAGGGGGC
Source organism: uncultured bacterium (assembly GCA_964506245.1). Classification (GTDB taxonomy): domain Bacteria; phylum Eisenbacteria; class RBG-16-71-46; order CAIMUX01; family WJJG01; genus CAZDKK01. Next base: position 33,688 of record CAZDKK010000008.1, on the reverse strand, counting down.
CAGATCACGTTTCCTTCGTGTCACTGGGAATGCGTCTCATCGGGAATGGGCTCCATGCACTGGGTTCTCGGTCGACCGGCACTCACGAAGGACAAGTGGAGCCCCCCTGACGCCTGTTGCGCAACGAACGCTTCTCACGCTGCCGGATCATGGTCAGCGATCAGGGGCGGCCACCGCGCTCGCGCTTCAGGATCTCGCTGATCCGTCGGCGTAGATTGGGAACCTTCTTCGTGGCCGCGTCCCATACGAGTTCGTAGTCGATTCCGAAGTAGTGGTGCGCAATCCTGTCTCGCATTCCCGCAATGGTGCGCCATTCGACGTCCGGATATCGCGCCCTGAGACTCTCCGGCGCCGCCTTGATCGCCTCTCCGATGACCTCGAGACTCCGTGCGATTGCCCGCTTCGCCGTCTCGTCTTGCAGGAATTGCTCTTGCGTCAGACGCGCTGTGATTTCCGCCAGGTAGTCCGCTTCATCGAGGACGTGCTGGAGGTGCTCAAGCGGCGACGGAGACATAGATCGCCTCCTTCAGGATGCGCGGGCCCAGGTGGGGGCTCAACCCCTCGAGCGTCACGACGTCGACGCGTCGCTGGAAGAGCTTCTCCAAGAGGAAGCAGAGCTCCATGAAGCGATCGAAGGTCTTCTGCCCGGGACGGAATTCCACCAGTAGGTCGATATCACTCGCATCCCGTGACTCCCCGCGCGCGAAAGACCCGTAGAGCCCGATGCGCTGAATACCCAACGAGCGCAATTCCGGCGCATGCTCCTGGAGCACCCTGAGGATGTCATCCTTCCCGCGAATGTCGGTGTTCATGTCACGCACCCCCGGATCGGCCGCGACGAGGCCACTTCGCCCGGCGGCAGGTCTCAGCCCGCCCCTACCGCCCCCGGAACGCCGCCTTGCGCTTCTCGAGGAACGCGGTCATCCCCTCGAGGCGATCTTCGGTGGCGAAGGCCGCGACGCAGCACTGCTTCTCCAGCTCGAGCGCGTCGGCCATCGCCAGGCTCGCGCCCATGTTGATGGCACGCTTGGCCTGGGTCACCGCCACCGGGGCGTTCTTCTCGGCCGCCTCGGCCACCTGCAGGCAGGCCGCAATGAGCTGGGTGGGCGACACGACCTGATTGACCAGCCCCATGGTCAGCGCCTCCTGGGCCAGGATCATCCTGCCCGTGAAAGTGAGCTCCTTGGCCCGGCGCATGCCCACCGCCCGGGTCAGCCGCTGCGTGCCCCCGAATCCGGGAATCAGGCCCAGACTCACCTCCGGCACCCCCAGCCGGGCGTTCTCGCTGGCGTAGATGAAATCGCAGGCCAGGGCCATCTCGAGCCCTCCGCCCAGGGCGTAGCCGTTGACCGCGGCAATCGTGACCATGTCGATTGTCTCGAGCAGCACAGTGACGCGTTGCCCCAGGTCGCAGAAGGCCATCATGTCGAGATGGGTCATCGGCTTCATCTCGGCGATGTCGGCTCCGGCGATGAAGGCCTTGTCCCCCGCGCCGGTGAGAATCAACGCGCGCAGATCCTCGGCATCGACGGTCTCGCTGAGGAAGGTGTCCATCTCCTCCAGCACGGCGCGATTGAGCGCATTGAGTGCCTTGGGACGATTCACCGTCAGGATGCCCGTGTTGCCCCGCTTCTCGAACGTCAGATGCTCCATCACCCTCCCCCCTTTCAACGCCCCGCAACGCCTTCACCGGCGACCCGGACGCGGTCAGCAGCCGATGTACCGTGAGATGACCAGCCGCTGGATCTCCGAGGTACCCTCGCCGATCTGCAGCAATCGCTGATCGCGGTAGAACCGTTCGATCGGGTATTCCTTCATGAGCCCGTAGCCGCCGTGGATCTGAACTGCCTCGTCGGCCACCTCCCTGGCGATCTCTGAGCAGTAGAGCTTGCTCATCGCCGCTTCCTTGGCGAACGGCTGCTTTGTGTCGCGCAGCCAGCAGGCCTTGTACAGGAGCGCGCGCGCGTGCTCGATCTTGGTCGCCATGTCGGCCAGCTTGAAGGCGGTCGACTGGAACTTGATGATCGGTTGACCGAACTGCACGCGTTGCTTGCCGTACTCGAGCGCCAGCTCGAAGGCCCCCTGCGCGCAGCCGAGCCCCATGGCGGCAATCGCCAGGCGGCCCGAGTCCAGCGTCTGCAACATCTGCTTCGAGCCGGCACCCCGCTGGCCCAACATGTTCTCGGCCGCCACGCGGCAGTCCTCGAAGTAGAGTTCAGACGTATCCGAGGCGCGCCACATGAGCTTCTGGTGCATGGTCTTGACCGTGAAGCCCGGGGTACCCATCTCCACGATGAAGCAGGTGAATTCGGGCTTGCCGTCCTTGCGATCGGTCACCGTCTGGACCGTGGTGCCCGCGCACAGCGGATTGCTGCCGTTGGTGATGAAGATCTTCGCGCCGTTGATCTTCCAGCCGTTCCCGTCCTGCTGCGCCGTGGTCTGCGAACCGCGCGAGTCGGAGCCCGCGTTCGGCTCGGTGAGACCGAACGACCAGAGGGCTTCCCCGGAGCAGAGCTTGGGCAGGTACTTCTTGCGCTGGGCTTCGGTGCCGAAGTAGTACAGCGGCCCGATGCCAAGCGAATTGCCCGCGGCCACGGTGGCGGCCTGCGAACCATCGATCCGCGCCAGCTCCTCTACTGCGATGATGTAAGCGAGGTAATCCATGCCCTGGCCGCCATAGGTCTCGGGCACGGTGATGCCGAAGAGGCCAATGGCCGCCATCTTCTTCGTCAGCTCGACCGAGAACTGCTCCTTCTCGTCCAGCTCGGCAGCCACGGGCTTGATCTCGTTCTCGGCAAAATCGCGCACGGTATCGCGGATCATGCGGTGCTCTTCGTTCAAGTTGAAGTCCATGAGGACCTCCTGTGCTGGGTGCCGCAGGCTCAACGACATGCACGGAAAGGATTCTGGCAACTTATAGCTGAAGAAGGTGTTCCGCCGCAACCGCGTCCTGCGCTTCGAGGTCTGGCCTTGCGGGCGAGGGCGGAGACGGACCGATGCTGCTCAGGCCGAGAACCGCTCGCGGTACAGCTCCCGCAGCCGTCGCCGCATGACCTTCTGGGTGGCGGTGCGCGGGAGCGTCTGGGTCACGACGACGTCCTGGATCCGGAAGAGCGGGTTGAGCGTCTGGCGAACGGCCTGCTGCAGCGCGGTCTGGAGCTCGGCGCGGTCATCCGGCGCGCCGGGCGCCGGAACGACGTAGACGATGAGGTCGCTGGGCCCCCCGCCCGGCGGATCGACGGCGATCGCGGCCGCCTCGGTGACCCAGGTCACCTCGGCCAGCGCGCGCTCGATCTCGACCGAGCTCACCTTGATGCCGCCCAAGTTCATCGTGTCGTCGGCCCGGCCGTGGCCGCGGAAGTAGCCGCCGCTGAGCCGTTCCATCTGATCGCCGTGCCGGCGCAGCGGCGTACCGTCGCTCGCCGTGGGGGTGCCCGTGAAGTAGATCGCGTGGTGGTCGCGATTGAGCAGCTCGGTCGAGAGCCCGATCGACGGCGGGACGAGAAAAACCTCCCCGTTCTCGGTCGGGTGTCCGTCCTGATCGCGGATCTCGACCCCCAGCCCCAGCGCCGGAGTCGAGAAGGTCGCCGGGGCGGCGGGTTGCACGAGGGTGCCCGTGATGTAACCCCCCCCGATTTCCGTACCGCCGCAGTACTCGATCACCGGCCGATATCGCGCGCGGCTCATGAGCCAGAGCATGTCCTCCTCGTTCGAACACTCTCCGGTCGAGCTGAAGAGCCGAATCCCGCCCCAGTCGAGACCGCGCGTGAGGTCGCCGGCGCGCCAGGTCTTCACCAGGCTCGGCACTACGCCCAGCATCGTCACGCCCGCATTCTGCACGAACTCGCAGAACCCACGCCCGGTGGGGGCGTCGTAGTAGAGCGCCATCGAGGCTCGGTTGATCAAGCTCGCGAAGATCAACCACGGCCCCATCATCCAACCGAGGTTGGTGGGCCAAGCGAGCACGTCGCCCGGCTGTACATCTTGGTGCAGCCAGGCATCGGCCGCGCACTTGATCGGCACCGTCTGGTTCCAGGGCACGGCCTTCGGCTCACCGGTCGTGCCCGACGAGAAGAGCACGTTCATGTGCGCATCGGGGCCGCGGTCGACGGGGTCGAAGCCGCGGCGTTGGCTCAGGAACTCGGGCCAAGCGAGGTCCCCATCGCGCAGGGGCAGGGCCAGCCGCTTCTCGGCGGGCACGACGACGGCCACCGGCGCGCCGGCCCCCTGGACCTTCTCGTACATCGGCAGCCGCCGGCCCCCGCGGATCACCACGTCTTGGGTGATGATCGCCTTGGCATCGGTGATCCGCAGGCGCGTCGCGATCTCGTGCGGCGCGAAGCTGTCGGCGATCGAGACGACCACACCGCCCACGGCCAGGATGCCCAGGTAGGCAGCAACGGCCGGGACCGTCATCGGCATGGCGATGGCGACCGGATCGCCGGTCACCAGTCCCAGCTCCCACAGCCCGTTGGCCACCTGCCAGGTCAGTTGCTCGAGCTCACCCACGGTGACCGTGCCCACGGCGTCGCCATGCTGATAGTGGATGGCAACGCTCCCGGGCTGCGCACCGAAACAGCTCTCGACGATGTTGAAGCGCGCGCCGGGCAGCCAGTGCGGGGCTCGTACGCCGGTCGAGAGGTCGAGGGTCGCGCGGGCGGGCCGCCGGAAGCGGATGCCCAGCGCGGCGATCACGGTCTTCCAGAACTCGGCCCGCTCCGCGATCGACCAGGCGTAGAGATCCTCGTAGCGCCGCAGCCCGCGCTGCGCCATCAGGCGGGCGATGTTCGTGCGGCCGATCTCGTCCGAGGTGGGGATCCACGCCGGCGCCGGGCCTCGCACCGTGTCCCAGGACGCGTAGGTGGTCTCGAAGAGGAGCCGATCGACGGCGAACGGGAGGGCTGGGTTGAGGATGTCGCGGGTGATGCGGGACCACGTCTCGGGCTCACCGGTCCCCTCGGTCAGCAGGCGCAGGAGGCGGCCGGCGAGGTCATCGGCCTCGTCGTCGGCCAGCCCGGCCGCACGTAGCTGCTCGACGATGATTGCCCGCTCCACGCCTGACGCTCCCCCGCGCTCCGCCTGCCGGCGGGTCGTCCGCCGCGCCCGTGACCTCTCAAATATCGTCACCGGCTGGCACTGCTGAACCCTCGGGGGCCGGGTCTGTTCCTGGCCCGCGCGGCCGGCGGGACAGCCCGTGGGGCGGCGGCCGAAACCCTTGGTTCCTGCGGCACGTACGAACTCGTGACCCCTGGCGCCGCGCGCTTCTGGACGCGCGCCGGACACGGGGCTAGGCTGCAGGAGAGGGAATGATCCGATCCGCGCTCATCGCCTGGCGATCCTACATCGCCCCGATCACGACGCTGCGCGCCGCGCGGATCGCCATCCCCATCGGCATTCTCCTCATCGCGGCGGTCGCGGCCGGACGTTTCCTGGGCCTCGTTTCACCCGAATCGCTGAGCGACTTCCAGCACTTCATCATCCTGCCCGGCGTGCCGCTCCTCGCGGCGCTGCTGGGAGAAATGGCCCTGCGCGACGGGATCACCCAGCGGACGCTGCTCTATCCCCTCTTGGGACCGGTCCCGCGCGGGACGCTCGCCGCCGTGCGCACGGCGGCCGCGGCGCTGCTGCTGGCCGCTGCCACCGTCGCGCTCATGGTGGTGCTCAAGCTGATCGCGGGAGACTTGGGACAGGGCACCGCGCGCGAGCTGGCGGCGATCGTCCTCGGGGCCTGCGTTTACACCGCGCTCGCGGGCGTCGTCCACCTCCTCTCCCCGCGCGGGCTCATCCTCAATCTGGCGATCTACGCCATCTTCGACTACCCCCTGGGGCGGCTCCCCATCGGCCTGCGTGTGCTCGCGCCCTCGCACCACGTGCGAACCCTCGCGGACTTCTCGGATCCGTTCCGGATCCCCATCACCGTGCCCGTCCCGTCCGCCGACCCGCTCGTCTCGACCCTGGTGCTGCTGGTGGTCGCGACCGGCGCCACCCTCGCCGGGGCGGCGATCTTCGCGAACAAGAAGCTGCCGGAGCTGTGCTGATGAACGACGCCTGGCTCGAGCTGGATCAGCTCCGTCTCTCCCGGGGGGGACGCCCCGTGCTGCAGGGCCTGACCGCCCGGCTGAGCGGGCGCGCGGTCGGCCTGGTGGGCGCCAACGGCGCGGGCAAGTCGACCCTGATCGGCGCGCTCTTGGGCGTGTTGCGCCAGGAGAGCGGGACGATCCGCGCCCTCGGCCTCGAGGTGCCCGCCCGCGCGCGCGAGGTGCGTACGCGCGCCGGCGTGATGGCGGAGCAGGCGGGGATCTTCCCGGGTGGCTCGGGCATCGATGCGGTGACCTTCGCCGGGACGCTCAGCGGTCTGACGCGCCGCGAGTCGCTGCGCCGCGGCCACCGCGTGCTCGATGCCCTCGATGTCGGCGAGGAGCGCTACCGGCCCGCGCGCACGTACTCGACCGGGATGCGCCAGCGCTGCAAGCTGGCGATGTGTCTTGTACACGATCCGGAGGTGCTCATCCTCGACGAGCCGACGGTCGGACTCGACCCCGCCGGCCGCTCGCAGCTTCTCACCCTGATCCAGGCTCTGCGCGACGAGGGGCGGCGCATCCTTCTGAGCACGCACATCCTGCAGGACGCCGACGGGCTGTGCGACGAGCTGCTCCTGCTCGAATCCGGCATGGTCTCCTACGCCGGGCCGATCGAGGGGCTGGTCTCCTCGGCCGCCGGCACGCTGGTGGCCGCCGGCCACGGCATCGGCGCGCTGGCCGAGGCGCTAGCGGGCGCGGGCGTGCGCGTGCTGGCCAGCGACGGCGATCGGCTCACGTTCCTCTCGCGCGGCGACGACGACCTGCGCGCCTTCTGGCGCCTGGCCGGCGCCCGGGGCCTCGAGGTGCGCCACCTGGGCCGCGTGGCGCTGACGCTGGAGGATGCGGTCGTGCGGATGATGGAGCGCGATCATGCCTGAACGCGAAGCGCCTGCCTCCTCCGCCGTCATCCGGGCCATCGCGCGCCGTGAGGTGTCGCTGGCCGCCCGGCGTCGGCTGACCAAGCTGCTGTTCCTCTTCAGCGTTCTGCCGCCCGTCATCCTCACCGTCGCGATCGTGATTCGCATGCTGGCCGAGACGGCCACGGGGAGCCACATCGATCTCGACCCCATCCTCGAGTTCCTGCAGTTCCAGGCGCTGCCGGTGGCGCTCCTCGCGCTCGGCATCGGCACGCCCAGCGTCGCGCGCGACCGGGCCGAGGAGGTGCTCTTCCTCTACGCCACCCGGCCTGTACAACCGTGGCACTACGCCTGGGGCAAGCTGCTCGCCGTTGCGCTGCCTTCCGCCGCGCTGATGCTCCTGCCGGGCGTGTTGATCGCGATCCTGCGGCTGGGGGTCACCGCCCAGCTCGATACCGCCGGCGCCGCCATGCTGGTGCTGAAGCTCGCGCTGGTCTCGGTCGTGCTCGGGTGGGGCTACGCGGGGATCTCGGTCGGTCCGAGCGCGGCCACGCGCCGCGGGCGGTGGGCGATGCTGATCGCGCTCGGCTTCTTCTTCGTCCCCGACGCGCTGGCCCAGATCGTGTGGGGACGGCACGCCCTGCCGGTTGGGCCGATCAAGGCGGTGCAAGGGCTCTTGGAGACCCTCATCGAAGGCGGCGACACACTGGCCGGCTGGTTCGGCTTCCTCATGCTCCTCTTGTACGGAGCCATCGGCCTGGGCATGACGATCGCGCGCGTGCGCCGGGAGATGACGCCGTGACGCAAACGCCGGACAGCACCCCGCGGGCCGCGACCGTCACCCTCGAGGCGGTCAGCGTCTTCTACGGCGAGGTGATCGGCCTGAGCCGCGTCGACATGGCGCTGTCGCCCGGGATCACGGGCATCGTCGGCCCCAACGGCAGCGGTAAGACGACGATGATGCGCGTGTTGACCGGCCTCATCCCGCCCTCCGAGGGCGCCGTGCGCGTCTTCGGCGGCCCGCCGTTCTCGCAGACCGAGGTGCGGCGGCGCATCGCCATCGTGCCGGCGACCGAGTGCTTCTTCGACGGCCTCTCGGGGCGGCGCAACCTCGAGGTCGCCTTCCTCGCCCACGGGCTGGCGCCCCGGGAGGCGCGCGAGCGCGCGCGCCATGGCCTCGAGCTGGTCGGGCTGACCGCCGACGGCCACCGCCGCTATGGCACCTGGTCGCGCGGCATGCGCCAGCGTCTCAAGCTCGCGCTCGTCCTGGCCGGCGAGGCCGAGCTGGTGCTGCTCGACGAGCCCTTCCTGGGCGTCGACCCGCCATCGCGCCGCGTGGTGCGCGACCACATCCTCGCGCTCGCGCGCGCGGGCCGCACGCTGCTCGTCTCCTCACACGTGCTGCACGAGATCGAGTCGTTGACCGATCTGGTCGGAGTGCTCGCTCACGGCCGGCTGCTCGGCTTCGGCAAGATCGAGCAGCTCCTGCTCGACCTGCGCGATCGCCACCCGCACCGTGTGCACGTCGTCTGTGACCGGCCGCGCGACCTGGCCGCCGTGCTGCTGCAGCGGCCCCACGTCCGCGAGGTGCGCGTCGCGGGACCCGAGGGCCTCGAGTTCGTGACGGAGCATCCCGAGGTCGCCTACCGCGAGCTGGCCGCGCTGGCCGTGGAGCACGATCTCCTCATCCGGCGCCTGGAGACGCTCGACAACACGCTCGAGGCGGTGTTCCGGCACGTGACCGCGGCGGGGGCGGCGCGGTTGTGAGGTGGAGCCAATCCGCGCGTTGATCCTGCCGCCCATCCTGCTAGACTGCCCCGTGGCCCGGGGAGAAGTCTCATGGACTGCCCAGCCTGCAAGAAGCCGCTCGTCGTGGTCGAGCACGAGGGCATCGAGGTCGACTGGTGTGTCGCGTGCCAGGGGATCTGGTTCGACGCCGGAGAGGTGGAGCTGCTGGCTGAGAAGGCCGGCCGCGAGTTCGTGATGCCGGCGCCTGACCCCGCCCGCGCGGGTGGCGCTCTCGGAGGCTCCCCGCGCCGGTGCCCGCGCTGCCCCGCGAAGATGAGCCCTCAGTCCGTCCCGTGCGATCCACCTATCCAGGTGGAGCTCTGCCCGCGCGGACATGGGATCTGGCTCGACCGGGGCGAGCTGGGCGCGCTCATCAGCGCCATGCCCATGAAGACCGGCGCGCAACTGGCTCGGCCGGTGGTGAGCTTCCTGGGCGAGGTCTTCGAGGCGAGTCTTGGGCGCCGGCCGGCGGCCGGCGGCGAGGACGCCGACGCACGTCGCGCAACCCCGCCGGCCGAAGGCACGTAGGATGCGAACGCGCCGCCTGAGAGCGGGGGCATCCACCGCCTGGCGGCTCATGGGAGATAGGAGGTGCTCATGATTGCTCTGGTGTTCCTGCTGGCGCTCATCGGCCTCGTCGTCATCGTCGCCGTCTGGGCCATCGGCCTCTACAACGGGCTCGTGCGCCAGCGCAACGACGTGCGCAACGCCTGGAGCCAGATCGACGTCCAGCTCAAGCGCCGCTACGACCTGATCCCCAATCTGGTCGAGACGGTCAAGGGCTACGCCAAGCACGAGCGGGGGACGCTGGAGGCGGTCGTGCAGGCCCGCCAGCAGGCGATCAATGTCTCGGCCAATGATGTCGCTCAGAAGGCTCAGGCGGAGAACGCGCTGACGCAGACCCTGCGCTCGCTCTTCGCCCTCGCCGAGAACTACCCGGATCTCAAGGCCAACCAGAACTTCCTGGCGCTGCAGGAGGAGCTCTCCTCGACCGAGAACAAGATCGGTTTCGCCCGCCAGTACTACAACGACTCGGCCATGCGCATGAACAACCTGATCCAGGTGTTCCCGTCGAATCTGATCGCGACCGCGTTCAATTTCCAGCAGGAGAAGTACTTCGAGGTGGCCGAGGCGGTCGAGCGCGAAGCGCCGAAGGTCGCGTTCTAGCCGCCGCGAGACGGGGAGCCGAGCGGCGGAGCCATGTGGGAACTCGTGCGCGCGAATCGCCAGCGTTCGACGCTGATCGTGATCGGGATGGTTCTGCTCCTGGCCGCGATGGGCTATGCCATCGGGGAGTACGCGCTCGAGGGCGCCGGCCCCGCGGGGGTCCTGGTCGGGGTGACCGTATGGGGGATCCTCGCGCTCATCACCTTCACGAGCGGGGATTCGATGCTGCTCGCGCTCTCGAAGGCGCGCCGCATCGAGAAGGAGCACCACCCCGTCCTGTACAACGTCGTCGAGGAAATGTGCATCGCCGCGGGCATCGCCAAGATGCCGGCCATCTACATCATCGACGACCCCGCCCCCAACGCGTTCGCCGTCGGTCGCGAGCCCACTCGCGCCTCCGTGGCGGTGACGAGCGGGCTGCTCGAAAGCCTGAACCGGGACGAGCTGCAGGGCGTCATCGCACACGAGCTCGCGCACATCAAGAACCGCGACGTCCTCTACATGACGACGCTCACGGTCATGGTCGGCACGATCGCGCTCTTGGCGGCGATGGCCCGGCGCACGCTCTTCTTCCGCGGCGGCAGCCGGCGGCGCACCTCGGCTGGGCGCGGGGGCGGGCAGGCCGAGCTGATCATCCTGGCCGTGGCGGTGCTCCTCATGATCCTGGCGCCGATCGTCTCGCAGCTCCTCTACTTCGCCGCCTCGCGCCGGCGCGAGTACCTGGCCGACGGCTGCTCGGCGCTCTTCACGCGCTACCCTGAGGGACTGGCTGCGGCCCTCGAGAAGATCAGCGCCTCGACCCACCGTCTGGCCTCGGCGAACGCGGCCACAGCGCCGATGTTCCTGGTCAATCCGCTCAAGGTCACCCAGGTGGGCCTGTCCGATCTCACCTCCACGCACCCACCGATCTCGCAGCGCATCCGCATCTTGCGCGCCATGGGCGGGGAGGCGGGCCTGAGCCGCTACGACGAGGCCTTCCGCCAGGTCACGGGGCGGCCCGTGGGCGTGGTGCCCCGCTCGCACCAGGATGGGCTGGCCGCCAAGGCGCGCGCGGCCGCGGCGACCGAAGGCCGCGATGCCGAGGCCACGGCGACGCGTATGGGGCGCGTGCGCGCGACCACCGACGCGCTCTGGCAGCTCAACGGCTACGCGTTCATCCGCTGCGACTGCGGAACGCAAATCAAGGTTCCGCCCGCGTACAAGGGGCAGACGATCGGTTGCCCGCACTGCGGGCGGCCGCACATGGTGGGGGGATGAGGGTCACAGGAACGCCGTCGAGCTGGCGCGCGGGGTGAGCGGCCGGGCCGTTCGCACAGAACGAGCACGGGGACGGCGGTGTTCTCGCGCGTCCGGCTACACCAGGTATCCCAGCAGGAACAGCGGACGATACATCCCATCACTTCTTTCACTGTGCGTGAAGATGAGCTTGCGATCCGGGGTCACGCCCTTGAACTGCTGTCTGCCCTTGCCCTCACCGCCGATCTCGATGGCCAGCTTCTCTCCGCCGTGGTCCACGAGGTAGTCGGGGGTCTTCTGCCCCCGCGTGCTCTTCAGATAGGAGAAGTCCATCTGCGCCTGGCGCATGGCCTCCGCGAAGAAGTCCTCGCGCAGTCCGCCGATTGCATCGCTGAGATCCCGATACAGCAACCGGTACGGCAGGCTCAGCAGGATCTTGGGCTCCTTCAGGACGTTGGTCCCGGCCGGGAACGCACGTTGCACCACGAACGCCGCCTCCAGCAACCCGATGTACTGCTCGGCCTTGTACTTCGTGACCCCCAGGTTGCGGGACAGCGCGCTGTAGTTGATCTCGTCGATGGCAGAGCGGCCGACGAACTGCATGAGCTTCCGAGTGCTGTCCAGTTCCTCTGTGTGCAGTCGGGCGACCTTGGGGATCGATATGCGGGTGCAGTCAGATCCAGCCGTCACCCTGTTCCGTCTCGGGAAACAGCTTGCGGGAGGAGTCCAAATAAGGGTTTTCGGGAGGGGCACCGGTCGGCCGAGACGGCATGAGCCCCCGGCGATGCGCTAGTCTCCGGCGCGGCTCCTCTAGCGAGTGCAGATGAGCTTCCGGGACGCCACGACTCGTTGCCCCGCGGCGTCCCATGTCTCGAGTCGGCAGAAGTAGGCGCCGCGGGAGAGCGCGCCTCCCTCCACGGCGATCACGTGCTCGCCGGCATCCTGCGACCCGCTGAGGAGGGTTCGGATCTGCCGTCCGTGAAGGTCGAACAACCTCAGGCTCACGTGCCCCGCCGAAGGAACCAGGTAGCTGATCCGGGTGCCCTGGTCGAAGGGATTCGGCGAAATCTCCCGGAAGAGCGCCATTGCCGGGATGGACTCACCGCCCTCGACTCCGGTGCTGGCCGTCATGTTGAGGTAGATGCTGGTGGAGCCGTGGCCGTAGTCCCGGCCGACGATGACATCAGGGTCTGCGTCGCCGTCGACGTCCCCCGCGGTGATCGACATGACATAGGTTCCGAAGAAAGGACCGATCGGGGTGAAGCCCGCTAGGCCATCGTTGAGCCAGACGCTGTTGCCCAGCGTCTGGTTGCTGGTGAAAGCGTCGAGGTCGCCGTCATCCTCGACGTCACCGAGATCGACCTTCTGGGTGCCGTCGCCCGGGAGGACGAGTTCCGAGGTGAAGGTGCCTGAGCCATCGTTCAGCCACACGGTGTTGCCGTGGATCGAGTTCGTGGCGAAGGCGTCGGCGTCACCATCGCCGTCCAGGTCGCCCAAGCTCACATGGCCCCACCCATCTGTGTACCCCAGCCTCTGACCCGTGTCCGTGAATAGACCAGATCCATCGTTCAGCCACACGGTGTTACCGCCCCCGTTGTTCATCATGACGACATCGGGGTCGCCATCGGAGTCCAGATCGCCGACACCCATCGGGCCACTCGTCGCGTCACCGAAGCTAGAGCCGGCGGTGAAAGTTCCATTGCCGTCGTTCACCCACACCCGGCCAGGATGCCAGTAGTTGCAGACCACGGCGTCGAGGTCATCGTCGCCATCCACATCCGCCAAGTCCACCAGCCCCATGTCGTCGCTGGCACTGCCCAGGCGCTGCCCCGTGTCGGTGAGGATGCCGCTGCCGTTGTTGCGCAGTACCCAGGCGGGGGCGTCCATGAAGACGAGGAAGGCATCGAGGTCGCCGTCATCGTCCAAGTCGCCCAAGGCAACCCCGTGGCCCGTAGCGGAGCCGAAGCTCTGACCGCTGTCCGTGAAGTGACCGCTGCCGTCGTTCATCCAGACCTTGTTGGCGCTGAAGAAGTTCGTGACGAACAGGTCGGGGTTCTGGTCGCCGTCCAGGTCCCCCAGCGTGGGCGAGAAGCAGACACCCTGGCCGAGTTGCTGGCCGCTGTCGAGAAACGTGATCGTGGGATCGCTCTGGGCAAATGCGGGGGTCGGACGGACTGGGCCGCCGGTCAAGACCAACTGGAAGATCGGGGCTACGAGAGCCACCAGGCGACGACGCATGGCACTCCTCCTCTCACGTGGGTCGGGGGGTGCCGCACACGTTCTGGGTGGCGATTGCTATCGAGCTCGTGACCAGAGCCGACAGGGAAGGATGCAAAGGACAGAGCCCTGCAGCTCCAGAATAGTATAACCCGTTGACGTGATCACGGCAACGGGCTCAGGCCCAGGACACGGCCTCCCGATCCCGGAGACCGCTCTTCCCCGGCGCGGCGACCGCGGGTGGACGAGCGGCGGTGTGACGGCACTCGTGAGATCAACGGCATGCTCGAACAGTCAGCCGCCCTGCAGCAGGCCCTCACGACGCCCGCCGGGGCGCCCGTGCCGCACAATCAGCTCTGCCTCCCGCAGCAGGGATCGGTAGCCTCCCGCCTAACCCTTGTGTGCCCAGGTGACCGGCTTCTCGCTCCACGCCGTTCAGGCTGTGACGGCCATAGACCGCGCAGGGTTGGAACGACTCAGCCGCCATGCTCTGAGACTGCCTGTCGCCCAGGAACGCCTCGCCCGGCGCGTGTATCTGTCCGACGGCTGCTCAGCGCTCCTCCTGCGCCACCCTGAGGGACTGGGCGCGGCGACCGAGGACCACCTGCAGCGCGTGCCCGCGGCCACCGACGCGCGCTGGCAGCTCAACGGCTACGCGTTCATCCGCTGTGACTGCGGAACGCAAATCAAGGTTCCGCCCGCGTACAAGGGGCAGACGATCGGTTGCCCGCACTGCGGGCGGCCGCACATGGTGGGGGGATGAGGGTCACGGGAACGCCGGTTAGCGGTGCTTCTCCTTCACCCCCGGCGGCGCACTCTCCGGCGTCCGGCCGTCGTCATGGCAGTTGCTGCACACCGGGTCCGCGTCGTAGTGGCGATTTTGATGGCACTCGGTGCAGTCGAGCCCGCTGTGCACCTCATCGAGCCGCAGCCCGGTCACGGCGTGTTCGAAGCTCCCCGGGCCCCAGTTCTTGTGGCAGCTCGTGCACATGCGGTTCACGCGACCGAAGTCCCGACCCCGCGGATGGCAGGACCAGCATGCCAAGCGCTGATGGTAGGGATTGAGCGGCCAACCGGTGCGGTGGTGCGAGAAGGCCTCGCGTTCGCGCGTGTCGTGGCACTTGGCGCAGGCATCCTGCTGGTGGCAGTCGTTGCACAGCGCGTGCACCTCGGCCTGGCTCCGCGCTGGCGCTGCCGCCGCCTTGCGCCAGTCATGGCAGCTTGTACAGCTCTCCTGCTTGTGGCAATCAACGCAGCGGAACCCAAAGAGGTCGGTGTGCTCCTTGTGCTGGAAGGTGACGATGGGTGCGGCCGCGTACGGCGTGCGGTAGACCCGCTTGGTCGGCGACTCGAGGGGCGGGTGCGCGCGACCGATGATGTCGGTCGGATCGTTCGGTGCCGCGGCTGACGGCTCCACGCCGGCGCGCAGCTGGTGGCAGGCCGCGCACTGCGTCTCGTGGCTCCACTCGACGTGACACGCCAGACACTGCCGGTGGTAGGCCCCTTTGAGGTTCGGCTTGCGCAGATCGCCTGACTCCGCGCCCAGGTCGTGGCACTCCTTGCACGGCGGGACGGTGCCCGGCGGGCTGTAGTGGTGGCAGGTGGCACAGTCCTTGCCCATCTGGGCCATCGACGCGTGGGTCCGGTGATTGAAGTGCACGGGTTCGTAGAGGTCGACCAGGTCGTCCAGCAGCAGCGAGTCGGCCGCTTCGCCCAGGTCGTGATGACTGGCCTGGTGCACCATCGTGGTGCGCGGACAGGCCCGCAGGCACGGCACGCGCGCGGTGGGCACGCTGCACAGGTGGCACTCGGAACAGCCGCGGTCCTCGAGGGGCGTCTCGGCCGGGGCGGCCCCAGGCGTGCGCGTCTGGCCGGCTGACGGGTCGATCGCCAGCACCACCAGCAGGACGGCTGCAGCCGCGACCCCGATCATCGCCGAGAAGCGCGTTTCTCCGCTCATCGCGCCACCTCCGGTTCAGCCGCCACCACCGGGAAGACCATCACGCAGAAACGGTAGACTAGCACGAGGAGCGAGACCAGCCCCACGGTGACAGCGATTTCGAGCGGCGAGGGAAAGTAGGGCCGTGCGGCGAAGTGGGGATGGTACGCCACCAGGAAGACGTTGATCCGGTTGAGCAGGACGCCGCCGATGACGAGCCCCGCCCCCAGCAGGAGCCCTCGCGCGGAGCGGCGGACGCGGCGCGAGGACAGGAGCACGATCGGCAGGACGACCCCCCCGCCCGTCTCGATCAGGTACATGGTCGACTCGATCGACCCGTCGGCCAGCAGGCCCCACGCACCGCGTAGGGTCAGGTCCACCGCCTTCACGGCCAGATAGGCGCCGAGCAGGATCGGGGTGAAGCGCGCCAGGCTCCCCAGCAGATCGATCTCCGGCGGCATCCGGAAGGAGCGCGACGCCAGGAGCGACTCGAAGATGACCATCGGGAAGCCCACGGCGATCGCGGAGAGCAGAAAGAGCAACGGCGAGACGGATGTGTACCAGAGCGGGTGCATCTTCGTGGGCGCGATCAGCATGAGCGTGCCGAGCGAGGACTGGTGGAGGCAGGAGAGCACGACACCGGCCAGGATGAAGAGCACCAGGCAGCGGCGCAGGCAGCGGTCGATCAGCCACAGGACGCCTTCGGCCGGGCGGTTCAGGAGTCGCAGCGGCCCCGGCAGTGCGACGCGGCCTCTGAAACGCTCCACGACGAGGGGCATGAACTCGATGTAGAGGACGGTCAGGTAGATCATGACGCACATGCCGACTTCGAAGAGCACCGAGTTGCCCTGCCACATGCTCGGCAGAATCGGATGCCAGACATTGTAGTAGCGTCCGAGATCCGCCAGCAACCCGATGACGACGAAGGTGTAGCCGAGCATCGCCGTGAGCAGGGCCGGACGCAGGAGCTGGTGGTAGCGCTGCCGGCCCGCGATCTCGACCAGCGCCGCGGTCGTGAACCCACCCGCGGCCAAGGCCACGCCCGAGGCGACGTCGATCGCGATCCAGATGCCCCACGGGTAGGCGTCGCTCAGGTTGGTCACGGGCCGCAGCCCACCCAGCAGTCTGTACAAGTATCCCGCGATGCCGATCGCGGCCAGCGCGGTGAGCACGAGGGTGCCGCGGGTGAAGAAGCGCGCGCGCAGCGGCCGGGGCTGAGCCAGGGCGTGAGCCGTGCTCATCGGTGTTCCCCGCCGGCGTGGCCGCCCGGCTCGGTGGCACCGGCCTTCTCGCGGCGCGTGTTGTAGAGGACCAACCCGAGCAGACCGTAGAGCGCCAGGGGCGGCACGAAGCCCTTGAAGATGGAGTGCTGGATCCGCTCGGTCGCCTCCGGAATCGGCCGATCACCCATCGGCGGCAGGCCCGCGTGGGCCAGGTCGGCCGGGGCCAGGTACATCCAGGCGGTACCGCCCGCTTCGTGCTCGCCGTAGAGGTGTGGGACGTAGCGCCCGGGCGCGGCCTTCATGCGGATGTAGGCGGCGTCGATGAGATCCTCCCGCTTGCCGAAGCTCAGAGCCTCGTTGGGGCAGATCTCGACGCAGGCAGGCGGGCGTCCCTCCTGGGTGACGCGTTCGACGCAGAAGGTGCACTTGCGCACGCGTGGCTGAAGCGCGCGTTCGTACTCATAGGCCGGGATCTCGAACGGGCAGGCGACCATGCAGTAGCGGCAACCGATGCAGCGCCATTCGTCGTAGAAGACCGGTCCCTGCGGGTGCTTGCGCAGTGCACCCACCAGACAGGCGGACGCGCAGGCCGGATGCAGGCAGTGCATGCATTGGATCTTGACCGCATACCCGGCGTCGGAGCCCGGCGACGAGGGATAGCGGTTGACGACCGTGTAGGCGTCCGCGTCGGGCCGCCGGGGCGTGAGGCAGACCGTGCGGTCCTCGAAGCCGGATTGGGGGCGTTCGGTAAGATGGTTCTGGCGGTCGCAAGCCCACTCGCACTTGCGGCAGCTGATGCACACCGAGGCGTCCACCAGGACGCCGAAGCCGCCGGTGCCCCCGCCATCGGGGGGTGGCTCGCCCGCTGCCGCGGCACCGGGACCGAGGGTCGCCGTGCCAGCAGCCGCCGCGGCCAGTTTCAGGAAACCTCGCCGCCCCAGGCCCATGCCTTGCGCCTCCTGTTGCCCTCACGCTGCGCGCCCCGCCCGCAATTCGGCCCGTTGCGCACACACGCCACTTTTCCGATACTAATGGATTCTCGCGGGTGCGGAAGGGGAAGAGCCGACGCCTGAGGCTCATCCGGCCGCGTGCGATGCAATTCTCTTGCACGGACCCGCGGGTGGCGCCTGAGGGGGACGGAGAGGTGAGATCATCGACGGGCTCTGCAGCCCGGCCTTCGGCGCCGGCCCGCGGCCTGCCCTGGGCGCTGCGCGCGTTCAAGCATCGCAACTACCGCCTCTTCTTCGGCGGCCAGCTCATCTCGCTGATCGGCACCTGGATGCAGACGGTGGCCCAGTCGTGGCTCGTCTACCGCCTGACGGGCTCGGCGGCCCTGCTCGGGCTCGTCGGTTTCTCGTCGCAGATTCCGGTGCTGCTGCTCGCCTCGGTCGGCGGCGCGTTCGCCGATCGCCACCGCCGCCACCGCATCCTCGTCGTGACGCAAACGTGCTCCATGGTGCTGGCGGCGGGTCTCGCCACGCTCACGCTGACGCACCTGATCCAGGTCTGGCAGATCTGCGCGATCGCCGTCCTGCTCGGAGTCGTCAATGCCTTCGATATCCCCACGCGCCAGGCCTTCGTCGTCGAGATGGTGGGCCGGGAAGACCTCGTCAACGCGATTGCCCTCAACTCGTCGATGTTCAACAGCGCGCGCATCCTTGGACCGGCGGTGGGGGGTGTGCTCGTGGCGAGCATCGGCGAGGGCTGGTGCTTCCTCAGCAACTCGATCAGCTACATCGCCGTGATTGCCGGGCTGCTGGCCATGCGGCTCACCGCTCCCCCGCGGGTCAGGCGATCGGATTCGATGTTGGCTAGCATCGTCGAAGGGACGCGCTTCGCATGGGGCGCGAGACCGGTCCGCTCGCTGCTGCTGCTCCTCGGCCTGGTGAGCCTGATGGGCATGCCCTACATGGTGCTCATGCCCATCTTCGCCGACCAGATCCTCCACGGCGGACCGCGGGGACTGGGGATGCTGATGGGCGCCTCGGGCATCGGCGCGCTGGCCGGCGCGCTTACCCTGGCGGCGCGCCGCAGCGTGCGCGGCCTGGGCCGCCTGGTGCCCGCCGCGGCGGCGGGCTTCGGAGCGGGTCTCATCTTCTTCTCGCTCTCCCGATCCTTCTGGCTGTCGGCGGCCCTGCTCGTGCCGACCGGCTTCTGCATGGTCACGCAGATGGCCTCCTCGAACACGCTGGTGCAGTCGATGGTGCCCGACAGCCTGCGCGGGCGGGTGATGTCGGTTTACTCGATCATGTTCATGGGCCTGGCACCCTTCGGCTCGCTCCTCGCCGGGCAGCTCGCGCAGCACCTGGGCGCCCCCACGACGGTGAAGATTGGCGGGGCCATCTGCATCATCGGCGCCGCGCTCTTCGGCCGGCGCCTGACGGCGTTTCGCCAGGAGGCGGGGCGGATGATCGTCGCGCTCCAGATGGCTGGGGGCGACCCAGCCGAGCAGGTGACGAGCCAGGGCAGCCAGGTCCCTTCGAACTCTACAGGGAAATGAAGCGCGTCAGTGCACGTACCCGACGATGTAGTACAAGATGCACAGCACCCCGAGAATGACCATCCCCGCGTTCAGCTCCCGCGCCCGACCGGTGAGCACTTTCAGGATCGGGTAGACCGCCAGCCCGGCCGTCACACCATTGGCCGGGTTGAACGTGAGTGACATCATCACGATGGTCAAGAACGCGGGCAGGAACTCGGTCAGGTCGTCCAGCTCCATCTTGCGGAAGGCCGGCATCATCATCACCCCGACGACGATGAGTGCCGGGCCGTAGGCGAAGCGCAGCTGGGTCAGTGCCACGACCAGGGGCACGAAGAAGAGGCACAGCAGGAACAGGACGCCGGTCACGACCGCCGACAGGCCCGTGCGCGCGCCGTCCT
This sequence comes from uncultured bacterium, assembly GCA_964506245.1. Classification (GTDB taxonomy): domain Bacteria; phylum Eisenbacteria; class RBG-16-71-46; order CAIMUX01; family WJJG01; genus CAZDKK01. The sequence goes on along the minus strand of CAZDKK010000008.1, from coordinate 14,301 downwards.
TGATCCCCGCCGCCGATTCGATGAAGGCGCCCGAGGTCGAGGTGCCCACGAGGGCCGAGAAGATGCACGAGGTCGCGTCGACCAGCATCGGCCTCTGGATGTCGGGGAAATCGCCGCGCTCATCGAGCATGTTGCCGGCTGCGCCCACGCCCATGAGCGTCCCGAGCGTGTCGAGGAAGTCCATCAGGAACAGCGTCAGCAGGACGGGGAAGAGCGTCACCGAGAAGAGGCTCACGATGCGTCCATCGGGCAGCGTCTCGGAGAAGCGCAGCTTGCCGGCGATGGCCCCCAGCCCATCGGGGCCGCTCCACTTGGGCAGCTCGATGAATCCCTGCGGGGCGTGGCCGAAGCCGAAGATGACGCCCGCCACGGCCGCCACAACCATCCCCAGCAGCAGCGCCCCGCGCACGCGCAACACGGTGAAGATCGTGATGATCAGCACGCCGGCGATCGCGAGCAGAACGGGCCCGCTGGCGAGGTTCCCGATCTCGATGGGAACCGCGATGCCCGAGGCCGGCACGGGGGTGGTCATATCGGCGGGCGAGCCTCCGGGAAAGAAGGCGATGGGGGGCTTGCCGATCGCATAGCTCTTGATGATGCCGGTGTCGTTGAGCCCCACGAACGCCAGCAGGAATCCGACACCCAGCGCGAAGGAGTATTTCAGCGTCGGACTGATCGAGTTGGCGAGCCAGCCGCGGATGCGCAGGACCGTCACGAGCAGGAAGATCACACCGCTCACGAAGACCGCGCCGATCCGGAGCTGCCAGCCGATGCCGAGCGCCGTGAGCCCGAAGGCGATGAAGGCGTTCTCCCCCATGTAGGGCGCGACCGCGATCGGTCGGTTGGCCACCAGGCCCATCAGGATCGTGCCGAAGCCGGCGGTGAGGATCGTGGCGATCGTCGAGGGCCCCGCCGGGATGCCGGCCGCCATCAGGATGGCGGGGTTCACCACGATGATGTAGGCCATCGTGATGAAGGTCGTCAGACCCCCGAGGATCTCCGTGGTGACGGTGGCGTTGCGCTCTTTGAGGTGGAAGAGACGTTCCATCGCGGCCCCCCAGGTCATCGGGCCCGGTGCTCGGCGCCGGCCGCGGGCGCGACGCCCCAGGACCACGGCTCCGAGCGTGCGCGGCCGGCATTGTAGCCCCGCCCGCCGCAGCGGGGTACCCAAAACCGGCCGCGGGCGGAACACCCAAGACCGGCCGCGGGCAGAAGCCCGCGGCCCTCGCCGCGCTTGCGCACCGGCCTGGCCGTGCGGCATCGTCTGCCGATCGGTCCGGACCCGGGGCCGCGGCCCGGCGGCGGGAGTCCCGGGCCCGACGGACACGCGGGGTGGAATCGGCACGCGGGGCAGGACAGACGACCATGCCAGCACCGTCGACAGCGCGCCAGGTTGCGGGCACGCACGTGCGGCGGGAGGTCGTCCATGCCGTGCTCGTCCTCCTGTTCGTGGTCTGGTCGAACGCGTTCCACGCCGTTGCCTATTTCCGGCAAGCGGTCGGGGTCAGCGCCCTGGACCTGGTCACGGTGCGCTTCGGCCCCCTCCTGCCCTTCTGTCTGGCTTACTGCCTCTGGCGGCGCGAGCAGCTCCGCGAGATGCTGGTGCACGACGGCTGGCGTGTCCTCGCCGCCGCCCTCTTCACGGTGCCCGGCTACAACCTGGCCCTCAACTGGGGCCAGGGACGCGTGCCCGCGGCGACGGCCAGCCTGCTCATCGCCACCAACCCGGTCTTCACTTACGTGCTGGCCATCGCCCTGCTCGGTGAACACGTGCGGTGGCCCAAGATCGCGGGACTGGCCCTCGCCTTCCTCGGCGTCTACGGCCTCGTTCGTTTCCAGAACGGGCAATTCGGCGGCACGTACGTGATCTACGCCCTGGTCGTGATGCTCGCGCCGCTCTGCTGGGCGCTCGCCACGGTGATCGGGAAGCCGGTCACGACCCGCCGCGATCCGCTGCTCTTCACGTTCGCCGCAACCGGCATCGGCAGTCTGCCCTTCCTGGTCATGCTCGTCGCGGGTGCGGGCGACGCCCACGGCGTCCTCGCCCGCTTGACCCCGACCGGCTGGATTGCCCTGGTGCACCTATCGCTGGGCTGCACGATCTTCGGCAACGCGGTCTGGTTCTGGGCCCTGCGTCACCTGTCGGCCTCGAGCGTGGCTGCCTTCGTCTTCCTCAATCCGCCTTTCACAGCGCTCTTCGGCATGCTGTGGGGCACGGAGCCTTTCCACTGGAGCCTGGCGGTCTTCGGCGCGGTGATCCTCGCCGGGGTGGCCTTGAGCGCGGGGGTGCTGCGCCCGGGGACCGCGCGCCAGGCCGGGCCCAGGGGGTGAACTCCGGGTCGGATGCGAGGGTGGATTCCTGGGCTTTCCCCGTCCCCGCGCGCGGGCTATCATCCTGGCGCTAGCAAGCCGTCCCGTCGTGACAGCTGTCCAGATCGGCCGGTGCCGGTTTCCCGGCTCTGGCGTTGCCTTCTCGAGCAGGAGCACAGTGGATGAAGCGCGTTTCGCCATGCGCCCGCATGGGTCTGATCGTTGGCGCAGGCCTGGTCGGCCTGATCGCCAGCATGTCCATCGCCGCCCTGGGCGCCCCCGGCGCGGTGGCCCGGGCGGCCGACAGCCAGGCCCAACCCGGTCCCCTGAACCCCGGCACCTTCGCCGGCCTGGAGCTCCGCTGCCTGGGGCCGGCGATGACCTCGGGCCGCATCAGCGATTTCGCGGTAGATCCGCAGAAGCCCTGGATCTATTACGTCGCCGTCAGCTCGGGCAACGTCTGGAAGACGGTGAATTCCGGCACGACCTTCGAGCCCATCTTCGACGACCAGGGCAGCTACTCGATCGGTTGCGTGACCCTCAGCCCCAGCAATCCGCTGGTCGTGTGGGTCGGCACCGGCGAGAACAACAGCCAGCGCAGCGTCGGGTACGGCGACGGGGTGTATCGGTCGATCGACGGCGGCAAGAGCTGGAAGAACATGGGGCTGACCCGGTCCGAGCACATCGGGATGATCGCGGTCGACCCGCGCGATCCGAACGTGGTCTACGTCGCCGCCCAGGGCCCCTTGTGGAGTGCCGGCGGTGACCGCGGGTTGTACAAGACAATCGACGGCGGCGCGACCTGGACCTGCATCCTCTCGATCAGCGAGAACACGGGTGTCAACGAGGTGCACTTGGATCCGCGCAACCCTGACGTGCTCTACGCTTCCGCCTACCAGCGCCGCCGGCACGTCTGGACGCTGATCGACGGCGGTCCCGAATCGGCCATCTACAAGTCGACCGACGCGGGCAAGACCTGGGCCAAGCTCACCAACGGCCTCCCCACCGAGGACCTGGGGCGCATCGGATTGGCCGTTTCGCCGGCGGACCCGGAGGTCGTCTACGCGATCGTCGAGGCCGCCAACAAGGCCGGCGGCATCTTTCGATCGGTCGACGGGGGCGTCAATTGGGAGAAGCGCAGCGACTACATGAGCGACAGCCCCCAGTACTACAACGAGCTGGTGGCCGACCCCCACAATCGGGAACGCGTCTACGCGATCAACGTGCGCATGGCGGTGACGGAAGACGGCGGCACGAGCTGGACCCCGCTCGGTCAGCGGTCGAAGCACGTCGACGACCACGCGCTCTGGATCGATCCGGCCAACACCGACCATCTGCTGGTGGGCTGTGACGGCGGCATCTACGAGACCTACGAGCGGGGAGAGAACTGGGAGTTCAAGGCCAATCTGCCGATCACGCAGTTCTATCGCGTGTGCGTTGACCAGGACGTGCCCTTCTACAACGTCTACGGGGGAACGCAGGACAATGCCAGCCTGCGGGCGCCATCGCGCACGATCAGCGGCAGCGGCATCACCAATGCCGACTGGATCGTCACGACCGGCGGCGACGGCTACGAGACCCAGGTCGATCCCACCGACGCGAACATCATCTACGCGCAGTCCCAGTATGGCGGTCTGGTGCGCTACGACCACGGCACCGGCGAGACGCTGGACATCCAGCCCCAGTCGGGCCGCGGCGAACCGCCGCTGCGCTGGAACTGGGACACCCCGCTGCTCCTCAGCCCCCACTCCCCTACCCGGCTCTACTTCGCGGCCAACCGCCTCTTTCGCACCGACGATCGGGGCAACTCCTGGCGGCCGATCAGTCCGGACCTCACGCGGCAGATCGACCGCAACCAGCTCGAGGTGATGGGTGCGCTCCAGAGCGTTGACGCGGTTGCCAAGAGCGCGAGCACTTCCTTCTACGGTAACTCGGTCGCGCTGACCGAGTCGCCGCTCGTCGAGGGTCTCCTCTACGTCGGCACCGACGATGGGCTCATCCAGGTCACCGAGGACGGGGGTGCCACGTGGCGCAAGATCGAGGAGGTCAAGGGCGTGCCCCCGCTGACCTACGTCAGTGAGCTGACCGCTTCGTGCCACGAGCCCAACACGGTCTTCGCCGCGTTCGACAACCACAAGAACGGCGACTTCAGACCCTACCTCTTCCGCAGCGTGGATCGCGGTCGGAGCTGGACTTCGATCGCGGGTGACCTGCCGGAGCGCGGCACCGTCTACACGCTGGAGCAGGATCACGTGCGGCCGGAGCTGCTCTTCGCCGGCACGGAGTTCGGCGTCTATTTCACCGTCGACGGCGGGCGACATTGGGTGGGTCTCAAAGGCGGCTTCCCGACCATCATCGTGCGGGACATCGAACTGCAGCGCCGAGAGAACGACCTGGTGGTGGGCACCTTCGGCCGCGGCATCTACGTGCTCGACGACTACACGCCGCTGCGGCAGGTCAGTGCCGAACGGCTCGCGGAGGAGGAGACGATCCTCTTCCCGGTCAAGGACGCGTGGTTGTACAACGAGAACACGCCCTGGGGTGGTCGCGGCAAGGCCAGCCTGGGAGATGACTTCTACTACGCCGAGAACCCTCCGTATGGCGCTGTTTTCACGTACTACCTGAAAGAGGGGCTGAAAACGCGTGCTCGAGTTCGCCACGAGGCGGAGAAGAAGGCCCGCGAGACCAAGCAGCGGATTGGCTACCCGAGCTGGGACGAGCTGCGGCAGGAGGATCGCGAGGAAGAGCCGCTGATCCTCTTCACGATCACGGACGAGCGTGGCGATATCGTGCGGGAGATCACGGGCCCGGCCGCGAAGGGGATCCGCCGCGTGGTCTGGGATCTCCACCATCCGCCGGTCGGGCCGGCATCGACGACGCCCTGGTCGCCGCGCGCGCCGTGGAGCACGCCACCGCGCGGACCTGCGGTTGCGCCAGGCATCTACACCGTGCGCATGGCCCAGCGCCAGGGAGACGTGACGACCCCGCTCGGCGAGCCGCAGCGTTTCGAGGTCAAGCCGCTCGGGCGCGCGACGCTTCCTACCCAGGACTGGGCGGGGCTGCACGCCTTCCAGCTGCAGACGGCGGAGCTCTATCGCTCCGTGCAGGGGGCCGTCCGCCTGGCCGGAGAGGCCCGCTCGCGCATCGACCACATCCAGGCGGCCCTGCGCGACACGCCGGCTGCCGATCCGGCGCTGGTCGAGCGGGCGCGGGCGCTCGAGCTGCGCCTGGCCGACCTGTGCCTGGAGCTGGAAGGCGACGGGACGATCAGCTCGCGCAACGAGCCCACGCCGCCCTCCATCCGCGATCGCATCGGGCACATCGTCTGGGGTGGCTGGGAATCGACCGCGGATCCCACGCAGACGCACCGCGATGCCTACGCGCTCGCGGCCGAGCAGTTCGCCGGCGTGCTCGAGCAGCTGACCCGTCTGGTCACCACAGACCTGGCGACACTCGAAGACGACCTGGAGGCCGCGCGGGCGCCGTGGACGCCGGGCCGGGTGCCCCGCTGGCGGCCGTAGTTCGAGAGATCGTACGGGAGGAAGAGAGCCAATGGATGCTCGCAGTAAACCGGACCGCCGCCGGTGGCACCTCGCGATCGTGGGTGCAGCCGTGAGCGTGGTGCTCGGCGGGATCGCAGGCGGCGCCGGGGGGCAGACCCCGGCGCCCGAGGAGGGACCCGACATGTTGGCCAACGTGCACTGGCTGGGGCACGCCAGCATCAAGATCACCGGAGAGAAGGTGATCTATGTCGATCCATACGAGATCAAGGGCGGTGAGGAGGCTGATCTGATCCTCATCACGCATGGTCACTCCGACCACCTCTCACCCAGCGACATCGCCAAGATCCGGGGGGAGCAGACGGTTTTCGTCTTGCCGACCACGACGAAGCACAGCCTGAAGGGGCACATCGAGCTCATGAAGCCGGGGGATGAAATCACGGTCGCGGGGGTCAAGATCCGTACCGTTCCCGCCTACAACCTCAACAAGAAATTCCACCCGCGCGATCAGGGCAACGTGGGCTACATCTTCACCACGGGCGGGGTCACCTACTACCACGCTGGGGATACCGACTTGATCCCGGAGATGGAGGGGATCAAGGTGGACGTGGCCTTCCTGCCGGTAGGCGGCACGTACACGATGGATGCCGACGAAGCTGCCCGGGCTGCGGCTTTGATCAAGCCGAAGGTCGCGGTGCCGATCCATTGGGGCAAGATCGTCGGGTCGGCGCAGGACGCACGCCACTTCCAGGAGAAGGCCGGCTGCGAGGTCCGCATCCTGGCGGCTGAGTGAGCTGCCGGGGAACTCGACCCGGCAGGGACGGTTCATAGGCCCGGACGGTGAGTCTACGGGTTGTCGAGCACAGGGGGACCCGGGCGGGTGCGAGGGCACCCGCGAGGTGAACGTGGAACCCCAGGACTTCTCTTCTGCAGAGGGAGGATGAGGATCATGCGACTTCGCCGGACATGGAGTCTGTATCTCACCTGGGCGCTGGCGGGCGTCCTGGTAGTTGGCCTCGTTGCTGGCTGCGGCAGCAGAGCGCAGAAGGGGGCCGGAATCGGGGCCGTGGTGGGCGGTGTGACCGGTGCGGTCATCGGCCACCAGTCGGGCCACAAGACGGAAGGCGCGGTGATCGGCGCTGCGACGGGCGCGGCCGTCGGGGGCATCATCGGCCACCGGCTGGACAAGCAGGCCGAGGAGCTCGCCCAGATCGCCGAGACCAAGCGGACGGAGCAGGGCGTCATCGTGACGCTGTCATCCAACAAGATCCACTTCGACACGAACAGCAGCACCGTTAAAGCCGACTCGCGCCAGACGCTGGTTGACCTCGCGAACGTCCTCAAGAACTACCCCGAGGACATCATCCTCGTGGCGGGCCACACGGACAGCGACGGCGCGGCCGACTACAACATGACCCTCTCGCAGGCCCGCGCGCAGGCCGTGGCGGACATCCTGATTGCCAACGGCGTGGCGATCGAAAGCGTGCAGACCCACGGCTACGGGGAGACGCAGCCGATCGCCGACAATACGAGCGCAGACGGCAAGGCGCAGAACCGCCGCGTGGAGCTGAGTATCACGGTCGACGAGAGCAAGGTCCCCAAGGAAGAGGGCTAGCGCAACCGAACGATCCCGGCGCGGCCCTGCATTGGGGTGCCGGTACGGACGAAGTAGACGCCGGGCGCCACCAGCCGCCCGGCGTCGTCGCGTCCGTCCCAGACAATGCACTGCTCTTGCGCCGCGCGTCCCGCCGTGGAGAAGCTGCGTACCAGTCGGCCGGCAGCATCGACGATCTCGACCCGATTCCCCAGCGCGCCGCGCAGGGTCAAGTGCGCCGTGTCCTGGGAGGGATTGGGGCGAACGGCCAACGACACGGCCGGTGCGGGCATCGGCCCGCCGGTCGCGGACGGATCCGGTAGGTTGTAGAAGATCCTGATCTGCCCCGTTTCCCGCGTCGGAACGACCAGGTCCACGGTGCCGTTGCGATCGAGATCGGCCGCCATGGGCAGGATGGGCCGGATGCCGGTGTTCCGCTCTACGCGTGGTGTGAGCGCCCCGCTGCCGTCGTTCTCCATCAGCACCAGCTTCCCAGCGTCCGAGTTGGTCACGGCCACATCCAGATCGCCGTCGCCGTCGAAGTCGAGAGCCGCCAGACCGCGCAGCTTCTCGTCAGGCCCGCCCCCCGTGGGGAAGAGCCGCGGAGCGGCAAGCTGGCAATCGGGCAGCATCCGGTAGACGGCCACCCGCGCGCTGTCCCGGGTCGCCACGGCAATGTCCGGGAAGAAGTCGCCGTCGAGATCCTCGACCAGGATGCCCACGGGAGCCGTGAGGGGCACGACGGGCAGGACCTGGAACATCAGCCCGGGATCGGCCAGCGGATCGCGGTTGCGCAGGATGCTGATCGTCTGCGAGAGCTCGTTGCTGACGACCACGTCGAGGTCGCCATCCACGTCGAGATCGCGCAGTGCCACATCGATGGGCCACTCGCCGACGGAATACCACGCCGGATCGCCGAAGAAGCAGTCCCCCAAGCCCAGCTGCACGCTGAGCTGGGCCGAGTACTGGCAGGGAAAGACCAGGTCCTCGATGCCGTCGCCGTTGAGGTCGCCGCTGGCGAGGCGTTGGGGATGATCGCAGGTCGGCAGGGTCGTCCATTCGTAGTCCCTGCCGTTGCCCATGTTGCGGCCGATGTGCACCTCGTTGGCATCCTGCTCGGCCACCGCGATGTCGAGCAGGCCGTCGCCGGAGAAGTCCCGCAGCAGCACGGAGCTGTTCCCGGCCCCGACCCACAGATCGTGGGCTTCATAGCTCTGAGGAAACTGGCCCGGGGGGCTGGTATTCAGGAAGATCTTCACCCGTCCCTGGAGGGTGACCGCCACGACGTCGAGCAGCTCGTCATCGTTGAGGCGGCCGCCCTCCACGGCCAGCGTGCCGTAGCCGACGTACGGAGATTGGGTCTCTGTGAAGGTTCCTGTGCCGGCCTGTGCGAGCGTGCGGAAGTGCCAGCTCACCGGCTTCTGCATCGTGTCCCCGGTCATCGAGCGCAGCGCCATGCCCAGCGTCACCTCCACCAGCTCGCCGGCATCGAAACGGTCGACCGTGGCCGCGAAGGGATCGAGGCGGACGGTCCGCAAGTCGGAGGAGAAGGAGAACTCGCCGGTCACGGGGCCGGTGCGCTGCCCGCGCATGCTGAAGCTCTCGGGCGTGACCCACGCTGGCGCGATTGGCTGGCTGAATCTCGCCTCCGCCCGCGGAGTCCAGACCTCGCCGATCGCATTGGGGTGCGGCTCGACGTGGAGGACGTACAGCGTGGCCTGGGCGGGTGCGATTGAGGCGATGGCCAGGATCAGCCAGACTGCGTAAAGTGTCCACGAACCTGCACTTTGGCGGTGAAACATTGCAGTCCAAGCCTTTCCGGGGATCTCATCTGTGGAACACAAGTATACCACGCCGGCGACGACTGCGGAACCCTCGGCGACCTATGGGACGACGCAGCTACGAAGAGCGGCGGCGCCCTCCCCGGCGCCGTCCCGACGATCGGCGACCGGTCGACGAGCTGCCCCCGTCGCGCGGGGGCACCGACTCCCGGGCGGTCGGCACGGGCGCCGGACCGTGCAGCGAGCTCTGGTAGTAGTCGTCGAGCAGCATGGCCAGCAGCGCCGATTCGTCATCGTCCTGACCGAGGTGGCGTGCCAGCGGCAGGAAGCGCTGCATGCGCTCCGTCATCAGCTTGTCGCGCGACCGCAGCTGCGCTTCCAAGAGGGTCGTCACGCGCTGCGAGACGATCGCCTCCACATCCCCGTCCGTCGGCAGCGGTCGCTCCTGCAGGTCGATCTTGTAGCGCTTGGCGATGTTCTTGAGGTCCATCTCCTCGACGACGTCCACCAGCGCGATCGCCTCGCCGCTGGCCCCCGCGCGGCCGGTCCGCCCGGCGCGGTGGACATAGGCCTCGGGGTCCTCCTGCAATTCATACTGCACGACGTGCGAGAGGTCCGGGATGTCGATGCCCCGCGAGGCCACGTCGGTCGCCACCAGGAAACGCAGCGCCCCGGCGCGGGTGCGGGCCATGATCCGCTCGCGATCGGCCTGGCTCAGGTCGGAGCTGAGCTCGTCGGCGTCGTATCCAAAGCGGCGCAGCACGGCCGAGACATAGTGCACCCGCTGGCGGGTGTTGCAGAAAATGATGGCGGAGGCCGGGTTCTCGATCTCGATGATGCGCACGAGCGCGCGGTCCTTCTCCATCGCCTTGACGCGGTAGTAGACGTGCTCGGTCTCCGTCACGTGGACGTGATCCCGGCTGAGGCTGAGCAGCTCGGGCTGGTGGAGGAACTCGCCGGCCAAGCGCAGCACGTAGGGCGGGAACGTCGCGGAGAACATGTGCGCGTGCACCCGGTGCTCCGGCAGATACTCCCGCACCCTGCGCATGTCGGGGTAGAAGCCCATCGACATCATCCGGTCCGCTTCGTCGAAGACGAGGAGGTCGAGGTCGTCGAGCGTGAGCGCCCCCTTCAGGAGATGGTCGAGGATGCGGCCTGGCGTGCCCACGACGAGCTGGACACCCGCGCGGAAGGCTTGGATTTGCGGTCCGTAGGCCACGCCACCGTGGACGGCGGCCACCCGGATGCCCTCCGGTCCAGCCAGCACCCCGGCGTCGCTCGAGACCTGGCGGGCCAGCTCGCGCGTGGGCACCAGCACCAGCATCTGGCAGCGGGCGCGCTGCGGATCGATCCGCTCGAGCGCGGGCAAGATGAACGCGCCGGTCTTGCCGCTCCCGGTGCGCGACTGGATCATCAGATCCCGCTCGGCGAGGATGTAGGGGATCGCCCGCGCCTGCACCGGCATGAGCTCGGTCCAGCCCGCGCGCGCGCAGGCTGCGCGCATCGCCTCCGGCAGCTCTGCCAGGGTCACCGGTGGCAGGGCGTTGCGCGGCTCGACGACGGGCTCGCCGCCCTGTCCGCTCTCGGGGCGCTCTCTGCCGCCGGACGCTCCGCGCGGCCCCTTGTGGGCGTTGGGCTGCATACCGTCTCCCCATCCTCGTGCCGCGACCCAGTCCCCCGCCAGGGGAACGCTGAACTCCTCTCCACAGTACTCCCGCGCACGAGCGCGGGCCAGTGGCTCGGTGAGCCTGCGTCTCGCCACGGCCCGGTTCGCTGGGCGCCGTGCGGTTCGTCTTCCGCACCCCCCGGGGAGGGGGCTATACTGCCGGCTCGCAAGCACCCGGGGGTGCTGCGCGCGGCGGAGCCGGCGCGCCCCTCCTGCGCCGGATGCGGCGCCGCTCGATCCCGTAGAGGAGCACGGTCATGCCCAGCGCGACACAGGTGACTAGCTGCGAGTGCGCCGGACTCGACGCCGTCTTCAAGCCTCGGTCGGTCGCCATCATCGGCGCCACGCCGCGCAAGGGCTCGATCGGCCACACGGTGCTGCACAACATCATGGCCTCCGACTTCAACGGCGCCGTCTATCCGGTTCACCCGCAGGCGCCCTTCATCCACAGCATCAAGGCCTACCGCAGCGTCCTCGAGATCCCCGACCCGGTCGATATGGCGGTGATCATCGTGCCGTGGAAGCACGTCACGCAGGTGGCGGAGGAGTGCGGCCGCAAGGGTGTCCGGGGGCTGATCGTGATCAGCGCGGGCTTCCGCGAGATCGGGCCCGAGGGTGCGCGACGCGAGGAGGAGCTGCTGGCGGTCGTGCAGCAATACGGCATGCGCATGATCGGCCCCAACTGCCTCGGGGTGATCAATGTCACGCCCGCGGTGAACCTGAACGCGACCTTCGCCCCCACGCGACCGATCGACGGCAAGATCGCCTTCATGTCGCAGAGCGGCGCGTTCGGCGTCTCGATCATGCAGCAGATGGAGTGGCGGCGGATCGGCCTCAGCTATTTCGTCTCGATCGGCAACAGCGCCGACGTCAAGGCCAACGAGCTGCTGGCCTACTGGGAGGATGACCCGCAGGTCGATCTCATCGCCACCTACATGGAGTCCTTCGGCGACGCCGGCGCCTTCTTCCGCATCGCCAAGCGCATCTCGAAGCGCAAGCCCATCCTGGTCGTCAAGGCCGGCCGCACCGAGGCGGGGCGGCGGGCGGCCTCGTCGCACACCGGCGCCATGTCGGGGGCCGACGTCACGATCGACGCCTTTCTGCGCCAGTGCGGCGCAATTCGCATGAGCACGATCGAGGAGATGATGGCGCTGCTCATGGCCTTCAGCCGCGCACCCTTGCCGCGGGGCAAACGCGCCGCGGTCCTCACCAACTCGGGGGGGCCGGGCATCATGGCCACCGACGCCCTGGTCACCTCGGGACTGGAGATGGCGCAGCTCTCGGAGCAGACGATCCAGCAGGTGCGGGCCATCGTGCCGGCCGAGGCGACGGTGAGCAACCCCATCGACCTCACCGCCTGGGGCGGCCCCGACGCCTACCGCACGATCCTCCCCTGGCTGTGCCAGGACCCCAACATCGACATCGTGCTGGCGCTCTTCGTCCCGCCGCTCATGATCCCCCCCGCCGAGGTGGCGCGCGCGATCGCCGAGGCGCAGAGCGGATACGACAAGCCGATCCTGGGCGTGGTCATGGCGGAAGACGCGAGTTACCGGAACCTGCCCAAGGAAGTGCCCAACTGCCCGCCGATCTACCCCTTCCCCGAGATGGCCGTGAAGGCCTGCGTGGCGATGGTGCACCACTGCGAGTGGCGCCACCGCCCCGAGGGCGAGGTCCGCGCCTTCCCGGCGCGCACCGCGGAGGCGCGGGCGATCCTGCGCCCCTACGTCGAGCAGGGCGGCGGGTACCTCCCGACGATCGAGAGCGTGCGCGTGCTCGAATGCTACGGCCTTCCCGTGGCACCCCTCATCGAGACGCAGGGCCCGGACGCCGCGCTCGCGGCGGCGAAGAAGCTCGGGTACCCGGTGGCGTTCAAGGTGGCCGGCCGCAAGATCATCCACAAGTCGGACGTGGGCGGCATCGTGCTCAACATCACCAATGACCTCGAGCTGCAGGGCGCCTATGCGCAAGTCCGCCGCGCGATGGAGCGCGCAGGGCTCAATCCCGACGAGGAAGCGGGCGCCGTGCAGCGCATGGCCAAACCCGGCCGCGAGGTCATTCTGGGCATGACGACCGATCCGAAAATGGGGCCGGCGATCGTCTTCGGGCAGGGCGGCCGGTACGTCGAGGTGCTGAAGGATATCACCACCTGGATGCCGCCCTTGAGCGATGTCGACACCGACGAGATGATCCGCTCGATCCGGAGCTACCCGCTGCTGGCCGGCGTGCGCGGCGAGGAGAGCGTGGCGCTGAACTACCTGCGCGAGTGCATCATGCGCTTCTCCCAGCTCGTGATGGAACTGCCCGAGATCGCCGAGATGGACTTGAACCCGTTCATCCTCAATCCGCGGCCGGAGGACTGCGCGGTGGTCGATGTGCGCATCCGCGTGGCCCGGGCGGAGTGAAGGGGCTCATGGCCAGAATCCTCGTCGTCAAGCCGCTCTTCCCCTATCCGCCCAGTCAGGGCACGCGCCGGGTCTCGCTGGCGCTGCTCGCGGACCTGGCCGCGGCGCACGAGGTCGTCTACCTCTGCCAGCGCGAGTCGCGGGCCGAGGCGCGGCTGGTCCCCGAGGTCGAGAGGCTGGGCGTGCGCGTCGTCGCGCCGCTGATGCCGAATCACATCTCGGGCGCCCACAAGCTCGCGTACAAGATCAAGAACCGCGCGTTGAGCCGGATCACGGGCGTGCCGGAGCTCTCGCTCTACTGGTCGAACCGCGCCCTGCGCGCGAACCTCGAACGCCTGGGCCGGGAGTTCGGACCCGAATTGACGCTGCTCGAGAACTGGGAGACCTATCCCCTGCGCCGGTCGATCGCGCAGGGCCGCGCGGGGCTGCTGGCGCACGACGCGGCTTTCCGCATCCTCGAGCGCGCGGTGGCCGCCGCCCCCGACGAGGCTGAACGGACACGGCGCGCGGCGCGGCTGCAGACACTCAAGCAGCTCGAGGTCGCGGCGTGGAAGCTCTTCGACGGCATCCTCACGCTCACCGAGGCCGATCGCGAGACGGTCATCGCGGAGCTGGCGCAGGCCGGGGTGCCGCACGAGCGGCTGCCCGTGGTCGAGCACCTGCCGGTGCCGGTGCCGGCCGAGTTCTTCGGCTACGCGCGGCCCGGGCAACCCGGGCAGCGGGTCGGCTTCCTGGGGACCTTCCGCGCTGACTTCAACCGCGACGCGCTGGAGTACATCCTCGGCGAGATCTGGCCGCGCCTTCGCGCGCAGATGCCGCGGGCCGAGCTGCGCATCGCCGGCAACGGCTACGCCGGGGCCCTCAAGGAGCGCGCCGAGAGGGCCGGGGCGCGCTGGCTCGGCTTCGTCGACGACCTGGCGACCTACTTCGGCTCGATCGATGTGCTGCTCGTTCCGCTGCGCTTCGGCGGCGGCGTGCGGATCCGCATCCTCGAGGCGCTGGCCGCGGGCGCTGCCGTCGTGGCGACGCCGGTCGCCGTGGCGGGCCT
>CAZDKK010000007.1:0-120026 GCA_964506245.1 uncultured bacterium | reverse complement strand
GTCCGGCCGGGCCCGCCCATCGCGACCCGGCCGGGGGCCGGGCGCTCGCCCGCTTCAGCGGCCTGGAACCCCTGGTCCTTCGCCCGGACGGCAACTTCCAGATGATTGGCGAGCGCACGAACGTCACGGGTTCGCGCCGCTTCGCGCAGCTCATCCGCGCGGGCAACTATGCGGGCGCCCTGGAGGTCGCGCGCGAACAGGTGCGGGGCGGCGCGAACCTGCTCGACGTCAACATGGACGAGGCCCTGGTCGACTCGGTCGCCGCGATGGAGCAGTTCCTGCGCCTCCTCGCCGCCGAGCCCGAGATCGCCCGCCTGCCCATCATGGTCGACAGCTCTCGGTGGGAGGTCCTCGAGGCCGGCTTGCGCTGCCTGCAGGGCAAGGGCCTGGTGAACTCCCTGAGCCTCAAGGACGGCGAGGAGGAGTTCCTGCGCCGCGCGCGGCTCGTGCGCCGGTACGGGGCCGGCGTGGTCGTGATGGCCTTCGACGAGGACGGTCAGGCCCAGACCGCGGCCCGCAAGGTGGCGATCCTGCGGCGCGCCTACCGCTTGCTCACCGAGCAGGCGGGCTTCCCGCCCGAGGACATCGTCCTCGATCCCGGCGTGTTGGCGGTCGCAACCGGGCTCGAGGAGCACCGGGGGTACGCGCTCGCCTTCCTCGACAGCGTGCGTCTCCTCAAGGCAGCTTGCCCGGGCGCCCTGATCAGCGGGGGTATCAGCAACCTCTCGTTTGCCTTCCGCGGCAACGACGCCATCCGCGAGGCGATGCACGGCGCGTTTCTCTACCACGCGATCGCCGCCGGCCTCGACATGGGCATCGTCAACGCCGGGCAGCTCGCCGTCTACGAGGAGATCCCGCGCGACCTGCGCGACCGCGTCGAGGATCTGCTCTTCGACCGGCGGCCCGATGCGGCCGAGCGGCTGATCGAGCTGGCCGCCGCCGCCACCAGCCGGCCGGCCGCGCGCAAGACGCAGGAGGCTGCCTGGCGGGCGGCGCCCGTCGAGGAACGGCTGCGCCACGCCCTCGCGCACGGCGTGCTCGACCACCTGGAGGCCGACCTGGCCGAGGCGCGGGCGCGCTACCCGCGGCCGCTCGACATCATCGAAGGTCCGCTGATGGACGGCATGCGGCACGTCGGCGAGCTCTTTGGCGCAGGCATGATGTTCCTGCCGCAGGTGGTCAAGAGCGCGCGGGTCATGCGCCGTGCGGTCGAGATCCTCGAACCGCAGCTGCGCGCGGGACAGACCGCGGCCTCCGGGACCCACCCCCGAGGGCGGATGGTCCTGGCGACCGTCAAGGGGGATGTGCACGACATCGGCAAGAACATCGTGCGCGTTCTCCTGGACTGCGGCGGCTACGAGGTCATCGATCTGGGCGTGATGGTGCCGGCCGAACGCATCCTGGCGGTCGCGCGGGCCGAGGCGGCCGATGCCATCGGACTGAGCGGCCTGATCACGCCCTCGCTCGAGGAGATGACTTACGTGGCGAGTGAGATGGAGCGGCAGGGGTTTGACTGCCCGCTCCTGATCGGCGGGGCGACGACGAGCCGCCAGCATACCGCCGTGCGGATCGCCCCCGTCTACAGCGGCGCGGTCGTGCACGTGCGCGACGCATCGCTGGCCGGGGGCGCGCTGACCGCGCTGCTCGATCCTGCGCGCCGGGCGGCCTACGCCGCGGACAACCGCGCGCGGCAGGAAGAGCTGCGGCGCCGGTACAGCGAGGCGCGCGAGCACCCGCTCGTCCCCTTTGCCGAGGCCGCGGCGCGCAAGTTGTCGCTGGACTGGGGAGCGGGGGATCTGCCGGCGCCCCCCTTCCTCGGCCGCCGCGTCCTGGACCCCGTCCCGCTGGCCACGCTGGCGGAGTACATCGACTGGACGTTCTTCTTCCGGACCTGGGACCTCAAGGGGAGCTACCCAGAGATCCTTGAACACCCGGAGCACGGACGGGCCGCGCGCGAGCTATACAAGGATGCGCGCGACCTGCTCGACGAGATCTCCGCTCGTGGAGGGCTCACAACGGCTGGCGTCTATGGCTTCTGGCCCTCGGCGAGCGAGGGTGAGGACATCATCTTGTACAGCGACGAGGGGCGCGAGCGGGAGGTGCTGCGCTTTCACATGCTGCGCCAGCAAGAACGCAAGGCGGCGGGGGGTCCCTATCTCTGTCTGGCGGATTTCGTCGCGCCGCGCGAAGATGGCCCCGGGGACCACGTCGGCGCGTTCGCCGTGACGGCGGGGATCGGCGCGCGGGAGATGGCGGCGCGATACGAGCGGGATCACGACGACTACCGGGCGCTCCAGGTCAAGGCGTTGGCGGACCGGTTGGCCGAGGCGCTGGCGGAGGAGCTGCACGAGCGGGTGCGTCAGGCGTGGGGCCACGGGGAGGATGGCAGGCGGACCAAGGCCGAGCTGCTGGCGGGGCGCTATCGCGGCCTGCGGCCCGCGTTCGGTTATCCCGCCTGTCCGGACCACAGCGAGAAGTTCAAGCTCTTCGAGCTCCTCGCGGCTCCGGCGGTGGGCATCACGCTGACGGAGCGGGCGGCGATGGAGCCGGCCGCGAGCGTGTCGGGCCTGTACCTGAGCCACCCCGAGGCGCGGTTGTTCAACCTGGGCCGAATCGGCCGCGACCAGGTCCGGGCCTACGCGGAGCGCAAGCGCGTACCGCTGCAGGAGGCCGAACGCTGGCTCGCCCCATACCTCGGCTATGACCCCGAGTAGCCCGCCAAGTCGCCGCGAGCGGGAGCGCGATGCCCGAGCTGCCTGACATTCTTCTCTATGTGGAGGGCCTGACCGCGCGGGTTCAGGGCCAGCTCCTCGAGCGGATCCGCCTCGGCGGGCCGTTCGTCCTGCGCACGGTCGACCCGCCCCTCGCCCAGGCCGAGGGCCGCCGGGTGGAGGGGGTGCACCGCATCGGGAAGCGGATCGTGCTGGCGCTGGAGGGCGACTTCTTCCTCGTCTTCCACCTGATGATCGCCGGGCGCTTTCACTGGAAACCGGCCGGCGCGGCCGTGCCGCGGCGGGTGGGCCTGGTCGCCTGCGACTTCGCCGCCGCGACGCTCCTCTTGACGGAGGCATCCCCGAAGAAGCGCGCCGCCCTGCACTGCGTGGCAGGGCCGGCGGCCCTGGCGCGGTTCGACCGGGGCGGGGTCGAGCCCCTGGAGGCCGACGAGGCGGCGTTCCGAGCCGCGCTCGAGCGCGAGAACCACACGCTGAAGCGGGCGCTCACCGACCCGCGTCTCTTCAGCGGCATCGGCAACGCCTACTCCGACGAGATCCTCCATCGGGCGCGCCTCTCCCCCTTCCGGCTCTCCCGCACGCTCACAGCGGAGGAGATCCGGACCCTCCACCGCAGCACGCAGTTGGTGCTGAGGGAGTGGATCGAGCGCCTGCGCGCCGAGGCGGCGGGAGCCTTCCCCGAGAAGGTCACGGCATTCCACCCCGAGATGGCCGTACACGGGCGCTACCGGCAACCCTGCCCCGTGTGCGGAACCCCCGTCCAGCGCATCGTCTACGCGGAGAACGAGAGCAACTACTGCCCCACCTGCCAGACCGAAGGCCGGCTGCTCGCCGATCGCGCGCTCTCCCGGCTCCTCAAGAGCGACTGGCCACGCACCGTCGCGCAGCTCGAGGAGCAGCTAGGTCAAGAAGGACCTAGCCGAACCCGATAATCACGCTAAGCAGAGGCAGGCTACGCGCCTGCGCGGCTCGGGGTCCGGCCGGGATCGCCGGCAGGATTCTGCGCCTGCAAGCGAGGAGGGCAGCTGCGTGAACCGCCACATCGGGATCGTCGTCGTCCTGGGCTGCGTGATCGGGGGCTTCATCATCGCGGGCGGCAAGATCCCGACCCTCGTCCAACCGGCGGAGTTCATCGTCATCGGTGGAGCGGCCGCAGGCTCGCTGCTGGTCTCGCTCACCCCGATCATGTTGCGCCGCCTGATGAGGAGAGCCACCGGGGCCTTCGGCCGCAGCCCGTACACCAAGAGCGCCGCGGGTGAGTTGCTGCAGCTGCTCTACCAGTTCGCCGTCGTCGCGCGCGGCGAGGGCGCGGTCGGGCTCGAGAAGCACATCCAGGATCCGGCCAACAGCGCCATCCTGACCAAGTACCCCGCGATCTCCAAGAACCCCCGCGTGGTGGGCTTCATCACCGAGGGCCTCATGATGCACGTCGATGGAACGGCGAGCGCCGAGGATCTCGAGGACATCTTCGAGTGCGAGCTGTCGACGATGCACATCGAGGAGTCGGTGCCCGCCGGGACCCTGCAGAAGATGGGCGACGCCCTGCCCGGCCTCGGGATCGTCGCCGCGGTGCTGGGCATCATCATCACGATGGGGTCGATCGATCAGGGGCCCGAGGCGGTCGGGCACCATGTGGCAGCGGCCCTGGTCGGGACCTTCCTCGGCGTGCTCCTCTCCTACGGGTTCGTGCAGCCGATCGTCACGGCCATGGAGCTCAATCTCAAGGACGAAGAGAACTTCCTCGACTCCTGCGCGGCCGGAATCATCGCGCTGGCCCAAGGCAAGGCGCCCGCGGTGGTGGCGGAGATGGCCCGCCGCACGCTGTTCCAGTACAACCGGCCGACGCGTGAAGAGTCCGAGCAGGCGGTCAAGACGCTGAGGGCAGCCTAATGGCGAAGAAGCACCCGGAGCACGGGGCGCATGGCGGCGCCTGGAAGGTCGCCTACGCCGACTTCGTGACCGCGATGATGGCGTTCTTCATCGTCATGTGGATCCTGGCGAGCAGCGCGGAGACCAAGGCGGCCGTCGCGGCGTACTTCCGCCACCCCAGCATCTTCAAGTCCGGCGGGAACGGCTTCCTGACCGAGGAGGGGATGATCGAGTACAAACAGGCCGTGGAGCGCATCCGGATGGAGACGGGGTCGACGGCCGCACCCGAATCGGAGGAGGGGGGCGGCCTGTTCCTGGAGATGGGTGGGGCGACGGCCCCGAGCGGCGTGGCGGACAGCACCCTGGCCGACTCCGCTCGCGCGCTCGAGATCGCCCTGGACAGCTCCGAGGGGCTGCGCACCATCGCCGACCACGTCTCGGTCGGTCTCGTGCCCGAGGGGATCTCCATTCAGATCGCCGATGTCGAGGGCGATCCGCTCTTCGAGAGCGGCTCCGCCACCCTGACACCCAGCGGGCAGGCGATCCTCGCCACCGTGGCGAGGGTCCTGTCCCGGCTGCATGACCCGCTCCTCGTGGGTGGCCACACCGATGCCCGGGCATACGGCCAGGGCGAGTACACCAACTGGGAGCTCTCCAGCGACCGCGCGAATGCCACACGCCGAGCCCTCGAGGCCGGCGGTGTCGATCCGCTGCGCATCGGACTGGTCGTCGGCTATGCGGACCGCCACCTCCTGGACACGCAGGACCCGACCAGTCCGCGCAATCGGCGGATTTCCATCACCGTCTGCCGGGCCGGCTACGTCCGCCCGCCGATGCCCTGATCCGCGCGCCCGCCAATGCGCCGATCCGCGCGCCCGCCGGTGCCGGGGTGCCCCCGCTCCCCGGCCGGCTCGGCCCGCCTCAGCAGTTGACACCTGCCCGTTCGGCACCTAGCATAAGGCCAAACTTCAGCCATTCCTGAGCTTTACGTCAGTCCACCAAGAGCGCGGCGATGGGCGACCAGGCTCCGACGGGGGGGCGATGACCACAAAAACCCATGCCCATGTGAAGAAAGCGGACCTCTTCAACAAGTGCTACACCTTCACCCGCGCCGACGAGGTGCGCGCGGCGGGGGTCTATCCCTACTTCATTCCGATCGATGGCTCCGAGGGCACGGTGGTCACGATCGCCGGGCAGCCCAAGATCATGCTCGGGTCGAACAACTACCTCGGCCTCACGCACGACCGACGCGTCATGGATCGCGCGGAGGCAATCGCCCGGCGCTATGGCACCGGCTGCACCGGAAGCCGGCTCCTGAACGGCACCCTCGACCTGCACGAGAAGCTCGAGGCCGACCTGGCCGCGCTCGTGCGCAAGGAATCGGCGCTGGTCTTCTCGACCGGCATGTTCGTCAACCTGGGCACCATATCCACCCTGGTGGGGCGCCAGGACACGGTCATCATCGATCGGCTGGACCACGCCAGCATCGTGGACGGCTGCCGCCTTGCGCTCGGTGAGGTGCTGCGCTTCCGTCACAACGACATGACGGATCTCGAGCGCGCCCTGATCAAGGCCGACGAGCGCCCCGGGGGCAAGCTGGTCGTCGTCGACGGCATCTTCAGCATGGAAGGCGATGTCTCCGATCTGCCCCGGATCGTGCCCCTGGCCAAGCGATACAGCGCGCGGGTCATGGTGGATGAGGCGCACTCGATCGGCGTGATGGGACCCACGGGTGCCGGCGCGGCTGAGCACTTCGGTGTGCTGGACCAGGTCGACCTCATCATGGGCACGTTCAGCAAGTCCTTTGCCTCCATCGGCGGGTTCATCGCTACCGAGGAGAAGGTCGTTCAGTACATCAAGTCGCAGGCGCGCGCTTTCATCTTCTCGGCTGCCTTGCCGCCCTATGCGGTCGCGACCGTACAAGCCTGCCTGGACATCATGAAGTCGGAACCGGAGCGACGCGAGCGTCTCCGGCGCAACGCGGACTTCCTGCGCGAGGGCATCCAGGACCTGGGGTTCAACACCGGGCCGGGGGAGACCCCGGTGATCCCGGTCATCATCGGCGAGGATCTGCGCACGTTCATGTTCTGGAAAGAGCTGCTGGACGGCGGCGTGTTCACCAACGCGGTCGTCGCCCCGGCGGTGCCGGAGAACAGCGCGCTCATCCGGACCAGCGTCATGGCTACCCACACGGAGGATCTCCTCTCGCAGGCGCTGGAGGTCTTCAAGAAGGCGGGCAGGAAGCAGGGGCTGATCTGATCGCTGCCCCAGGCGCCCGGCGCTTCGCAGAAAGGATGCTGCGCGGTGGGAGTTGCGATCGAGAAGGTCACCGGCGGACGGGCGCTGCACGAGTTCGTGACCCTGCCCTGGGAGGTCTACCGCGGGGATCCGAACTGGGTGCCGCCCTTGATCGGCGACACCAAGAAGATGCTGACCCGCCACCCCTTCCTCGAACACGCCGACGTGGAGTACTACCTCGCCCGCCGGGATGGGCGCCCGGTCGGGCGCATCGCCTACATCCTCAACCACCGGCACAACGAGGTGCACGCGGAGCGCACCGCCTTCTTCGGGTTCTTCGAGACCCTGCCCGATCCGGAAGTCGAGGCAGTGCTTTTCCTGCAGGTAGAGGAGTGCGCTCGCCGGGGCGGCATGGAACGCCTGCGCGGACCGGCCAACTTCAGCAGCAACGAGGAGTGGGCGCTGCTGGTCGACGGCTTCGATTCCCCCCCGACGATCATGATGACCTACAATCCCCCGCGCTACGTCGAGGCGATCGAGCGCCTTGGCTTCGCCAAGGCCAAGGACATGGTCGCCTACTACCTCGACAACCCCGAGCCCCCGGACCGCATCGTCCAGGTCGCCGAGAAGCTCGCGGCGCGCAGGGAAGTCACCATCCGCGCCATCGACCGCAGCCGCATGGCGGAAGAGATCCAGAAGGTCAAGGCCGTCTACAACCGCGCGTGGGAGAAGAACTGGGGTTTTGTGCCCATGACCGACGCGGAGTTCCACCACATGGCGAAGGAGCTCAAACCGGTCCTCAAGCCCCAGCTCGTTCTGATCGCGGAGCGCAAGGGCGAGCCGGTCGGCTTCGCGCTCGCGCTGCCCGATTTCAACGCCGCCCTCCGGCACGCGAATGGAAGGCTCTTTCCGTTCGGGCTGATCAAGATCCTCTGGCATGCCAGGAAGATCCGGAAGCTGCGCGTCCTCACCCTGGGACTGATACCTGAACTGAGGCGCACGGGGATCGATCAATTGTTCTACCTGCGTCTCTTTCAGGGCGGGACCGGGATGGGGATCGACCAAGGGGAATTCTCGTGGGTGCTGGAGGACAACCTGGCGATGCGTCAGGCGCTGGAGAAGTTCGGCTGCCGCGTGTATAAGACATACCGGATCTACGAGAAGGCCATCGTGTGAAAGAGCGGGTGGCGCTGGTGACGGGCGCGACCGGCTTTGCCGGATCGCACATGATGGATTGCCTCTTGGCGGCGGGCTGCCGCGTGCGGGTCCTGGTGCGGCCGACGAGCGATCGGCGCTGGATCCCGGCCGAGCGGGTCGAGCAGGTGACGGCCGATGTGCGGGACCCGGGGAGTCTGGAGCGGCTCACGGCCGGCGTCGCGTGGGTCTTCCACTTCGGCGGCTTGACGCGAGCCCGCGCGGCCCGGGAGTTCTATCGCGTCAACACGGAGGGAACGCAGGCGCTGGCACGGGCCTTTGAGCGCACCGGTCGCGCGGACGGGCTCTTCCTTTTCTGCAGCAGCCTCGCGGCCAGCGGCCCCGCCCCGGCGGCGGACCAACCGCGGCGCGAGGACGATCCTCCCGCGCCGATCACGGCCTACGGGCAGAGCAAGCTCGCCGCGGAGCGCTGGCTGGAGGAGCATCTGGCCCCGCGCTGCCGCGTGGTGTGCGTGCGGCCGCCGACGGTCTATGGGCCGCGGGACGAGGCGGTCCTGATCCTCTTCCGGTGGGCGCGGCGCGGGTGGCTCCCCCAGACGGCCCCCCGCGGAAGCCGGCTCAGCATCATCCACGGCGAGGACCTGGCGGCCGCGTGCCTGGCGCTGGCGGAGGGTGGCGCGGCGGGGACCTTTCACGTTAGCGATGGGGAGATCCGGCGCTGGGACGATGTGGGAGCAGCCGCCGGGCGCACCCTGGGCCGCCGCGTGCGGACGGTGCGCATCCCGTCCTGGGCGGTCCGTGCGGCGGGCGCGGCGGTGGAGCTGGGCGGCCGCCTGAGCGGCGGCGTGCCCGTTTTCAACCGCGACAAGGCCTGTGACCTCGTCCAGCCCTACTGGATCTGCGACCCGGCGCGGGCCCGGGCGGCAGGCGTCCGGCCGCGCTACGGCTTGGAGGAGGGCATCGCGCAGACAATTCGGTGGTACCAGTCCGCGGGCTGGTTGTGAGAAAGTGAACCGCTCGGGTTTGTGGGGCGTACATCCCGCTTCGGTGGCCCCGCCCCAAGGGCCCCGCCGGAGAGTTGGCAGGCCCTCGCCCGCGCAGGAGGATGAGGTTCGGATGCCCGGACGTGGGCTGCTCAAGGCGCTGCCCGCCAGGGGATACTACCCCGCCGACGTGGTGGTTCTCGCCTATCTGGGGGTGGTGTCGGCGCTCCTGCTCGCATCCCCGCGGGGGATCCCCGGCCAGGGGGCGCTGGCGGCGGTCCATCTGGGGCTGCTTGCGGTCGTGGCCCTGCTGCGGTTCGCGCCCCGTGAGTGCCGAGGGGTCGCGGACTTCCTGCGCCACTTCTACCCGGCCATGCTCCTGCCGCTGGCCTACTCGGACCTCGGCCATCTCACACGCCTGCTGACCGGGAGCTATTTCGACGCCCAGGTCGTGCAGCTGGACCAGGCGATCTTCGGCTGCCAGATCAGCCAGGTCCTGCACACGCTCGTGCCCTCCCGCTTCCTGTCGGAGTACACGCACCTCTCGTACCTGCTCTACTTTGCGCTCGTTCCCCTCGTGTCCCTGCCTCTCTACGGCGCCGGCCGGCGGGCGGAGCTCCGGCTCGTCACGACGACCTTCATGGCGACCTTCGCAGCCTGCTATCTCACCTTCATCGCCTTCCCGGTTCAGGGCCCGTTTCATCACTTCGGTCCTCTGGATCCACAAGCCCTCCAATCCTACTTCGCCGGGCTCTCCCACTGGGTTCTGCACCGCGGGTCGGCGCTGGGGACCGCGTTCCCGTCCTCGCACGTGGCCGCCGCGGTGGTGGCCTGGATGATGTGCCGGCGCACCCTGCCCCGGCTGGCACCTTGGGTGCTGGTCCTCTCCGTGGGCGTCTTCATCGGCACCGTCTACGGCGGTTTCCATTACGGGGCGGACGCGCTGGCTGGGCTGTTGGCCGGGATCGTTCTCGCACAGCTCGGCCCACGCCTGCACACGGCGCTCCTGGGTGCCCTGGGCATGGCCGCCCCAGGCGTCCCGGTGCAAGCGCCTCCCCGCCTCCCGCAGCATAGACCTGGACGGGAGCGCCTTTCTGCGCCCGAGCAGCCGGCATCGCCCGCAGCCAAGGAGGGACTGGCCTCCCGGCAGACCGACCTGGTCCCGGCGCACATGGACGAAGAGAAGGTGGCCGTGCAGACGGGCTGCGGCGAGGCGGCGTCCAGGACGAAGGCCGGCGGGGCGGTGCGCTAGCCGCGCGATCGAGCTGGCAGCATGGGGCGCAGGGGACAATCCCCGCAGCGCGGCGTTGTCCGGCAGTGGTGCTTTCCGACCCAGACGATCTGAGCATGGTAGTCATTGTACAAGTCGACGTCGCTGGGCAAGGAGCGCCCGAAGAGATCCTGGAGCTGCGCGTAGGACGCCGGCGGGGCGATCCACCCGTGTCGTACGGCCACGCGCCGCGTGTAGGCGTCGACGACGAAGACGGGATGCCCGCAGCCGTAGAGCAGGATGCTGTCGGCGGTCTCGGGGCCGATGCCCCACACGCCCAGCAACTCCTCGCGCAGCTGCGCCGTCGACGCCCGCGCCATCGCGGTCATGCTGCCGGCGTAGTGCTCGCCGAGGAATCGGACGAAGCACTTCAGCTTGCGCGCCTTCTGGCGGTAGTAGCCCGTCGGGCGTACCAGTGCCTCGAGGCGCGGGAGCGAGAGGGCCCGCAGGCCCGCACAATCGAGCGCACCACCCGCCGCGAGGGCGGCGATGGCCTTCTCGACGTTCGCCCAGGTCGTGTTCTGGGTGAGGATTGCCCCCACGGCGACCTCGAAGGCGCTCTCACCGGGCCACCAGTGGAGGTGTCCGTTGTGGCGGTGCAGGAGACGATAGGCCGCGCGGATCTCCCGCGCCGTGCCCGCCCGGCGGACCGGGGTGCGGTTGTGCGGCTGGGTCATGCGATCGGCCTCCCCCCCCGCCGGGGCCGCTGCGGCCCCTGCGGGGGAAGCATCTTGACCCCGGCGCGCGGCGGCCCGCAAGATCCGGCCCGCGCCCGCGCGATGGGGTCACGCGCGCGCGGCCGCCGCGGTCTGCCGGCCCCAGGTCGGTAGGACTGGAGAGGCCGTCCCGGGGTGTCGAAACCCAGGATGAGGAGACGGCGGCATCATGGACCCTGGATGGAGCCCAAGCTTGACCACCGAGGCCCTGACCGGGACGGCGGCCCCCGCGCGCGGAGGATCCGGCCGCAAGCTGCGCGGCCTGCTGTTGCACCCGGGCCTGTGGGCAGCCCTGGCCGCCGCCATCGGCCTCGGAGTGGGCCTGCTGGTCGAGCAGTTCCGGCTGCGCTACTTCAAGCTGGTCGTCGGGGCGCTCTTCGCCCTGGCCGTCCTCCGGCTGCCCACCCACATCGGCGTGGGGCTGTTCCTGGTGGCCTACTCCTACCCGGCCGCCCTCTGGATCGGTGACACCAACCTCGTCTTCATCCTCTTCTTGATCGTCGTCTGGCTCGGCCGCGTCGCGCTGGGCCGGGAGGCGCCGCCCCGGCGCAGCTACTTGGACTGGGCCATCCTGTTCTACATCGGCACCCTCGCCCTCACCCTGGTGCATGTCCAGAGCGGAGACGAGCTGCGGCAATCGTGGATCGCGCTGCGGCACATCCTGGTGCCGATTGGCATGTACCTCCTGATCGTCAACGTCGGCCGGAGCGAGCGCCGGCTGCTGCTGTTGACCGAGGCGTTCCTGTTCGGCGTGACGACGGTCTTCTTCAGCGTCTTCATGCAGCGCTACTTCCCCGGGCTGAGCTGGTTGCCGCGCGGCTATCTGAGCAGCATGAGCGGCGCGCGGGTGTTCCTCGCGCAGGCCGGGGCCATTCGCCTGGGCGGCGTCTACACCCACGCCTTGCTGGCCGACGCCACCGCGATCGCCTTCGTCATCAGGATCTATCTGGCCTCGTACTATCGGCACAACGCCTGGATGCGCGCCTATCACTGGTTCTTCGCCCTCCTCTCCGCCTATGTGCTGTCGATGACCGGCAACCGCGGCGGGCTGCTGCTCCTGCTGGGCGGGATGGCGATCTACCTATGGACGTTCCGCCGGCAGTACTCCTTGACGCGCGTCGTTGTGGGGACGGCGCTGGTCGCGGTCGCGCTGGTTGGCTCGGAGTTCTTGCTCTTCCGCTTCGCGACCGAAGGATCGCTCCTCGGGCGGTTGTTCCGTACCCAGCTGGTCCGGGGGATTCCCGAGACGCGCATCGGGGCCTGGGACTTCGTGTGGAACAGAATTGCCGAGAGCCCGTGGATCGGCCACGGTGCCGTGTATCCCATTGGGCAGACGATCCAGGGCATCCGGGCGAACTGGCCCCACAACGCGTATTTCTATTACTTGTACACGACCGGGCTCATCGGCCTGCTGGCGTATCTGGTGATCTGCTGGCGGGTGTTCAGGCGCACGCAGGCGGGCCATGGCTTCGCGATCCGGGACATCTCCCTGGCACGCGGCCTGACGGCGGTGTTCCACGTCTCGGTGCTTCAATTCCTTGCGGGCCAGCTGCGCACCGATCACCAGCGCCGGGACCTCTACGTCTATGTGATGTGGGCGGTCTTCGCGCTGGCGATTCTCGCGCGGGAGGTCTGGGAGAGCGAACGCACCGGCGTGAGCCTCCCTGCCGGGAGACCGAGGCCTCCCGGGCAGGGCGAGCTCACCGGCGGGCCGGAGGATCGATG
The DNA here is from genome assembly GCA_964506245.1 of uncultured bacterium. GTDB lineage: Bacteria > Eisenbacteria > RBG-16-71-46 > CAIMUX01 > WJJG01 > CAZDKK01. The sequence goes on along the minus strand of CAZDKK010000007.1, from coordinate 107,338 downwards.
GCCCTTTCCGGCGCGCACAGGTTGAGGAAGGTCTCCGAGGCTGGGTGAGCCGGGTTGAGCGCCTGCAGCGCCGCGGGCACCACGACCATGGCATTGGCCTCGGCCACCAACCGCTGGATGCGCTGCGCGAGCGTTTCGGCCTCGCTCTCCGGGGCCCGGGCCACCGGGACGGCCTGCAGGGCCGGTACGGGCTCTCGCGCGACCCGCGCTGTCGCCTCTGCACATGTCGTCTTCATGACGGTCACCCCCTTTCTTCGCGCCTCCAGCTTTCTACATCGCGCGGCGCGCTGTCCGTTTTCAGCGCGATTGCAACCGGACACGACCGCCGAAGGGGTTGCGGCATCTTCCGGCAGCCTCCTATGCTAGCGGCGGGGCTGATCGGGCATCGGCAGGGAGGCGGGGCACCGTGGACACGATGATCCTCATTCCGGCCTTCAACGAGGAGCGGGACATCGCGCGCGTCGTGCGCGCGGTGGGCGCGGCCGTCCCCGGGCTGCCGGTGGTCATTGTCGATGACGGCTCCCGGGACCGGACCGCCGCTGCGGCGCGGGCGGCAGGCGCGACCGTGCTCTCGCACCCGTTCAACCTTCACTACGGCGCAGCGCTCTGCACCGGGTATGCCTATGCACTTGCGCAGGGCTATGGACGCGTCGTCCAGATGGACGCAGATGGGCAACACGACCCAGCTTCGATCCGCGCCGTGCTCGACGCGCTCGACGCCGGCGCGGACCTCGTGCTCGGCAGCCGCTTTCGCGACCCGGGCAGTTACACACCGCCGACCGTCCGCCGGATCGGCATCCGTTTGATGAGTTGGGTGGCGAGCTGCCTCTTGGGTCAGAGGATCACGGATGCCGCGACCGGGTTCCAGGGACTCTCGCGTCGCCAGGTGCGCTTCTATGCGACCGCGACGCACTTCCCGCACGATTACCCGGACGCGAACGTGATCATCCGCTCCGCCCGAGCCGGGTTCCGGGTGGTCGAGGTGCCGGCGCGAATGCACGCGGCGGAGCGGGGGGGCGGCATGCATGCGGGTGTGAAGGCGCTCTGGTACGTGTTCAAGATGGCGGTGGCGATCAGTATCGAGATATCGCGGCGGGTCCCGGTGCGGGAGGGCGAATGAGTCTCGTGGGTCTGGCGCTCATCGGGAGCGGGCTGATCTTCGGCGGCGCCGGGTGGGGGCTCACGCGCGCGGATCGGCTGACGTGCGGGCAGGGGGCCCAGGCTGTGATGGGCGGCGCGATGCTGGCCCTCGTGGGTTTCCTGCTGGGTCTCGGGCGAGGTGCCGGGGCCGGGGCGTTCGCGGCGGCAGGGGCGGGGCGGGCGGAGCCGCTGGTGCTGATCTTGCTGCTGGCGGCGGCGCTGGGTGCGTGGCTGCGGCAAGCGGTCCTCGCCGCGCGCGCCACGAAGCGGCTGCGGAGGCTGGCGACGGATCACGCGCTGGCCGCGGTCGGGGTCGGGCGTCCGGGCGAGGAGTGAGCAAGAGCCGGCGCCGGTCGCGGGATCATGGCCCGAGCACGACCAGCGTCTCTCTCGCGACGCGCCAGCCGGCGCGGGCCTTGAGGTAGTAGACGCCGCGCGGCAAGGGCTCGCCGGCCAGCGCGGCCAGATCCACGTCGACCGCCTGATCCAGCCGGGCGCGCGCCTCAGGCATGACCGCGCGACCGAGGGGGTCGACCAAGCACCAGCGCAGTTCATCCTCTGCGCCGCCCTGGTTCTCGACGCTGAAGCGCAGGCGCTGGCGGACGGGATTGGTCCCGAGCGTCAGACGCAAGCCGCCCCCGCCATCGGCCGTGACGAGGGGATCCTCCACGGACGATCCCGAGGGCGTCATCAACACGCGTGTCTCACGCGACGTGCGCCCGAGGCCGCTGTGGGTGCTGGCCCACACCTCCCACGTGTAGGCCGTGGCCGGCTCCAAGGCGAAGGGCAGGGCCAGCACGGTGTCTCCTCCGGCCGGCACTTCCCAGCTCTGCGCCGGGTTCCCAACCTCGGCGACGCACAGCAAGTAGGCGAGCGGAATGCCCCCGCTGGGATCGGCGCTCGCGTGCCAGCTGAACACCGGCCGCAGCGTCGACACGACGACGCTGTCCGCGGGCGCGATGAGGGAGAACGGGTAGGGGTAGATCAAGGGCGAGTAGGCCAGCGCCGCCTCCACGTTGATACGCCCCCAGCCATAGGTGTTGTCCGGCGCCGCGGCGCGGTCCGCGGTCGTCAGCAACGCGGCGCGAACGACCATCGGCCCCCACTCGGGATGGGCCTCGACCAGCAACGCGGCGGCACCGGAGACGAGCGGGCAAGAGAGCGACGTGCCGCTCGCCGGGCCGTAGGCGTTCGGCTCGCTCGAGCTCGCGGCCCAGACGCGCCGCCCGCGGGCGACGACTTCGGGCTTGGTGCGGCCGTCGTAGGTTGGGCCGCAAGCGGACCAGGGGGCGATCACGTTCAGGCTGTCCACCGCGCCGACGGCGACCATGCTGTCGGCGTCGGCGGGCGTCCCGAGGCTGCCGACGTCGCAGCCGTAGTTCCCCTGGGCATTGACGCACAGGATCCCTCGCGCGGCGGCGATGTCGACGGCCACCGTGATGACGGCGGTGTCCCCGTCCTTGTCCGGGAACTCGTAGCAGAAGCCGCTGTCGAAGCAGACGTAGCACAAGCTCGCGCTCGTCACGGCGATGCCGAGGCTGTCGGCCCACTCGAGCGCCGCGACGTAGTGATCCTCCTCGACGCGGGTCTCCGAGCGGATGTCCTCGGTCTTGGCCAGGACGAAGGACGCACCGAATGCCGGGCCGATGAGGATCCCAGGCGCGAATCCCCCCGCGGCGCTCCAGGTAGCCGTCCCGTGATCGTGCTGGCCGGGATCGTCCTCCGGCTCGTTCTGCGTCTGGCCGTCGCCGAAGACGAAATCCCGCTCGCCGATGCGCTGCAGACTGGCCAGGGCGTCGTGATCCTTGCGGAAGCCGGTGTCGATCATCATGAAACGCACGCGGTTGCCTGTATAACCCAGGGCGTGCACGGCCGGGACGCCGATTTCCGTGAGCTGCCCGAGGGAGGCGCCGTAGGCGAGGGGCTCGCGCTGATCGCGCGCGGAGATCCTCTCGGCATCGAGGACGGTGCCGAGCGGCAGGCCCTCGTCGTCGACACCGGGCCCGATCGATCCGAGGGTGGCGATCGCCACGGGACGGATCCCGGCCACGCAGGGCAGATCCTGGATGGCGGGGAGATCCCCCGGCGCAATGTCGGCGCTGACCGCGTTCAACCACCGGCTCTGGTGGCGCAGCTGCGCGCATGCGGCGACCTGGGCGACGTAGGGTTGCCAGAGGGGCAGATCGGCTCCGTCGGGCAACGGGGAACCCGCCCGCCAGCGCCGTGCCCAGGTCTCCGCGGGAAGCGCGCGGGCGCGGGACACCAGGGCGGCTTCGTCCAGCACGAGGTCGCCCCGATCGCGGAAGAAGACCCAGTAGGCCCGGGTCCCGCTCGACGCCTCAGCAGCCCCGGCGGCGAGCGCCAGGCCGATCACCGCGATTGCCAGGACCAGGCGCGGGTTCGTGACGGGCCGGAATCGGTGGCTGGATCTCATCGCGGTCCCTCCTCGAGGCGGCCGGCTGCCCGGGTCGGGTGTTCCGGAGGCCCTGCCGGTCGCCCCTTGATTATGACACGAGTCCTGCCCCTGCGGGGGGTAGTCTCTCGCCCGCTGGGCCTGGGGGCGCATCGTCGCACGCTGGACGGCGCGCGCACCAGGGGGCTATGGTTGGGAGGTAGGCAGTTCCTGCGGTCGAGGCGATGACGGTCAGCAAGGAGATCCGCGCCGTGGTTGCCGGACGCAACCTCAGGTCTTCTAGGAGTCAAGGGGACCAGTGCGCGCTGCGCTCGGCGGCCCTGGCTGTCCTGGCCCTGCTGGGCCTGGCGGGCGCGTTGGCGGGAGCGGCGGGCGACGACCCGCCCGCGGCGCCCCCGGCAGGGGACACCCCCGGGCGCCGAGTGCAGGGCCTGCCCGGCGTGCCCCTCGAGTTCGACTCCGAGCTGATCCGCCTCTTCATCGTCGCCGACTCCCTCGAGGTGGATGGGATCTACCGCTTCCTCTGCCATGCGAGGGGGACCCAGGAGATGACGCTCTTCTACCCCTACCCACAGGACAGCCTGCTGGGCGGGGCGCGCATGCTGCGCCTGGAAGTGCGCGCGGCGCACGGCGCCTGGCAACCGGCGCGCTTCGAGGAGATCCCGCGGGCGCCCGGCGGGCGCTGGTGGGTGCCGCTGAATCTGGGCGACAGCCTGGAGGTGCGCTGCGTCTACCGGCAGGCCTTGCACACGACCTACGCGCGCTACATCGTCACCACCACGCGCCACTGGCAGCGCCCGCTGTCTCACGCGCGTTTCGAGATCTACCTGCCGCCGGGCGCGACCCCCACGCGCTTCAGCTTCCCCTTCCGGGTCGAGCAAGCCGATGGCGTGCAGTGTTACGCGTACGAGGCCAAGTCGTTCATGCCAGCCGAGGACATCATCGTCGAGTGGACGATGGACGCCCGCGACCCGCGTGCTCCTGGATCGCCTTTACGAGCGCCAGGAGCTCCGGAAACGTCTCTACCTCGTGATCGGTGACGCGTGCGCGCTGGTCGGCCGCACGCGGGGAGTTCTCGCGCAGAATCCCCAGAATGAGCACCGTCCGCATCCCTACCGCCCGCGCACCCTCGTGCTCGTGACTGCCGCCATCGCCGACGTACAAGCAGGCCTCGGGGGCGGCGTGCAGGCGCCGCGCAGCGCGCAGATAGATCTCGGCGTCGGGCTTCATCACGCCTTCACGGCAGGAGAAGAGCGCGGCGTCGAAGAGCGCCGCGAGCGGCGACTCGCTCCACGCCTCCACCTCGTCCAACCCCGCATTGCTCACCAGACCCAGCGCGAGTCCGAGGGCGCGCAGCTCGGTCAGGGTCGCGAGGACTTCGGGGCGGACATCCAGGAGCGCGGCTCGGAATCGCGCCGGACGCGCGGCGGCAGCGGCGCGGATGCGCTCCTCCGGGATCGACGGGTCGATGGCGTGGGCGATCAGCCGGATCGATTCGCAGGGGTCCTCGACGGTGCCGAGCGCGTGGTGGGGCGCGTGGTGGAAGACCTGCTCCGCCCAGCGCTCGGGGTCCACGCCGAGGATCTCGGGGGTGCTGGTGCCGGGAGGCGCGGAGCGCAGATCGATGAGCGTGTGAAAGAGGTCGAAGAGAACAGCCTGCAGCGGTTGCATCGCGATCTCCCGGGCCGGCGCCCGCGATGGAAAGCAAGGCCGGCGACCACGGGAGTTTAGGGAGCCCGGCGTGGGGGGTCAAGCCGCGCACGCGGTGCTGCCCGCGCGGCAGTGCCCGCGCGGGGGAGACGGTCCGCGTGCGGAGCCCGGCCGTGTTGCACCTGTGGCCTCGCGGCGCTATACTCTGTCCGTTGCTCGTGTTCTCGGTCTCCATGGCGCGGGTGTCCGGTCGTTGGACCTGCTCCCCGCGGCGGCGTCCCGGTGCGTGTGAACGCGAGGAGGCTGCATCATGTTGCGCTGGTCTTGCTCCTGGCTCGTCGTCTTCGCATTCGCGGCTGCTTGGGTACCCATGTCGAGCGCGGACATCGACGATCTCTCGGGGGGCGTCTTCATCGCTCACTATGTGCCCGAACTCCCGTTCTGCTATGACCCGCCTCCGCCCGACGGGTGGTGTGATGTGTACCTACAGCACCATGCCATCTCGAGCAGTGCCGAACAGAACAACCGGGTGGACCTCGGGCCACAGGAGGTCAAGGAGGTGATCTGGTACGTGCTTTCGGCCTGGGCCGAACCCAAGCGGTGGTGCGGTTGTGAGTTCGGGTTGGGCAACTTCGATCCCGGGCTCTACGGGATCATCGACTGGAATGTCTGCTGTCCGGGGGACTATCTGGAACTGTCCTCTCCCGCGTGGCCGGCGCCGGATACGGGGACCATGTTCGTGTGCGCGGGACCCGAATACGTGGCGTGGGAGGGCGCGATCGTTCCCGTCTACTTCTTCGTGGGGTATGCCTACGGTGCCGCGGCCCCCGGTGTGGTCCCACTCGACCTCGATCCGCAGCCAACCACCGACTTCGCCGGTTGGGCGAATTGCCTGCAAGTGCCCGAGTCTTTTGCAGCAGAGTGCCTCGGCACACTCGGGTTCAACATGGATGGCCTCGCGTGCCACCCCACCCCGATCAGCACGGCCGCGTGCTGCGTCGGGCTCATCTGCTACCTGCTGCCGGAGCCGGAGTGCACGGCGATGGGCGGGCAGTGGTACCCGGCCTACACGTCCTGCGAACCGAATCCCTGCGCACCGTCACCCGCGCAGGAGACATCGTGGGGTCGGATCAAGGCGATCTACAGGTAGCAGTGCAGGCCGCGCGGCCGCGCACAAGAGCCATGCTCGCCCAGCCGGGTCTGCTCGCTCGTGACCCCGAGATCGGCTCGGGGATCTTCTGCACGTGGGCGTTCGCGCGATGGTGAATCGTTCCGACAACGTGCATGCGAAGGAGGGCACATCATGACGCGCTGGTCGGCTTCCTGGCTTCTCGTGTTCGCATCCGCGGTGGTCCTGGTTCCCAACGCCTGGGCGGATGTCAATGATCTCTCCGGGGGTGTCTTCATCGCCCACTACGTGGCCGAGCTTCCGTTCACCACGGAGCCCCCGGCCGGCGGCTGGTGTCAGGCGTACGACTCGTACGCGATCTCGAGCAGCGCGGAGCAGGTCAACCGGGTCGACATCGGGGGCACAGGCGTGATGCCGGTCAGCTGGTACGTGCTCGCCGCCTGGACGGAACCGAAGCGTTGGTGCTGCAACGAATTCGGACTGGGGGAATTCGACCCCGGGCTCTTCCTTTTCGTGGAATGGAGCGCCTGCAGCCCGGGTGACTATCTGGAGCTGTCCTCGCCAGGATGGCCGGGGCCGAACACGGGCACCGCGTTCGTGACCACGAATCCCGCGTACATACCGTGGGAGGGCTCGATCGCCCCCGTCTACTGGTTCGGGGGCTACGCCTATGCAGCTTCGGCTCCGGGGAGAATCCCCCTGGGGCTCGACCCGCAGCAAGGCAGTGCGGGTTGGGTCACTTGCCAGGTCGTACCGGTGATCTTCGAGGCCGAGTGCCTCGGCGCACTCGGGTTCAACACGGATGGCGTCGCGTGTCATCCCATTGCACCGGGCGCAGCCGCGTGTTGTGTCGGGCAAACCTGCTACCTGCTGCCCGAGCCGGAGTGCACGGCGATGGGGGGGCAGTGGTACCCGGCCCATGCGTCCTGCGAGCCGAACCCGTGCGTGCCCTCGCCGGTCGAAGGGGCATCCTGGGGCCGGATCAAGTCGATCTACCAGTAGTCCAGACCAGCGTCTTGCGGCCGGAGATGCGCTTTGGGGCCAAGGCGGGCCGGGGGACACCCGCTGCCCCGGGCAGATCCGTGCGGGCGGCCATTTTTGCGGCTGCGTTGTGCCCTCCTGCCCCGGTATCCTCGCGCCGGGGCATCAGCGCCCTCCGAGGCGCGTGGCCCAGCGAAATAGACTTGCGCCGCAGCCCGTGGCCCATCCCGGCCCAGGCGCGGCGCGGCCGAGGAGATGCCGCATGGACAAGCTCGACGAGATCTTCGCGAAGCAGCACGAGCTCAACCGCTACACCTTCGAGCAGAACCACCTCGTCGTGTTCGACGAGATCCCACGGAGCCGCGACCTGCAAAACACCTGGCTGCGCAACTACGCCCTGGCCATGACCCAGGAGATCAGCGAGCTGGTCGATTCCACGAACTGGAAGTGGTGGCGCACGAAGGTTGACCTCTTCGACGAGCAGAATCTCAAGGTCGAGCTGGTCGACATCCTGCACTTCTGGGTGAGCGCCTGCCAGGTGATGGGGCTCTCGGCCGAGGACGTCTTCCGGATGTACATGCAGAAGAACGCCATCAACGCGCGGCGCCAGGACCGCGGGTACGTCTCGAAGGACGAGAGCGAGAACCGGACGATCGGGTAGCTGGCTGGGACTGAGAGTCGGTCGGCCGTCGGCGAGGGTGTGCCGGTCGCGATGTGTACACAGCGTCCCTCCGCCCAAGATCCTATTCTGTATTTGACGTTAGTTATTGCAGTTACGTTGTTGCCCGGGGCAGCAATCCGGCGTGAGGGAGCGGACAACGGCACAGCCTGGGGCAGTTTCTCCCTGGGCCTGTTATGCCCGGCGAGCTCGCCGCCGTCCGGCGCCGGGTGCGCCAGGCGCGCAAGCCGGCGAACGGCGTTCGAGGGTGACCACGGTCTCCAGGTGCGGCGTGTGCGGGAACATCTCCACCGGCTGGACGTGAATGGCACGGTACTTCCAGGCGGCGAAGCGATCGAGATCAATCGCCAGCGCCCGTGGCGAGCACGACACGTAGACGACGCGCGCCGGCGCCATCCGCTCGGCGATGCGGTGGATCAGAGAGATCGGCAGGCCGCCGCGCGGTGGGTCGACGATCACCGCATCGGGACGCGGGCCGCGGATGTGTGTGGCGGCGGCGTCGCCCGCGCGCGTCGCGATGGTGGCGATGCCGTTCAGGCGCGCGGCCGCGGCGAGATCTCGCATGGCGCGCGGGTCAGCCTCGACGGCGGTCACGTGCGCCGCGCGTCGCGCGAAAGCCAGCGAGAAGAGCCCGACCCCCGCGTACAAGTCGACCAAGTGATCCATCCGCGCAGGGAGCGCTCGTCCCACCGCCTCGACCAGGAGTGGCAGCGCCGGCGTATTGGTCTGGAAGAAGGCGGTCGGCGTCAGCACGTAGCGCACCTCGCCTACGCACGCCGTCAGGCGATGGTGTCCCGCCAGCGGGGTACTCTTGGGTCCCAGGGCGATCGAATCAGGTCTGGGGCTGTGATTGGCCCAGACCGAGACCACGCCCGGGACCTGGAGGAGTGCCTCGCCCAGCGCTTGTCCTTGCGGGCAGGGCCAGGTTCGGACGGCCAGCGTGACGCCGATCTGCCCTGTGCCGGGTGCGACGCGCACCAGGATGTGGCGCAGCGAGCCGCTGCCGGGTCCAGCGCTGCGCGGGCCGGTCCCGCGCGGGCTGGGGCCGCGCGGCCCCGCGCCTGGGGGGCCGTCCCTTCGAGGGGCCATGCCGCCGGCCGGCGCCAGCCCCAAGCCGTCCAGCGCGCGGCGGATGCCCGCGAGGGCAGCCTCACCCGCCACCGATTGCACGGGGCAAGCGTCCGCGGGGACGAGGTGGTGGCTGCGTGGCGCGTAGAGGCCGAAGTCGAGCGCGCCCGGCTGGCCTCCCACGGCGACCAGATGCTTGTTGCGATAGCCGTAGTCCGCATTCGCGCTGAGCACCTCGGCGACGGGCGCACGGGTCTGCGGCAGGAGCTGCGCCTCGAGACGCCGGCGCTTCTCCGCTTGCTGCGCCGCGGGGTCCCAGGCCTGCCATGGACAGCCGCCGCAGGTGAAGATGAGAGGGCAGCGGTGCGTCACGCGCTGCGGCGAGGACGATAGCACGCGATCGAGCTCGCCCCAGATCGCGTTGCGCCCTGTGTAGGTCACGCGCAATCGAACACGATCTCCGGGGACGACCCCGCGAACACGCACGCGACCGGCGGGCGTGGCCACGAGGGCCTCGAGCGCGCCGGGATCGACGACGGTGCCTTCCAGCACGTCGCCGGCCTGTGCCCGGGCGGATCGCCGAGGCGCGGACTTGCGCTCCCGCCCTGCTCCCGCGCTCACGCCGTCCTCCCGCGGCTACTCGACGGTGACGCTCTTGGCCAGGTTCTTCGGCTGGTCGATCGGACAGCCACGCAGCACCGCGTACTCGTAGGCGAAGAGCTGGACGGCCACCGTCGTCAGGAACGGCGCCAGGATCTCGTCGGTCTCGGGCAGAACGATCACCTGATCAGAAATCTGCTCCAGCTGACCGGCCTCGCCCGTGGTGATCGACAGCGTGGGGCCCTTGCGCGCGCGCACTTCTTGCAGGTTGGCGAAGGCCCGCGGGTAGACCGAATCGCGTGGGATCACGAAGACCGACGCGAAGCGCTCGTCGATCAGCGCGATCGGCCCGTGTTTCATCTCGGCCGCCGAATAGCCCTCGGCGTGGACGTACGCGATCTCCTTCAGCTTGAGCGCACCCTCCATGGCCACCGGGTAGGAATAGCCCCGGCCCATGTAGTAGAAGTTCTCCGAGGATTGGAAGCGCTCGGCAGCCTCCCGGAACTCGCCGCGCTGTTCGAGCACCCGGCGGATCTTGTCCGGCAGCCGCTCGACTTCCTCGATGAGCTGTTTGCCGCGTGTATACGAGAGGTCGCGCATCCGTCCCAGCAGCAGCGCGAACAGAAAGAGCGCCATCATCGTGTTGAGCATCGTCTTGGTCGAGGCGACCGCGTATTCGAAGCCGGCGTGGATGTAGATCCCCGCCCCTGTCTCGTGCGCAACGGTGCTGGCGACGCGGTTGACGATGCCCAGCACCTTGCCGCCCTTGCGCTGCACCTCGCGCATGGCCGCGATCGTGTCGGCTGTTTCGCCCGACTGCGAAATGGCGAAGAAGAGCGTGCTCTTGCGAACGATCGGGTTGCTGTAGCGGTACTCCGGCGCGTATTCACAAGTCGTCTCGACACGGGAGAGGTCGCTGATCATCCGGGCGCCGACGGAACCCGCCATGTAGGAAGTGCCGCAGCCCAGGAGCCGCGCGCGGTCGATCTCAAGAAAGTCCCGCGGCTCCATGTGCAGTCCGCCCAGCTTGGCGGTCCCGAACTCCTTGACGATGCGGCCGCGGAAGCAGGTCTCCAGGGCCTCTGGCTGCTCCATGATCTCCTTCAGCATGTAGTGCGGATAGCCTCGCTTGTCGAGTACGCCAAGTTGAACATCGAGGGGGCTCCACTGGTGGGTGAGGCTGGCGCCGTCCGACAGCCGCTGGATCTGGTGGTGATCCGCGGTGAGGATGGCGATGTCCCCGTCCTGCAGGTGCACGACACTGCTGGCGCGCCCGGCGATCGCAACCGAATCGGAGGCAAGGAAGGAACCCTCGTTGCCGATGCCGACGATCAGGGGCGATCCGCGACGCGCGGCGACGATCTTGCCCGGTTCGGTCGAGTGCATGGCCGCGAGGCCATACGTGCCCTCGACGTGGCGGAGCGCCTCGCGCACGGCGTCCTCGAGGGGGGTGCCGTTGGTGCAGTGGTGGCCGATGAGGTGGGCGACGACCTCCGTGTCCGTGTCGGACGTGAACTTGTGTCCGCGTGCGATGAGGTCAGCCTTCAGCTCGGCGAAGTTGTCGATGATCCCGTTGTGGACCACTACGATGTCGCCGGAGGCATCGGTGTGCGGGTGCGCGTTGCCGTCAGTCGGCGCACCGTGCGTGGCCCAGCGCGTGTGTGCGAGGCCGGCGATGATCTCGAGGTCCTTGGGCAATTCGGCCCACAGGTCGTCGACCTTCCCGGCCCGCTTGCGGACACGCAGCTTCGAGCGCACCTGGTACGCGATACCGGCCGAATCGTAGCCGCGGTACTCGAGCCGCTTGAGGCCCTCCATGAGCAGGTCGGCCGACACCTTCTTGTGGCCGGTGAAACCGACGATGCCGCACACGCCCAGTCCCTCCTGTCGCCCGCGCCCGGGCGGTTGCCGTCCTAGCCGTAGACCATCCGGCGGAGCTGCCGCTCGGTGAGCGGCGCCGGCCGCACGAGCATGTCGCGCGCTTCCGCCTGCAGGCGGGGGAAGATGTCGCGGTTGCTGAGCCCCTGGCGCTGCAGCTCCGCGTGGCGATCGCGGACCCAGGCGACCAGATCCCGCGAGTGCCAGGCCCGCACCTCGGCCAGGATCTTGGCGAGCATCTCCGCCTCGAGGCCCGTCAGGGCTTGAAGGTGACGGATCAATGGCTCATCCAGATACCCCAGATACACAGCCCGTGTCTCTCCCGACCGTCTTTCCCCGGAGCACGCCGCGGACACCCCCATCGCCCGGGATCGGCCGCACTGTGCCACATCTCGACGAGTTTTCCAAACATTCTGCCCGAAATCGGGCAGGAATCGACATTTTGTTGACGCTGTAAGCCCGCGGAAGCTCGTAGTACCTGGAATGGCTAGGATTCGGGTGCGGGGCGGAGAAGCAGGGTCACAACACCGCCAAACACGGTCGTAAGCACCATCAGCGCCGGCGAGAGGATGACAGCGAAGAGCTGTGCCCGGAAGAGGTTGGGGTGAATCGGCGAGGGGAGCAGGGGCAGCCAGGCGACCATCGGGGAGGCCAGCCCCGCGACCCGCAGCAGGAGGATCGTCATGAGCAGCTGGACCCAGCAGACGAACAGGGTGATGCCGGCTGTAGCGAAGGACCAATAGAGGACACTGCGCATGACGGGGCGCGGGCATGCGCCGGGCTCGCTAACGAGAGGGGCGCCCCCTGCGAGGACGCCGCGGGGATCGACGGCAGAATTGCCGCTGGGCGGCGCCGGGGGCATCCGGCGCCCCAGCTCGCGGTGCGCGATCGCGGCGCCGATCGGGAACCCGAGGGCAACGTTGAGGATGGGGATGCCCTGGAACGGGAAGAGCCCGATGAGGGTGATGGCCACGTAGAGGAGCAGAAGGACCAAGACCAACTCCCCACCACTCCCTAGCACACCCGGAACGCGGGCGCGATCACCCGACCATGTTCATGCGGTTCATGGCCCGGCGAACACTGCGCTTGAGCGCATAGTAACCGCCCAGCATCCGGCGGTACTTGTTGATCGTGCGCCGCTGGATCGCGAAGCCACGCCGCCGCATCATCTCGGCCAGCTCGTCGTCGGTGTAGGCGTTGCCGTTCGACTCCTGATCCATGATCTCCTTGAGCACCTCGCGCGCAGCGGTTCCCGAGGCGTGCCCGACGGCTTGGCAGAAGAAGGCGGACAGGGGCAGCGTGCCCTGGGGAGTCTCGGCGAAGCGCCCGTTGATCAGGCGCGAGATGGTGCTCTCGTCGCGGCCGACTTCCTCGGAGATCTCGCGCTGGGTGAGGGGGCGCAGATAGCGGCGGCCCTTGTCGAGGAACTCCCACTGGCGCCGGACGATCGCCTCGCCGGTGCGCACGAGCAAGCTGCGGCGGTCGTCGACGATTTGCTTGAGCCACTTCGCCTTCTGCACCTTGTCCCGCAGGAACTGGCGCTCCTCGCGCGACAGCGAGCTGCGCCGGCGGGCCATATCGATGATCTTGGGATTGAGGCTGAGGCTGACGACCGCGGTCGAGTTGTAGTGGACCTCGTACTTGTCCGCGCCCAGACGGTCCGGGAAGGTGCGCTGAATGATCAGCTCCGGCCTCACGGAGTTCGAGTCGAACGCCTCGTCGGCCACGCCGAAAGTCGGCACGAAGTGCAGCTTCTCGAGCTCGTCGAAGACGAACGACGGTTCCACGCCCTCGCGGCTGCACAACCGATCCAGCTCGCGTTCCTTGCCCGCGGCGAGGAGCTGATAGCCCTTCACGATCAAGTCGACATACTTCGCCTTGTGGTGGCGCTTGAGCTGCAGCGCGATCGACTCTTCCACGCTGGCAGCCAGGATGCCCGGCGGTTCCAGCGTCTCCTTCAGCTTCTCCAGGGTGGCGGCGAGCTCCTCCTCCGGGATGGGCTCCTGGGCCCAGGCCGAGATATCCGCCGCCAGCTCCGGCAGGGACCGCGTCAGGAAGCCGCGCGAGTCGATGTCCTGCACGAGGAACTCACCGATGCGCTCTTCGCGGCCCGACAGACCCAGGTGCACCTGATCCAGCAGATCCTCGGTCAGCGTGCGGGTCGGGGAGATGCGCAGGATGGGATCGGTGAACTCTTCGTCGTGGCGCCCCGAGGTTCCGCCGGCCCACGTGCCGCTGCCAGCGGCCGGCTCCTCGCCGAGCTCGGCGATGCGCTGCAGGACACCCTCGTCCCATTCATCGTTGCCCTTCTGCTCCTTGACCTCGGCCGCTTGGTCCGTGGGCGCGGGGTCGGCCGGCGGGTGCACATCCAGGACGGGGTTGTCGTCGGCCAGGGTCTCGATCTCAGCGTTGAAGTCCAGCAGGGGCAGCACGAGAAGATTCATCTGCTGCACCATCTGCGGGCTGAGAACGAGAGTCTGTCTGAGATGCAATCCCTGGGTGAGCCCAACAGTCTGCTTCATCGGACTACCTCCCCACGGAATGCCTCAGAACCAACGCCGATCGACGGCCTCACGCGCCATGCGCGGGCGCGGCTAGCGGGTCTCTCCCGCCGCTTGCCTTCTTCAAGATCGACCCTGCGCGGCAGCCGCTTGACCGCGGTTGCCGCACTGGCGGATCCGACGATTCCAGTGTACCTGTTGGCGCGTCGGGTTGGAACACCGATCGTTGGGAGCGCCCACGGGGCGCGGACGGTGCGTGGTGCGTCGCTGCGATCCGGCGCGGGCGGGCGCGCGGAGCGGTGGTGGCGCAATCCGGCCAGCCCCGGGGCAAGCCGTTCGCCGCCTGTTGTCGCTGGATCGCCGCGGGTCGCCTGCCGATGTTATCTATGGCGGATGGAACTGCGCGCGCGCCGCCGAGTTCGCGCGTTCCCTGGAGCGCGCAGGAAGGCAAGTCGATCCGGATGGCACAGGCTGCTCTGATCGGGGCCCTGGGCGTGGCCGTGGTGGCGGCCACGGCGCTGCTCCCATGGATGCGCGCGAGGCGTGCAGCGAGCCGGCGCGCACAACGGATCTCGCAGCCTGCGCGCCGCACGCCCCGGGCAGTGCCCCCGAGTCGCAGCGTCGCGGCCGGGGCCGCACCCGTCGGGATGCACGTCGTGCGAGCGCTGGCGCTGGACCTGGGCCGGTGCCTGACCGCGCCGCCGGCGGAGACGCTGCCGCAACCCGTTGGCGGTGATCCCAAACAGCTAACGGCGGCTCGCGCGGCGCTCCAGGAGGTTGGCGAGAGGCTGACCGCGCGGCGACATCTCCTGGATGCGCTTTCGCGCAGCGGCCTGGACCCTCGTGAGCTGACGGCGCTCATCCAGGGCGATCCGGAGATCGCGCGCCGCGTTCTCGCCCACATCAACGGTCCCGAGTATCAGCTCGAAGCGCCCATCGAGCAGGTCAGCCGCGCAGCGGTGTTCCTGGGTCACACCGAGGTGCGGCTCCAGGCCTGGCGGGCGTGCCTCGAGGATGGGATCCGTCCTTCCAGCAGCATGACGGCGCGCGCGTTCGAGCGGCAGTGGCAACACGCCTTCACCGTCGCACGCACCGCCCAGGCCTTGTGCGCAAGCGCGGGGCTGGTGCGGACGGATACCGTCCTCACGGCCGGGCTGTTGCACGACGTCGGCAAGATGCTCGCGCTCGCCTGCTGGCCGGATCGCGCGCGCGCGTTCGACCAGGTTCGCTTCAGTGGCAGCCCGGCCCTGGCCAGCGAGATTGCGCGTCTGGGGGTCTCCCATCCACAACTGGGCGCGGACCTCTGCGATGCCCTGGCGCTGCCGGCAGAGCTCGGCCGCGTGCTGCTGCGACATCATCTGCCCAGCTACACGCCGCCGGACGCCGATCCGCAGCAGGTCATCTTGGCGACCGTGCACGTGGCGGACCTTCTGACCCATGCCTCGGAGGCCCACCTGACGGGAATCGCGTGTCCGGGCGTCTATCCGCCTGCCGCCGGATGGCTCGAGCTGCTCAAGGCCCAGAGCCTGGATGACCTGCTCACACAGAACGTCGTGCTCGCCCTCCTCGACTCGGCCGTGGCCTGGCGCGGTGCGCCGGGGTTGAACAGCGTGGCGTGAGGCCTGGTGGCGCTACTTCTGCGCCATGATCTCCCAGCGGACGAAGTAGGCATCGTCGCGGGGAGGCGCGTAGAAATCCCCAGGGGCCAGTCGTTCAGCAATGAGCCGCATCGACACGTTCGGACTCAGCGTTCCCGTGAGCTGCCAGATGTGGAGAACCCCGCGGTCGATCCCCGTCCCGAATCCCGGCGCGGTCCCGGCGGGCAGGGCGTGCACCGCGCGCAGATACCTGCACGTGTAGGACAGGCCGAGCGCCGAGCTCAAGCGCAAGCTGAGCGCGGCGTGCAGGCACATCAGATTCTGCCAATACGCCACGCGACCTCCCTCCCGGATCAGCGAGTAGATGTAGAGCTCGCTCCACATGGGCCAGCGTGAGAAGAGCGGGCTCCACGCCTCGTACTCGCTCGTCCCCGGATCGTCCCCCGACAGACCCAGTGCCCCGACCTTGATCGTGGGGGCGAAGGGCGCCGTGAGGGGGCGGCTCGCCCATCCGGATGCGCCAATGCCATGCTGGTCGGCGAGCTTCTCACCGGTGCGCCAGTCCAACCGCTCGCCGAACTGGTAGGCACCCTCGGCCGCGCCGGTGATCTTCCAGGGGAGCTCGCCGGTCACGCGGTACCCCAGCGTATGGAGCCGCGTGTCGGGGGGCGGCGAGGCTTTCGCATCGCCGCGCATCTCCTCCTTGTATAGGTAGAGGATTTCATGCTGCGCGCCGAATTGGGGTGTCGAGACATGCAAGCCGAAGGCGGTCTCATCCTTCTCGATCAGCCGCCGCTCGGCGTCGTTGGCCAGCACCATCGGGTCGCGCATGAGATTGCGGATCGCGATGAGGGAAAGCAGACCCTCGCCCAATCCCAGTGCGCGATTGTCGAGATCCACCACGAGCGCGTTTTCATAGTAGCTGCGCGAGCCATCGCCAGGGCCCCCGTCCATGAGGAGGAGGCCTTCGCCCAGGGTGTAGTCGAATCGCCCGACGCGGAGGCGTACCGGCACGAGGGGCAGGCGCGGGACGTCGAGGTAGAGGTTGTCCAGGATGACCTCGGTCTTGGCAGGGGTGAGGTACGGATCGACGTACTTGATGGGTTCGGCCGTCACGCGCGCGTTGAGGAGCGGACCCCAGCGCAGGGTGGCCTTGGTCCAGGCGCGGACGCGCAGGCGGTAGTAGTGGCTGTCGGAGGCCAGACCGCCTTGCGCATCGGTGTTGAAGTCGAGGGTATTGTGGAGCATCTCGTCGCGGAAGCGGAGGTCGAGGCCAAAGGACCCCTTGACGGGTGGCACGTGGGTCTCGGCGGTCTGGGCGTAGGGCGCGGCCTCCCAGGGTGGCGAGAGCAGGACTGCGACCAGGGCCAGAGGAATAGCACGCAAGGCGCGAGCAAGACGACCCATGACGACTCCTTCTGCCCCGGCGCGCGGACAGGTGTGCGCGGCCGGTGGTCGGACGCGCCGCTCGGCGGGTGAACGACCTAGATCTCCTCGGTCAGATCCACGAACCGCTTGTACGGTATGGCCACCCAGCTCTCGGCCCGGGCGGCGCCGTTCATCTGGCTGATGAGCGACACCTTCGCGGCCGTCTCTTCATCGGGGGCCTCGTAGATGTCGAGGAAATCGTACTGGCCCAGGAGCGCATAGTGCGCGATGAAGGTCACCTGCGGGCACTTGCGCTTGACCTGACCTAGCCACGCGCGTCCCAGCTTGGCGCGGCTCTTCATCTGGCGAGAGATCTCGGGTGACAACTTGGTCATCAGCACGAAGGTCGCCATGGCTCACCTCCCGTTGGTCGCGGACAGATCGCGAGCGACTCCGCAGCGAGCGTAGCGGGGCGGGCCGCGACACACAACCTCGGTTCCGGGGCGCCTCGGTTCCGTGGCGCTCGATTCCGGGACGCTCGGTTCCGGGATGCGCCGCGTTACCCCTTGGCCGGGGAGCCGATCGTGACCTGCCAGGTCTCGCGCGGCGCGGGCGGCCAGATGCCGCGCACCATGCGCCAGGGCGGGTCCGCGCGTTCCTCGAGCGGGAGCTGCCGGGCTAGCGCGGCGGCGGCGCGGTTCGATTCGAGAACGCCCAGGGACAGGCGCAGGTTCCCCGCCGCGGCCGCGATGCTCAGGGCGAGACCGGCGGGATCGTCGAGCCCCGGCTCCTGGATCCAGGGACCGGCCTGGCAGCCCCCCTCCCACCGCCGTCCGAGCAGGTACCCTGCGATCCGCCCGCCGCGCATGCGCACGCGGCAGAGGGCGGCGTGCGCGGCCAGGCGTTGCTCGAGGAAGTACCGCCGGTCGGCGCCGAAGACCTCCCGGTCGAGGGCAGCAATGGCCGGCAGGTCGGCGGGCCGCGCTGGGCGAACCTCGGGGGGATCCGCCCCGGGCAGGATGCCGGAGAAGCGCAGGGAGTGGCAGACCTTGCGGAAGCCGGCGCGCTCGTAGAGGCGCACGGCCTGGGGCACGCCGTCCAGGCCGATCGCGCGTGCCCCCCGGCGAGTGAGATCGTCGATCGCCCGATCCAGCAAGCGTCGCCCGAGACCGCGGCCGCGGTGCTCCGGCAGCACGATCAGCTCGCCGATGAAGCCGAGATCCCGGTAGCTCGTGGCCACGCAGATACCCGCGGGGCCATGCTCCCCGTCCGCCACGAGACAGCCGCCGGGGTCGAAGCCCCACGCCCAGGCGAAGACCTCGCGCGTTTCGCTCGACCAGCCCTCGGCGCGGGTGCAGGCGGCGGCGAAGTCGAGGTCCGCGGCCTGCATGGCGCGGATCGCCATTGGGAGACGCTCCCCTCTGCGGCGGCCCGCCAGCGCAGCACGCGGCGCTCCGGCTTGCGGCCGCCGGATCAGGCGGTCACACGGCGCTCCCGCTTGAGGCCGCGTCAGTCCATCACAAAGCGCCCGTTCTTGTGGATCACCTTGCCGTCACCGTAGATCGTGAAGCCCGAGCGCGTGTCGCAGACCATGTCCCAGTGGATGGCCGAATTGTTCTTGCCTCCAGACTGGGGCAGCGAGGCGCCGAGAGCCATGTGGACCGTGCCGCCGATCTTCTCGTCGAAGAGGGTGTTGCGGGTGAAGCGCTGAATGCCGGTGTTCGTGCCGAACGCCAGCTCGCCGACGCGCCGCGCCCCGGGGTCGATCTCGATCGTGCGGCGCAGGAACTCCTCGCCCTTGTCGGCCGCAGCATCGACGACCTTGCCGTGCTTGAACGTGAGACGCACGTTCTCCACGGCCCGGCTGCTGTAGACGGCCGGGAAGGTGAAACGGATGTGACCGGAAGCCGAGTCCTCGACCGGGCCGGTGAACACCTCGCCATCCGGGAAGTTGACGTGGCCGTCACAGTTCATCCACAGGCGGCCCCCGACATTGAAGCTGATGTCCGTGTCTTGTCCGACGATGCGGATGGTCTGGAGCTTGCCGAGGAACGTGCAGAGCCGCGCCTGCCTCTCCGACAGCTTGCGCCAGTGAGCCACGGGGTCCTTGAGATGCACCATGCCGGCCCCGTAGACAAAGTCCTCGTACTCAGGCAGGGACATCTCCGCGTCCTGGGCCGAGGACTGGGTGGGGAACTGCGTGCCGACCCAGGCGGCCGAACCCTCGGCCTGGCGCTTCATGAGCGTCTTCATCATCACCTGGCGCGCCTTCTGCGCTTGTGCGAGGCGCGCGGGATCGATGGAGGTCATGGCGCGCGAATTCCACCCCCCCAGGATGAAGAGCAACTTGTCGGCCTGGCGGTACTGCAGCAGGTCGCTCGGCGAAACGAACGCCAGCTGCTCCTCGGAGGCGTGGCGCATGAAGAGGCTCCCGGTGTCCGGGATCGAGATGTTCAGCGTGGGGTGACCGCCCGCGGCGAGCACCTCCAGACTGGCGGCTCGGATGAGATCCCCGGCCACGGAGGCCCCCGAGATCACCACCCAATCCCCCTTCTTCACCCCCAGGCTGTAGTGCACCAGCACCTTGGCGAGCTTCGTGACCCTTGGATCCACAATGACCTCCTTTCACGCTGCACCCGCGAGCAGGTGCCCGACCAGGATCCTTACGCCGATCAGGACCAGAAGGATGCCGCCCGCCAGCTCCACGCGCCGGCCGAAGCAGACCTGCAGGACGGTGCCCAGCCTGACAGCGATCAAGGACATCGCCGCGGCCACGAGGCCGATCACGAAGCTGGCGTACCAGATGTCGATCGACAGCATCGCGAGCGAGATCCCCACCGCCAGCGCGTCGATGCTGGTCGCCACGGCGAGCATGACCAGGGTCCAGCCTCGCGACGGATCGCCGGTGAGCACCTCCGCCGGCCGGCGCGCGGCGGCGATCATGTGGCCGCCGACGACGCAGAGCAGGCCGAAGGCGATCCAGTGGTCCAGCGCCTTGATCATGCCCGCGACCAGGCTGCCCGCGAACCAGCCGAGAACCGGCATCAGGAACTGGAAGAGGCCGAAGTGGAAGGAGAGGCGAAAGGCGGCCCGCGCGCCCCGAGCGCGGCCGGTCGCGGAGGCCCCCAGTGCGACCGCGAAGGCGTCCATGGCCAACCCGAGGGCGATGAGCAGAAGTTCGAGCTTTCCCATGCATCCCCAGCGGGCGGCGCTCCGGTCCGCCCTACCCGCGGCCGGCGGGCATCGGCCGCTCAACCGTCCGCGACGACCAGCACCGCGGCGCCGCGGATCCGGCCCGCGGCCAGGCGCCGCAGGGCCTCGTTGGCCTCGTCGAGCCGGAAACGCTCCACCTCGGTGCGCACGGGCACGCGCGGGGCGAGGTCGAGGAACTCCACGCCGTCCCGGCGGGTCAGGTTGGCGACCGAGCGGATCACCCGTTCCCCCCAGAGCAGATCGTACGAGAAGGCGGGGATCGGGTCCATGTGGATGCCGGCACACACCACCAACCCACCCTTCGCGACGGCCCGCAGGGCCAGGGGCACGAGCGCGCCGGCCGGGGCGAAGAGGATGGCGGCGTCGAGGGGATGCGGCGGCAGAGCGTCGGAGTCGCCGGCCCAGTCGGCGCCGAGCGCGCGAGCGAACTCCTGGCGCGGCTGGTCCCCGGGGCGCGTGAAGGCGAAGACCTCCCGCCCCTGGTGACGGGCGACCTGCAGGACGATGTGGGCCGCGGCGCCGAAGCCGTACAGGCCGAGCCGACCGGCGGCGCCGGTCATCCGCAGGGCGCGGTAGCCGATCAGCCCGGCACACAGCAGAGGGGCAGAGGTCACCGGATCGCAACCGGCCGGGAGCGGGAAGCAGTAGCGGTGGTCCGCGACCGTGTACTCCGCGTATCCGCCGTCGATCTGGTAGCCGGTGAATCCGGCGTGGTCGCACAGATTCTCGCGGTCCGTCTGGCAGTACGCGCACCGGCCGCAGGTGTGTCCCAGCCAGGGCACGCCGACGCGATCGCCCAGCCCGATCCCGCGGACGTCCGACCCGATGGCCGCGACGGTGCCGACGATCTCGTGGCCGGGAACAAGGGGGAGCTTCGGGTCACGCAACTCGCCGTCGACGACGTGCAGATCGGTGCGACAGACACCGCACGCCTCGACCTGGATCAGCACTTGGCCGGCTGCGGGCCGCGGCGTCGGGATCTCCCGCGGACGCAGCGGATCGCCAGCCCGATCGAGCACCATCGCCTTCATCATCGATCTCCTGCCGCGGGCTTGATCGCCAGTGTCGCCACAAAGAGCGGGGCGTGGCGGGCCAGCACCTCCCCCGGGCTCGTATCCTCGTAGAAACCCCGCAGTGTGAACCCGGCGTCGATCTGCCCGCCGATCTGGTCGGTCAGCGTGTGACCGAACTCGAGGGGCTCACAGGCGGCGATCCGCTGCTCGAGCTCCCGCGGCGAGAGCTGCTCGATATCCGAGTAGGGGAGCGAGTGAGCGACGGTCAGGATGCCGCGGTCCAGATCGTCGAAGTCGAAGAGATAGACCAGGCCGTTGCTGAACCCCGACACCAGCCGCCCGCCAGGGCGCAGCACGCGGTAGGCCTCGCGCCACACCGCGCGCACGTCGGGCACGAAGCAGTTGGAGACCGGGTGGACGACGAGGTCGAACGTCTCGTCGGGGAACATCGTCAGGCGCGCCATGTCCCCCCGCACGAGATTGAGCGCGAGCCGGTCCCGGCGGGCGACAGACTGGTCGCGCGCCAGTTGTACAGGTGATCCGTCCAGGACCGTCACACGGGCGCCCACCGCCGCGAGGATGGGTCCCTGCTGTCCGCCCCCCGAGGCCAGACACAGCACCCGCGCGCCGCGCAGGGGGGAGAGCCACGCGCGCGGCACCGGTTTGGTGGGCGTGAGCACGATCGTCCATTCGCCCCGAGCGGCGGCTGCGACCTTCGCGGTGTCCACGGGAAGCGTCCACGGGTTGCCCCGCTCCGCCTCGGCATCCCAGGCCGCGGCATTGTGCCTGCGGACGTCCATGATGCGCACTCCTCCTCGTTCGGGGGTCGCGCGGTCCCTTCTCCCTCAGCGTCGCCCGCCCGCTGTCC
Organism: uncultured bacterium; assembly: GCA_964506245.1. Lineage (GTDB taxonomy): Bacteria > Eisenbacteria > RBG-16-71-46 > CAIMUX01 > WJJG01 > CAZDKK01. Next base: position 85,239 of record CAZDKK010000007.1, on the reverse strand, counting down.
AGGGCGGCGGGCAAGACCTGCTGGTGGCGGGAGAACCTCGGCAGCTCGATCCGCTGGACGAGCGCGGTGGGGATCTCCACCCCCCCCACGTTCCGGATGGTACCCGACGACCCGGTCCTTGCCACGCTCGAGCAGCGGCAATTCCACCTTCTCCGGGAGGCCCTCATCGACCCTACCGGGCAGCTCGACGACGATGGGCGTCACCCGCATGCCGTCTTCGGCCCCAGCACGGAGAAGTGCAGCGCCGGGTAGATTTGGAGGATCGCCAGGAGTCCGACCAGGCACCCCTGCCATACGTGCGTCGCCGGCGTGAGGATGCGTCGCTCCCCCATGGGAGGGGTGGTCGAGGCCTGGATCAGGCCGAGGAGGCTGCGGAATGCCGCGGCGAGCAGGGCGACCGGGGGGGAGGAGGACAGTTCCCTCGAGCCGGCGCAGCTAGCGAACCCGTATCCGTGCAGGCGGCTCCGCGACCACCTCACCGATGATGGCCGCTTCGGGAACGCCCTCGCGCGTCAGGCGCTCCAGGAGCGCCCGTGCATCTTCCTCTGATAGTGCAATCAACAGCCCCCCCGAGGTTTGCGGGTCGAACATCACGTCCTGCAGCTCCTGCGGCACGGAGGGATCGATCTCCACCATCCCCGCGCGGAATTCGCGGTTGCGATACAACCCCACCGGGAGCAACCCCATCTCGCAGAAGCCGGTGACGCCGGGCAGCAAGGGCAGATCGCGGGCCCACAGAACGAAGCCGACCGGCGAATCCTCGACCATCTCGCAGGCATGGCCGAGAAGCCCGAACCCGGTCACGTCTGTACAGGCGTGGACGTCGAAGGAGAGCATCAGCTCGGCCGCGCGCCGGTTGAGCGTCGCCATGACCGCCGCAGTCCGATCGCGCAGCTCGGCATCGACCATCTCGGCCTTGATCGCGGTCGACACGATGCCCGTGCCGAGCGGCTTGGTCAGGATCAAGCGGTCCCCGGGATGAGCGCCCAGGTTGGTGAGGATGCTCTGCGGATGCACGACCCCGGTGACGGAAAGGCCGTACTTGAGCTCGGTGTCCTCGACCGTGTGGCCGCCGGCCAGGACAACGCCGGCCTCGCGCAGCTTGTCGAGGCCGCCGCGCAGGATCTCGCGTAATATCGAGATCTCCATCGTCTTGGCTGGGAAACCGGCGATGTTCATGGCACACAGGGGGCGTCCGCCCATGGCATAGACATCGCTGAGGGCGTTGGCCGCGGCGATCTGCCCGAACATGTACGGGTCGTCCACGATGGGCGTGAAGAAATCCACGGTCTGGATGATCGCCAGATCGTCGCGCAGCTTGTACACCCCCGCGTCGTCCGGACGCCCGAGCCCGACGAGGAGGTTCGGGTCCTCGGGGAATTCCAGACCGCAGAGTGCTTTGGCCAGGTCCCCTGGTCCAAGCTTGGACGCTCACCCGGATCCGGAGACTGTGTGCGTCAAGGGGACGCGCTTGCTGGGTTCCATGGTTCTCTCGCGTGCCCGCGGTCGGGGCTCAGCTCAGCCCTGCGAGGGCTTGTAGTACCCCATCGCCTCGGGCATCAGCTCCTCGATCTTGCGAATGCGCGTGTCGTCCGAGGGGTGGGTGCTGATGAACTCGGGCACCGACGCGCCGCTGCCCTGAGCGGCCATCTTCTGCCAGAAGGTGAGCGCCGCGTGCGGATCGTATCCGGCCATCGCCATGAAGATCAGGCCCAGGCGGTCCGCCTCGCTCTCGTGCGCCCGGCTGTAAGGCAGGAGGACCCCCACCTGGGCACCGAGGCCGAACGCGGCCATCCAGAGTTGCTGGGTCTCGGCCGGCTTCTCCTCCAGCGCCTTGGCCAGGGCCATGCCCCCGAATTGGGTCAGCAGCCCCTGACTCATCCGCTCTCCACCATGCTCGGCGACGGCGTGGGCGATCTCGTGGCCCATGACCACCGCCAACTCCTTCTCGTTGCCCACCAGCTTCATCAGCCCCGTGTAGACAACGACCTTGCCGCCCGGCATGCACCAGGCATTGACCTCCGGGCTCTCGATGAGGTTGAACTCCCACGCGTAGCCGTCGAGCTGGTCGGTCAGGTTGTGCTGCGCGAAGTAAGCCTCCACCGCAGTCTGGATGCGCTGCCCAACCCGCCTGACCATCGCCGTCTGCGCGGCATTCGCGCTGACGGTGCTGGTGTCCATGAATGCCCCGTACTGCTGGAAGCTCATCGAGAGCATCGTCTCGGCCGGGATGAAGTTGAGCTGCCTGCGGCCCGTGATGGGGACGGTGCTGCAAGACAGGGCGATCGACGCGACGAGCACCAGGGCGAATCCCCTGCGGTCCGTGAGGTGCATCGCTCTCTCCTTTCCATGCCGGCCGGCGATCGCCCCGGGCCCACGCGACCCGGTGAGCTGCCGGGGCCGGCTACTTGTCATCGGTATGCGCGCACTCGCTCGCCCGCCCCAGGAGCGTGGTCAGCGCGTGCGGCAGGATCGGCAGCAGGGCCTCCAAACCCTCGCGCACGGCCCGCGGACTGCCGGGCAGGTTGATGATCAACGTCTGCTCCGCTGTCCCCGCCACGCCGCGCGTCAGCATGGCTCTCGGTGTATGGGTCAGGCCGCGCAGGCGCAGCAGCTCCGCCAGCCCCGGGGCCTCACGCGTGATCACGGCGCGGGTCGCCTCAGGTGCGTTGTCGCGGGGCGCCAAGCCGGTGCCGCCCGCCGTCAGCACGAGGCAGATCTCGGGATCGGCGATGAGCGCGCGCAGCTCGCGCTCGATGACATCGCGGTCGTCGGGCAGGATCGCGCTGCGGGCCAGCGCGAACGGCGTGCCGGCCAGGAAGGCCGTCGCGGCGGGGATCACCGCATCCGGCCGCGCCCCTGACGAGCGCGAGTCACTCAGCACCAGCAGTGCGATCTGGAAGGACATCGATCCCGTCCCCCGGGTGGATGGCGCCGCCCGCGATCACGACGCCGAAGATCCCCTCGCGCGGCATCACACAGTCGCCGGCCGCCTGGTAGATGGCGCACCCGTGATGGCACTCCTTGCCGATCTGGGTCACCTCGAGCACCACCGTGGGCCCGATCCGCAGCCGGGTGCCCACGGGGAGGTGCGGGATGTCGATCCCGCGGGTGAGGATGTTTTCGGCGAAGTCGCCGGGGTCCACGGCCACGCCCCGCGCGCGCATCGCCTCGGCCGACTCCTCGGCCAGCAGGCTCACCTGGCGATGCCAGTCGCCCGCGTGGGCGTCGGCCCGGATGCCGAGACCCGGGACGCATTCGATCACGTCCACCGGCTTCTTCTGCACACCGCGGGTCTCGCTGATACAGACGGCGACGACTTCTCCCATGACCTCGCTCCCCATTCGGAGCATACAGGATCCGCGGGCTCGGAGCGATCACCGGATGCACACCGCGCTCCGCCGCGGCATCGGGCAGGGGCGCTAGGGAGCCCGGAAGGTCCCCGACTTGCCCCCGGTCTTCTCCAGGAGGCGGATCTCGCCGATCGTCATGCGCTTGTCGACCGCCTTGCACATGTCGTAGATCGTCAGCGCCGCCACGGTCACGGCGGTGAGCGCCTCCATCTCGGCCCCCGTACGCCCGGTGAGGCGAACGGTCGAGCGAATCTCCACGCGGTCGTCTCCCAGCTCGAACTCCAGCTCGATGTGCTCCAGCAAGAGGGGATGGCACAGCGGGATCAGTTCGGGTGTCCGCTTCGCCGCGAGGATGCCGGCCGTCTGGGCGGCGGCCAGGACATTGCCCTTCGCGATCTCACCGCGGCGCAGGAGCGCGATGACCTCGCCCGAGATCATGACGGTTCCGCCAGCCGTGGCGGTGCGCGCCGTGGGGGCCTTGTCGCCGACATCCACCATCTTCAGGCGCCCGGCGCGGTCGACATGGCTGAGCGCCGCCTGGCTGCCGGAAGACCGGGCGCGACGTCGAGCTGGCCCGCTTCCACTGGGTTTGCGCATGGCACCTTTCCCCCGCCGAGCCCGGGGTGCGGTCTCGCGAGCCCGGACGGACGTACGCCGCGCGGGCTGGCCGGACTGCTATCCCCCGAATGTGCACATCGAATCGATCTCGTAGTCGCCGCGCCGCTCCCGCTTCAGGCGTGGGATCGCCTCGCGCAGGAAGGCCTCCAGATCGTCCGGCCGGAATCGCGGCCGCACGAACTCTGCCAGACTGACGCTCGGGCCCCCCGCCAGACACGGCTTGAGCTGTCCGTCGCCGCGCAGCCTGATGCGGTTGCACGTGCTGCAGAAGGGATGCGTCATCGGCGAGATGAAGCCGCAGGTCGCCCCGGTGCCCTCGAGGGCGTAGACCTCCGCCGCGTCGCGCGGATCGGCCGCCCGCGCATCGCCACCTGCGCCGGTCGGCACCAGACGATAGCGGCTCTCGATCAGCCCGCGCACGCGGGCGTTCGAGACGAAGCCCGTCGAACCACTCCCCCGGACGGGCATCAGCTCGATGAAGCGCACCTGGATCTGCCGGGCGATGCCGAAGGCGACGAGGTCGAGGACCTCATCGAGCGTCTCCTCCAGCGCGACGGTGTTGATCTTGATGGGATCGAAGCCCGCCGCCCGCGCGGCCTCGATGCCCCGCAGCACGCGGTTCAGGCCGTCGCAGCGGGTGATCTCGCGGAAGCGCTCGGCCCGCAGCGTATCGAGGCTGATGTTGATACGCCGGAAGCCGCAGTCGTGCAGCTCGCGCGCCACCGGCTCGAGATCGTAGGCGTTGGTCGTGAGCGCGAGATCCTCGATCCCGGGAATCAGGTGCAGGGACTTCATGAATCCCACGGCGCCCCGGCGCGCCAGCGGCTCTCCGCCTGTCACGCGCACCTTGCGGAACCCCAGGCGCGTCACCAGCAGGCGCACGAGCTCGTACAGCTCTTCGAGGGAGAGCATGTCCTCGTGGCGCAGCTTGGGCACGCCTTCGGCCGGCATGCAGTACGTGCAGCGAAACTGACACCGGTCGGTCAGCGACAGGCGCAGGTAGTCGATCTCTCGCCCGAACGCATCGCGCATGTCGCTCGCCACCCCCTGATCCCGCTCGTCCTCGCGTCAGCCTTCGTGCAGCTTCCGGAAGAAGACGGACTTGCCCTTCTCGGCTTCCTCCACGCCGGCCGGGATCAGCGCGAGCACATCGGCCGCGGCGATGGCGAAGATGTCGGCCGACCCGTGCGTCTGGATCGGGGTGAGCAGGTACCGGTCTCCGTCCCACTCGCAGCGGCAGGGTTGCAGCAGCAGGCGTCCGGCCGCCTTGCGCACGGTCTCCGTGAGCTCTCCGCGATAGCGCGTTCCCAGCGGGTGCGGGTGATGCCGGAAGGCGCGAATCAGCGGGGTGACGTAGAGGTCGAACGTGTACAAGGTCGAAATCGGGTTGCCCGGCAAACCGAATACGAGCGTCCGCCCGCAGGTGCCGAAGAGTACGGGCCGGCCGGGTTTGATCCTCAAGGTGTGAAAGTGAATGTCGACGCCCAGCTCGGCCAGCACGCCGGGCACGAAATCGTACTGCCCGGCGGACACCCCGCCGGACAGGACCAGGAGGTCGTGGTTCAGCCCTTCCTCCAGGGCGCGCCGCAAATCGACGATGTGATCGCGCAAGATTCCCAGGTAATGGGGCCGGCCGCGCGCGCGCAAGATCTGGGAGCGCAGGGTCGCGGCATTGGAGTTGTAGATCTGACCGGGGGCGAGCGGGTGACCGGGCTCGACCAGCTCCTCGCCGGTGGCGGCGTAGGCGATCGAGGGGCCGGCGAACACCTGCACGGTCGCCCGGCCCACGGAAGCGAGGATCGACACCGACTGCGGGCGGATGAGGTGGCCCGGCGCCAGCACACTCGCTCCGGCGCGCAGGTCCTGGCCGCGCGGGGCGATGTGATCGCCGGGACTGGGGCGGGCGTGGAAGCGGACCCACGCGGTCGGGCCCTGGACGGACTGGCCCGCGGCATCGACCGAGCTCGACTCCTCCACGGGGACGATCGCATCGGCGCCCGGCGGCACGGGCGCTCCGGTCATGATCCGCGCGCACTCGCCGGGGCCCAGGGGCGCGCCCGGCGGATCGCCCGCGGCGATGGTGGCGACAACCCGCAGGGCCGTGCGCTCGCCGGAGTCGTCGTGACGGCAGGCGTAGCCGTCCATGGCGGCCCGGTCAAAACGGGGCATGTCGATCTCGGACTGGACAGCCTCGGCGAGCACGTGGCCGGCGGCCTCGGCCAGGGGCACGGCGACCGTTTCCGTGCCGGCCACCGCGTGTTGCATGAGGATCTCCAGGGCCTCCTCATGGCTGACGGCTCTGGCGGGATTCGCGCTCACAACACCTCCACGGCGTGTGTCTTGAACGAGACGGCGACCTCACGGTCGAGATTCAACCCCAGGGCTTCATAAGACTCGCGCCTGATGATGGATGTCAACCTCTCCCCGCGGCCGATCTCGATCCACACGTCACCGGCCTGCCCATCCACGGCGCACACCCGGCCCCGGAACTGGTTCCGCAGGTTCGAGATGAGCGGCTCATGCGGGGGCACCAGGTTCGGCGGATCGAGCAGGCCTGCCGAGCCCTCGACCGCGGCCGGGCGGAGACCCAGAGCGCCTGTGCTATGATCACAAGGGAGGTGACGCCATGACCGTGCCGTATCGCCGACTCCTCGGTTGCATGCTTCTCGCGGGATTCGCCCTGTCGCTCGCCGCCGCCGGAGCCTGGGAATGGGAATACCTCTCGATGGCGGGCATTCGTGCCACCTGCGTGGAGGCCGACGGCGCCCGCGGGCGCATCTTCGTTGGGACCTATGAGGGATTCCACTACCTCGAGCTGGCGACCGGTGTCTGGACCGAGCGAGACTGGGAGGGGTGGATCGGGCGAGAGGTCCACTCGATCTGCCCGAGCGAGACCCACGACCAGCGCGTGCTCACGGGCCGGAGGAACGCCTTCTTCAAGGGCTACATCGAGCTCAGCGAGGACCTGGGCGCCTCCGAGCACCTCGTGTACAACTCCCAAGGGGGCGCCGTGGTCGATATCGCCTTCCGCCCCGGGCTGCCCAGCGAGTGCTACGCCTGCACGCGGCCGGATGTGGCGCCCGGGGAATTCGTGCGATCCACGAACGGCGGGCTGAACTGGACCCCGCTGGGATCCGCGCTTCATTACGCGATGAGCTCCATGGTGGTGGATCCCTGGACGGACGCGATCTTCGTGGCGGGCGACCAGGGCGTCACCTGCAGCCGCGACGGGGGCATCACCTGGCGGCCGAGTCTGGGCGGCCTGCCGGCGGGCGTGATGGTGCAATGTCTGGAGGTGGATCCGGGCAGCGACCTCATCATTCCCGAGCACCTGTACGCCGGCAATGACGCGGGGCTCTATGAGGTGTACCACGAGTACAGCGATCCGTGGGTGCAGATACTCAACCAGGGCTGCCGGCGCATTGCGATCGTCGGTTGGATCATCCCCATGGGGGTCGAATGGCATCCGGTCGTGATCACGACCGACGGCCGGATTCTGGGCCCGGACTGGATCGATCAAACAGGCAATCTCGCCGGCCTTGATCCGGTCGACCTGGCTTTCTGCTGGCGCGACCGGATGCTGTATGTCGCGACCGCCTCATCCGGCTGCTTCCGGGCACCGATGGTCTTGGCCGACGCGCCGGAGCAGAGGATCGCGCTCGCGGCGCCGCGCGCCTGGCCCAATCCCTTCCGCGCGGAAACGCGGTTGGCTTTCACGCTCCAGGCCCCCGGCCCGGTGCGGCTCGAAGTCTTCGACCCGAGCGGACGCTGCGTCGCCACGCTGTCCCAGGCGCTGTGCCCGGCAGGCCAGCAGGAGGTGGTCTGGCGCCCGGAGGCGGAGCCAGCGGGGGTGTACTACGCCCGCCTGCGGATCGCGGACGCGGAGGCGACCCTTCCGTTGCAGCGAATGCGCTGACCCATCTCGCGCCCGGCTACGGCGCCCTCGGTCCTGGCTACGCCGCCCTCGGTCCTGGCTACGCCGCCCTCGGTCCTGGCTACGCCGCCACGAGGGTGTAGTAGACCACCTCCAGCGGCTGGGATTCCCCTTCAGCGTGCTGGCCGTCCCCGACCATGGCCCGGGCGGCGTTGACGAAGCCCTGGATGACCAGAAGACGATCGGGGCCCAGGAGTATCACCCGGTCGGTATCCGCGTCGCCGGGGCCGGCCAGGTGGACGCGGCGCGCGTATTCCCCGGTCGGGCTGAAGACGTCGTAAGCCTGCAGGATGCCTGCCGGCAGGGCATCGGTCTCGGGCGCGCTCACGACCCAAAGCTCGCCGTTGGGCATGGCCGTCATGCCCTGGACGCGGGGGGGATACTCCTCGGGCACGATCTCGAAGCGGATCCGCTCCCCGTTGACGATCGCGACCATCCCCTCCCCAACCCTTGTCTTCTCCTCGTCCGTCCGCTTGCGCGGTTGGATCTCGCGCTCGATGACGCGCTCGACCTTGCCGTCCGGGGTGTAGACCCAGATCGCGTACCGGTCGCGCTCCTGGGCGAGGTAGACGCGGCCGTCACGGCCGGCGGCCATGCCGCCCCGGCTGACCCAGTACTCATCGCGCTCGACGTACCTGCGCGTCGTGATCGGATCGCTCCCGCCCTTCTCGAGCAGACGCACCAGCTCCTTGCCGTTCAGGTCGACGATGGACGCGTACATCTTCCGGTCGATGCCGCTGTCGCTGCGGTGCAGCGAGCGGCCCGACACCACCAGCTGCTCGTCCCCGAGCAGGACCTCGTCGAGGAAGAGCATCGAGCCCTCGGCAGCGTCTCCGCCGATGCGGATCGTGCCGGCGGGCGTGCCGTCGCGCGTGAGGAGCACGATCGAGCCAGGCATCGTGCGCGAGACGCCCACGCGCCCATCGGGCAGCACGACCACGCCGGTGGGAAAGCGAAACTCGCCCGGGCCATCGCCTTCGCGGCCCATGGTCCGCAGCAGCCGGCCGTCGGGCGCGAAGACGTGCACTTGGCAGAGCTGCCGATCGAGCACGTAGATGTTGCCGTCGGCGTCGGCCGTGGTGCTGCCCACGAGGCCGAAGAGCAGGTCGCTGCCCTCGCCACCGGCGCGCCACCGCTCTTGGAGGCGCAGCGTCTGTGTCCCGCCGCTCGGGCGGGCGCCGTTGCGCACGTGGGGGACGCCGTCGACCATGACCTCCCCGGCCGCCCCGGCGGGCGCATGCGCGGCACTGCACGCCAGCAGCGCGAGGGTGGCGACCCGCGCGAGCCAGGCCCCGCAACCCGTGCGGGCCGCCCGCCGGGTCCAGCAGTTCATCTTCCCATCCTTCATCTTCGACCTCCCTCGATCACCTCCATCATCCCCTGAGCGCAGCGCCCCGGGGGGCGCAGGGGTTGACGAGCCAGTGTACGGCGTCGTTTCGAGCGCGTGGGCCAATCTGAGTTAGCGAGTGTGAAACGATGTGAAGCCCACTCCGCGCGGTGGCGCACCCGACCCGGCGGGAGTTGTATACTGCCGGCATGGTCCTGGCGAGACGCAAGTTGGGCATCACGGTCGGGCTCCTGACGGCGGCCCTGGCGGGGCTGGTGGCGGTACAGGCCTACCTGCTCAAGAACGCGGTCGAGCTGAGGGAGCACGTCTTTCGCACCAGCGTCCACGCGGCGCTGGCGGCGGTCCCCCGCAGGTTCGAAGCGACCGAGGCCGTCAACCATGCCCGTCGCTGGGTTCAAGTTGCGGTCTTCGACAGCGCCCAAGCGCGCCCCGATGAGCCTCCGGCGCGCTGGATGGCAGTACACGACAGCGCGGTGTCCGTCGGCTCCGAGCGACGGGAGATCCTCGTCGCCTGCGCCGGCGAGGTGGATTCCCTGACGGAACAGAAGGTCGTGCTGCGATTCGCCGGGACGCCATCCGAGAAGGCGCTGGCGGAGACCCTCATGGCCGTGTCCGGTACCGCCCGGCGCGAGTTGGTCGAGCGCATCCTGGGCGACCTGGCAGCCGCAGGGCGCGCGCCGATCGGCGAGCGGCTCACCCCGGCGCGGCTCGACTCGGCCTTGACGGCCGGCTTCCGCGAGGCGGGGATCAACCTGCCCTTCGCCTTCGGCCTGCTGCGGGCCGAGAACGACTCGCTGGTGACCCTGTCCGCCGAGCGGTATCGGGACGAGGTGCGTCGATCACCCTTCCGCGTCTCGCTCTTCCCGCTCGAGCTTGCGCCGCCGTTCCATGCGCTGGCGGTTCACTTCCCCGGGGTGCGGGCGCACCTGTGGCTGCAGATCTGGCCGCTGCTCCTCTCGTCGCTGCTGTTCACCCTGGTCGTCGTCTACTGCTTCGTGCAAGCCATCCGCACGATTGCCGCACAACAGCGCTTCGCCAGCCAGATCGTCGGCTTCGTCAACAACATGACCCACGAGTTCAAGACGCCGATCTCCACCATCGCGCTGGCAAGCGAGGCGATCGGCCGCCGGGAGGTGCGGGACGATCCGGAGACGGTTCAGCGCTACAACCGCATGATCGGGGACGAGAACCGGCGCATGCGGGCGCAGGTCGAGAAGATCCTGCAGATGGCGCAGCTCGAGCGAGGGGACTTCGCGCTGGCCTTCGAGACGCTCGATCTGCACGAGATCCTCACGCGCGCCCTGGATGCCTTCGCGCTCCAGATCGAACAGCGGCGGGGCAGGCTCCGGCGCGATCTGGCCGCCAGGCGGTCGCGCGTGCGCGGGGATGCCGTCCACCTGGCGGGGGTGATCGGCAACCTCGTGGATAACGCCGTCAAGTACTCGGCCGGGCCCCCCGACATCGACGTGCGCACCCGCGACGAGGACGGGTGGCTGCTCGTCACGGTCGCGGACCGCGGCGTGGGAATCGACGACCGGTATCGTGAGCGCGTCTTCGAGAAGTACTTCCGCTGTCCCACGGGGGAGCGACACGATGTCAAGGGTTTCGGGCTGGGCTTGAGCTATGTGAAACTCCTGACCGAGGCGCATGGCGGCCGGGTTGAGTTGCACAGCCGGGCAGGCGAGGGAACGCAGGTCACCCTGCGGCTGCCGTTGGCCGAACGGCTCGAGGTCGGCGCTGAATGAAGGAAACGGAGGGGCGGGACATGGCGGCGAGGGAACGCATCCTCCTCTTGGAAGACGACCCGAATCTGGGATTGATCATCAAGGAGTCGCTGGAGCGCGGCGGCTTCCGGGTCACCTTGTGCCCCGACGGCGAGACGGGGTTGCAGACCTACCGGCGCGAGGGGTTCGATCTCTGCCTGGTCGACGTGATGATGCCCGTGCGCGACGGCTTCTCCTTCGCCCGGGAGGTGCGGCGCGAAGACGACGACACGCCGCTGATCTTCCTGACCGCGCGTTCGCTGGTGGAAGACCGCATCGCCGGCTTCCGCGTCGGCTGCGACGACTACGTGACCAAGCCGTTCAGCATGGAGGAGCTGCTCCTGCGGATCGAGGCCGTGCTCCGGCGCCGGCGCGCGGCGCAGCCGGCCGGCGCCGCGGACGCTCCGAACCCACCGGCGGGGGGGGTCGTCTTCGCCATCGGCGGCTACGTGTTCGACCATCGCCGCCAGCTCCTGCGGTGCGGCGCACAGGAACGGCGCCTGACCGACAAGGAGGCCGAGCTGCTGCGGCTGCTCTGCCAGCACCGGGATCAGGTGCTCGAGCGGTCTCTTGCGCTGCGGGAGATCTGGGGCGAGGAGAGCTATCACTGCAGCCGCAGCATGGACGTCTTCATCTCGCGGCTGCGCAAGTACCTCAAGGACGATCCGCGGGTCGAGATCCGGGTCGTGCACGGGCGCGGCTTCCGGCTGATGGTGGACTGAAAGGGGCGCCGTGGCCACGCTGGGCTGCGCCAGCCGGGTCCGGTGGGTTGCGGTCGGGGGTCCGGAGTGGCAGGTCTCCGGACCCCCTGACCTGGCCCGTCCAACCTCGGCGCGCTGCGCCTCACCGGGGCAGTACCCTGTCCCGAATCACACTCGCGCGCCCCCGATCAGACGTCCGCACAACCCTACCGCAAGACAACCAACCTCTTTCCGGAGCGGAAGCCGTCCCGGGTCGCCAACTGCATCCAGTACATGCCGGCGCCAACCCGGTTGCCCTGGTTGTCCGTGCCGTCCCACACCACCGAACTCTCGCCGGCCGGCGCGGTCGCGTGCATCAGCGTCTTCACCAGGCGTCCGGAGACGTCGTACACGTCCAGCTCCACTTCGCCCGCGCTCGCCAGTGAGAAGCGGATGGCCGCGCGCGCGTTGAAGGGGTTCGGCCGGCTCGCGTACAGGTAGTTCACGGGACCCGTGACGTGGGTCTCATCGGGATCCACGCCGGTGCTGAAGCAGGGGTAGATCCACTTGGTGAACGGGGTCCCGCCGCTGCCCATCCACTCCAGCATCGGGCCGAAGAGGCTCGACGTGCCGCCCACGCGGCAGACCGAGTCCTGGCCGCACGGCTCGCCCTGGCAGCCGCGCTGCGACAGGTGGTGGAAGCTGAAGCCGTTGACGACCGTGCGCCAGTTGGCGATCCCGGCCTGCTCGTTGCGGCGGACGATCTGGGCGAATTCGACATACTCCTGGTTGCCAGTCTGTTCGTAGCTCCAGAAGTCGAGGTTGCCGGTCACATTCGACACGCCGGGCTGCACGTCCAGGACGTTGTAGTTGTACTCCTGCGGGCAGCCGTTGCCGAAGAGGCCGATCCCCGGCTCGGCCGGCGAGAACTGCGGGTTGTCGACCGGCTCGAGATAGACGCAGAAGGCCGGGTCCTCGTTGTGATCCCGGTACGCATCGGCCACCAGGGTCACGCCGAGCACGTTGTGGGCGAAGTTGATCGCCATCCCGTGCACCTCATCCGCGAGCATGCCCCCCATCTCGTCGCCGTCGAAGATGAAGCCACGCCGGATGCCCGCCAGGCCGCAGGCGGTCGAGGCCAGCCACTGGTCGTACATCGTGTAGTCTTCACGCTCGGTGCCCCCGGGAGGGAGGTTGCCGATGCTCAGGATGACCAGTCGATAGCCAAGGAGCTGCTCGGGCGTGCAGCCGTTGTTGCCGTAGCCGCCCGGGTTGTACGTGCTGCCGCCGAGATCCCGCCTGAACGAGCAGTTGTAGTTGGTGCTGGTGTCCAGGTAGTCGAACTTGTCATACGGGATGCCGAGTTGTTCCAGGGCGGGGATCATGAACTGCTCGCCGCCGAAGTTGTAGGCATCGACGTAGAGCACGGAGGGCCACTGGACGGTGTACTCCTCGCCCGGGCGAAGCTCCATCGTGGGGAGGAACTCCATCTCACGCTGCGGATTCAGGCCGAGCGGGAAGTAGCTCTGGGGCGGGGCGCCGCCGTTGAACCAATAGGAGCGCGCGTAGTACTCGATGCGGGTCCCCGGGACGAAGACCTGATCCGGAAGGATCTCGTTGACGGCGTTGAAGTCGGTGGGCCCCTGGAAACCAGGCGCATCCTCGTGGAAGTAGCTGGCGAACCGGTTGCTCCAGACCTGGGTGTGGTTGTTCGTCTCGAGCGAATCCATCAGGACGCAGACGAAGCCTTCCTCGGGGTCTCCCGGCAGCCGCGCCTTCCAGGTGTAGTACTCGGGGATCATCGTCTGGCGGGCCCCCAGCCGGGCGACCTTGACGCAGAAGTCGCACAGCCAGCGGGACGAGCTCGTGCCGACCACCGGGCCGCTCACCACCGTGCTGTCGCCGTGCCAATCGTTCTTCGATGTGTCCTCCCGGCTCAGGTCGTAGGAGATGTTCGAGTTGCACCGATCGCTCGGTTCCAGATAGGTGGGGTAGTTCTGGCCGAAGCCGTCGTGGAACAGCCCGCCGTCGATCCAGGAAATCGCCGGAGCGTCGGCGGCATTGGTCAGCCCGACGCGGAAGTTGTCGAAGACCGGCGACCCGCCCGTGCAGCCCGGCTCGATGCAGACCGTGGACGGAACCTGGAAAGCATCGCAGCTCGAGAAGACCTCGATCACGTACTTGAGGGAATCCCATTCGGCCGGCAGCGGGGCGTCCGCCATCGTGGACAGGTTCTCGCCGTTGAGGGCGCAGAAGGGTGAGCCCACGTAGTACCAGAGGTTCTGCCCCTGGCGCGGGGACCAGTGCGCCGCGGGATTGACCTCGCTCGTGTATGGGTACATGCGATACCCCGGGCGATAGTGGGCGCCCGTCGCCTGGGGCAGGTTCAGGAAGGCGTCGTAGCGCGAGATGGCCGCGTTGAAGTAGGGCGGCTGATAGGGTCCGCGCGCGACCACCCCGGTTTCGAACTGCTCCTTGATTCCCGGGACCAGACCGGGGCCGCTCGCGCACATGGTGCTGACGAAGCCGATCGCGTCCCCGATGAGCGTGCAGTCGCAGGTCAGGCCGAGGTCGTCGAGCCACTCCTGGTATTCGTAATCGTGGACGATGTGCATGTAGGCGCCGATGCCGGGGCAGGCCTCGAACTGCCAGCCCTCGGCGCTGGCATCGAAGGTGTAGTCGTGGGTCGTACCGCCCACCGCGATCGTGACATCGTCGGCCGCGAACGGGCCGCAGGGCGAATCCCACAGGCCGTCCTCGTCCGACCAGCCCTGGTCGGCCACGAAGCGGAACTCGATCTGGATGCGGGTCGTCCCGCTCGGCAGCGACCCGGCCGGCGCCTCGACGCCCTCGTCGAAGAAGGCGGGCGCGGAGGCGTCCCCGACGATGTTGTCGATGGCCGCCACCTCGTAGGTCTCGATGAGATCGTGAATGACGTCGTAGCAGAGGATATTGACGTAGGTGTAGTCGTAGGCCGGTTCGGAGTGGTTGAAGTACTGGAAGGCCAGGTCGACCGCCTGGGTTGCGGGATTGATGCTGTACTCGGGCGACAGGGCCTTCTGACATTGGTAATTCCGGTACCCCATGCCGGCCACGAAGTCGCGCGCGATCGCCTCGTCCTCGTGGAATCCGCACCAGAGCATCCCCGGGGTGCCCTCGATCATCGGCGTGCACGGGTCCCCGTGGGACGTGAAGCTCGAGGCCGTCACGCGCCCGAAGTAGACGCCCGGATCCGCGGTCTCGTCCCAGGAGATGCACCCCTGGAAGCCGTTCGATCCGGGCGTCTGGAAGTTCCAGCGTTCCCCGAGGACCGCGAGCCCGGATCCGTTGTCGCCGCCGAACCAGAGCGTGTCCTGACGCTCGTGGGAATTGGCGGGCGCGGGCAGGTCGTCCGACACCGCGCCTCGCTGGAGCAGCGCGTGATCCGCGGGCGGGCCAGCGGCCTGCGCGCTGTCCATCGAGGCGGCCAAGGCCGCCAGCAGCATGAAAGCGATGACTCTCCTCATGGCTAACCCCCTCATCGTGCTCGTTTGATCGACGTGGTGGTGCGCGACACCATGGTCTCTGCCTGGGGGGGTAAATGTGTCCGGCGTGCGGAAAGGAAAGACGGACGCCGCGGTGCGTATTCCGACACGCACAGCGTAGGAGCTAAGTTGCGGACCGTCGAGGCGCCGGCCGGGAAAGGAACCGGTCGGCGCCGGGCCGGGATAAAGGCGTCTGTCAGCTATTAAGCGGCTTTACGTCCGCGCGGGTCGCGCGGCCTCTGCCACCCACAGCTCGGCGATCTTGGTCACCACCTGGGTCGCCTTCTCCATGTCGTACAGCGAGGCCCACTCGCGCACGCTGTGGTAATTGCTGCCCCCCGTGAAGACGTTGGGGGTCAAGATGCCCATGTAGCAGAGGCGCGCCCCGTCGGTGCCGCCGCGGATCACGTCGAGGAACGGGGTCACGCCGGCCGCGCGGCACGCGTCCATGGCGATCCTGACGATGCGCGGGTCCTCGTCGAGCTTCGGCTTCATGTTGAGGTAGGACTCCTTGACCGTCAGCTCGATGCCCACCCCGGGCAGCAGGGCGCGAACCTCCGCGGCAATCCGCTCGAGGAGCTGGATCTTCTCCTGGGACTTGGCGAGGTCGTGGTCCCGGATGAGGAGTCTGAGGGAACAGGCATCGACCGTCCCATCGATGCGGTGCGGGTGGATGTACCCCTCGCGGCCCGCGGTCGTCTCGGGGCGCATCTCCGCGGGCAGGCGGCGGATGATCTCCGCGGCCGCGTAGAGCGTGTTGATCATCTTGTCCTTGGCCGTGCCGGGATGGACGTTGTAGCCCTTGAGCGTGAAGACGGCGGCGTGGGCGTTGAAGGTCTCGTCCTCGATCTTCCCGAGCACGTCGCCGTCGAGCGTGTAGGCGATGCGGGCGCCGAACCCCGGGACGTCGAACTTGTCGGCCCCCCGCCCGATCTCCTCGTCCGGGGTGAACGCGATTTGCACGGTCCCGTGGAGGATCGTGGGATCCGCAACCATGCGCTCCACAGCCTCCATGATCTCGGCGATGCCGGCCTTGTCGTCGGCGCCGAGCAGGGTGGTGCCGTCCGAGGTGACGAGGTCGTGGCCGATCTGGCTCGCCAGCTCGGGGGTCTCCGCCGCGCGGATGACCTGTTCCGGGTCGCCGGGGAGCACGAGGTCACCGCCGCGATAGCCGCGGATCACCTGGGGTTTGACATCCAGGCCGGGCGCATCCGGGCTCGTGTCCATGTGGGCGATGAAGCCGATGGCCGGGACCTTGCCCCGAGCCGCGTGGCCGGCCGGCAGATTCTCCGGCAGCGTGGCGTAGACGTAGCCGTGCTCGTCGAGGCGGGTCCTCAGGCCCATGGCCCGCAGCTCATCCGCCAGCATCCGGCCGAGGTCGAGCTGCCGCTCGGTGCTGGGTGTGGTGGGGGACTCCTCCTCCGAGGTCGTGTGCACCTTGACGTAGCGCAGGAATCGCTCGCACAAGCGCTCCGTCAGAGGACTGCCGTGGGTTTCTGGTCCGCGCGCCATGTCTGGATCCTCCCTGGCTCGATCCTATCCACTCCGACGCGCCCAGCGCAGGATCTCGGGCAGCGTCGGCGCCTTGCCGTACATCAGGACACCGATGCGGAAGATCCGCGTCGCGGCGCGGATCATCAACCAGGTCGACACCACCATGATCAGGGCTGCCAGCAGAACCTGCCACAGCGGCGCCGGGGGGCTGGCCGGGATGCGATTCATGATCACGAAGGGCGTGAAGGGTGGGAAGAAGGAGGCCAGCACGACCACGATGTGGTCTGGGTTGTTGGTGACGAAGGGCATCAGGATCAGCGGGATCACGAGCACGAACATGATCGGCTGGGTGAGGTTTTGGGTCTCGCGGATCGTGTTGCACACCGACCCGAGGCCCACGAAGAGGGAGGCGAAGAAGAGGAACCCGAGCAGGAAGAACCCCGCGAACCAGAAGACCGTGGTCCCCCCGAAGCCGGCGGCGATGCCGAGACCGATCTGCCGCACCATGGGATCCTGCACCGCGCCAAAGGCCGCGAACCCGGCCAGGAACCAGACGCCGAGCATCGTCAGGCCGGCGGCGGCGAGGCCGAGGAGCTTGCCGAACATGAACTCGAAGGGCGAGACCGAGGAGAGCAGCACCTCGATGATGCGGCTCGTCTTCTCCTCGATCGTGCTCGTCATCAGATGGCCGGCCATCATGATCACCGAGAGCCACAGCAGGTAGACGAAGGCCATCGGCGCATAGGCGCGGGCGACGTGGACGGCGGTGGCCTCCTCGCCGCCCCGCTCGGTGACCGCGTGGGTCTTGAGCGGCACGCCGTTCAGGAAGCGCGCCAGCAGGGCTTCGTCGCGGACGAGGGGCAGCAGGTCCTCGCGGACCGCCACGCCGTTGACGACGCGCCGGACGAGGTCGGCCAGGCCCGAGGCGGAAGGGTCCGCCGTGTGATACTCGACCTGGCAAGGGGCATCGGGGCTGGCCGAGATGCGGAAGAAGGCGAAGAGGTCGCCGGTACGCACCGCGGTGTCCAGCAGCCAGACGCGCGTGGCCGGATTGTCGGGCACGTTCAGCTCGCGGGGCGCGACGTAGCGGTAGTCGCGGGTGTCGATGGCCAGATGCCCCGCGGCAGCCTCCTCCTGGAGGCGAGCGACCACGGCGGCCTCGTAGCGACCGGTGTCGTCGACGAGCGTGAAGGTCCGCGGCGGCTTGGGCACCGACTCCATCAGCATGGGGATGGCCACGGCCAGCAGGAGCGAGATCGGCAGCGCGAGCGCGGAGATGAGAAAGGTCCGCGTGCGCACGTAGGCCAGGTATTCGCGCTCGGCCACGCGGTAGATCCGCTGCGTCATCGCGTGCCTCCCGCCGCGGGCGCCGCGGGTGGGGCTTCGCGGACGAGCGAGCCATCGTCAGTGATGCGATCGGTCCGGCCGGCGCCGACCGTCTCGAGGAAGATGTCGTTGAGCGACGGCTCACGGATGTCGAAGCGGGTGATCTTGACGCGGCCCACGAGCTCCTGCAGGAGTTGCTGGGGATCGACCTCCTCGTGCAGGAAGACCTCCAGCTCCTGACCGTACTCGCGCACCCGGGCCACGCAGGGCAGCGCCGCCACGAAGCCCGCGTCGCCGTAGCAGCTCAGGCGGACCGCCTGCCGGGACCCTCCGGACTTGATCTGCTCGAGGGGGCCGTCGAGCACCGCGCGCCCCTGGTGGATCATGAGCAGGGCATCGCAGAGCCGTTCGGCGTGCTCCATCATGTGGGTCGAGAAGAGGACCGTGCGGCCCGCGCGCCGGTAGGCGAGCATCTCGTTCTTGATCGCTTCCAGGTTGACCGGGTCCAGGCCCGAGAAGGGCTCATCGAGGATGAGCAGATCGGGTTCGTGGACGATGGTCGCGACGAACTGGATCTTCTGCTGCATGCCCTTCGAGAGGGCGTCCACCGTCGCGCCGCGCCATTCTCCGAGACCGAAGCGGTCGATGGTCCGGTCGGCGCGCGCGCGGGCGTCCGAGGGGCGCAGACCCTTGAGCATGCCGACGTAGGCCACGAACTCGGCGCAGCGCATCTTCTTGTACATCCCGCGCTCTTCGGGCAGGTACCCGAGCCGGCTGCGGATGGCGGCCGGGTCGCGCAGGCCCAGCACCTCGATCGAGCCGGAGTCGGGGCGGATGATGTCGACGATCATGCGCAGCGTGGTCGTCTTGCCCGCGCCGTTGGGGCCGATGAAGCCGTAGAGCGAGCCGGAGGGGACGGCGAGCGAGAGGTCATCGACCGCAATGTGGGATCCGAAGACCTTGCGCACCCGCTCGAGGCGTATGGCCGTCATGCGCTCCGATCCCTTGTCCGGGCCCGCGGCGATGGTGAAGGAACGGCCCGACACTAGGCGGGGGCGCGCCCGGCAGTCAAGGTGGGCGGCGTCCGTGGGTGGGCGCGACGTGCGCGCGCCCGGCAGGCCGTGGCCGCCGTGCGCTCACACCAAGCGGGAGCGCTCGAGGAATCGCGCGTACTTGCCCCGCTCGCCCGGCGTCCACGGCACGCCGGCCCGGGCGAAGAGCGCCTGCAGGGCCGCGCGCACCGCGCCCGCGTCCGGGGCCGCGGGCCCCTGGGGCAGCTCGAGCTCCGCCTCGTGCTCGAGGACGCCGCCGGGGTAGAGCGTGCTGTCCACCTCGAGGCGAAACGGTGAGCGAGACCGCGCGGCAGGATCCGCGGCCGCGCCGCCCAGATCGACCGGGTAGACCCGGCGCAGGTTGTCCGAGGCGCCGAGCGCTTCGACCCGCGTGAACCCCAGCCGTGCGGCGAGTTCGTGGAGCGCGGGCAGGGGCAGATCGCCCACGCCCGATCCGCGGGCAAGGATCGCCTCGGCGATCGGGTGGCTCAACTCCGCCTGGTCATCGCGGCGGTCGGACCACTCCCCCCGGCGCGTCGTGGGCCCCTTCAGGCTGAGGACGTAGCGTTCGGGATCCGAGATTGGCCGGGAGACGCGCAGCGGAACGCCGGGGGCATCGGCCCACGCGGGCAGCGAGAGCAGCACGCGCTGCGCGGCACCCTCCGGTGGGTCGAGCCAGGACGGCGGGAGCGGGACCTCGAGGCGCAAGCGCAGGCCGTGCTGGCTGCGGCGCAGATCGCCCGCCGGGGCATCGAGGTAGTGATTGCGCTGGAGCAGGAGGCGCGCGGCGGGGCCGAGGGCCCGATGCAGGCGCGTGAGACCTTCCTCGGTCAAGATGATCTTGAGCTCGCACTCACGGCCCATCAGCAGCCCCCCCTGGTGGCCGTGCGCGCGGACAGAAACGGAGAGGGCCGACCCTTCGAGTCGGCCCTCTCCTCTATGAGCGTGTCCAGTCTTGTGAGGATCCAAGGACGACGCCCGCTGTTGCCTGAGAGAAGAATGCCGGCGACTGCCGGCGACATGAGAAAGTATAGCATGCCGCCTCCGGGCGCAGGCGCCCCAACCCTCTGCAGGCTAATGAGTTTCATCATGGGGGACGCGGCTGGGATCAGCCCACAGCCGGGCCGGATAGTGCCCCGCGGCAACCAGCTCCCGGACAGCCCTTTGCGCCGCCGCGCGATCCTCCTGATACGTCACCCCGAACCAGCGGGCGTCGGTGCGCAGCACCTTGACCCGGGCCCGGTTGGCTCGCATCAGCCCATTGACCACATCCGGCAGGTAGGCCTCGGCCTTGAGCTCGTGGCCATGGCGTTCCAGGAATGCGCGGAAGTGCGCGGCGAGATGATCGAAGAACTCCGGCGTGAAACCCCAGATGTTCATCGAGACGATCGCATCCGGCGCCAGCGGCTCCCAGCGGTCTTCGCCGGCCGCGCACTTGATGCCGTCGTCGAAGCGCTGGATCTGCGTCCGCTCGACGATGCCGCCCAGCTGCCCGTCCCGCGTGACGGTGCAGACGCCCCGGGAGACATGGCCGTGCTCGCTGAGCGTGCGATCGAGGCGGTAGCCGACCATGCAGTAGGTGCCTCTTTCCCCGGATGCGGCCGCGGCGCGCAAGTGGTCCCCCACGGCGCGAAACGCCTCGGCCCCGTAGAAGTCATCGGCATTGATGACCGCGAAGGGCGCGCCGACGGCGGGGCGCGCGCAGAGCGCCGCGTGGGCCGTGCCCCAGGGTTTGGTGCGCCCCGGGGGCGGCGCAAAGCCCGAGGGCAGCGCGTCGAGCTCCTGGCACACGTAGGCTGTATCGACATGCCGCTCGATCGCGCGGCCCACCTTCTCGCGGAAGAGCCCCTCGATGTCGCGCCGAACGACGAAGACGACCTTGCCGAAGCCAGCACGCAGCGCGTCGAACACCGAGTAGTCCAGGACATTCTCGCCGCTGGGCCCCACCGGGTCGATCTGCTTCAGGCCGCCGTAGCGGCTGCCCATGCCGGCTGCCATCACAACGAGCTGGGGCCTGATCGAAGCATGCTTCTCCACGCTGGCGTCTTCCTCGTGCTGTGCCTGACGCAGCGGGCGGGGTGGAGGCCGTGCAGGTGCCCGGCGCGCCGCCGCGCGCGTTGTCCGGGAAACGATACCGCGCGCGGGGGACGGGGTAAACCTCGTCGGAAACGTGCGGCGGGGAAGCGGCGCCGGTCACCCCCCCGAGTCCCGGGCCGCCTCCCCGCACGCGAGACCGTTGCGTTACGGTTGGATCAACGCCCCCGCATCACTCCAACCTCACGAACGGTCATTGCTATCCTCGTGCCCGTCGTCGTACAGACCAACGGCGCGAATCACCTTCCCCGATCCGTCGCGCTCGAAGCGCAGGCGGAAATACTCGAGGTCGCCCACCCGAAAGAGATCCTTGCCCATGGGCGCGAGCAGCATTTTCGGCCGCCCCTCGCGCTGGTAGTAGAGGCCGCCCTCTTCCAGGAAGATGCTGCGCGGCCCGTAGGCACCCGTGTACTCCGTGAGCTGCTCGCGACGCAGGACCACGGGGTTGAGCTGGCACTCCATGCCCTGCAGCGCCCAGTTGAGCCGGAAGCGCGCGTCCTCGTCCTGCTCGCCCTCCGCGAGCTGCTTGAGCGCCTTCATGTGCGCGACGGTCAACGCCTGCTCGCTGGGCACGGCGATGTCGGGGATCACGCCCGTCCCCTCCCAGCCCAGGCCGGTCTTCGGATCGAAGGCGCGGCCGTAGGGAATGCGCATGCCGATCCGGAAGCCGTCGAAGTCGAAGAAGGCGTTGGCCACCGTGTGGCCACCCCCCGAGGTCGTGTCCCCCACGATTGTGGCGCGCTTCAGGTGCTTCATGTCGAAGGTGAATTCCTCGGCGGCCGAGCCCGTGAGACCGCTGGTGAGAACATAGACCGGGATGTCCGTCAGCCGCCGGCCAGGGACGTAGTCCAGGGAGTACGACTGTTCGGTCGTCTCCGTATCGCGCACGTACCAGTTGATCAGCTGCTGCTGCTCCTTGAAGAGGTATCCGGCGAGCATCCGAATCATGGAGGCGTTGCCTCCCCCGTTCTGGCGCAGGTCGATGATCAACGCGTAGGCATTGGCGAGGAAGTTCATCGCAGCAGCGGCAGTCTCTCCCGCTGGATCGGTGTCGACGAACTGCGTCAGCTCGAGGTAGCCCACATTCCCGGTGAGGATCTCGACCCGCTCGAAGCCGTAATTGCGCTCCCGCAGGTTGCGCTGAGCACGCTCGGTGTTGCGCGGGTCCTCTACTTGCTCCGCGGCCTTCGGATCGAGCGGGTACATGGCCCGAATGTCGAAGTGATGGTCGTCGTAGATGCTGCGGGCATCCTCATAGACCTTCTGCGCGAAATCGACCGGATCGGTCAGCTCCTTGTACGCTCCCGCGGCTTGCTGGGCGCGCAGATGGGCGACGATTCGGTCCGCCGTGTCCTTGATGACATAGATCGTGTCGATGGCCGTGGTGATGCTGTCCAGGACGGCTGCCTGCGTGCGAGCATTCATCGCGGGCAGCTCGCCCGGGCGGGCAAAGAACTGCTGCTGGCCACGCGCGCTGGGCATCGCCGCGCAAACCACGAAGGAGAGGGCGCCGGTCGCACCGATGCGGGCGATCGAACGGAGAAAGTTCATCGGGACACCTCCTTGGACGGCCTGGGTGGGACAGGGTGCAGCCGCAGCCCCAGGGTGGTGCTGTCGCGCTGGTATCTGGGGCAGGGCAGGGGGTTGCCCTTGATGGGACGGAACCCCAGCCGGTGGTAGACGCGGAGCGCGTCTCCGAGCAGCGGACTGGTCTGCAGGTACAGCCGCGGTGCGCGCCACTCCCGGGCGCGGTCGATCGCCGCGCGGGCGAGCGCGGTGCCGATGCCGCGGCGCCGGGCTCGGGGAGCGACCGCCATCTTGCACAGCTCCGGCAGATTGCCGGGGTGGCGCACGAGCGCGGCGGTTCCCACCACCTCGTCATCGAGCAACGCGAAGAAGATGGCGCCCCCCTTGCGGATGATGGCGCCGTTGGGATCGTTCAGGACGCGGGCGTCGTGATCCTCGATCGCAAAATGGGCTCGCAGCCACGCCTCGTTGAGCGCCTTGAAGTGCTTCTTGTACGCCGGCCGGTAGTCGGCAATGCGCAGCGTGCCCGGTGCCCGCATGCCGAGGCGGCCGCGCACGCGATCCATGACCGACCGCCGGGCCAAGGCGGCCTCGAGGCGATCCATGTCGGCCAGGAGGTCGGTCCCGGCCTCGTTGAGGACCTCGCGCGCCGCGGCGCGGATCGCCTCCCAGACCGGTGAAAGCTGCCGGTAGAGCCGCCGGCCCGCGGGCGTGAGGCTGAGCAAGCGCTTGCGGTCGTCGCGGCGGTCGCGCGTCTGGCGAACCAGGCCGGCCCGCACCATCTGGTCCGCGACCTGGCCGACGGCGGGGTGGGTGAGGCCGAGGCCCTGGGCCAGCGCGCCGATCGGGCGGGGCGCGCCGCGCCCCAAGGCGTGGAAGACCGGGAACCAACGCGGGTGGAAGTCCACGCCCAGCTCGGCATAGAACCCCGCCGCGTCCTTCATGAGCGCCTCGCTCAGGCGTTTCATGCGGCTGGCCAGCGCCAGCTCGCCCAGTTCCGCCAGGATGTCCGTGCGCGGCCCTTCCCGCCCGGCCATGTCCCTGCCTCCTGCCTATCCCCTAGACGCAGAAATTCCGAAAGTAGTTTAGTACTTTTTTCACCCGCGGGGGAAAACCCCGCGCCGGGGGGCTGGAGGGCGCGGCCGGGCCTGCCCGGGGGCACGGCGCGGCGCGGCGCCACGGCGGATCAGCGGAGGCGGGAATGAAGAGCGCAACTGTAAGTGGGCCCTGGGGATAGTCGCCCCATCGCCCTCATCCGTCCGACCGGGCATGCCGCAACCCCGACCGGCCCGAGGGGCCTGAGGCGGGCGGGGACCCTCGCGGGCGGGTCACTCCTGCGGCAGGTGGGGAAGCGTGGCCTCCGCCTGGGCCAGCAGGATCCCCTCGATCTCGAGGTAGCCGAGCATGGTGTTGAGCATCGTGGAGGCCCACTGCTGCTGCGCCTCTGCGGTGTCGCCTTGGGGTTCCGTGATCAGGCGCAGCCAGGTGTTCTCGATTCGCTCGAGCCAGTCCTGCATCTCGTAGAAACCCGCGAGGGACTGTACGGTCCGGAACTCCATGTGGGCGAGAGCCTGCGTGGCCATGGCGCTCTTCCAAGCCGCGGAGGAGAGGCCGGCGGGGTGCAGAGCCAAGTGCGGCACCGCGGCCTGCTTCGCGGCCTCGAGATCCGCCAGGTACGTGCGCAGGCCGTCGGCGACCTTCTGCTGCTCCGGCATCTGCTTGCGAAGTCTCTCCGCGTCGTGGGTCATCTCGATGCGGATATGGACCAGCGCCTCGTGCGCCAGTCTCCGCAGATTGCGATGCTCGTTCCAGGACTCCAGGCTCAGGGCGAGGAGCACGCCGAAGGTGATCATCGCCGCCTCCAACACGAGGCGACCCAGGGATACCCTCCCCCCCGGCAAGTGGGGTCTTTCCACAGGGTGCACGTTCGCCTCCTCCTGCTGTGCCGCGGGCAGCCCGCCGCAGTCGAGGTCACCCGCCGGCCCCTCGGCCGGCTGCGGGCCACCGGCCTGCGGGCGGGCCTCGGCCGGCTCCGGTGTGCAGGCAGGCGGCTCGGCGGCGCCCGGCTGCGGCGCGTCGGGTGTGGGCGGCTCGGTCATCGGCGGTCGATTCTCGCCGCGAGGTTGCCCCAGGTCAACAGGGACGCTGCGCGTGCCGCGCACCCGCCGCTTGACCGAAGAGCAGGTAAAATGGTACTTGTTTACCTGTTTTCTCTCCTCCGGGATGGAGGGACTCATGGCCACGCTGCTCAGGTTCTCCGAGGCCGCCGCGCTGGCGCTGCACGCGATGGCCTATCTCGCCGCATCGCGGGAGCCGGTCGTCAGCGCTCGCGCGCTGGCGGGCGCCTGCCGCGCGTCGGAGGCGCACATGGTCAAGGTCTGCCAGCGGCTGGCGCGGCACGGGCTGCTCGTGGCGCACCGTGGCGCGGGCGGGGGGTTCTCGCTCGGCCGCAGCGCCAAACGGATCCGGCTCCTGGATGTCTACGCGGCGATCGAGGGCAAGGTGATCCTGCGCAAGTGTCTCTTCAGGGGCCACGCGTGCCGCGGGCATGGGAAGGGCGACTGCGTCCTGGGGCGCAAGGTCTACGAGTTCGAGCGGGAGTTCCTGGCCTATCTTCAGGCGACGACGCTGGCGGCGGTGGCGGCGGAGTGCGCTGCAGAGGGGAAGGGGGTGTGATGGGGGCTCGAGCCAGAGGGGTGTCGATCGGAGGCCTGGTCGCCGCGGCCGTGGTCATGGCGGCGGTCGGGCTTGCGCTGGCACCGGTGGACGCCGCGCGCTCGGTGAGGCCACCGCGGCCGGCCGCGCGCAGCCACCTTGACCACGCGCCCTATTTCACGCAGGCGTTCTCGCTGCCGCAGGACGTCACCCGCGCGTGTCTCGGCTGCCACCCGGACGCAGCGCGCGAGGTCATGGCCACGGCCCACTGGCAGTGGCAGGGGGAGGAGGTTGCGGTTCCCGGGCATGCCGGAACGCAGCGGATCGGCAAGAAGAACCTCCTGAACAACTTCTGCATCGGGGCAACGGGCAACGAGGTCAGCTGCATGGCCTGCCACGCCGGGTACGGCTGGGCCGACGCCGGCTTCGACTTCTCCCGCGCCCAGAACGTCGACTGCCTCGTCTGCCACGAGCGCACCGGAGCCTACGTCAAGGGGGCGGCGGGGATGCCGACGGAGGGAACGGATCTGCTGGCCGCGGCGCGATCGGTCGGGTTCCCGCGCCGGGAGAATTGCGGCGGCTGCCACAACTTCGGCGGGGGCGGACAGGGCGTCAAGCACGGCGACCTCGACGGCAGTCTGGACAACCCGTCGGACGAGGACGATGTGCACATGGGGCGCTACGGGTTCCTGTGCATCGATTGCCATCGCACCGCAAAGCACCGCATTGCCGGCCGGTCGTTCTCGGTCAGCGTCGAGGGTGCCGGCGGCGTCGCCTGCGCCGACTGCCACGCGGGCACACCGCACGGCGACGAACGGATCGACGCGCATCTGGGCGCTCTCGCCTGTCAGACGTGCCACATCCCGACCTACGCGCGCCGCCTGCCGACGAAGACGTACTGGGACTGGAGCAAGGCCGGGGATGCGAGCCGCGCCGACGATCCGCATCACTATCTGAAGATCAAGGGCGAGTTCCTCTACGACCAGGATGTCGTCCCGGAGTACTCCTGGTTCGACCGCACCGTCGATCGCTACCTCCTCGGCGATCGCATCGACTCGACCCAGGTCACCGACCTCAATCGCCCCCGCGGCTCGATCGCCGAGCCCGACGCGCGCATCTGGCCGTTCAAGGTGCACCGCGCGACGCAGCCGTTCGACCGGCAGCACGCGATCCTGCTCCCGCCGGTGACGGGCGGTGCGGGCGGGTACTGGCACACGTTCGACTGGGAGAGCGCGTTGCGCTTGGGCGCCGAGAGGTCCGGCCTCCCCTTCAGCGGCCGCTACGGTTTTGCGCGCACGGCCATGTACTGGCCGCTCTCCCACATGGTGACGCCCAAGGAGGGGGCATTGGTCTGCACCGATTGTCACGGAGACGGCGCGCGCCTGGACTGGACGGCGCTCGGCTACACGGGGGACCCGCTGCGCCTGGGAGGCCGGAGATGACCGTCCGTCGGGGCAACCTCGTCTGGGCGGCGGTCGGGCTCGCGTTGGCGGCCTGGTTCGCGCCTGCCTCCCTTGCAGTCGAGCCGAACCCCATGCATCCGCTCTTCGCCCCGCTCGATGCGACCGGCGCACCGGCCGCCCACACCGGCCGGCCGGTGTCGTCGGTGCGCACGTGCGGCGCCTGCCACGACGCGGAGGCGATCAACGCCCGCAACGATCACTGGAACCATCGCGTGCGGGCGGAGTGCGTCGTCTGCCACGTCCAGGGCGGGCAGTTCCCGGTCGAGCCGGAGGCCTACGATTCCGACGGCCGCCTGCGCCGCGCGGCGCTGCGGATCTCCGCACCGCGCGACGAGCACTGCGCGGCCTGCCACGGCCTCGTGCACCCAGGGCCGGAGCCGCTGCGGGTGCCGGATGACTTCGGCTCCGCCGGCCCCGCGCGCAGTGACGCGCTCACGCTGCGCACGGGCGCCGTCCTCTCGGGGCATAACCTGTCGGAATCGCTCCTCAACCTCAGCAACAAGGAGGCGCGCGCCTACCCCTGGGATGCTCACGCACGCCGGCTCGTCGGCTGCATCGCCTGCCACTACGCCGCGAACAACCCGCTCAAGGTCGAGGCGCAGAGGGAGCGGCCGGGGTACTTGCGGGAGGATCCACGCCGGCTCACCCTGGCCGAGTTCCTGCGGCGTCCCGACCATCGTCTCTCCGCGGCCGGGTGCACCTCCTGCCACGCGCCGCTCGAGATCCACGACTTCCTGCCCTACCGGGAGCGGCACCTGGCCGCGGTCGCGTGCGAAGCCTGCCACATTCCGCACCTTTTCGGACCGGCCGCGCGGATGATCGACAGCACCGTGGTGACGGCGGCGGGAGCGCCCGCGCTGCTCCTGCGCGGCGTTGCGCCCCGGCCCGGCGAGACGCTGAACACGGCGTACAACACCGGGTATACTCCGATGCTGGCTCGCCGGGTGGGGCCCGACGGGCAGCCCCGGCTCGATGCGGTCAACGCGATCGAGGTCTGGTCCTGGCGCACGGCCGACACCCGGGCCGCCATACCGTGGGAGGTCGTGCGGCGGGCGTACCTCGACGGGGAGGGGTACGCCGCGCAGGTGCTCGACGCGTTCGACGCGGACGGTGACCGCGCGCTCTCGCCCGCCGAGCTGCGGCTCGACACCCCGGAGAAGTCGGCGCTGATTCGGGAGCGGCTCCTGGCGGCCGGCGTCTCCGCGCCCGAGATCGTGCAGGCCGTCGAGACCCACCCGGTTCGCCATGGCGTGCTCTCGCGCGAACAGGTAAGCCGGGGCTGCAACGACTGTCACGCCAGGGAGTCCTCGCGCCTCTCCGCGGGGCTCGATCTGGGACCGTCGCGGCGCGTCGAGCCCGAACCGCCGCGGGGCCTGTACATCTTCGGGTACGCCCGCGGCTGCTGGATCGACCGCGCGGGATTCGCGCTCTTTGCAGCGGTCGTGATCGGCGCGCTGGTGCACGGCGGGATCCGCGTCCTCACGCGGGCTGGACGGCCCACCTCCCATGGCCACCTGGAGCGCGTCTACATGTACACCGTCTACGAGCGCATCTGGCACTGGTTCATGGCCGGGAGCGTGCTCGTGCTCATGGTCACGGGTGTGGAGGTGCACTTCGCACGGGAGCGCGCACTCCTCCCGCTGCCCACCGCGGTCACGGTCCACAACATCTTCGCTGTGATCCTCACGGTCAACGGGTTCCTGTCGCTCTTCTATCACCTGGCGACGAGCGCGATCCGCAAGTACCTGCCGTATCCGCAGGGATTGCTGGGGCGCATCATGGCTCAGGCGCACTTCTACACGTGGGGGATCTTCTTGGGGCAGCCGCACCCCTCGCCGAAGATACCGGAGCGGAGGTTGAATCCTCTCCAGCAGGTCACCTACCTGCTGTTGTTGAGCGTCCTATTCCCGCTGCAGGTGGTCACCGGCGTGATCATGTGGGCCATCTCGGGGCGGCCCGCGCTCGCGGCGCATACCGGCGGGCTGACGGTGGTGGCGCCCATCCACAACCTCGGGGCCTGGGCGTTCCTGGCCTTCTTCGTCCTGCACCTCTATCTGACCACGACCGGGCACACCGTCTTCTCCAATCTGCGGGCGATGGTCAGCGGCTACGATCACGTGGACCCAGCCCACCTCACCCGGAAGGAGGAGAGTTCCCATGCCTGAACGGACACCGCGCCGGCCGCCGCGTCCGCCGGCCGGCTATCTCAACCCCTATGTGGGCGGGGCCCTTCTGGGGGTGGTCCTGTTCCTCGCCTTCTACATCACCGGCAACGGCCTGGGCGCTTCGGCGGCGATCAACCGCGTGCAAGTCTTCGTGCTGGACCTCTTCGCGCCGGCCCACATCGATCGGGTGGGATACATGGCGGAGATGGGCGGCGGCAACCGACCCGCCTTGAAGCACCCCGGCGTGACCATGCTGCTGGGGACGGTCCTGGGCGGGATGGTCTCCGGCCTGATCCACCGGCGCTTCCGCGCAGAAACCCGCCGCGGTCCGCGCGTGAGCGTCCCGGCCCGCTGGGCGCTCGCCTTCCTCGGCGGGCTGATCATGGCCTACGGCGCCCGGCTCGGGCGCGGATGCACCTCAGGCCAGGCGCTGAGCGGGGGCGCGGTGCTGTCCGTGGGGAGCTTCGCCTTCATGTTCGCCATCTTCGCCTCAGCCTACGCGCTCGCCTACTGGCTGCGGCGGCTGTGGAACTGAGGAGGGGAGCATGGCACCCTACACGTTTCCCGGGGGCGGTCTCGTTGAGTTCATCGTCTTCCTCCTCATCGGAATGGCGTTCGGCGCGGTGCTCGAGATGTCGGGATTCGGCGACTCGCGCAAGCTCGCGGCGCAGTTCTACCTGCGCGAGATGACCGTGCTGAAGGTCATGTTCACCGGGATCATCGTCGCGGCCGTGCTCATTCACCTGGCCGCCGCCCTCGAGCTCCTCGATCTGCAGCGCGTCTGGATCAACCCCACGTACCTCTGGCCCGGGATCGCCGGCGGCCTGGTGATGGGCGTGGGCTTCATCATCGGGGGCTTCTGCCCGGGCACGTCGCTCGTCGCGGCGGCCACCCTCAAGCTGGACGGCATCTTCTTCGTGGTGGGCGGGCTCTGCGGCGTGCTCCTCTTCGGCGAAACGGTGGGGGCCTTCGACACCTGGTGGCACGCGAGCTACCTCGGCCGCTTCACCCTCGCCGACTGGCTGGCCATTCCCACGGGCGTGGCGGTGCTCGCGCTCGTGCTCATGGCGCTGGGGATGTTCGCGCTCGGAGAGGTCGCCGAGCGGAGGTTTGGAGGCGCGGGCCGACGCGAGCCCGGGGCTGCGGGCGACGGAACCGCAGGGAGCCGCGGGGAGCGCTCCGCGTCCGGCCGTCGCGTTGGCGGATGGCGCCTCGCGGCCGGCGCGCTGATCGCGGTCGCGGGGCTGGTCGCGCTCCTCGGCCAGCCCGGCGCGGCGGCGCGCTGGCGCTGGATCGAGCCGCGGGCCGGCGCCGATCTCGCCACCCGGGCCATGTACGTCGACCCAGGGGAGGTCGTCGATCTGCGCCGGGACGTGTCGATCGCGGTGCGCATCCTCGAGGTGCGCTCCGAGGCCGACTACAACCTGTTCCATTTGTATGGGTCGCGTCGGATCGATCCCACGGGCGTCCTCGACCCGACCCTGGTGCGCGAGCTGCAAGGAAAGCCCGATAACCACATCGTCTTCCTCGCCAGCAACGGCGAGCGCGATGCAACCGAGGCGTGGAAGCAGTTGCGCGCCCAGGGCGTGATCAACCTCTACATCGTGGAGGGGGGGATCAACGGGTGGCTTGCGGCGTACCCGCCAAGCCCGTGCGTGGCGGCACGAGCAGGAGGCGCGGGGAGCGACGATGCTGGGGAGGCGCTCGCCTGGAGGTTCCTGGTGAGCGCGGGGGATCGGATTCCCTCGGCCCATCCCGAGCTCGCGCGGCGCGAGCCGATCCTCGACTGCGCCGCCGCCCGGCTCGCAAGCGCCGCCGGGCAGCCCGACTGGTTTGACGGCCGGGAGGCTCCCGCGCGCGCCTACGCGAAGAAGGTCGTGCTCCAGCGGAAGGTGGTGGCCAAAGGGGGCTGCGGCTGAGAGCCTCCCCAGTGCCCCCCGCCCGCCTGCCGTTTGCGGCGGGAGGGCGGGCCCTGCCGGTGGTATCATGGGGTGAGGCTTTGGGGCTCCGAACTCTTCCACGGGGAGGGACTCATGATGCGCACCACCGCATGGCTGCTCGTCTTGTGCGGGCTCGTGGCCCTGCCGGCGCGAGCCGACAATCTCGTCACGAACGGCGACTTCGAGCTTCCGTTCGAGCCCGAGTGGGTGCAGACCAGCACCGCAGAGAACTTCGCAGTCGATCGGGGGGTCGCCTACGACCCGGACCCGGACTACGAGGCCCACATCGCCCAGAGCACGGGACTCGGCTGGGTCCGCCTGGCCCAGACGGTCTGGGTGCCCGAGATGGAGTTGGCCTTCTCGGCCTCCTTCTACTTCAACACCACGGCCACCTCGACCGCGTGGGCGGCGGCGGCGCTGGTCATCGAGTACCTGGACGCGTCGCAGGCTCGCCTGGGGGAGACGCGCCTGGGCAACTGGACCCACTACTGCACGTGGGAGAGCGGTCCGGATCAACACGTGATCGGCATGCCGGCCGGCATGTGGACGGAGTGGAGCTTCAACGTCAACGACGAGCTGACGAATCTCCCAGCCGTCGACCCGGGGCAGGTGCGCTTCCTGCGCGTATCGCTCTTCACCGATATCTACGACTGCTGAGGGGCCAGCGAGTACGCGGAGGTCTCCGCGGACGACATCGTGCTCGACTTCGGCCTCGACCGGATCTACCTCACCGTTGACGACCTGATCGTCGACGACGACGCCAGCGGCGCCTCGCGGGGCGACGGGGACGGCATCGTGGAGTGCGACGAGACGATCGAGCTGCGCCTGCGGTTGCACAACATCGGACACCTCGATGCTCACGGCGTCACGGCGGCGCTGAGTTCCTCCTCGGCATTCGTCGGCCTGTCCCAGGGAGCGGCGGACTTCGGCACGATTCCCGGTGGGCAGGTCGCCGTCAACGCCGTGCCCTATGTCTTCCACGTCACCTACGACGTTCCCGACGGGGAGGCCCTCCCCTTCGACCTGGTGCTGAGCGAGGAACCGTGGCAGACCCGCTTCGATGTGACGGCGCGCGCCCCGGCCTACCTGATCGGGTTGGCCGCGATCGACGACAGCGGCGGCGGCAACGGCAACGGGACGCCCGAGCCGGGCGAGACGGTCGCCGTCACCCTGCAGATCGAAAACGTCGGCGGCAGCGCCACGCAGGCGCTGACGGCCGTGCTGGGCAGCGCCTCGCCCTACTTCGGCACCGACCCGACGCCCCACACGCTGGGCACCCTCGAGGTCGGCCAGTCGATCGTGGAGGACGGTTTCACCGTCGCGATCGATCCGAGCTGCCCACCGGTCTACACGGAGCACCTGCGCCTCGTGCTCTCCGGCCCGAGCCCGTATGTCGCGGCCTGTCCCTTCATCTTCTGTGTGGGCGAGATCTTCGCCGACGACATGGAAGCGAGCGGAGCTTCCTGGACGCACGCCGCCGGGCCGGGTGCGTGGCTCGATGAGTGGCACCTCGAGACCTACCGCAACCACACCTACGCCGGGCAGACGAGCTGGAAGTGCGGCGGCGCGGGCAACGTGACCTACGGGAACCTCCTCTATTCGCTGCTCGAGACCGCGGACTTCGATCTGCCGGCCGGGTCGCGCCTCGAGTTCTGGCACTGGATCGACGCCGAGACGAGTGCGGCCTATCCGGACCACTGCTACGACGGCGGCTTGCTCGAGATCTCCCTCGACGAAGGGATCACCTGGCAATCGCTCACCCCGATGGACGGCTATCCCTACCTGATCCGGACCGGGACCACCCCAGGGCCCTTCGCGGCCGAGACGCCGGTCTGGTCGGGGACACGCGACTGGACCGAGGTGTGGGTGGATCTGACCGGCTATGAAGGACCGGCGCGCCTGCGCTGGGCGTTCGGGAGCGACGGCGCCGATGTGCTCGAGGGTTGGTACATCGACGACGTGCGCATCGTGGTTCCGCCGATGGCTGGTGCGCCCGAGGGCGAGGCGCGCATCTTGCGCCCGGTGCTCCACCCCGTCACACCGAGTCTGCTGACGGCTGGGGGCGTCGCGCTGCGCTACGCGACGCCGCGTGCAATCCCCGGTGAGCTCGCCGTCTTCGATGCGAGCGGTCGGCTGGTGCGCGTCCTGGCGCGCGGGACGCTCGGATCCGGCGAGCATCTGTTGCGCTGGGACGGACGCGATGCGGCGGGCCGCCCGGTGGCGGGCGGGACCTACTACTGCCGGCTCGCGGTCGAGGAAAGGACGCAGGTGCAGCGGATCACCGTCTTGCGGTGAGCCCGAGCCATCCCGGATGGGCGAGCCCGCCGCGCGTGCCCCCCCAGGGGAATTTCCCGGGGCCATGGAGGCCAATCTCTGTCACCGATGGACGAGCCGTCCGGGAAGGAACACGCTGGCCGCATCCTGATCGTGGATGACAATCCAGGGATCCGGCAGGGCCTGCAGCAGGCGCTGGTGCAGCTCGGCTTTGGCGGCGTGGACGCGGCGCCCACGGCGGAGGTCGCGCTGGAGCAGGTTCTTGCGCACCCGCCCGAGCTGATCATCATCGACCTCAACCTGCCCGGCAAAAGCGGACTGGAGCTGGTGGCCGACCTCCAGGAGCACGGCATCGAGACGACCATGGTCGTGCTCACCGGCCACGGCTCGATCGACAGTGCCGTCGAAGCGACGCGCCGCGGCGTCTTCGACTACCTGCTCAAGCCGGCCGCACCCGAGCGCCTCAAGACCGTTGTGGAACGCGCGCTGGAACGCACCGCACTGCGCCGCGAGGTGCTGCGCCTGCGACGCGAAATGGTGCGTCGCGGGCGATTCCAGGATCTGGTCGGCAACTCCCCGGCCATGCTCGAGCTCTACCGGATGATCGAACAGGTCGCGCCCACGTCGGCCTCGGTCCTGATCACGGGGGAGAGCGGAACCGGCAAGGAGGTCGTGGCGCGAGGACTGCATCGGCTCAGCCCCCGCGCGTCGCGGGCGATGATCGCGGTCAACTGCGCGGCAATCCCGAGGTCGCTGCTGGAGAGCGAGCTCTTCGGGCACGAGAAGGGCGCCTTCACGGGCGCGACGGCCGCCCGGGCCGGCTGCTTCGAACAGGCGGACGGTGGGACGCTCTTCCTCGACGAGATCGGGGAGATGCCGACCGATCTGCAGACCAAGCTCCTCCGCGCGATTGAGGACGGGCGCATCCGCCGGGTCGGGGGCGAGCGCGAGACCCACGTCGATGTCCGCATCGTCTCTGCGACCAACGCCGACATCGGGGCATTGCGACAGAGCGGGCGGCTGCGCGAGGATCTGTTCTTCCGGCTGAACGTCTTTGTCCTCGAGATTCCTCCCTTGCGCGAGCGGCGTGAGGACATTCCCCTGCTGGCAGAGCATTTCTTGCAGGAGCAACAGGATGGAACGGAGTCCCGCGTGGCCGGCTTCTCGCGCGCAGCGCTGAAGTGCCTGCGGGCGTACCGGTGGCCGGGCAACGTGCGCGAGCTGCGCAACGCCGTCCAACGCGCGACGATCCTCTGTGCCCAAGGGGAAATCCAGCCCGAGCACCTGCCACCGGATGTGCGCGGCACGACCCCCGAGGTCACGGGCACGGGCGAGGGCATCTTCATCCCGGCGGGCAGCTCGGTCGCGGACGCGGAGAGAGTGGTGATTCTGGAGACCCTGCGTCGCTGTGGGGGACGCAAGCCGGAAGCCGCGCGCATCCTTGGGATCAGCCTGAAGACGCTCTACAATCGCCTGGCGGAATACGGCGTGGGATGACCGGGCGCGGGGGAGGCATGCGGGCTTCGTGGGTCAGCCGCCAGATCGCATCGGTGTTGCTTGTCGGCGTCGTGCTGGTCGTTGTCTCCGGCTTCCTCGAGCTGACCGGCGCGGTGCGCCAAGCAGCCCGGCAGGCGCGGGTCGAGGCCGACCTGGTCACGGGCAGCGTGATGCGCGAGCTGTCCCGGATCGTCGCTGAGCCCGGGCCGCACCCTGTCGAGGAACTGGGACAGGATCCACGCCTGCGCGCGGTGATGGTGGACGCGGCCGCGCCGGCGCCCTCGGTCCTGCGCGTCTCGCTCCTGTCCCCCGCGGGGATTGTGGTGGCGCACCCGCAGTCCTCGCACATCGGTGCCATCGAGCCCGCCGATCTCCCGCTGCCGGTGCCGCGAACCCTGCCCCAATCCGTGCAGGCGCTGTGGGAGCTCTGGCGTCACCTCCCGACCTATCAGACCCAAACCGCCATCTCTGTGGACGGAAGGCCGTACGCGTCGATCCGGGTCTCCATCGAGGGGGCCTTCCTGCGGTCGGCCGTCCGCGGGGCCGTGTCGCGGGGGCTGCTGACGGCGCTCATCGTCGTCTCCATCGCCGCCGCGGCCGGGGTCTTTCTCGGGCGCGTTTTGCGTGGGCGGTTCCGGGTCATCGAGGCGGGGATCGAGGCGTTGCGCGAGGGGCAGTATCAGGCTCTCCCGGAGTCCGGCTTGGACGAGTTCGGCCGACTGGCGCACGGGTTGAACGTCCTGGGTGAACGATGGACCCGCGAATCGCGGCAGCGCAGCGCGGATTCCCCGACCCCGGAATCCGGGCGATCCGACGACCGGGCCGTGCTCGAGGGACAATCCCGAGCATTGGCCCGGCTCGGCGAGGTCGCCACGGGCGTCGCTCACGAGATGCGCAATCAGCTGCAGACGATCGAGCTCGACCTGGAAGCGATCCGCAGCAGCGATGGTGCCGATCCGGCGCTGACCCGCCATCATGCCGATAGCGCGGCGCAGGGATTTGCCGAACTGGACGGAGCGGTGCGCGGGTTCCTGAAGATCGCCCGCGTGCGGCCGCCGGTCATGCGTTGGACCGATGTCAACCAGCTCCTCGAAGAGGTCGGTCGGGCCCTCTCCCTGGAGGCGATGACAGCTGGCGTGCGGCTGGAGCTGGATCTCGCGCCGGAACTGCCGGAGGCCTGGATCGATCCGGAGATCCTGCGCCAGGCGCTGCTGAACCTGATGCGCAACTCCCTCGAGGCAATGGCGGGGGGCGAGGGGGATCAGATCGTGATACGCTCCACCCGAACCGCAACGGGGCTGCGGCTGATGCTGGCGGACAACGGCCCCGGCATGCCGGCCGAGATGCGCGAGAAGGTCTTCGATGCCTTCTACACGACCAAGGCCCAAGGGACGGGCATCGGGCTGACCCTGGTGCGGCAATCGGTCGAGATGCACGGCGGCCGCGTCTGGATCGAGCCGGCCGAGGAGAGGGGCACGCGCTTCGTCCTGGAAGTGCCGGGCGGGTGGAACGGAAATGCCTGAAGCCTTCCGCGTCGCAATCGGGGTCGGACAGCCTGGTACCGCGGCAGTGAAGGCCGCCGGCGGGCGATGGGCCGCCGGTGGCTGCCTGGCGGTCTCGCTCCTTCTGCTCCCGGCGCTATGCGGCTGCGCCGTGCTGTCGCGCCGGGACGCTCCGGAGATCACGGCGCCGACGGTGCCGCCGACGCCCGACAACGCCTCGAAGCCCGCAGCCCGCAAGCCGGCGTCGACCGCCGCGTCGCCCGCTCCCACGCCGGCGGCCGTGCCTGCGAACCCCGCGCCGCCGGCCGCCCCGGTCGAGACGTTTCCACTGGTGATCGTGCAGCTCTCGGCTGAGGAGCGTGACCGGCTGACCAAGCAGGTCGACGAGGATGCCAGGCTCGCGCGCGAACGGCTGGATCGGGTCGATCGCGTGCGGATGACCCCGGAGTCGTCCGAGCGGCTGGAGGCCGTGCGCGAGCTTCTGGGAAGCGCCGAGGAGGCACGCGCCCGCGACGATCTGCGGTCTGCAGCCTTGTTGGCGCGGAAGGCGAGGATCCTGGCGCAGAACCTGCCCGGAGAGTAAGCGGGGCCCCGGCACGATAGTAAGCGGGGCCCCGCCCTTCCGGTCCGATGCTGCTCCACGGATGAGATCTCCGGTGGACCGGTCCGCAGGTCGTTTTGAGTTCCATGACCAGCCACTGCCGCCAGTCCGCGTCCTTGCCGGTCTGCGGCTCCCGAACTCCCCGGCCGGCGTCCCCCCTACGGGGGGGGACGCCGCGGGAAGGTCTCCTGCGGCTTCGAGCTGACAGCGAATCCCAGCGAGCCTGTGTTGCAGCCCAGGTTGCCTGTCCCCTAGCGCGATTTGCCCCAGCCTGTGTTGCGGATCGATAGACACACACCGGGTCTCGCCATGCGTCGAGAACCGAGGAGAACGCCCCATGTGCTGATCGACGCCGTGGGGAGCGTCTGCGCCACGCAGATCCCAGGCGGACTGCCATGCGCCGGGCTCTCCCGTGAGACGACGCTCCAACATCGCGTTTCACGTCACATCGTTCGGCCCCGCGTTCGCGGAGCCAGCCGGGCGATTCTTCCGATAGTCAGAAAGCGTGCCGAGGGGAGCACGGCGACCGCCTGCGCGGCAACTCCTCGGTGGGCTGCGGATTGCGTGAGATCTCCCGAATCTCCTGGCTCGCCCGCGTCCCAGGCAAACCGTGTAGGAGTTACAAGCCCTTTGTGATTTCTACAACGCCGGGGCCGGATCGCGGGAGCTGTTGTCGCTGGGTGGACGGCACAACTGCCGCGAAGAGCCCGAGATCGCCAATGGGGCCGGGGTTGGCACCCTCCATGCTGGGTCGGTGGCCGAGCGTCCGCCGGTCAGGACGGCCCGTTCCTGGAGAGGGGCGCGTGGACAGGGAGGCGAAGACGATGCGCCAAATGGGGGCGAATCACTGCGTGGTCGGCATCATCACTGCATCGCTGCTACTCGGTTTCGGCTGCAAGCGACAGGCGCAGGAGCGGACGGTGACGCTGCCGGCGGGCACGCATCTGCTGATCCGCCTGGGTGACTCGCTCGACACCGGCCGAAACCGGAGCGGGGACCTGATCTTGGGACAGACGGCCGAGGCGATCTTCGTGGGCGACGCGCTGGTGGTGCCCGAGAGGACGACGATCCGCGGCAGTGTGAGCGACATACAGGGAGCGGCCCGCGGGGGGGGACGCGCGCACATGACGATTCGCTTCACCGCGATCGGAATCGATGCTCAGCCGCCACATCCCACTGAGGTGCAGCCTCTTCGTTTCGTGGCTGCCTCCGAGGTCCACGACGACCAGGAGAGGACCGCTGCGGTGGGGCCTCTCAGCGGGTTCTTGGGCGCGGTGATGGTTGGGGCCGGACCCACGGCGGTCGGAGACGCCAGCCAGCTGGGCCCGGGGACTGCGGTCGTGCTGGCGACCAAGCGGGGAGAGATCCACCTGGCGCCCGGGCAAGAGGTCGTGGTTCGCCTGGAGCGATCGGTGGAGCTGCCGCTCCAGCCGGTGTCGGCAGGCGAGGGACCCGACCGGGGCACGGCTCCGAGCCGGAGCAGCCTGATCGCGGGCCAGGGCTGCAGGCGGCAGGAGGTGTGACATGCGAGAACTGGCCGCACGACCGGCCCGGCCGGCGACGCTGGTCTTTGCGGAGGAAATCCCGCTGTTCGAGAAAACCGCCCCGTGGATGGCTGAAGCGCGGTCCGGCGAGAGCCCAATGCAGGCTGGCCGCGTGTTCAGGATACTTCTGGGCAAGAGGACGGTGGGCGGGCTGGCGCTTCTTCACGGCGCGGACGGTGCCGTCTGGATCCATGTCTTGTCGATTGACCCGGCGTTCCGCAACCGCGGCATCGGCCGGCGCGCGCTCGCCTGGGTCGAGTCCCGGCATCCCGAAGCGCCTTGCTTCCTGCTGGAGCGGCCACAGGCTACGGCCACGGGCATGCGTCTCTATCTGCGGGCCGGATACGCACCCTGCGGAACCAGGAAGGTCGGCGCGAAGCGCGGTCTGACGCTGATCCGGTTGCGCAAGGACAACCCCGCGGCTGTTCATCCCCGCTGACAGGGTCGCTCCGAATCAGCGCACGATAGAGACCACCCCGCTGCTCACCTCCGAGCCCATCCTCACGCGCAGGTAGTACTCACCCGTCGCCAGGGGCCGGCCGCTAGGGTCGAGGGCCTGCCATTCCAGCGCGTGCTCACCCGGTGATAGATAGGCCGCGGGTGAGGGAAGGGCGACCTGGCGCCCGGTGATGTCGAAGACCGCTACCTCGGTCTTCATCCCGGCCGCGCGCAGCGGCAACGTGAACCTGAGCAAGCCGCGGCCGCGGAGCGGGCTGGGCACGCTCGACCGAACCTGCGCGAAGCGCGGCACCTGGCCGTTCCCCCCGGCGGCGAGCCGGACGGTGCCCAGCGCGACCCGCGCTCCGGCAGAGCGAATCCCGTAGACGCTGTAGAACAGCTCGGCGCTCGCGACCGGGGCGGGATCCGTGTAGCTGAAGATCCCGCTCTCGCTCCCCATGGTCGGAATCGGGTCCGCGTTGATCTGCTCGAACGGTCCCGCCGGGGAGGCGGCGCGCTCCACATCGAACCCGGTGAAGAGCGACGGCGCAGCCACCTGCCACCGCACGATGGCCTCCGAGCCGGCCCAGAAGGCGTCGAGATCCTGGAGCAGCACCGGCGCGGGCCGATCCCCGATCGTGAACCAGACCGGGTAGCCCAGGGGACAGAGCCACGCGCTGTCGTCGCCGCTGCCCGTCAGCCCGTCCTCCTCCAGGGTGACCTTCCAGAGCATCATGCCCCCGGGCTCCTGGTTGCACTCCATCGGCCCGAACTGGTAGTAGACCTGCGTGTCATCGCCGGAGAAGGCCGGTCGACCCAGCGAGGATTGATTGTCCGTGATCACCCCCACGGTGCCATCCTGCGTGTCACAGGCCATGCAGTAGATGTGGCCGGTCGCGTCCATGTAGTCGAAGGCGATGATGTGGTCCTTGTTCTGGGCGAAGGTGGGGTTGCCGATGCTCTCGCCCCGCGGCAACGACTGGAAGAGGCGGAAGCACTGGCGGTCCGACAACCGGAGCAGGTTGATGTCCCAGTATTCGTAGACCTCTCCCTCGACCTCAACCTGGTTGACCGCGTCGTAGAGGAGGTAGTCACCCGCGACCGAGAACTCCATCACGTCGACGAAGGCGACCGTGCTGTTCGTCTGGCCGCCGTCGTTCTGCGCGTAGAGCATGACCCAGTCGCTGTTCTCGGGCTCGAGGATGTCGAAGATGAAGACGCGGCCATCCAGCTCCTCGGTCTTCGCGGCGAGGTAGCGCGCATCCGCGCTGAGCGCCACGCTCCACCAGATGCCGGCGGCCGTGCCGG
The DNA here is from genome assembly GCA_964506245.1 of uncultured bacterium. Lineage (GTDB taxonomy): Bacteria > Eisenbacteria > RBG-16-71-46 > CAIMUX01 > WJJG01 > CAZDKK01. The sequence continues at coordinate 45,139 of CAZDKK010000007.1, read as the reverse complement.
TGGAGAGCTGCATCCGCTCGGTTCCGTCCGATCTGGCGAAGTAGATGTTCTTGTCCGCGGCCACCCACGTGACCCTCTGGCCATCGTCGGAGAAGCTCGGCCGCCCGCCCTCGCCCATGGCGTTCTGCGAGATGTCCACCGGGGTCTCGCCCCCCGACCAATCGGGCGGAATCCGGAAGATGTGACCGAGGGAGAGATTGCCGAGGTAGTCCATCGTCGCCGAGCACGCGGCCACGAAGTCGTCGCCCTCGTTGTCGGGCAGCGCCGGGGGATCCGCCGTTCCCGATCCGCCGATGATGCCCACGGTGTCGAAGGCCTCCTCGACCGCCTGCTGCTCGGCGGAGTCGGCGCCGTACAGGTCGGCGGCCGACTGGACGGCGGCCAGCCGCAGATCGATGAACTGCGAGTTGCGGTTGAGGAACTGCGTGAGGGCGCGGTACCAGATCTGGGCTGCCTTGTCGCGCCCGATGGCGGTGGCGACGATCACAAAGGCGCGGCTGGGGATCATGTTGTTGATGTGCACGCCGCCGTGATCCTGCCCCGCGGTCAGCTCGAAGTAGTCGTCCATGTGGTCCGGATACGGTTGGCCGAGCCCCTCGATGGCCACGGAGGCGGGGTTCTCCATGTCGCGCATGCAGTCCCCGGGTGTCCCCGGCGTCCAGACGTCCTCGGCCATCAGCCAGTCGGCCTGTGCGCCGTCGACCTCGAACTCGAGGAGCGCGCCGAAGACGTCGGCGAAGTGCTCGTCCATGGCTCCCGACTGGAACTCGTAGACCAGCCCGGCCGTGAAGCCTACGACTGCGTGGCCCAGCTCGTGCCCGACCACGTCGAGCGCCCCCGCGAGGTCGCCGCTCTGTTGGCCGTCGCCGTTGCCGATGGCGACGCAGTTGCCGTTCCAGAAAGCATTCACGAGATCCTGCGAGTAGTCGACCACGAGCATGAGGGTGCGTCCCTCGCCGTCGTGGCTGTTGCGACCAAAGGCGTCGGAGAGATAGTCGTAGAAATGCCCGGCACAGGTCGTGGCGCTGACCGCGTTCGCGGGCCAGTCATTGGGATCCGCGGAGTGAACGTGTGTGAGCTGCGACCCATCCGTGTGGTTCGCGGTGACCGTCCAGATGGCGCCGCGCGGATCGTTCGGCATCTGGCTGGCGGCGGGATCCCACATCGGCTTGCGCGTGTCGATCATGAGATACTCGCTGTCCACCTGCCACAGCCCCAGCGTTCGGCTGGCCCCGCGCAGATCCACGCCGCTGCCCGTGGCAGGCCCGTCCTCACGCACCAGGCTGAGGGTGTGGAGCAGATCGCCCGTGCGCGCATCGACGAAGGCGATGGTCCGGTACCCCAAGCCCGCGGCGGCCGTCACCGCCCAGGCCAGCCGCAGGCTGTTCGCGCAGGGGTAGAGGATCAGACGCGTCTGCTCCTCGGTGGCCTGGACCCCGTCGCGTGCGGACAACGCCGTCAGGGCGATGTCCCGGGCCGCCGGCGCGCCGAGGAGCGGGGTCGTCTCGAGTCCGGCCGGGGTCGGGTGAAGCTGGCCCGAATAGCCGATCACCCTCCCCGAGGGGGCCACGCGCACGACGGCATCGCGGCCCCAGATCTCGAGGCCGCGGTACTGCTGCTGGAGGCGGACCGCGGCGTATCCGCGGCGGTCGACCTCGACGCCGCGGGGAATCAGCTCGGAGGATGGGTCGTCGACCTGGAGCAAGCCGCGGTTCAGGCCGAGAAACGCCGAGGCCATCGCCACCGGATCCTGCGCGGCCAAACGCGCTCCCGGCGCGAGATCCGTGCCCGCGAGGAAGCGCGGGCTGCCGGACTCGTGCCACGCCACTATCAGCGAGCGCGGGTTGGCCTGCTTGATCCGCGCCAGCTCCGCGACGGCGCTCGGGGTGATGCGCTGGGAGCTGCCGATCGCGCCGGTCAGGCCCAGGCGGCGGGCCTCGGCCAGAGCCGCCAGGCGCGCGCGCATCGCCCGCAGCGTCTCCTCCGCGCTCCGGGCAGGCTGACCGACGGGACCGCAGGGGCGCTTCGCCAGCCAGGCGCTCGCGACCGGGCCGGCGGTGATGCCCTTGGACGGATGCGCCTGAGTTCGGTCGCCGAGGGACGGCAGCGTGAGTGGGATGCTGCTGTGCGGAAGATCCGCGGCCTTGGGCGAGGTTGCCAGGATCACACAGAGGCTCGCGCAGGCGGCGAACCCGAGCGCCCTCCAGTAGGCGGACATGGCCCTTCCTCCGTGATGTGCGGGCCCCGGCTACGGCCTCGGAGGCACCGCGTCCTGCAGACACTTGTACAGCGTGGTCAGCGCTTTCAACTCGTCATCGGTACGGGTCATGGGGACCCAAGACGCCTCGTGGGTCTTGCCCCCCGCGGTGACGCGGATGAAATGCTCGTACTCCCCGTGATCGCGCACCTTGTTCTCGAAGAAGTTCGCCTTGCCCACTTCCTCCCAGATCGAGCGTAGGACCGCTGGGTCGAGCTGACCCGCCGGGGCCGGATTGAGCTCCGCGAAGGCACCGCGCCAGGAGAGGAGCGCGCCATCGGGCTGCACCGTGTATCCCTCCCACAAACCGATGGCGCCGCCGCCCACGCCGAAGACCACGGTGAAGTCCGAGGGGAGCGCGGCGGCGGACTTCGGGTCGGGCGAGCGGGAGCAGCCGCCGGCGAGAAGGAGGCTGCACGAGAGCAGAACGCCGAGAAGCAGAGAAACGAGGGTGCGGCTGCACCCGGGGTAACCGCGGTCCATGCGAGCACCTCCGTGCGTCGTGCACACCCTGGGAGGATCGTGCGTGCGCCGTGCACTCCCCGGTAGGATTGTGGAGCGGGCGCGATCGGGGTCAAGGACAAACCCCGCACCGCCGACCGCGCGCCCGACGGCGCGCCGCCTAGTTCTCCACGACGAAAGAGATCTTCGCGTCGATGCGATACTCGACGATCTTGTCGTTCTTCACCACGGCCGTCAGGTTCTCCGCATACAGGTGCTTGATGTTCTTGACCGTCTTGGCCGCATCGGTCACGGCCTGCTGGGCAGCGGCCGCCCAGCTCTTGGGCGACACGGCAATGACCTCGATCACCTTCACGACGCTCATGCTCGACTCCTTTGGTGGGCCGATCGACTCGGTCTTCTGGCTCGAGGACCTCCGACTGGACGGGATTGCCGGATTCATCACCGGACGAGCAAGATCTGCCGCCTGGCGACTCCGGCGCCCGCGTCGAGCCGAAGGTAGTACACACCGGATTCCAGGGGATCCCCCCGGTCACTGCGTCCGTCCCAGCGCGCGGCATGCCAGCCCGGCGTCACGCCGCCGTTGACCACGGTTCGCACGAGTCGCCCGCCGGCATCGAACACCCGGATGCGCACCTCCTTCGCGGCGTCGGGGGGGACGGCGTAAACGAAGTGGACGGATTCGGAGAAGGGGCTCGGGCACGGACGCCCCAAGCTCACCTGGAGCGGCAGACCCGACATCTCCTCGGGTGCAGCGGCCAGGACACAGCCGACGCCCAGCGCACCGATCAGATCGCATTCCGGATTGGGTGCGCTGAAGGGAGCGCAGGGCGAATCCTCCAGCAGCCCGTAGTCCCCCGCGTCGGCATCGCAGAAGAGCGGGTCGGCCGAGATGTTGCCGTAGATGCCGTACAGCCAGTCGATGCAACCTGCGTAGTCGCCACCTGCATTGCCGAAGATGTCGCAGCACTCCACGTGGACCGCGTAGCCCCAGTGGCAGTGCACCGCGGCTCCAAAAGTGCTCTGGTAGATGATTGTCCGCTCCAGGGTCACCTGGCTCATGCCCGCCCACACCCCCGCACCCTGACCGGCGCGGTTCGCATCCAGGGTGCACGAGACCAGGCTCCCCTGCCCCCCTTCCTGGGCCAGCGCCCCGCCCTGGGGAGCGAAGTTGCCCACCAGCAGGCTGCCGGAGATCCCCACGGCTCCACCCGCCGCACAGATCCCTCCACCCTTGCCCAAGGCACTGCGGTTGTGCTCCAGGGTGCAGCGGTCCACGGTCAGGCTGCCGCTCGAGGAGATCGCCCCCCCGTCCCCTCCAGCCTCGTTGCCCGCGAACCGGCAGACCGTCACGGTTGCCGCCGCGTCGCTGGCCACGTCCACTGCGCCCCCCGCGCCACCGGCGACGTTGCTGTCGAACAGGGTCTGCAGGAGCGTGGCCGTGGTGCCCGAGAGCTGGGTTGCGCCTCCGTTCGTGCCGGCGCTGTTGCCAATCCAGCAGCACTCCTCGATCTCGAGGGGGCCGAGCGTGCAAGAGAGTCCGCCGCCGTCGCCGGCGTGATTCTCCCGGAAGGTGCAGCCGTAGAACCGGCCCCCGCCGGACGTGCATACCCCTCCTCCGTTCAGTGCGGCGTCGTTGTTCTCGAAGATGCAATGCTCGAACGCCGAGCCATTCGCCGCCACCGCGCCGCCGCTCCCCTCGCTGGAGTTGCCCGCGAAGCGGCAGCGCCGGAACGTCGGCTGCGCGCCGGCCCCGCACAGGATCGCCCCCCCAGCAGCACCCCCCACCCCGGTCTCCGCTGTGTAACCTTCCTCGAAGCCGATGCCCTCGATCAGCGTGCCTGAACCCTCGGCAATCGGGAAACGGAACGCCCGATGGGGGGCGCTGTTGCTGCCCCCACACCGGACCAGGCAGGACTCGGGATCGCGGCTCTGCGATCGCAGCGTGATGCTGTGCCCCAGGAAGTTCACATCCCGATTCCCCGGACCTTCGAAGACGCCATCTGTCAGCTCGATCATGTCTCCGCTGCGGCACGCGGAGACGGCTGCCTGGATCGTGGGGAAGTCGCCCGAACCGTCCGGGCGCACCACGTAGATCTGCGGTCCGGGCGGAGCCTCGCAACCCACCGGCCAAGCCCCGATCAATCCGCACTCCGGGTTGTACTGGGGACCGCAAGGGGAACCCTCCGACAGCCGGAAGTCCCCGATGCCGAGGTCGCAGAACAGGGGATCCAGCGATAGGTTGCCGCTGAGCCCTCCCTGCCCGGCGACGCCCCCGACCCAGTCTCCACCGGCGTTGAGGTAGAGGTCGCAGCACGCCGCGGTCACCGTGGCGCCGGTCCCGCAGTAGACCGCCGAGCCGGAGGTGCTATAGGCAATGATCGTGTTCTGCAGAATCACGGAGGCGTGATCGTAGCCGCCCATGCCACCTCCGCCTGACGTTCCTCCGTTCTCGACGAGCGTGCACGCCAGCACGGTGGCTTGAGCATGGTCAACGAAGAACATTCCGCCACCCTTGTTGCCGGCGAGGTTGTGTGCGAACGTACATGCGCTGATGGTCACGCCAGTGGCATCCCCGCACCGAATCCCCGCACCATTGTAGGTTGCGTCGTTCGACAAGAACGTGCACCCAGCGATCTGCGAGCCGGTGCTATTGCGGATCTCGATCCCGGCGCCGTATAGGGCCGAATTGCCGGAGAATCTGCAATCTCTCACCACGAGATCCGCTGTGCCAGTCGCATAGATCCCACCCCCCTCCTCCTCCGCGGTGTTGGCGGTGAACTCGCAGGAGAGGATGGTCGGATGGGCCCCATCGTTGACCTGGATGCCCCCGCCATGGACGCCGTCATTGGCGAGCAAGATGCAATTCCGGATCGTCGGTGCCGTTGCGCCGTCCAGGCGGATGCCCGCACCGTTGTCCGCGCCGCCGTGGCAGATCGTCACGCCCTCCAGCACGGCCGCGGGCGACTCGTTGTTGCGGAAGTAGAAGCCGCGCAGATAGCCCTGGCAGTCTATGATGCACAGGATAGGGTTGGCGCTCAGCGATCGCACGGTGATCGACCTGCCCAGGTAGTCGATGTTGCGATGGCCTTCGCCTGTGTATGTCCCGTCCTCCAACGCCACGGTGTCGCCCGAAGCAGCAGCGTTGATGGCAGCCTGGATCGTCGGGAAGCTCCCCGTGCCCTGCGGGTTCACGATGAAGGTCGTCGCCAGCGTTGGACTGCTGAGAAAGAGCGTGCAGGTGAGAGAGATGACCAGGCTGGCTGCCAGGGTCTGACGGTGCACCGGTGAACGCACAAGGGTGTGACGCGGATTCATCGCGTGCCTCCTCGGCGGGCGGCAGCACTGGGCGGATGGGTCCGGCCGAAGCTCCGCTTACCGTCCAACACCAGGCGCGGCGACCCGCTCCCTTCGCCGTTTGAGCCAACAGTCGTCTTCGCTCAGGATACTCGCACAGCGCCCTGGCTCGCCACCCTCATTCTGAGCCTCATTCTGCCCCCGGCCCCAAGAGCGCCGGCCGCATCCGCTGAGCGATCGCCTCGGCGATGGGCGGATCGAGATTCGCCGTGATGACCAGGACGCGGTCGCCCTCCGCCTCCAGCACCGAGTTCCAGCCGGGCGATCCCCCCGCGATGCCCATGCCCAGGGGCCCGTCCGGGATCCCGGCCGGCCCCGAGCGGCCGGGTGGCGGGCCGTCCAGGGCGACGTGCGTCCACCCGGGGGGCAGCAGGCGCCCTTCCCCCAGCGCGTTGGCGAAGCGCAGGAGATCACGGGCGGTGGCATAGGCGCCGCCCGCGGAGCTGCCGCGGACGGGCTGCATCTGCGTGCTGGGGCGCCACGGGTCGCTGTCGCGCTCGCGCGTGTAGCCGACCGCGCGCTCGGCCGCGGGGCGATCGAGATCGAGGAATCCGGCGGTCACCATCTGCGCGGGCGCGAAGATGTGCTCGGCCAGGTACTCGGGGTAGCGCTGCCCCGATACGCGCTCCACGATCGCCCCCAGCACGATGTAGCCGGCGTTCGAGTAACCGAACTGCGTTCCCGGCTCGAAGCGCAGCGAATCCGCGACAAAGAGCGGGAGGTAGTCGGAGATCTCTCGAATCCGATCCTTGGGCGTCTGCTCGAAGCGCGGTCCGAAGAAATCCCCGAGCCCGCCAGTGTGGGCGCACAGATGGCGCACCGTCACCCGGCGCGCGACGGCAGGGTTCGGATAGTCGGGGAGCAGCTCGGCGATCGTCTGGTCGTAGGTCAGCTTGCCCGCCGACGCGAGCTGCGCGATCGCGACCTGCGTGAAGCTCTTGCCGATCGAGCCGACGTTGAAGCGCGTGGTGGGGAGGTTCGGGGTTCCCTCCTCACGCGAGGCGAGGCCATAGGCCTGCTCGAGCAGGACGCGATCCCCGTCCCCGACCAGGACGACCCCGGAGAAGAGGTCCCGCGCGGCCAGATCGGCCAGCCAGCGGTCGAGCGCCGCGATGCGCTCGCCGAGAGCCATTTCGGGGAGCAGATTCGGCTCCGCCAGATCCAACGCCGGCCCGCCGGGCCCCAGCTCGACGCGGATGGCGCGGATCTTCTCCGGCGGGGCAGGCTCGAGATCGAGGGGGCTGGGTCGGCCGAGGAGGACGGGGAAGCACGTGGAGGCAAGCAGGGCCGCTAGCCAGCGCATCCTGCGGAAGCGACGGGGAATGCGTAGCATGATCACCTCCCCATGGATCCGGGCGCGGCACCTAGAGGAACAGGCGTTCCTCCGCCCAGATGTCTCGGAAGCGGAAGTGAGGCCCGCGGCAGAGGAAGATCATGCGCCCGTTCTCGAACGGCATGCAGTGGTCGCATTGCGTCGTCGCCGCGAGCTCCACCTCCGCGAACCGCCCCGGACCCGCTAGGTCGGCGAGGTTCTCTTCCAGGCTGTCGCTCGCCCCGAAGACGATGGCGACCTGCATCTCCTCGTCCCCTGAGCCCCAGTACCAGTAGCTGTTGTGTGGGCAAATGGCCCGCGGAAGCCCGTGGCGCTGGCCGAAGAAGTCGATGGCTGCCGCCTCCCCGTAGTTGCGGGCGAAGATCACACAGTGCCGCTGCTCCTCGGGCGCCAGCGTCCGGTAGACGGCGGCAACCTGGGCGGCCAGCTCTTCCCAGCCGAACATGTCGGCGTAGTACTGCGGGAGGTCGGCCAGGGCCGCGCGCTCTTCTGCCTTGGGGCTCAGGCCGAGCGTCCGTTGGTAGCGGATGAAGTCGTCGACCGGCAGCGCGGGCACGGCGAAGGGCATGGCGAGGACGCTGAAGAGGACCAGGAGCAGGGGGACAGCGTATCTCAACCAGGAGAGCCATCGCCTGTGCGCCAGCCGCTCGATCCACAGAGCCCCGGAGGCCAGATAGGGGAAGTAGATCGGGGTGAGATAGTAGGCCTTGGGGTTCCCAAGCATCATGAGGACGGCAACGATGGGGTACATCCACGCGAAAAGCCGTCCTGCCCCCGCGTCCTTGTGAAAGGCGAAGAACGCCAGGCCCAGGATCCAGAGCACGGCCTGGCCAAACCCGGTGTTCATGATCTGGCCGGCCATGAATTCTCCAGCCGAGACAGGGGTGTTCTTCAGCGTGGTCACATTGTGGATGAACTCGGCGGTGGGGAGGCCATGGTTTATCTCCCAGACCGCATGCGGGAGCGCGAGCGCGGCGGCGATTGCAGCCCCGATCCAGATCCACGGGCGAGAGAGGTCGCGGCGCCGCTTCGTCAGGACCAGGGCGGCGATCGTTCCGAACCCGAAGAAGAGCATGGAGTACTTGTTCATGACACCGAGACCGGCCACGAGGCCATAGAGAAGCCATCGTCGCTGATCACCGTCCACCAGGATCGAGATCAGGAGATAGGCCCCCCACGCCCAGAAGAAGAGGTCGAAGGCGTTCATGGAGAAGTACCGAGCCCCGTTGCTGAGGACCACGGGGGATAGCGCGGCAGCGGCCGCAGCCAGGAGCTGGGCGAACCTGCCGCCTCCCAACTTGCGGGCCATGAGTCCGGTCAGAACCACCGCGGCGGCCCCGGCGAGCGCGGCGGGGAAGCGGATGGCGTAAAGGGAGTCCCCCAGAACTCCGCGTGTGAGCTTCAGGAGGAAGATCGAGAGCGGCGGGTGGTCCACGTACCCCCACGCGAGGTGGTCGCTGCAGGCGATGTAGTAGAGCTCGTCGCGGAAGTACCCGTAGCGTCCGTGAAAGGCAACATTGAGAAGCAGCTTGCCCAGGGCGATGCAGACGATCAGCAGCGTGTCGGTCCGCTTTCGCATCTGGTAACCGTCGTTCCTTCGTCCGCTCGGCAGATCCATCCGCGCCCGGGGCGTCCGGACCGGCGTGCATACGCCGCCAGGGTGTCGGCCAGGCACCGCTCCGCTGCCCCGACCTCCACCAGCGCGACCGCGCACCCGCCGAATCCCGCGCCTGTCAGGCGTGCCCCGTGGCACCCCGGTTGCGCCAGGGCGCACTGTACCATGCCGTCCAGCTCAGCGCAGCTCACCTCGAAGTCCTCGGCCAGACTCCGGTGGCTGGCGACCATGAGCCGTCCAGCCAGCCCCACATCGTCTGCTTGCAAGGCGCGGGCCGCGCGGACCGTGCGGTCGTTCTCGCTGACCACGTGGCGCGCGCGCCTGTACAGATGATCCTCGAGTTGCCCTCGCAAGCTCTCCAGCCGTTCGCGATCCAGGTCTCGCAGCGCGTCGACCCCTAGGCGCAGCGCGGCGGCCGCGCACTCGTGCCGCCGCTCGTTGTAGGCCGTCTCCGCCAGCCGGCGGGGCACGCGCGTGTCGAGGACGAGCACGGCCACGCCGGCCGGGAGCGGCACGGGCTCGATCGCGAGGGAACGGCAGTCGATCAGGAGGGCGTGGTCGCGCACGCCGCAGGCGGAGGCGAGCTGGTCCATGACGCCGCAAGCGACACCGACCCAGGCGTTCTCGGCGCGCCGGGCGAGGCGCGCCATCGCGGTCGGTTCCCACGGGAGGTTGCTGAGCGAGGCAAAGACGCGGGCCGCCGCCAGCTCGAGCGCGGCCGAGGAGGAGAGCCCCGCATCCAGGGGCAGATCGCCGGCGATGATGCCCTCCCAGCCGGAGGGCTGGTGACCCGCCTCGACGAGGCTCCACGCGATGCCGGAGAGGTAGGCGACCCAGCCGTCCCGGGCGGAAGCGAGCCGGTCGAGATCGAACTCCGCGCGCTGCCCACAGTCCAGCGATTGCACCAGGACGCGCCGGTCGCCCCGCGGCCGCGCCGCGATCCAGACGGCGCGGTCGATCGCCATCGGCAAGACGAAGCCCTGGGTGTAGTCGGTGTGCTCGCCGATCAGATTGACGCGGCCGGGGGAGCGCACCACGATCGCGGGAGATCCGCCCAGGTGCTCACCGAAGAGCAGACTCGCCCGTGACGCGTCCATGCCACCCCGTCCCGCGCCGCGCCGCCCGCGCTCCTGCTCGGGCTCGCCCGGGGGTCGCTCGACGGGGCGCGCGGCCCTATTGCAGCACCACCATCCGCCGCGACAACGTCGCCCCGTCGACATCGAGCACGTAGAAGTAGACCCCGCTCGGCGCCGGCCGCCCGAGGGTATCACGCCCGTCCCAGCGTGCGACATGGCGCCCGGCCGGTGCGAGGCCGCCCAGCAGGGTGCGCACCAGCCGGCCGCCGGGATCGACCACGCGCAGCCCCACGGGGGCCGAACGCGGCAGATCGAACTGGATGCGCGTGCCGCCGTGCGCCGGGAATGGGTTGGGCACGTTCGGCAGGAGGCACAGCCGCGCGGGCGGGCTCCCCTCGCCGCCGTTGCCGGCAAAGCCAGGGTTGCTCCCGATCACGAGCAGGTCGTCGATGAACCAACCCTCCGCGCCCGAGGCGTAGTCGCTCCCGAAGCGGAAACGCAGGCGCGCTTCCCCGGAGACGTCCGCCAGATCGATGCGCGCCTCGGTCCAGCCAAAGGTTCCCGAGAAGATCGGCGTCTCGGCCGGGAACGGTCCGGGTCCCAGGGGGCGGATGCGGACGCGATGCGGGTAGCCGCCCACCGGCTCGACCTCCACCCAGGGGCCGCCATCGACCGACAGCTCGATGCAGCCGCCGTCGTAGGCGTAGCCGGGATAGGTGCCGCTCGCCTCGGCCTCCATCCGATGCCAGAAGGTCACCGTCGCATCCCCGGCCAGGAGCATCGGCTGCGTGATCAGCGCGCCATCGCAGTAGTTCCCGTAGTCCCCGGTGCCCGTGGAACCGAGCTTCCACGCCCACGACCCCCCGGTGGTGTGATTCGCCTGCGTGCTCAGATGCCACTCGTCGATGAAGCCGCTGGTCACGACCTCGTGCGTCCACGTGCCGGCCCCGGATTCCATGGGATCCTCGAGCAGAGCAGGCATGACCCAGAACGAGTATACCTCTCCCGGCGGGTTCCCAGGATCCGTCCCGACGTTGCCGACCACATCCCGCCCGTACAAGTAGTAGTGGATCAGCGTTGTGTAGGGCTGACCGGGGATGTCGGCCCTGTAGACGCTGTTGCCCTGGGGCTCGAGCTCGACCTCTTCCCAGCCGGCGCCCTGAACGTTGTAGCGCAGCACCAGCGCGGTGGTGCTCGAGGCCTCCGTGACCGTCGTGGTGATCGAATACGGTCCCGCGGTCTGGGTCGTCACGCCGTAGTCCGTCGTGTTGCTGAAGATCGGCGGGACGACGTCGACGAGGGAGAAATCGATCGTCGTCGTCTCTCCCGCGCTGACGGTGACCGGGCCGGTCGTGTCCGCTGCAAAGCTCGGATGCGACACAGCCACCGTGTAGGTCCCCGTGGGCAGCGCCCCCAGGTAGCGGCCGTCCGGCGCACTGAGCAGGGAGATGTTGGACTCGATCAACCTGACCGTGGCCAGTCCGATCGGTGTGCCGCCATTGCTCTGGTTCGTGATCACGCCGGTCAGCATGCCGCGCGGGACTTCGCTCAGGGCGGCGAAGGTGATGGCCCGGCCCGCCGCAATCGGCGCCGCGCCGCGGTTGTAGGCGTTGTAGTACCCGTACAGGACACCATCGGAGCACATGCGGTTCTGGATCCCCGTGGTGGAGTAGTGCTGGAGCGCATCGTGGTTGTTGAACGTGTGGTACTGGAAGGTGATCAAGCCGTCGCCGGTCTCGGTTCCGTAGTGCGTCGGATCGTAGAGAATCGCCTCGAAGTTCTCGAGCACCCCGTTGTAGGCGTTCAGCATCCGGCTCCAGTGGATCACGAAGCGATGCTGGGCGGTGTCGTTCCAGACATAGACCTGCGCGTCCTCGTCCTGGTACAAGTCGTCCCAGAAGACCGCGATGAGGTTCGGGGGGGCGCCTGCACCGGGGATGTTCCAGTTGCGGCAGTTGGTGAGATAGGTCTGGCCCATCGCGAGCCAGCCGTTGGTGCAGATCGTGGCTCGCGTGAACGTCTCGCCGTAGTAGGTGAAGGGGAAGGGCAGATCCACCGTCCGGGACTCGTCCTGACCGTCGCCCATGTCGGTGAAGCCGAGCGAGGTGCCGGGACCTCCGTAGGCCGGATCGAGCTCGATCCAGGCGTAGGCGGGCGATTGCGCGTAGCCGATGTCGGTGTTGTCGAAAGCGTAGTAGCCATAGCCGTCGGGACCGGTGGGGTCCGTCGTGGCGGCCTGGCCGACCGACAGGACGAAATCCACGGTGTCGCGGGCGCCGCCGGAGAACACGAGCTGGATTTGCATTGGAACGAGGCTGCCGGGGAAGCAGGTGTTCGCAACCGAGATTCCGTAGCGGTCGAAGCTGTTCTCCACGGCGCTCCCCACGGTGAAGAGGCCGTACGCCCCCTGGGAGTCCGTCACCGTGACCTCGGCCGATGCGGAGACGAGCGTCGCCGTGACGCCGCTGCCGGTAGTGCTACCGGTGTTCCGGAGGCACACGCTGATCTCCCCCGACTCGCCCGGATCGATCCGATCGCCGCCGAATCCGTAGAAATGCTGCTCCGCGTAGGTGAACGCGGCCGAGACGACCGGGAACTCGATCAGGGAGTGCCACCTCTCCCTGCCGTCCGTCAGGTCGAGCGCGAGCACGAGCAGGTGTCCGTCCGGCGCCCCCCCGTCGATCAGGATGTCGAAGTCATCGGCGCACCACGCCTCGCCGCCGGCGGGCAGATCCCCGAAGGTCTCCTCCCCGTCCAGCACCGCGGCATAGGGGTCGCTCGCGCTGAGGGTGCCGGTGATGCCGGTGACCGCCCCATTCCCATGGTTGTGCACCTGGACCGGGACCTCGATGCGCTCGGCCGGATTGGGAAGTCCATCGCCGTTGCCGCTGCTCGTACCCTCCCGGTCGTCGTCGAGCACGTGCGCGGCGTACCCCACGAACGGCTCCGCGTCGGTCACCGTGATCTCTCCCAAGTAGGGATGCCGGTCATGGCCCGTGGCCGTGATCTGCAGGGTCCCGGGCGTCAGGGGCTCCAGGGCGAGCTCGACCGCTCCCTCCGCATCCGTGAAGCCGCCTACCTGGGTCTCCGTTGGCTTGTACAGGCAGACGTAGATCCCCGCGCACGGGAGTCCCCCCCGCGTGACGTTCACGGTCACCGCATTGGCGCCCACCGAAAGCGTGTCCGGATGCGCCACGGCGATCTCCTGCGGCACGCCGGTCCAGATCTCTCCCGCGGGATCGCCCATCAGGTTGTTCCAGCAGGTGAACATGGCGGCGGTGCTGGAGGCATAGCTGCCGTAGTTGACGTACATCTCGTACTTGCCGCGCGTGAGCGCTTCGCCGAAGTGGAACCCATCCTCCCAGAAGGGCGCGCGCCAGATGCCGTAGGTGAAGCAGTTGTTGAAGCGCGTGTGCGTGCCGATGGTCGCCGTGCCGATCGCGGCGATGCCACCGGTCGGCGTCAGGGGGGTGCCCGTGGAGCCAGCGCGGATCCAGGCCTCCGAGCGGGACGTACCGGCGGCGAAGGAACCGGTGTCGCAGGTGAGGTTCACGGCGAAGGGCATCTTGCGCCCGTTCTGCAGGGCCGTGATGTTGCTGCCCGTGAATCCGCTCATGTTGTAGTAGCCGCGGTAGCTGAAGACCGTGTCGCCACGGTTGAGCTTGGCCGTCATCTGAGAGATGAAGCCGCCGTTGAAGACGGTATCGACTTCCGCGTACCCCCACGCCACGAGGCGGCTCTTCAGCCACTGACCGATCTGGATGCAGGTGATTCCGGAGACCGACGCGTCACCGACGACGCACGCGCGGCCGAACCAGGTGGTGTCCTCCATGAATGGGGCGCTCTCGTAGCTGACGATCTTCTCGACGTAGAGCCGGAGCCGATCCACCGAGTCGACGGAGATCCTTCCGATATGGGCGTCAGCCAGGATGTCCGTTCCGTCGAGCTGTACATAGGGGTGGTCGGTTTCACCATGGTAGGAGCTGTAGCTCTCGTACCAGCACGGCAGCGCAACGGTGCCGGTGACATCGCCCACCAGGGTGATGTACTCGGGGGGCTCCTCCCAGGTGTTGTAGGCATTCTGGATCCACACCTTGATCGCCGTGCTCGAGCTGCCGGTGGTGGTCGTCGTGACCAGGGTGGTGGCAAAGCCCCGGCGCGTGCGCCAGGCGACCAGGGGATCGAGGGCGGCGATGACCGCGGCGTTGTCCGGGCAGATGATGATATCGACGCCCAGGGAGCTGGAGGCGGACGTCCGCGGCGGCGCGTAGTTGATCACGAGGTTTCGGAACATGCGATCGAACGAGGGTGGAACCGCTCGCGCCGGCCCGGCGGGGACGTTGCGTTCGTCTGTCCCCGCGAAGGCGATCCGCGCGCGGATGCGGGTGGCGACCTCGGCGGTATGCCGGGCGGCGTCGTAGCGCACAGGCTGGAAGGTCAGCGGCACGAGACGGACGCCGCGCGCCAGGGCGGGCTCGCCGATCCGCACGGGATCGCCGGCCGGAAATCCGGCGCGCGCGTAGGCTGCAGCATCGTAGGCAAACGCGCTTCCGTCGGGTCCCTGCATGGGGATGGGATGGACGTCCGCCAGCTCGACCGTCTCGGCGGCGAGCACCTCTGAGCGAACGCCTGCCGCAGCGGGGACCTGGACGAAGCGCGAGAAGGTCGGCAGCATCGGTGCACCGACATCCCCCGTGAAGCCGCCGCCGGGGATGGCCAGCACGTCGAACGGCTCCCCGGCCACATCGAGGCGCTGGCGATCGAGAGCCGGCAGCTCGAACTCGAGCACCAGGCCCTCCCCGTCTGCCGCCAGCACGCGCACCGCCGGCGCCGCGTCGGGGGCCGAACCGCCGGGCAGCAGGGCCAGCCGCTGGGGCAGCGTTTCGGCAGGGCCGGCACAGCGGGCCGGCGTCCCGCAGGCCAGGGCCAGGGCGGCGCAGGCGCCGAGGCTCGCCAGCAGGCGCATCTTTCCAAGCAGGCGGCGCGATTCCCGGTGCATCTACTTCTCCTTGCTCCTGTTGGCCGATCCCGGCGCATCGGGGGCGGCGGCGCCGAGGGAAGCACCCAGGGGGCGATCCCACTAAGTATAGCGGTTGCGGGAAGGGATCCAAAGGAGCTCGGGGCCCTCGGCGCCCGGCGCCACCGGCCCCGCGGCGACTGACACCGCCCGCCCCGCGGCGATTGACACCGCCCGCCCCCCCTTCCATGATGCTCCGTTGCTTACGGGCACGGGAGTTACCCGCGCTGCAGACCGATTCCTCCCGTGCCGTATCTGGCCGGGGACGCACGATCGAGGAGACGCCATGGGCAAGACCTTCAGCGAGAAGACGCTTGGCAAGAACATCGGGAAAGATGTCGTGGCCGGCCAGATCATCCAAGCCCGCCCCGACGCCTGCATGTCCCACGACAACTCCGCCGCCATCTCCAACACCTTCCGCAAGCTCGGTGTCAAGAAGGTCGCTGACCCGCGGCAGCTCGTCATCGTGCTCGACCACTGTGTCCCAGCGGCGGACGCCAAGCACGCCGCCAATCACAAGACCGTGCGCGCGTTTGTCGCCGAGCAGGGGATCCCCAACTTCTACGACCTCAACGTCGGCATCTGTCACCAGGTGCTGCCCGAAAAGGGTCACGTCGTGCCGGGCTCCCTTGTCGTGGGCAGCGACAGCCACACCTGCACCTACGGCGCCTTCGGGGCCTTCGCCACGGGGATCGGCCGCAGCGAAGCGGCCGTCATCTGGGCCACCGGCGAGATCTGGCTGAAGGTGCCCGAGACGATGCGGGTCGAGGTCGTTGGCCGCTTGGGCGAGTGGGTCACCTCCAAGGATGTGGCGCTCAAGCTCATCGGTGACTACGGCGCCGATGGCGGATTGTACAAGGCGGTCGAGTTCGGCGGTCCCATTGTCGATGCGATGTCGATCTCCTCGCGCATGGTGCTGTGCAACCTGATGGTTGAGTTCGGCGCCAAGAACGGATGCACGCCGGCGGACGACAAGGTGCGGGAATGGCTCGAGCCGCGTGTCCCACGGGAGCGCTGGAAGGCGGCCCAGTTCCTCTTCAGCGACCCGGACGCGAAGTACGCTCAGCAGATCACGTTGGACATGACCGGCGTGGGTCCGGTGGTCGCGTGCCCGCACAACGTGGACCACGTCAAGCCGATCGAGGAGGTCGCCGGGCGGCCGGTGCAGCAGGTCTTCCTAGGCACCTGCACGAACGGCCGGATCGAGGACTTCGAACTGGCGCTGAGGATTCTGCGGGGCCACCGGGTCGCGCAGGGCACACGCCTGCTGATCGGGCCGGCGTCCTACGAGGTGTACAAGGAGATGGTCGCACGGGGCCTGGCGAGCGCCCTGCTCGACGCCGGTGCGGTCATTCTCAACCCAGGCTGCGGTCCGTGTCTGGGCGCTCACGAAGGGATCCTGGCGGACGGGGAGGTTTGTCTCTCCACGCTGAACCGCAATTTCAAGGGTCGTATGGGGAATCCGAACGCCGAGATCTACCTCGCATCGCCGGCGGTGGCAGCGGCCACGGCGGTGCGGGGGGTCATCGCGGACCCAAGGAGAATGTGATGATGGACCGGAGGCGACAGGCGGGCGCCGGGGTTGCGGCGGGCGGGTGGGCCGCGGCAGTGCGTCCCGAGCGTTGACCTGTGCACTGGGTAAGTGCGGCGCCCACGGAGGAGGAGGAACGATGTCTCAGCCAAGGGTGATTCAGGGCAAGGTCTGGAAGTACGGTGACAACATCAACACCGACGTGATCTTCCCGGGCAAGTACACCTACACGGTGACCGACCCGAAGGAGATGGCCGCCCATGCGCTCGAGGATCTCGATCCCGAGTTCTCGAAGAAGGTTCAGCCGGGCGACGTCATCGTGGCCGGCAGCAACTTCGGTTGCGGCAGCTCGCGGGAGCAGGCGGCCTTCTGCCTGACCGCCAACAAGGTTGGCGCGGTCGTGGCCGGCAGCTTCTCGCGTATCTTCTTCCGCAACGCCATCAACGCGGGGCTGCCGACGGTCGAGCTGCCGGACGTGGTCGGCCGCATCGAGCCCGGCGAACAGGTGACGCTCGATCTCGGCGCCGGAACGCTCCGGTGCAGGGCGGGCGTGTACCGCTTTCCGGCGCTGCCGCCCGAGGTGATCGGCATCGTCGAGGCCGGCGGGCTCGTGCCCTACACGCGCCAGCGGCTGGGGACGGAGGGCGAGATCCCTCCGGCGCCGCCGCAGCCTGCGGTGCCCCAACCCGTCGTCGCGCCCCCGCCGCCGCCGCCCGTGGTCGCGCCCGCAAAACCAGCGGCGAAGCCGAAGCCGAAGCCCAAGCCGAAGCCCAAGCCGAAGCCCAAGCCGAAGCCCAAGCCGAAGCCCAAGCCGAAGCCCAAGCCCAAGCCCAAGCCCAAGCCTAAGCCTAAGCCTAAGCCGAAGCCCAAGCCTAAGGCCAAGCCGAAGCCGAAGCCCAAAGCCAAGCCGAAGCCGAAGGCTAGGCCCAAGCCCAAGGCGGGTGCGAAGCGCAAGGCCGCGCCCAAGCGGAAGGTCAAGGCCAGCAAGACGAAGGCGAAGCCCAAAGCGCGCCGGCCACGGTAGCCCGGCGGGCGCCCGCAACCGGCCGCGGGCCCGGCGTGGTGGGTCGCATCACGCCGCCCGCGGCCACACCCCACCCGCTCCCGGAGGCCGGCCCGGCCGGTACCCGCGGCGTGCGACCGGTAGTATCATAGGTCCTGGTTCACGGCTTCAACCGCGCCTTCCCTGCACC
Organism: uncultured bacterium; assembly: GCA_964506245.1. GTDB lineage: Bacteria > Eisenbacteria > RBG-16-71-46 > CAIMUX01 > WJJG01 > CAZDKK01. The sequence goes on along the minus strand of CAZDKK010000007.1, from coordinate 27,298 downwards.
TGTTGAGGAGGATGCCGCCATGACCCCAAGCGCGTCGCATCGATCGGTTCACGCCGCTCTCCTCGTCATGCTCTGTCTGACAGGCCTATCCCTCCCGTCCCCGGCGCAGACCGCCGGCGCTGGCGAGGCGGTCTGGCGGGCAGAGACGAAGATCTGGACGCTGGTGGAACCGCTGCCACCGCTGGCCGGCGGGGGTGCGGCGGCGGGCGGAGCGGCTGCACCACCCAGCGGCGAGATCCCGGCGGCGGTGAGCCGCGAAACCTCGTGGTACTTCACACCGTCCGCCCGCGTGCACCCTGATGAGGCCGGCCAGCACATCTGGGCCGACATTGATCTGGCGCCCGACGGCACGCTTGGTCTGGCCTGGATGGATGAGCACGCGTCGGGCGGGTATCACATCTTCTACAGCTTCTCCACCGACCATGGGATGAGCTGGTCCTTGCCCGAGCGGGTCGACGACCGCACGACGGGCGCCTATAGCCGCTTCGTGAGCCTGGATTTCACACCCTCGGGAATGGCCGCGGTCGCCTGGGAGGACAATCGCACAGGCGTCTTCAACGTCTACTTCTCGAAGCGTGATCTCGCTCTGCCCTCGCACTGGACCCCCAATGCTCGGGTCAACACCGCGGGCTCTCCCCCCAGCGCCGGCGACTACATGGACGCCAGCCTCGCCATTCTCGACGAGAGCCGCTACTTCGTGGCCTGGACCGACTGGCGCGAGGGTGTCTTCCATCAGGTGTATATGCGTGCGACCCGGGATGGGGGACTGACCTGGGGCACCGAAACCCGGGTGAGCGACGGGCTCGGCTATCAGCCGGTGGCGGGCAGTCCCTGCCTGATCGTCGACCCGACCTCAGGCTCGACCCCCGGCACAGAGGTCCTGTACTGCGTCACCAACGACTGGCGTGGCAATGTTCCCGGGGGGCGCTATCCGAATGTCTACTTCTACCGCTCGGCGACCGGCGGATCGTCCTGGTCGATCGGTGTCCGCGTCAACGACGTCGAGCCCTACTACCAGCAGGTGGCCTCGCGCGCACTGGTGTGGCTCGACGGCGGCCGGCTTGCCTGCGGGTGGCTCAACAACCCGGACCTGATGCTGCATCACTTCCACGTGAACACCTCGATCGACGCCGGGGCGTCGTGGAGCGCAAGCCAGCGCGTCGACGAGCCCTCGCCGGGTGGCACGGGCACCTACTCGAGCCTGGCCGCGTGGGGCGAGTGGGTCTTCGCGGCCTTCGGGATCTACGAGAGCGATTGGAACGTCTACTTCCGCGCCTCGGCCGACGGGGGCGCGAGCTGGGTCGACCCCATGGTCCGCATCGATGACGACCTGAGCGGCGCGCCGGCGAATTCCCCCGTCCTGGCCGCGCGGGGGAATGACGAGGTGTGCGTCGCCTGGGAAGACGGGCGGGCACCTGGCACCAACTGGAAGATCTTCGCCTCGGTCGGCACCCGCAGCGGTGGGGCGGTGGGCGAGCTCGCAGCCCGCGACGCCATGCTGCGCGTGCACCCGAACCCGTGCGCCCTCACGGGTGAGGTCATGCTCGAACTCTCCGGCGCCGCGGCCGCGGCGGCCGCCTGCATCGGCCCGGTCGGGATCTACGACAGCGCGGGCCGGCGCGTGAGGTTGCTGCGGGCGGTTGGTGCGGCTGCGCCGTGGGATGGCCGCGACGAGGCGGGCCGACGCCTGCCCGCGGGCCTGTACTGGCTGCGACCGGAGGGCCGACCGGGCCTGGAGCCGGTCCGCGTGGTGCGCCTGCGCTGATCGTCGTTGCCCGTCCGGAGCGTTGCGCACGCGGGCGACCGCTCGTCCGAAGCGATCGGCGCGACCGGGGCCTTGAGATCAGCGTCCTTGCGCTTCGCCCGTCATCGGAACGAAGCGCACCGGGATGATCCGCTCCTGGCGCGCGGAGCCATCGGCCTGCTTTTCGACCACCACCAGCTCCTGGTAGAGGTCGCCCACCGGCAACACCAAGCGGCCGCCGGGAGCGAGCTGCTCGACGAGCGGCGCCGGAATGTGGTCGGGGGCGGCCGCAAGGATGATCAGATCGAACGGAGCCTGTTCCGGCCAGCCGCGATACCCATCCCCGCAACGCACTTCGATGTTGCGGTAGCCCAGCCGCAGCAGCCGCTCACGGGCCTCGTCGGCCAGCGGACAGAGGATCTCGATGCTGAACACCCGACCCACCAGCTCCGCGAGCACCGCTGCCTGGTAGCCCGATCCTGTTCCGATGTCGAGCACGCGGGCGCCTTCCCGCGCTTGAGCGAGCTGGGTCATCAACGCGACGATGTAGGGCTGGGAGATCGTCTGCTCGTATCCGATGGGCAGCGGGCCGTCGCTGTAGGCGTAGCCGCGCAGCCCCTCCGGCACGAACTCGTGACGCGGGACACGGCCCATGGCGGCGAGCACGCGCGGATCCGTGATGTCGCGCGCGCGCAGCTGCTCGGCTACCATGCGAGCGCGGTCCGCATCGTAGCTGCCCCCGGACGGAGCCCGCGCCGGGCAGCCGAGGCCCACCAGCAGGCAAGCCGCGAGCACGAGGGTGACCCGCGAGAGGCGGACCCGGAGGTGGGCGGGCCGGGTTGGAACAGCCGGGGGCGCGGGCCTGGGTTTCGCACGACACGGGGCCATGGCAGCCTCCTTGCTGAACAGGAGCATAGTACAGGGAGGACGGGATGCGCGTCATCATCGCGGGTCTGGGGGCGGCCCTGGGCTTGCTGAGCTGGGGGACCGCGCCCGGGGCGGTCACCCGCACGGTCGCGCCCGACGGATCCGGCGACCACGCGACGATTCAGGAGGCGATCGACGCGTGCGACTCCCTGGACGTCGTCGAACTGCTGGACGGCCTCTACGCCGGACCCGGCAATCGCAACCTCGACTTCGGTGGCCGAGCGATCACCGTGCGGTCGCGCAGCGACAATCCCCGCGCGTGCGTCATCGACTGCGAGGGGAACTCAGCCCCCCTGGGCGAACCGCGGCGAGGCTTCCTGTTCCACTCGGGCGAGGGCCCGGGGTCGGTCTTGCGCGGGGTGACGATCACCCGCGGCATCTCCGGCGGGGAGTGACCGCTCTGCCACGGCGGTGGGGTCCACTGCCAGGAGAAGTCGAGTCCGACGATCGAGAACTGCATCTTCTTCGCCAACCGCACGCGGGGTCACGGAGCGGCGATCTACTGCACCTCGTCGTCGCCGGCGATCCGCGACTGCGTGTTCGAGGGCAACGAGGCGATGGCGCACAGCGAGGCGAGCGGTGGCGCGCTCTCGATCTGGGGACTCTCGTCGCCCGAGATCACGCGCTGCGCGTTCCTGCGCAACCGCGCTCGCCGCGGGGGCGGTGCCATCGGCTTCTATGGCGCCTCCCGCTCGGTGGTCACCGACTGCGCGTTCGTGGGCAACGTCGCGGAACTCGTCGGGGGCGGGGACGTGGAGTGCTCGGGAAACGCCGCGCCCCGCTTCGCGCAATGCACCTTCCACGGCGCGTCCGGACCGGCGGGCGGGTCGTTCTCCAACAAAGACCGGTCCCATCCCACGCTGGAGAACAGCATCATCGCCTACTGCCTCCAGGGCGAGGCGATCTTCTGCAAGGATACGGCACAAGCGACCCTGCGCTGCTGCGACCTCTTCCACAACGCGGGCGGCGACTGGGTCGGCTGCCTCGAGGCCCAGAAGGGTCAGGCCGGAAACCGCAGCGTCAATCCCCGGTTCGCCGATCCCGAGGCCGGGGACGTGTCGTTGGGGCGGCGCTCGCCGCTGCGCGATCCCAAGGACTGCGGCACGATCGGCGCCCGCTCGTTCCCCCGGCCCTGATCGCGCGGATGCGAACGTCGGATTGTGCGCCGCCGGCCGATCCCCTAGACTCCGCCGCATCCACCAAGGAGCGTTTGGATGTGCATCTGCAGACCCCCCTCGGCCCGCGCGGCTGGGCGCATCCATGCCGTCCTGAGCGGCGCGGCGCTGATTCTCGCCATCCTGGCTGGTTGCGCCGCCCCGCGGCGGGGAGCGGCAGAGGCGGTCCCCCAGACAGCGGAGCAGGAATCCCCCGGGCTCACCGCTGAACAGCGGCGGCTCAACGAGGAATCCTTCGACTACATCTGGACCACGATCCGCGACAAGCACTGGGATCCGACGCTCGGCGGTCTCGACTGGCAGGCTGTCCGGGATGAACTCCGCCCCCGCGTGATCGCGGCGCGCTCGATGGAAGAGGCGCGCGCAGCCATGAGCGAGATGCTGGAGCGACTGCAGCAGTCGCACTTCGAGATCCTGCCCGCGCACCTCTACGAGGATGTCCGCGGGCCCGGCGAGCTCGAAGTGGGCAGCGGGACACCCGGCCTGCAGGTGAGGGTCGTCGACGACGAGCGTGCCCTGGTGGTCGCGCTCGATCCGGGGTCGCCCGCGGCCGACCTCGGGGTCGCTCCGGGGTGGGAGATCCTGCGCGTCTCAGGGGAAGACGTGCGCCCGCGCCTCGAGGAGCTGGCAGCCGAGTTCTACGGGAAGACCTACCTGGGGTACGTGCTGGCGGGCTCCGTCGGCCGGCGCCTGCGCGGGAACGTGGGGGAAACCCGCCGCGTGGGATTCCGCGATGGGGAGGGCCGCGAGCGCGACCTCGACCTCCCCCTCGTGGCGCCGCGCGGGCACAGGGTGACCTTCGGCAACCTACCGCCCCAATGGATCTGGATCGACGCGCGCCTTGTGGACGGCGGCATCGGCTGCATCGCCTTCAGCCTCTTCCTTGACCCGGCCAGCGTGATGCAGGCGTTCGGGAAGGCGATGGAGGGCTACCTCAGGGCGCCGGGCGTCATCCTCGACTTGCGCGGCAACGGCGGCGGACTCGGCGCGATGGCGATGGGCATGGCGGGATGGTTCATCGCGGAGAAGAATCACCGCCTGGGGACCATGCACACCCGTGAGGGTCAGCTCAACTTCGCGGTCATGCCGCGCGCGCAGGTCTACCGCGGTCCCGTGGCCATCCTCGTTGATGGTCTCTCGGGCTCGACGGCGGAGATCTTCGCCGGCGGCCTACAGGACCTCGGGCGGGCGCGCGTCTTCGGGACGCGCACCGCGGGGGCAGCCCTGCCCTCCCAGATCGAGAGACTGCCCAACGGCGACGGTTTCCAGTACGCTATCGCCAACTACGTGTCGCAGGGCGGCCAGACGCTCGAGGGCAACGGGGTCGTGCCCGACGAGGTCATCCCGCTGACCCGGGAGCTGCTGCTCGAGCGGGGCGATCCGACGCTCGCGGCGGCCATCGCGTGGATCCGGGCGTCGGGCTGATCCCCGGCGGTGCAGGCGGAGCGGAAGCATGGAGGTGGAGTCGATGCTGAATCGCGTGAGACTCGCGTGGGCCGGATGCGCCCGCGGCGCACGGCGCCGGGCCTGGCTGCTGATCCTCCTCCCGGCGCTGCTGCCCTCGATCGGGTGGGCCTGGCTGTTGCCCGCGGCGGCCCAAGCCCAGGAAGCCCCGCCGGCGCCGGCCGTAGCCCCCGCGCCCGAGCAGGCTGCGCGGCCGCTGCCGGCCGCGGAACTGATCCTCGATCAGGTCATCCAGGCCGTGGGCGGCCGCGAGGCCCTCGAACGGATCCACTCGCACGTGACCACCGGCACATTCGAGGTGCCGGCCGCCGGGATCACGGCCACGATGAAGGTCTACGCCAAGGCGCCGTGCAAGATCTACACCGTGGCGGAATCGGACGCGATCGGCAAGATCGAGTCCGGCACGGACGGCGAGGTCTTCTGGGAAACGACGACGATGACGGGCCCTCGCGTCAAGGAGGGAGAGGAGAAGGCCGTAGCTGCCCGGGAGGCGCGGTTCCACAACGAGCTGGAGTGGCGCTCTTTGTACAAGCAGGTGGAGACAATCAGGATCGTCGATGTGCAAGGCAGAGACTGCTATGAGATCCGCATGACGCCGGCCGAGGGCCAGCCCGAGCACCACTACTACGATGCGAAGGACTACTTGCTGCGCAAGGCCATGACAAAGGTCGTATCGCCGATGGGCGAAATCGATGTGGAAACCTTCACGGAGGACTACCGGATGCAGGACGGCATCCAGATGCCCTTCCGCTCGCGGTCGATCCTGATGGGTTTCCAGGAGCTGATCTTCACCGCGGAGAGCATTCAGAGCAACGTGGAGATCCCGGACAGCGTCTTCGCCCCGCCGGCGGACGTCAAGGCCCTGCTGGCCCAGCCAGCGCAGGAGAGCAAGCCCAGCGAGTAGGGCCGAGGAGTCGCACGTGAACCCCAAGTCATCAGGACCCGTGGGCCGGGAGTCGGAGCTGCCGGAAGAGCTGGCCGAACGCCTCGACCGAGCCTGGGACGCCCTAGAAGAAGGTGAGATCGAGGAGGCGCTCGACGAGGCGGAAGACCTCAACCGGGAGAGCCAGGGACATCCGGAGACGCGGCTGTTGCTCGGCGCGGCGCTGCTCGAGGTGGGCGAGCCGGAGGACGCCTTGCAGGAACTCGAGCGCGTTCAGGGTCGAGTGAGCGACGAAGTGCTGTGGACCTTCTACACGGCCGGGGCCTACTTCGAGCTGACCCGGTTCGGCGAGGCCGAGGACTTGCTGCGCGAGATGATCGCGGCCGAGCCCGAGGAGCCGTCGGGTCACTACGCGCTGGGGGAGGTTCTCGAGCACATGGGCCGGCCGGAGGAGGCGCAGGACTGCTTCCGCCGCGCCCACGAGCTGGATGAGGAGAACTACGCGCTCCCGATGCGACTCAGCCTCCCGGAGTTCCAGGAGGTGATCAGTGAAGCCTCGACCTCGCTCCCGGACGAGCTGCGGGGCCACCTGGAGAGCATTCCCGTGGTCGTCCAGGATCTCCCCGGCGATGAGGCACTCGACCCTTCCCTGGGAGCCACGGTGAGCCCGAGCGTGCTGGGGTTGTTCGTGGGCCGCAGCCTGCGCGAGGAATCGGTCTTCGAGACGCCGGACACGCCCCGTACGATCTACATCTACCAGCGCAATCTCGAGCGGACCTGCCGCACGCGCGAAGAGCTGGTCGACGAGATCGCCACCACCTTCTACCACGAGCTGGGTCACTACCTCGGATTGGACGAGAACGATCTCGAGGAGCGCGACCTGAACTGAGACGGATGTCGCGCGCGCTGGCGCCGTCACTCCATCGGCAGCAGCTCGAAACTCGTCTCCAGGATCAGCTTGCGGAACAGGTAGGCCCGGACCGTCCAGGTGCCCAGCTTGAACTCACGCTTGTCGTCGGCCTTGTGGAGCTCCTCGTCGATGCGATCGGGGCCGACCCCGTAGCGGCTCTCCAACTCGAAGAGACCTTGGGCCGCGTCGAGCAGCACGTGGTTGTTCTCGAACTCCGCGCGGAGCGCCTCGTTGCTCCAGTCCTGCTCGCGAATGTGGACTTCCTTGGTGTAGACCTCCTTGCCGTCTGGATTGAGCCAGAGCACGTGAATGAGCAGCTCGGTCCCCGGCTTCAAGCCATGGAGCTGAAGAACCGAACGTACCTGGCGATCCTGTTCGACCCGGAAGCTGCGGGCCACGCCGAGCCGTTCCCCTGTCTTGCGCGAAGTGATGCGGTAGAGAAACAAGTCGGCCTGGCCACTGCCGAAGTGTGCCGGCAAGGCGACCGCCACGGTATCCGCCCCCGCGGCGGCAGAAACCCCATAGGGCTCACAGCCCGACTGGCAGAAGATCCCGGTGAGCAACGCGGCAGCGGCGAGCGCGGAGAGCAGGCCGCAGCGACGGATGCGCCTCGAATCCATCTTGTTCCCTCGCAGGCAACGGGCCCCGGACCGTCACCGGCCCGGGGCCCCGAGAACTGCCCAGCCCCCAGGGGGCGGAATTCCCGATCTACCTCAGGACCAGCATCTGCAGCGGCTGCTGCGCGCGCCCGGTCGTGAGGATGTAGAAGTAAACCCCGCTGCCGACCGGTCGCGCCGCGCCGTCGCGGCCGTCCCACGCCACGCGATGCTGCCCCGCGGACAGGCCGCTGTCAACTAGCGTGCGGACGAGGCGGCCGCCGGCATCGAACACCTCCAGTCGGACCGCGGTGTCGTGCGGCAGGTCGAAGCGGATCAGCGTGGAGCCATCCTGCGCGCCGAAGGGATTGGGCGTGTTCTGGTACAGCGCCACCCGGCTGGGGATCAGCGGGATCTCCTCCGCCCCCGAGAAGGGCTGTTCGAGGCTGATCACCTCGACATCGTCGATGTACCAGCCCTCGAGCTCCGTGTTGCCGTCGCTGCCGAAGCGGAAGCGAATGCGCACTTCCCCGACGACGCCCTCCAGATCCACGGTGGTCTGCCTCCAGTCGTACGTACCGGCGAAGACCGGCGTCTCAGCCGCGAAGGGACCCGGCTGACTGCTGGTGCGGATCAGGTGGGTGTAGCCGCCCACCGGCGTCAGGCTCTGCCAGGCGCCCCCGTCGACCGAGATCTCCAGCAGGCCCCCATCGTACGCGTAGCCCGGATAGCTGCCGCTCGTCTCGGACTCCATCCAGTGCCAGAACGTGAGCGTCGCGCCTTCCGTGAGCGTGAACGCCACCGTCTCGAGGGCGCCGTCTCCCATCGACGTGTAGTCCCCGGAGCCCGTGTCCCCGAACTTCCAGGAGGCGGAGCCGCCGGGCGTGTGGTTCCGGGAGGTCGAGACATGCCACTGGTCGTTGTAGCCGCTCTCGACGACGTAGTGGGTCCAGTCGGTCCCGCCTGTCTCGATGTTAGCCGTCAGCAACGGCGCCACGATCCAGAACTTGTAGGTCTCGCCCGGAGCGGTGGGTGGGTCCAACGTCTCGTTGTCCGCGCAGTCGCGGCCATACAGGTAGTAGGAGACCATCGTGCCCTGGGGCTGCCCCGGGATGCCCGCTGCGTATGACCCGCCACCCTGGTCGACGAGCGGCAGCGTCACCCAGCCCGTACCGTTGGCGTTGTAGAGCAGGGACAGCTCCTCGATCGCGGAGTACTCGACCACCGTCGTGGTGATGGTGTAGGGCCCCTGGGCGTTGGTCGTGTTGCCATAGACCGTGGTATTCGTGAACGCCGGGCCAGCGATGTCGACCAGCGCGAAGTCGAGCTGGGTTGTCTGATTCTCGATGATCAAGACCTGCTCCACCGTCTGCGTTTCGAAGCCCGGATGGCTGGCGCGGATCGTATACCGTCCGGGAGAGAGAGAACCGCCGTAGACGCCTGTGGCGCCGGTCTGGAAGATGTCCCCGGTCTCGACGGCCGTGATCGTCACCCCCTCCAAGGGTGCATTGCCGTTGCTGGCATTGCGCACGGTCCCGGTCAGCGTGCCGCGCGGCCGGGTGCTGAGGGCGATGAACTTGACAGCCCGGCCGCTGCTGATCGTGGCGGCCCCGGTCGGATAGCGGTTGAAGTACTGGTACATCACGCCGTCGCTCAGGTCGCCGTTCTCGATGCCGGTGGTCGAGTACTGGATCTCGGCGTCGGTGTTGTTGAAGGTGTGGAACTGGAAGACGATGATTCCGTCCCCCGTCTCGGTCGTGTGATAGACAGGGTCGTAGAGAATCGCCTCGAAGCACTCGACCGCTCCACCGTAGTCGTTCTTCACGCGACTCCATTCGACGATGTAGCGATGGTTGGCGGAGTCGAACCAGTGGTAGACGGTGTTCTGTCCGTCCGGGTAGAGGTTGTCCCACATCGGCGCGATCATGTACGGGGGCGCACCGGGGGCAGGGATGTTCCAGTTGTTGTAGTTGACGAGGTACGTCTGGCCCATCGACAGCCAGCCATTCATGCAGATCGTCGCCGTGGTGAAGGTTTCCCCGTAGAAGACGAAGGGGAAGGGGAGCGTGACGAGACGGTTGTCGTCGTCGCTGAGGTTCAGAGAGGTTCCCTGACCCCCCTGGTTCGAGGCGATCTCGACCCAGGTGTAGGTCGGGGCGAGCGCGTAGCCGGTGTCGGTGTTGTCGAAGGCGTAGTAGCCGTAGTGGTCCGGACCCGTCGGGTCGTCGGAGCTGGCCGAGCCGATCGACAGCACGAAGGGCACGGAGTCCACGGCAGCGGGGGAGAAGCCCACGATCATCAGCATGGGCGCCAGGTATCCCTGGTAGCACTGGGCCGACACGCTGATCCCGAAGCGATTCCCGGTGTTCTCGCCGGTCGCGCCGATGGCGATGTTGGCGTAGGTCCCGGCCGCATCCGTCACCGTCACCCACGAGCTCTGCGAGATCAGCGTGGCGGTGACCCCGGTAGCCGCGGCTGTGCCGTGGTTGAGGATGCGGACGCTGATCTCCCCGGACTCGCCCGGATCGATGGCGGTGCCGAAGCCCGTCAGGGTCACGGCCTGATAGGAGAACTCCGCCGCCAGCACCGGGATCAGGATCACGGAGCGCCAGGTGTTGGCGCCGGAGGTGACGTCCAGTCCGAGCTGGATCTCGTGACCGCCGGGCGTCGTGCCGGCGATCTGAATATCGAAATCATCGACGCACCAGGCCGAAGCCCCTCCGGCAATCGTACCGAAGGTCTCGACGTTGTCGATGATGGTCACGTAGGGATCGTCGCACTCCAGCGTCGCAGTGACGTTGCTGGCGCTTTGCGTGCCGAAATTGTGCAGTTGTACGTCGAGTTCGATCGACTCACCCGGGTTTGCCTGGCCGTTGCCGTTGCCACTGCTGCTGCCGCTCGTGTCATCGTCGATGGTGTGCGCGTGGTAGCCCACGAAGAGCGTCGAGGTGGCCACGCTGATGGTGCCCAGGTAGGGGATGTGATCGTGCTTGGTCACCGTGACCAAGAGATTCCCTGGGCTGGGCGTTTCGATCGGCAGCTCCACGCTGCCACCCGCGTCCGTGTAGCCGGTGACCTGATTGACCCCGTCCTGGTACAAGCAGACGAGCGCACCCCCCACCGGGAACCCGCCCGCGGTGACGGAGACGGTGACGGCGCTGGCGCCCACGGCGATCTGCGCAGGATGGCTCACGCTGATGGCCTCCGGCACGCCGGTCCACAGCTCACCACCCGGATCGCCCATCAGGTTGTTCCAGTGGGTGAAGTTGTTGCAGCCGCCCGGATCGGCCTGGTAGTAGTTCACGTACAGGCCGTACTTCGCGCGCGTCATGGACGCTCCAAAGGAGAAGTTCCCCTCGAGGAAAGGCGCCGCGTAGGCGTTGTAGACGACGCAATTGTTGTAGCGCGTGTGCGTTCCGAGGGTGGCGGTGCCGATTCCGGCAATACCGCCGGTGGGCACCGGCGTGCTTCCGGTTACGCCGGCGCGGATCCACGCCTCGGAGCGCGACGTGCCGTTGGAGAAACTGCCAGTGTCGCAGGTGGGGAAGACGCCGTAGGGCATCTTGCGGCCGTTGGACAGCGCCAGCATGGAGCCCGCGTCGAAACCGCTCATGCCATAGTAGCCGCGGTAGGCGAAGACCGTGTCGCCCCGATTGAGCTTCGTCGTCATCTGGCTCGAGAAGGGCGACGAGAAGATCGTGTCGATCTCGGCGTATCCGCAGTTGCGCAGCCGCTCCTTGAGCCACTGCATGGTCTGGACGCACGTGGTGCCCGAGGAGGACGGGTCGCCGACCACGCAGGCCCTGCTGTACCAGGACGTCTCGGTCATGTAGGGCGTGCTCTCGTAGCTGACGATCTTCTCGATGTACAGGTTCAAGCGGTCGACGCTTTCCACAGAGATGCGGCCGATGTGGGCGTCGGCCAGGATGTCGGAGCCGTCGAGCTGCGTGTACGGGTGGTCGGTCGAGCCGGAGCTGTAGCTCCAGCAGGGGATGGCCACCGACCCGTCGGCGTCGCCGATCAGCGTGATGTACTCGGGGGGATTCTCCCAGGTGGTGTAGGCATTGCGCAGCCAGGTCTGGATCGCGGAATTCGTGCTCCCGGTCTCGGCTGTCGTCGCAAGGTAGACATCGAAGCCCTTGCGCTTGCGCCAATCGACGAGGCGCTGGAGCGCCGTGAGCACGCTGCTGTTGTTGGGCGCGATGATGACGTACTTGCCCAGGCCGAGGCTTTGACCCCGCTGGGGGCCGGTGTAGTTGGCGACCACGGCGCGGTAGATGCGGTCGAACGACTCGGGAATGATCGCGTGGTGGATCTCCTTGGCGTTGCGCAGGTCCTCGCCGGCGAAGCGCACCTCCACCTCGACCCGCGTGGCCACCTCGAGGGTCTGGCGGGCCGGATCGTAGCGCACCGGCTGGAAGGTGAGCGGCACGACCCGCAGATCGCGCGCGATGGCCGGTTCGCCGATCAGCGCCGGCTCGTCGGCCCCGAAGCCGACCGCGGTGTAGGCCGCGCGATCGATCACGAACGCGGAGCCATCCTCCGGCTGCATCGGGAAAGGCCGGATGGACGGGAGTTCCTGCGTCTCGGTCGCGGTGACCGTGACTGTCGCGCCGGCTCGGTCCGGAATCTGCACGAGGCGGGAGAAGGTGGGCAGCATGGGTTCGCCGACCGCGCCGCGGTGACCGCCCCCTTCGATCTCGAGGGCCTGGAAGACCTCGCCCTCAACGGTGACCTCTTGGACGTTGATCGCCGGGAGGTCGAACTCAAGGCGGACCGCCTCTTCATCGGACGCGAGCACGCGCACCGCCGGGGCCGCACCGGGCTGACCGCCGGCCTGGGTGAGCACCACGCGATGGGGCTCACCGAGAGAGGCGCCGCTCGATCCTGGAGACGCCGCGGCGAGAGAGATCGGAAAAAGCAGAAGCCCTGCCGAGAGCAGGGTTCCGGTGGCCAGGGACGCCAGACCACGGTGCATGGGCTCCTCCTTGATCAGGGATGTCGAGTACCTTCACGGAAGCCGGAGGCAATTCCGCTTGACCAGGCCCTCCCGCCCGGGTGGGACCAGGGAGATTTAATGATACTCCCTGGCTGACCCCGGCCAAAGATTTCATATGTACACGGGTGTCGACAGGCGTCCTAGATGCAATAGCGATGCATTTATCGGATCCCACGCGGTCAGCGGAGGGATCGGCGACCCGCGGGCACGCGGCGAGCACTTCGAACACAGGGGATCTGGTTCCGTGGGGGCCCCATCGGGCGGTTTCCAGGGTCCTGTGGTATACTAGACGGGCAACTGTCGCTTGGCAGCCGCGCTGCCTGTCCAGCACCAAGGAGGATTCCGGGGATGAGGAAGTTGACAGCTGTGGTTGGCCTGCTGGGGATGCTCGCCCTGGCGGGCTCGGCAGGGGCGGCGACCCTGCTGGTCCCGAGTCAGTACCCGACGATCCAGCAAGCGGTGAACGCGGCCTCGGCGGGGGACGAAATCCTAATCGCCCCAGGGGTTTACAACGATGTCACCCACATGTCCTACCCGCCGTACGACAGCACGCTGGCCGTCGTCGTCATGCGCTCGAACATCACCCTGACCGGCTCGGGGGTGGGCCAGACGATCATCGACGGCGACTCGACCGGGCGCGGGATCTACCTGCGCCAATGCCAGAACGTGGAGATCCGCGACCTGACCATCCGGCGGGCCTTTGCCCAGGACCGCGGGGCGGCGGTCTACTGCTACGACCGCTCCTCGCCCTACATCCACCACGTGACCGTTGCCGGCAATTACGATGGCGGCATCACCATGCAGGCTGGTCCCGACTCCACCGACGGGTGTCACCCCCGGATCGAGTACTGCACGATGACCGACAACGAGGCGAAGGCCGGAGGGGGGCTCGACGTGGAGAAGTACTGCGAGCCCTACGTGTATGAGTGCCAGATCGTCGGCAACCGCGCGCCCTTCGCCGCCGGTGCGCGCCTGTGCGGTTCCGCCACGCTGCGCAATTGCGTGATCAACGACAACGCGACGACGAGCGCCACGAATGTCAGCGCTGGCGGCGTGTTGATCAAGGACCGGGCGGAACCCGTGCTCGCGTACTGCGACATCTCGAACAACACGGTGTTCGGAGACGGCGCGGGCGTCTGTGTGGAGGACGCAGGGGGCGAGCTCCGGCGTTGCACGATCACGAACAACACCAGCATCAGCCTCGAGGGACGGGGCGGCGGTGTCGCCCTCCTGTCCGGCGCCCTGCCGCTCATCACGGGCTGCATCATCGCCGGGAACTCCACCACCGGGGCGTACAGCGATGGCGGAGGCATCTGGGTACAGACCGCGGGACTCGTGCTGGAGAACACCACGGTCTACGGCAATGCGACCCAAGGCATCCAGCCCGACTACGGCAACGCCGGCGGGATCGGCATGGCCACGTCGTTCTTCTCACCCCACCCGATCACGATCGAGCGCTGCATCGTGGCCAGCAGCACCCGCGGCGCGGGAATGTACCTGACCGGTACCGGCCCCCTGCCCGTGATCAACTGCTGCGACGTGTGGAACAATGCCGGCGGCAACTCGGTCCCGGTCGGCGGCACCGGGAACTTCTCGCAGAACCCGCTGCTCTGCGACCCAGCCCAGGGCGACTACTACCTGGTGCCGGGTTCGCCCTGCGAAGCGGGCAATCACCCCGGCGGTCCGGGCACCTGCGCCGGCCTGGGCATCGGCGCTTATACCGCCGGCTGCGGCGGCACGGGGGTCGAGGAGCCGATCGCGACCAACCTCCTTCGGTTGCGCAACCTGCCCAACCCGTTCGCCGGCTCGACCACGATCGCGTTCGAGCTGCCGGCCGCCGCCAACGTCAGTCTCGAGATCTTCGACCTGGCGGGCCGGCGGGTCGCCCTGCTCCACGACGGCGAGCTGCTGGCAGGCCCGCAGCAGATCGGCTGGAACGGCCGCGCCGGAGACGGAACCCAGGCGCCCAGCGGGGTCTACTTCTACCAGCTCCGCATCGGCGACACGGTGGCCGGCCGCCGTATGCTCTGCTTGAGGTGACGCGGCGGACGCGGCCGCGAGGCCCAGCCGCCTCGCCGCCGCTAGCCTCGTGTGAATAGACACGATCTGCGCCGTGCCCGGGACCGAGGTGATCCGGGCACGGCGTTTCTGTCTCCAGCCTTGCGCGATCCCCCTGTAGACTCCGCCTCCGGCATGGTAGGATTGCGAACTGCTGCGATCCGCCCCGGCCCGGGCCGGGACGCGGTTGTTTCGGCTCGCGATCGAGGTGTACATGGGGGACGTCATGCACAGCAGAACTGCGCCCGCACGCTCACTCACACTGGTGTCTCTGGCCCTGCTGGCGGTCGGGCTCGCGCCCCGGCCGGCGGCGGCGCTGACCTCGGCCTCGACGGACGCCATCACCGTGATGCTCGGCGGGGCCGCGCCCGCGGGCGACGGGGCCGAGCGGAGCGACCAGGCGCTCGCGCGCCTCGTGCGCCTGCCCCGCGGGACCACCGCGGTCGACGCGACCACGCTGGTTTGGCGCACCGCCGTCGGTGCGGAGATCCCCCTGGCGGCCGATGCGGTGCGCATCAGCCCGATCATGATCGCGCGCGGAGAGCCGCTGGCGGTCGTCTCGGTGCCGCCGCAGGCGGTATCCGCGCTGGACCTGGAGGCCGGTCGCATCGAGGTGGGGGTGACGCCCCGGATGGGCGGCGCACCGCTGGCGCTGCGTTCGGGAGAAGGTGAGACGCCCGCCTCCCACGCCGCTGTCTACATGATCATCGCAGCTGACGAATACGTGAGCGAGCTGGACGATCTCGTGGCGTGGAAGACGCAGGCAGGCTTCCAGGTGAGCCTGCACCCCATCTCGGAGACGGGCAGCACGCGCGACGCCATCCGCCAGTTTGTGCGCACGGCCTATCAGACCTGGGAGGAGCCGCCCCTCTATCTGCTGTTGGTGGGCGACGTCGACAAGGTCCCTACGGGGGATGTCGGCGGGTACGTGTCCGACAACATCTATGCGGCAGTTGACGGGGAAGACTTCCTGCCCGACATCTACGTGGGCCGTTTCGTGGCCAACACGCCCAACGATGTCGCTGTACAAGTCGCCAAGACCGTCATGTACGAGAGCCGACCCGATACCCTGGCTGCCGGGGGAGAGTGGTTCAGCCGCGCCCTGATGGTCGCGGCCAACCAAGGCTCGAGCACGCCGCTGCCCACGCTGCACTGGGCGGCCGATGAGCTGGTGAAGATCGGATACACGCAGGTGGACAGCTGCTTCCAGGGCAAGCGCGTGGGACACATCGGCCGCGAGGAGGGCCCGCCCTGCGTCAAGTACTACGTCGACCAGGGCGTCACCCTGCTCGGGTACCGCGGTTGGGCCCGCGGCGATGACGGCTGGGAGTACCCGCTCTACGACCTGACCCACGTCCCGCTGCTCAACAACGGCTGGAAGCTGCCGGTGGTGTTCAGCATCGTCTGCCACACGGGGAACTTCGGGCGCTTCGGCACCGACTGCTTCGGCGAGGTCTGGATGAAGACCGGCACGCCGCAGGCCCCGCGCGGGGCGGTGGGCTTCATCGGAACCGCCGAGACCTGGTCGCATTCACGCTGGAACGACCGCGTCGCGATCGGCATCTTCCAGTCGTTCTGCGAGAACGGGATTCACCGCCTGGGCGAGCTGCTGGCCGACGCCAAGACGAGCATGCTGGAGCAGTTCCCCGGCGAGTGGTACATGGCCACGGCCCCGATCAGCCCGGAGGAGTCCTGCGAGTACTACGCGCACATCTACAACGTGCTGGGGGATCCCGGGCTGGCCATCTGGACCGCCAAGCCGGAACCGCTCACGGTGGAGGCCCCGACCGGCTTGATGCCGGGGCAGAACTTCGCCACGGTGCGCGTCCTCGCGCAGGGCGAGGAGACGCCGGTCGGTCACGCCACGGTGGCGTTTTCGCAGAACGGCGTGCCGATCGGGGTGGACCTCACGGGAGCGGATGGCTATGCGCGCGTACCCCTGGCGCTGAGCGGGCAGGAGCCCGTCACCCTCACGGTGACCGGCGAGAACCTCTATCCCTGGTCGGCGCAGATCCCGATCGAGGAGACGACCGGCTATGTGACCTGCAGCGCTGCCGCCGTCGGCGGCGACGGGCTCCTGCCCGGTGCGGCCACGCCGGTCATGATCGAGGCGACCAACACCGGGTCGAGCAGCCTGCCCCTGGTGACCGGTACGCTGATCGCTCCGGCCGGCGTCACGGTGGGCGGCGGCGAACTGAGCTTCGGAACGGTCGGGGCAGGGCAGGTGGCCACCGCGGCGAGCGCGGCCCTGGTCATGGCCGCGCCGGAGACGGAGAACGGCGCGCAGATCGAGCTGCGGCTCGATGCCTTCTCCTCCGGCCTCCCGGCCGGTGCGTCCCTGGTTCGCCTGCCGGTCGTCGCACCCGAGCTCTCCGTCGTGGCCCTGGCCGACGGCGGTGATGACGTGTTCGAGCCCGGCGAGGAGGCCCAGCTCATCCTCACCTTGCACAACGCCGGCATTCCAGCAGGGGAGATGTCCTTGATCCTGCGGGTCACCGTGCCGGATCAGGTCACGCTGCTGGATTCCACCGCCACGCTCGCGGCGATCGCGACCGGTGCAGAAGGCGCCACGACGCCGGATCCGTTTGCGATCCGCATCGCGGGGGACGTCGCGGTGGGCACGGCCGTGCCGCTGACGCTCATCGCCACCCACGCGCAGGGTCCCCGCAGCATCGTGCCCTTCACGCTGGTGATCGGCGCACCCGACGCCTCCGCGCCGTCCGGGCCGGACGGCTACGGCTACTACGCCTACGACAGTGCCGACATCGAGTATCCTGGGCAGGCCCCGGCCTACGACTGGATCGAGTGCTCGACGCTCTTCGGCGGTGCAGGCACCAAGCTTCGGGGCATCGATGACAACTACTGGAGCGCGATTCTCCCGCTGCCCTTCCCATTCCGCTACTACGGCATCGAGGTCGACACCGTCCGCGTGGACGACAATGGCTGGCTCGCCTTCGATACCTCCTATTGGTACGACATCCGCAATTGGCGGATGCCGGATCCCTGGGGCTGTGCAAGCATGGTGGCGGCCTTCTGGGACAATCTCGTCCCCGTACCGGGCAACGTTCCCAACACCGACGGCATCTACTACTACCACGACCCGGAACGCCACTGCTTCGTCGTCGAGTGGAGCCGCCTGAAGAACTGGGAAGACACCACGGACGACATGCAGACCTTCGAGATCCTCCTGCTCGATCCCGCCCACTACCCGACCGCCAGCGGGGATGGTGAGATCGTCTTCCAGTACAAGCAGATCCAGAACGACGACTGGACGCGCATGTACGCGACCGTGGGGATCGAGGATCCGACGGAGACCGACGGGCTGCTCTACACCTATGCCAACGAGTACGCCGTGGGGGCGAGCCCCCTCTCCCCCGGGCTGGCGATCAAGTTCACGACCGAGCCGCCCGAGTTCCAGCCGATCGGCCTGGCGCGATTCACGGCCGACTGGGCCTTCCGGGGCGGCGCAGCGGCGGGCAGGGGCACGGCGCAGGGCGCCGATGCCGCGGGGAGCGGCGCCGGCGTGCTCGTCCGCTGGGAGTTCCGCGACGGACGGCCGCTGGCGGGGTTCGACCTCTGCCGCTTGCCGGCCGTGGCCGCAGGCCAGTGGGGCGAGCCGGTGAAGCTGAACGAGATTGCGCTGGCACCCACTTCGGGGGAGTTCTTCGACCAGGATGCGGACCCTCAGGTGACGTATCTCTACCGGATGTCGGGCGCCGACCGATTCGGCAGGACCCGCACGCTCGGGGAAGTCACCTTCGAGGGATCTGCGGCCAGCGGCCTCCAGCTCCTGCTGCCGGATGGCAATGTCCTGGGCGCGGGCGGCCGGATCGTCTACAGCACGGGGCCGGCCGAGCTGCGCGATCTGGGTGTCTACGATCTGACCGGACGCCGGGTCCGGGATCTGGCGGGTGGGACCACGCCGGGCTCGGGCGGCATGGTCGTCCTCGGCTGGGACGGCCGCGACGACCGCGGTCGAGCGTTGCCTGGCGGGGTCTACTGGATCAGACTCACCACGACGAGCGGCGACCGGAACGCCCGCATCGTGGTGGTTCGATAACCCCCCCACAACAGCCGCCGGGCACCCGCAGGCGCCCGGCACCGACGGGTGCTGCGCCAGCGCCGGCCGCCGGCGCGCACGCCATCGTCGGACGCAGTGCACGGAGCCGCGGCGTGCGGCTGCAGGGCACGGAGGTCGGTGTGTACAACCCAAGGCTTTCCCGCAGGACGTTCATCAAGGGGCTCGGGGTCGGCGCGGCCGCCGCGGCCTGCCCGGGTCTGATCCGCGTGGCCCGCGCGGCGCCAGGACCGACGGACGGCGAGATCGCGAGCATTCTCGTTGCGGCCTTGGCGCGCGGCGGTGAGTACGCGGACCTGTTCCTCGAGACGCGCGTCAGTACCGACATCACGGTGACCGGCAGCGAGATTCGGGGGCTGGAGTACGGCATCCTGCAGGGCGGTGGCGTCCGCACCGTGCAAGGCGAGAAGACCGGCTACGCCTACGCGGAGTCGCTGCTTCCCGAGCAGCTCCGCGAGGCTGCTGCCTCCGCTGCCCGCATCGCCGCGGGCGGGGCGGGCACCATCGCCCCGGTGAGGGCCCGCACGATCCCGCGGATCGTGACGGCCCTGCGGCCGATCGAGGAGGCGGATCTGCGGACGAAGATCGGTATCCTCGAACGCGTGGACCGCGCGGCGCGGTCTGTGAGCCCGCATGTGCAACAGGTCGTGATCAACTACGCCGACAGCGGTCAACGCTTCACGCTGGCGAACTCGGAGGGTGACCTGTACAGCGACGAGCTGCCAGCGCTCTACCTCCGGGTCACGGTGAACGCCGCCCGCGACGGTACGACAGCCGAGGGCATGGTGCGGGTCTCATACCGCCAGGGGATGGAGCAGCTCGACGGAGATGTCCCCGAGCGGGCGGGGCGGCAGGCGGCCGAACAGGCGGTGCGAATGCTGGAAGCGCGGCCCGCGCCGACCGGCGAGCTGCCGGTGGTGGTCGCCGCGGGGGGCGGGGTCTTGTTCCACGAGGCGGTGGGCCACGGTCTCGAGGCCGATGCGGTCTTGCGCCAGGCGACGGTCTTCGCCGGACGGGTGGGGGAGAAGGTCGCCAGCGAGCTGGTCACGCTCCACGACGACGCCACCATCCCGAATGCGCGCGGGAGCTTCAACATCGACGACGAGGGCACGCCGGCGGGGCGCACGCTGCTGATCGAGAGGGGCATCCTGCGCGGCTACATGCAGGACCGGCGCACGGCCCGGGCCATGGGTGTGCGACCCACCGGCAACGGCCGGCGCGAGTCCTTCCGCCACCCCGTGATCGTGCGGATGACCAACACCAACGTCGCCCCGGGTCCGGACAGCCCCGAGGAGATCCTCAAGGCCACCCCGCGCGGCATCTACGCGGTCGAATTCGGTGGCGGCGAGGTGGACCCCACGAGCGGCCAGTTCACCTTCGGGCTGCGGGAGGCCTACCTGATCGAGGGCGGCAAGGTGACCGCGCCGATCAAGGGCGCGAACCTGGTCGGCTCGGGCCCCGAGGTGCTCCAGCGCATCGACCGCGTCGGATCCGACTTCGCGACCTGGCCGGGAACGTGCGGCAAGGCCGATCAGGCCGCGCCGGTCACATCTGGCTGCCCGACGCTGCGCATCGCGGCCATCACGGTCGGCGGCACGGCCTAGCGCGATCCACCCGGCGGGAGGGTCCGACCCGCGGGCAGGAACGAGGAGGAAACGTGAGCAAGCGAATCGATCCGGTGGCAGCGGCCGGGACCGCCGTCACGGCTGCCGTGAAGCTCGGCGCGCAGGCTGCCGAGGCCTACGTGCGCGCTGCCCGGGACCTCTCGATCGACCTGCGCAACGACCAGGTCGAATCCGTCAACCAGGCGACTACCTTCGGCCTGGCACTGCGGGTCACGGTGGACGGGCGCACGTTGCTGGTCCACACCACCAGCGGCGCGGGCATCGCCATGCTCAAGCTCGCCGAGCAGGCGGTCGAGATGGCGCGCGCGCTGCCCGCGCCCAAGGAGCCGACCCTCTTCGCCCAGCCCGCGGAAGTGGTCGATCAGCCGCATGCGGACCCGGAGCTGGCGAACGAGACCCATGAGCAGAAGGTCGCGCGCCTGCAGGCGGTCGAGCGGGCGATGAAGGCCGTGCCGGGAGTCACGGGCAGCACCGGCGTGGGCTACCGGGAGTCGGACGCGGAGATCGCGCTGGTCAACTCGGCGGGCGTCAAGTGCTATGCGCCGAGCTGCCACCTCGAGATCGGCGCCGAGGCGATTGCCGAACGAGGGAACGACTCGAGCTCCGGCTCGCGCAACGCGGCGGCCTGCGCGCGCCGCTACCTCCTCGACCCCGAGACGATCGGGCGCGAGGCCGGGCAGTTCGCGGCGCGGCTCCTGGGTGCCCGGCCGGTTCCCTCAACCCGCGTGCCGGTGATCTTCACACCCCAGACCGGCTGGGCCGCCCTGATCTACCTCCTTCCACCCTCCAACGGCGACAACGTGAGGCGCGGGCGATCGTATCTGGCCGGGCAGATCGGCCAGCGGATCGCCTCCGAGCAGGTGTCCATCATCGACGACCCGCTCCTGCGCGAGGGTGCCGGACGGCGGGCCTTCGACGGCGAGGGGACTCCCTGCCGCACCGTGCCCATCCTCACCAACGGCGTGCTCATGAACCACCTGACCGATCTGGCCAGCGCGCAGGCGCTGGGGGTGAGCCCCGGCGGGAACACGGCCCGTGACTCGTACACGTCCCGGCCCCAGATCGGTCCCAGTACCTTGTACATGCGGGCCGGCGACGTCTCACCGGACGAGATCATCCGCCGCACGCAACGAGGCTTGCTGCTCACCTCGCTCTCGGGCTGGTGGGTCGGCCTGTCGCCGGTGACCGACACCTTCTCGTCTGCCGCGATGGGGTTCTGGATCGAAGACGGCGAGATCGTGCACCCGGTCAGGGGCGTCAGCGTGGGCGGCAACCTGCGGGAGATGCTGGCAGCGATCGATCTGGTGGGCAACGATCTGGCGTTCACGCAGGACACCAACACCCCCACCTTCCGCGTGGCGGAGATGGCGGTGTCGGGGACGTAGGCGCGGCAGCGCGATCCCTCGCCGGCGAGTGCTGCCGTGCCGCCCCAGCCGGCCAGGCCGGGGCGGCACGGGCAGCAGGCCTCGGATACCTCAAGGCGTGTGGCTCAGGATCCAGTCGCGGACGGGTGTCCAGACAAAGCCCTCCACACCATTGCCCAGGAACAGATCGATGTGCGCGAACTCGAGCAGCACCTCTTCGGGCGGAAGGAAGCTGAAGTTGAGGACGGTCACATCGCTGCTGGAGATCAGGTCGAGAGTGTGCAGCCCGAATGGGCCGGCTCCTCCCAATGCATTGAGGTAGAGAATCGGCGTGGTAACGTCCCCGAGGTGGTCATCCCAACGGACCTCACACTCGGGTAGGACGGCCATGGTGTAATCGCGCATGAAGGCGGCGGTCTCGTTCGGCGGCGCGGCGACCATGAAGTCGACCCAGTTGTCGAAGGGCGTGTACTGCAGGCCGGTGGGCATGCCGGTCTCGTCAAAGGTACCCGCCAGGAAGTGATAGGTGTACCCGGGGATCTGCGGATAGGGGACATAGGCTGCCAGCGCGATCGCGGCCTGGGTGTTGTTCATCCCGGGAATGTACGGTGACGGCCCTGTCGGATCCTGCAACGCGGCGGGCCCGAAGTAAACGAAGGGATTCGCGTAACGATTGTCTCCGCTCGCGATGAGCGCGTCGAGCATCTGCATGTCCAGGCGGCAGCCTTCAATCCAGGCCTGATTGTCCGTCTTCAAGCCGTAGTCCACCGGGATATAGGCACAGACCTTGCGGTGTCCGCGCGGGAGCTGGCACTCATCGTTGAGGTAGGCGAATCCGAGGGCTGCGCCGCTGCTGTATCCGAGCAGGGCCATCTGCCGGTAGCCGTTACCGGTCATGAGCCGTGCCACCCGGGCGATTTCGATGCCCAGGCCGAGGTCGGCGATGCAGCGATCCAACCCGAACTCGAGCAGGAAGCCGTAGTCCGGCAAGCCCTCGGGCACCATGGTCCACGCCTGGTCGATGCCCCAGACGTCGATGTCCGAGGCCGCGAGCTGGACCGCGAGTCCCACATCGTCCGGCTGCCGGGGTGAGGCCAGGCCGGGCAGGAACATCCCCGTGAAGTCCTTGATGTCTCCGTGCTGCAGGAAGGCTGACTTGCGCGCGCGGATGGGACACCAGGGCCGCGTCTCGCGGACTACGCGGTGGATCCCAATCCGGTCGTATTCGCCGGGGCCCGTGCGGACTCGGACGCTGTAGTGCGCGATGTCCGCGGTGAGCGGCGTGCGCTCGAAGTTCAGCACGGGCCAATGGTGGCCGTTGCTTTGCGGCACCGGCTGCGCCGCGCCGGTTTCATCCTCCATCGGCCAGCCTGCCTGTGAGACAATGTCCCAAGCGATGGATTGCGCGTCGGCGCCCACGCTCGCGTCGTTGAAGTTCCCGGTCTCCGGTGGCGCCGTGACCTGTTCCTCCGAGCAGCCAAACACCAGCAGGGTGCAGAAGCCCAACAAGCAGATCAGGTACCTTCGCATGTGCTCCCTCCTTCTCTTGGAAGACAGTTGCCGGTTCCGGTCTCTGGCGACCGGGTCAACGATTCAAGGTCACTCCAGAACGTGACCTATGGCGAACGGGGATGCGCAGACATTCATCTCGAGGCGACGGTCAAGCTCCGCTTCCGTAGGCGCAGCTCCGTTCGCTCGGAAGACATCACGGGTGCTGACACAGGGCCAAAGATCCAGTGGGACGAGTCTGCTGAATGCGAGTGCTGATGAAGCTGAACCGGAAGCGATGCAAGCGTAAACATGTCGGTGTCAGATCTGAGTGCTTCGAAGTCCACCGCGCATGCTCCGTTCACGCGTCCTCGACAAAGATGACCTGCACGGTGTCCGACAGAACGCGCGCGCGGTGGCGATGCTCATGGCCCGCCGGCATGCAGACGCCGTTTCCGGGACCGTAGACAATCACGCCGTCTGGGAATTCGACCTCCAACGTTCCGGAGAGGACATACCCGTAGTGGCCACGCTCGCACCAGTGGGGCTCCATCGCCCGCTGGTACTCGACCAGCCGCACCCGGCGCGTGCCCCAGGTCACGGCCTTTTGCCGGACCCCGCGCATCGGGGATTCCCACCCCAGCGCGGTGAAGTCGATCCTGCGCGGATCCATGCCGTCCTTGCTCCTCCCTGGGTCGGGGGTCAATGCGACCGCGCAGTCAGGGTAGGTGCGACATGGTGCGACTGCAAGACGTCGCGCAGAGCCGGGCGCAGAGATGCGCGCAGAGATCTGCCGGCACTGGCGGCCAGCAAGATCTGCCGGCCGGGAAGATCTGGCGCCCCGCCGGATCTGTCGGCCGGCGGGATCCCCCGCGATCCGGCCCGAATCAGGCGGTCTGGCCGCCGGCTGTCGCGCATCGGCGAGCACCGATTCCTCGTGTCGGCCCGCGACTGGCTATGGGCGATAAGAACAGCAAGTCCACCGAGTTACGAGTGGTCATGCAGCGTCCTGCGAGCCCGCGCGCCGGGGGTGCGCGAACGTTCTCGGGACCCTGAAACAAGATTCGCTGTTGCTAGCGAATCGAAACGCCGAACTTGACAGCGTCGGTCCCGAACCTTTATGGCATCCCAGCGTGGCGGGGCGGATGCCCCCCCGATGGGAATGCGCACGGGGACACGTGCGCACGGGACGGACAGGGAGAGAATCAGGAAGTCTACACCTCAGGCAAGCAGAAGGATTCCATGCCGAAGAACACTACCCATCGCAAGCCGCTCGTCATCGTGGAGTCTCCAGCCAAGGCGCGGTCCATCTCCCGCTTCCTGGGCTCGGGATACATTGTCGAGTCCTCGATCGGCCACATTCGCGATCTACCCGCGACGGCCGCCGAGATCCCGCCCTCGCTCAAGGGGGAGACCTGGGCCCGGCTCGGGGTCAACGTAGACAAGGACTTCGAGCCGCTCTACGTCATCCCGCGCGAGAAGCGCGCGCAGGTCAAGAAACTCAAGGACTCGCTCAAGAACGCCAGCGAGCTCTATCTGGCAACCGACGAGGACCGGGAGGGCGAGGCCATCTCCTGGCATCTGGTCGAGGTGCTCAAGCCGAAGGTTCCCGTGAAGCGGATGGTCTTCGGGGAGATCACCCGGTCGGCGATCACGGAGGCGATCCAGGGCACCCGGGAGATCGACCAGCGCCTCGTGCAGGCGCAGGAAGCGCGGCGGATTCTCGACCGCCTCTTCGGCTACGAGGTCTCCCCAGTCCTGTGGCGCAAGGTTGGGCCTCGGCTGTCGGCGGGCCGCGTGCAATCGGTCGCCACCCGGATGGTCGTCGAGCGCGAGCGCGAGCGCATGGCCTTCGTGGCAGCGAGCTACTGCGGGCTGATCGCAGAGCTGTGGCCGGAGGGCGCCCCCGCCGACAAGTTCGAGGCGCGGCTGGTCGAGCTGGGCGACAAGCGCGTCGCCGTGGGCAAGGATTTCGACGAGAAGACCGGCACGCTCAAGGATCCGGGGAAGGTCGCGGTCCTTGGCGAGGAGGCCGCCCGGGAACTGGCCGCGGTTCTGCGCGAGGCGCCGTTTACGGTGGCGCAGGTCACCGAGAAGCGGTTCGTCAACCGCCCCAGTGCTCCCTTCATCACCTCGACCCTGCAGCAGGAGGCGGGACGCCAGCTCCGGTTCTCGGCGGAGCGCACGATGCGCATCGCTCAGGGCCTCTACGAGAATGGATACATTACCTATATGCGTACCGACTCGACGGTCCTGTCGAACCAGGCGATCGAAGCGGCGCGCCGGCAAATCGTCGAGCTGTACGGCCGCGGCAACCTACCCGATGCCCCGCGCCACTACACGAGCAAGACCAAGAACGCCCAGGAAGCCCACGAGGCCATCCGCCCGGCCGGTGAATCGTTCCGAACGCCTCAGAGCATCGCGAGCGAGCTCGACCAGGACCAGCTCAAGCTGTACGAGCTGATCTGGAAGCGCACGGTCGCCAGCCAGATGAAGGATGCCACCGGCCTGCGCACCCAGGTGCGGATCGAGGCTCCGGCTGGACAGTTCGGCCAGGCGGTCCTGAACGCCTCCGGCAAGGTGATCGAGTTCCCCGGCTATCTGCGGGCCTATGTCGAGGGCTCCGACGATCCGCGGGCCGAGCTGGAAGACCAGGAGAAGCTCCTGCCCGCGCTGCGCGAGGGACAGCGCCTCCTTCCGGAACGCGTCGAGGCGACGCAGCACACGACTCAGCCCCCGGCGCGCTTCACCGAGGCGAGCCTGATCAAGGAGCTGGAGGAGCGTGGCATCGGTCGTCCCTCCACCTACGCGGCCATCCTGCGCACGATCCAGGATCGTGGCTACGTGTGGCGCAAGGGCACGGCGCTCGTGCCGACTTTCACAGCCTTCGCCGTGACCAATCTGCTGGTGCAGTGCCTGCCCGACCTGGTGGATTACGGCTTCACCGCGGGCATGGAGACCGAGCTGGACCGCATCGCGGTCGGCGAGTGCGAGGCCATTCCCTGGCTCCGGGGGTTCTACTTCGGGGCCGAGAAGGCCGGCGAGGATCGCGTGGCCGCCACCGGCCTGAAGAAACTCGTCCAGACCTGCGGTGCTGAGGCAGACATGCGCTGCGTCTCCGCGATCCCGATTGGCCAGACGGCCGACGGCCAGCCGGTGCAGGTGCGGGTCGGGAGATTCGGTCCCTATGTACAAGTTGGCGAGGGTGAACAACGCGCTTCGCTGCCCGAGGAGACGGCCCCCGACGAACTGACGGTGGAACGGATCCTCGAGCTGCTCTCCCAGGCCGCGCGAGGCGGGCGCGTCCTCGGCATCGACGCGTATTCCGGCAAACAGGTGTATGCCAAGACCGGGCGGTTCGGCCCATATGTACAACTTGGGGAACCGGAGCTGACCGAGAACGGGAAGCGCAAACGCGGCGGCAAGCCCAAGATGGCCAGCCTATGGCCAACGATGTCCATCGACTCCATCACGCTCGATGAGGCGCTGATGCTCCTCTCCTTCCCGCGGGAGATCGGCACCCACCCCGAGACGGGAGAGGTGATCACGGTCCAGGATGGCCGTTTCGGCCCGTACATTCGCATGGGGAACGAGAGCCGCAGTCTGCCGAACCACGAGGCGCTGTGCAGCATCTCCCTCAACGAGGCCGTCGAGCTGCTCAAGCAGCCCAAGGGACGCCGCGGGCGCGTGGCGCAGGCCACGGTGCTGGCAGAACTGGGAGTGCATCCACAGCATGCAGTCCCTGTGCAGGTGCGCAGCGGTCGCTACGGCCCCTACGTCACCGACGGCACCGTCAACGCCTCCGTGCCCAAGGGGCGCGATCCGCAGCAGCTCACGTTGGCCGACGGGTTGGAGCTGTTGGCTGCCCGGGAGGCGAAGCTGCGCGACCAGGGCGTGGACCCGCGGGCACCGAAGGCCCGCCGCGGTGGCGCGCGCCGGGGTTCGCGCCCGGCGGCGGGGCGAACGACCGCGGGCCGCCCGACTGGT
>CAZDKK010000006.1:0-121124 GCA_964506245.1 uncultured bacterium | reverse complement strand
GAACGAGACACCCGCTTCGAGGGTGCGCGCGGTGACCACGGCCACATCCGCCGGGTTGACCAGGAGCGGCGGGTCCTCGGCCTGTTGCGCGGCGCGTCCCTCATCGCGCCCGCACCCGCTCAGGACGAGACCTGCTGCGGCCCAGACGACCCACACCGCCCGTCCGAAAAGGAACCTCGAGTTGCGCTGGAACATCCTCAACCTCCCATCTGTCTATCTGCCGCCTGACGGCGCGAGATTGCTGAAGAGCGGGCGAGCGCTGTAGCGCTCGAGCCGGGCCAGGGTCGCGAAGTAGTCGTGCCGGGCTTGCGCCTCGTTGACCAGGGCGAGCTGGTACGCGATGCGAATCGTGTTGACCTCGAGCTGGTCGCTCGCACCCTCCTCGTAGCGCAGGATCGCGAGCTCGTGCGACCGCGCCGCGAGCTGCACGGTGCGCGACTGCGCCTGGAGCAGCGCCGCGGCCCGCACGAGGTCGCCCTCGTTCTTGATCACCGCCAGGCGCGTGAACTCGCGCGCCTGGTTCAAGGCCTGGGATGCTTCGTCGCGCCGAGCCTTGGATTCCTGCACCGCGCCCTTGGTGCGCAGGCCGTCGAAGAGGCTCCAGGAGACTTCCGCGCCGGCCCGGACGTCCTTGACCCAATCGTCCCGCGTGGGGGCAAAGTCCTCGGGGTAGGCCTGCTGCGACAGGCTGGCGAAGAGCGAGAGCGCCGGCCAGTAGCCGCTGGCGGCGACCGGCACCGCGTGGTTGCGGGCGCTCAGCGCTTCTTCCAGCGCCACGATGCCGGGGGCGCGCAGCGCTTCGGCGACCAGCCCGGTCGTGTCCACGGCGGCCGGGTCGGCCGGGATCGCCGCATCCTCGAGGATCGGCGAGACCAGCACGACGCGCTCGGACGAGGGGAGGTTGACGAGGCGG
Source organism: uncultured bacterium (assembly GCA_964506245.1). Classification (GTDB taxonomy): domain Bacteria; phylum Eisenbacteria; class RBG-16-71-46; order CAIMUX01; family WJJG01; genus CAZDKK01. Next base: position 120,211 of record CAZDKK010000006.1, on the reverse strand, counting down.
CACAGCTCCAGGTAGGCGACCTCGCGCAGGGTCCGGACCTCCTTGACGATCGGGATCTGGTTGTCGCGCGCAACCTCGGCCTGCAGCAGGTCGAACTCCGAGATCTGCCCGGCCTCCACGCCCAGGCGCACGCGCTCGAGCTGCGTCTCGGCTTGCTCGAGCGACAGCTCGGCGATGCGCACGCTGCGGTCGGCCAGCAAGGCCCCCAGGTAGGCCTGGCGGACGCCGAGAATCACCTCGGCGCGCCGGTCTTCCCTGGAATTCAGGGCGTAGGCCATCGCGTTGCGCGCCGCGGCGATCGAGTGCCAGATCGAACCGCCGTCGAAGAGCTTCTGGCTGAGCGACAGGCCGGCCGTCCATGTGTTCTCGCTGGCGAAGGAGGAGGAGCTGAAGATCGCCGCCAGGCTCGACAGGCCGGCGGCCGGCATCGCCTCCTCCAGATCGACGATCCGCTCGTGGTCCGAGGCGAGGGTGTCGGCCTCGAAAGGCTTGATCTCCGGGAAATTGCCCTGGAAGACGCTCTCGAGCTGCCGGGTGTAGTTCGAGGAGAGGTGGAGCTGGGGCAGAGCCGTTGCGCGGGTCTGGACGTAGATCGCCTTGGCCGCGTCCAGCTCGGACTCGGCCGCCTGCATCTCCTCGCCAATGTCCAGCGCGCGCGCGATGGCCTCGTCCAGCGAGAGCCGCAGCGAATCGTCCGGCGCCCCGGTCCCATAGGCGGCCGACTGGGCGCCGGCCACGGTGGTGCACAGCAGCGCCGCGATTTCCAACCCCACGAGCATGCCGGCCGCCCGCGCCTGTCGCTTCCCGGTCGGCATCGGATTCCAACACTTCATCATCGTCCCCGCACCTCCAACCCGTACATGAGCAGGCTGTACATCCTTTCGTCGAGCCCGGGCGGGATTTCCCCCATCGCCTGCGAGAGAACCGCCTGGACGTGCAAGTGCAAGGTTGCGAGCAGCGCCGCGGCCACAACCAAGGGGTCCGCGCCGCCCTGCAGCTCCTTGCGCTCCTGGCCCTCGGCAATTAGTTGCGCCAACCGATGGAAGATCTCTTCACCCTTGGCTCTGTAATCGAAGTCGAGCGGCAGGACCCCCGGTTTGGTGAAGGCGTCGTACGCGAAGGCGTAGAACGCCGGGGCCTGGCGGGCCAGCTCCACGTGGCGCGCGAGAAGCAGCCGGAGCCGGTCCTTCGCCGGCTGGGCCAGAGACTCGGCGGCCAGGCTGACCCGGTCGCATTCATCAATCGCCTCGCGCAGCAGGCTCGAGAAGAGGCGTTCCTTCGATGCAAAGTGATAGAAGACGAGCGGCTTGGTCACCCCCGCCTTGTTCGCGATGGCCTGGATCGTGGTTCCGTCGTAGCCATGAAGGACATAGAGCTGCGCCGCGGCGAGCAGGATGCGCTCCCGCGTCGAGGTGTGGCAGGCCAGCCCGCAGCGGGCATCAGCCTCCGAGCTGCGCGCGGGTGCCGACCCCCGGGGCCGGGCCGAGGCTGCCGGCCGGGGTGGATGCCGCCGCGGGCGCGCGGTTGCCCTCGCTGTCGCGGCCCGTGGCTTCATGCGTCCCCCATCCCGGCTGCCGATTGCGCCCCGCGTCGAGGCTGACCGTCTATTGACCATCTGGTCAGGGTACGCGCTCCCTACGCTGGCTGGCAATGTCTGGTTTCGCGGCTGAACACCGCAAACCGGCGCGCGGATCCAGAGTCGATGCTTGCCGGGGCCCTGAAGCTCCCGCTAGTGGCTCGAAGATCGGGGAATCCATCGGCCCAACTGGTTGTCTAGTATGGAGGTAGGCGCATGCAAGCCCCGGCCGCCGCTTCTGCCGCCCGCGGGCCCGGCCCGGGCTGCGCCCGGCGGCCGGTCACCCCCCGCCCCTACCAAGCCGGCACCTGATCCGCTACTCTCGGTGCCGGCAGGAAACCCGAGCCACGAGGCCCAGACCGATGCCCCGGCTGCACCGACGACCGCGGCCGCGGGCCTCGCAACCACCGGAGGCACCGGGACAGATGGACGGCCCCACCACCGACAGGCAGGACCAGCCGGCCCCTCCGGCGGTCGCGCCCGCCCGCGGCCCCGCCCGGCCCGGGCCGAGCCGTGCCGCGGCACCCTCCCGCGTCCCGCCCCAGAACCTGGACGCCGAGCGGGCGGTGCTGGCCTCGATGCTCCTCGAGCAGGCCGCGATCGACAAGGTCGAGGAGATCCTGACCGAGGAGGTCTTCTACCGCGACGCGCACCGGCGGGTCTTCCGGGCAATCTCGGCTCTGAGCGAGCGCAACGAGGCGGTCGACCTGATCACCGTGACCGAGGAGCTCAAACGCCACGGCGCCCTGGAGGCCGTGGGCGGGGTGACCTTCCTGCAGAGCCTGCTCGACAGCGTGCCCACGGCCGCGAACGTGGAGTACCACGGCCGGCTCGTGCTCGAAAAGGCGGTGCTGCGCAAGCTGATCCAGGTCTCGACCGAGATCATCGACCAGAGCTACGAGAGCAGCGAGCCCTGGACCGACGTCCTCGACCGCGCCGAGCAGAAGCTCTTCGGCATCGGCGAGGCGCGCCTGCGCCGCGAGTTCGCGCCGATGAAGGAGATCCTGAAGAGCACCTTCGAGCTGCTCGAGGAGCTCTACGAGCACAAGCGGGCGGTCACGGGTGTCCCGACGGGCTACACCGATCTGGACCGCATGACCTCGGGCTGGCAAGCCTCCGACCTCATCGTCATCGCCGGCCGTCCCTCGATGGGCAAGACCAGCCTGATGCTCAACATGGCCGAGAATGCCGCGATTGACCACAAGATCCCGGTCGGCATCTTCAGCCTCGAGATGTCCAAGGAGCAGATCGTCCAGCGCTTCCTATGCTCGCGGGCTCGCGTCCCGGCGCACCGCCTGCGTACCGGGTATCTGAAGGAGACCGAGTGGCCGCTGCTCACCCAGGCGGCCGCGCATCTGAGCGAGGCGCCGATCTTCATCGACGACACGCCGGCCATCGGCCTGATGGAGATGCGCGCCAAGGCACGGCGACTGAAGTCGCGTCACGGCCTGGGCATGATCGTGGTCGATTACCTGCAGCTCGCCAAGGGCATGCCGGGCGTCGAGAGCCGCCAGCAGGAGATCTCGCAGATCTCGCAGGGGCTGAAGGCGCTGGCCAAGGAACTGAGCGTGCCGGTAATCGCCGGCTCGCAGCTCTCGCGCGCCGTCGAGTCGCGCGAGATCAAGCGCCCGATTCTCTCGGATCTGCGTGAATCGGGCGCGATCGAACAGGACGCCGACCTCGTGATCTTCATCTACCGCGAGGAGATGTACAAACCGGACAAGGAAGAGGTCAAGGGACAGGCCGAGGTCATCATCGGCAAACACCGCAACGGGCCGGTGGGGACGGTGCGGATGGCGTTCTTGAGCGACTTCACGCGCTTCGAGAACCTGGCGCCCATGGGGGACGAGTACTTCGCGGGCGCAGGGGGGTGATGCAACCGGATCCGACAGCCAACGGAGGTCCCATGCCGGGTCGGGCCCTGTCGATCATGGCCGCCCCCTGCCTGTGGGCGGCCCTCTTGTTGTGGGCTGGGACAGCGCGGGCCGAGGGACCGCCCGCGCGCCTCACCCCGGCGGGCAGCGTGCTCGCAGCCGATCCGGCCGCCCCGACCCGGCCTGCGCCGCCCCCCGCCTCGGACCCCGGGCCCACGCCAGCCGAGCGGGTGGACTTCGCGTGCACACCCACCTATGAAGAAACGTGGACCTACCTGCGGCGGACTGCCGCGGCATGCCGCCACATCCACGTGGCCGCCTGCGGCTACACGACCGAGGGGCGTCCGATCCCCGTCGCCTTCGTCTGGGAGAGCGAGGGCCCGGGCGGGGCCTGGGAGGATGGCAGCGGCAAGCCCGTCGTGCTGATCACGGCCGGCATCCATTCGGGCGAGATCTGCGGCAACGACGCCCTACAGCTCCTGCTCCGCGACATCGCCCGCGGGCTGGAGCCCGATCTCACCGCCCATCTGCGCCTGATCCTGGTGCCGATCCTCAATCCCGACGGACACGTGCGCCGCGCGCCGACCCACCGCTACACCCAAGCGGGTCCAGAGTGCGGGTTCGGCCGCCGGCGCAATGCCACCAACCTCGACCTGAATCGCGACTACGCCAAGCTGGACACGCCCGAGTGCCGTGCCCTTGTGCAGCTCGCCTCCCAGTTCCACCCGCACATCTACATGGACCTGCACACTGACGACGGGATCGGTCACCAGTACGACATCCTCTACAACGCGGCCGTCAACCCCACCTTTCCGGCTGGTCGGTCCGCACTGGCCGGCGAGCAGATGATGCCCTCGGTCGAGGAACGGATGGCACGAGAGGGCTTTCGCTGCCGGGCCATCGCCTGGCCCGAGGATCGCGGGAATCCAGGACGAGGGTTCTCCGGCTACGGCATCTCAACCCGCCTCGGCACCGGCTACTTCGAGACCCGCCAGGCGATCTGCATCCTGTCGGAAGCCTATCCCTACGCCCCCTACGCGCGGCGCGTGCGCGCGACCGAAGCCTTCGTCCGGGCTGTGCTGGCCTTCGCCGTCACGCACCGGCTCGAGGTGGTCGAGACCGTCGAGGCTGCCCGCGCCGAGGTCGAGCGCTGGGCCCACGAGCCGGGGCAGCACTGGATAGGACTGGGATGCGAGGCGGACACCACGTGGTCGCACCCGGTCGACTGGCTGGGCAAGAAGTTCACCGTGCACGAGAGCGCCATCACCGGCGAGTCCTATGTCTTGTACGGCGATGAGGACACGACCTACACGGTCCCGATGTACGACCGCCTGGTTCCCGAGGTCGTCGCGCCCATGCCGCGCGGCTACGTGCTCGGCTCCGAGTGGGGAGAGGTGGCCAGCAAGCTTCAGAGTCACTGCATCGCGGCTCGCCAGCTCGCCGCACCCTGGGAGGCGGTCGTGGAGGTCTTTCGCATCGGCTCGGCCATCTTCGCGCGGGATCCCTACCAGGGCCATCACCCGATCGAAATGCTCGACGGGGGCTGGTCGACCGAGCGGCGCGTCTTCCCGGCCGGAAGCTGGTGGATCCCGCTCGATCAGCCGGCCGGGCTCACCGCCATGCATCTGCTGGAGCCGGAGTCGCCCGATGGGCTGCTGCGCTGGAACTCCTTCGACTCGATCTTGGAGGAGGGCATCGTGCTGGAGCGATGGGCCCTCGAGCAGCGGCTGAACGAGCTGCTCGCCGATCCCACCTTCCACGCGCGCTACCAGGCAGCCCTGGCCGATTCGACGCTGCCGCGCGACCCGGAGGAGCGACTGCTGCACCTCTTCCAGTGGACGCGGTACGCGGAGGAGGAGTACCGGGTCTATCCAGCCTTCCGGTGCCCGAGCGAGCCCCCGGCCCAGGGCGGGCAGTAGGCCTGCATCTCCGCCCTGCGCACTGCTCGCTTCACGCGCCGCATCGCACTGCCGTAGACCAGGCGCAGCGGTAGGTGCTTGCCGCGCAGGAACTGGTGCACCCAGAACGGCACTGAGCTGTAGATCGACTTGTAGAACTCCTGCAGCACGTCCTGCGTGACGGCTTCCATGTCGGCATCCAGATCGCTCAGCGTGGGATCGCCTCCGCGCCCCGCCGCGTATCTCTCCTCCTGCAGGCGATAGAGGGTGTGCTCGACGAGGTTGGCGAGGGCCACGACAATGGTCACGAGCGAGTCCGGCAGACGCCGTACGCGGTCGCTGTTCAAATGATGGTGGAGCGTGCCGGCCTGAACGACCGGCGGCAGCAGCCAGGCCTGGCAGAGCTCGTAGCCGATCACGCCATGGTCGACCTTGAGCAGCTCTCGCTCGTACTGGCTGATGTCCTGGGGCCCGCCGGAGGGCTCGAGCGCCGCCGCCGCCATGGCCCGGACGCGTGCGTAGTCCTCGTGGAAGTGAGCGATGAAGAAAAGCTTGCCCACGTCGTGGAGCAGGCCCGCGCTGAACACGGCGTCGCAGCTGCGGTAGCGCAGGTGTGCGGCGATCTCCTCGGCAATGCAGGCCACCATCAGGCAGTGGCGCCAGTAGTCGCCCAGCATGAACTCGCGCGTCGCCCTGGAGATCTTCGAGCGGGCCTCCCAGGTAGCCATCATGTGTCGGGCCAGGCTGCGCTGGCCGACGCGCAGCATCGCCTGATCCAGCCCGCCCAGCTTCTCCATGCCGCTGAACTCGGCGGAGTTGGACTGTCGCAGAACGGCGATCGCCAGGCTCTGGTCGATGCCGAGGAGGTCCTTCGACAACACGTCGCCCAGGCGGCCGGAGAGCAGATCGTCCAGTCGTGAAACCCCCGGGGGCAGACCCGGGATCGGGTCGCCGCGCTCGGCGCGGTACCAGATGAGATCCGTGAGGCCCATCCCGACCGCCGTGGACTCCTTGCCCACCGGTCCGGTCGGTCTGTGCCACTGGGCCTCATCGGTCAGATCCTCTTCGGCCTCCCCCCGCGGGCGGGGGTGCAGCGCCTCCGGATCGCGCCCCGCCGCGGCATCGGCGTCGTCAGCGGGGGTGAGCTCGGGGTCGGCGGCCGCACCCGGGGCCGGCTCGGGTGCTCTTGCCGCCGGGGTCCGCGCGGACATGCGGGTTGCCGGAGGCGCGAACACGTCTTTCTCGACCGGCCATGGGGCCGGCGCGTTGTTCTCGGGCGGCGGCTGCATGTCGGCCAGGAGCGGGTCGGGCTCAGATGCGCTCTCCTCGATGAGGCGCACCTCGACCGCATCAGGTCCGCGCGTCAGACGAATGGCCGTGTCCGTGAGCTCGCCGGGGTCGATGGGCTCGACCAGGACGTACGTGTCCACCAGCGATCTCAGCGTCTGATGCGCCGTCGGATCCGTGCCCGAGCAGAGGACGAGAATCGGCATCCGTTCCATTCCGGCCGCGCCGCGGATCATGTTGATGGCCCGCAGGGGCTGCATGCCCGGGGTTCGCGAGTGGAGGATCAGGCAGTCGTAGCGATGGGCGTAGAGCTTGGCAGCGGCTTCGAACCCGTCCTGGGCCGTGTCGACCGCAAAGAGCCCCGTGCGATAGAGGCGCGAGGAGAGACGCCCCCCGATGTTGGCATCGGGATGCACGATGATCACGCGCTTGGAGCCCAAAAACCCATCCTCCAGACCCGGGGATCCTCCCCTTGTCCTTCCTGTGAGGGCATGGCAAAGCCGGGGTCGCGTCGACCTACCTAGCCCCTTGCGGTATACATCGGTCGCGCCGCGGCTGTCCCTGATGGGCCGATGTCATGCGCCACGGGGACGCGCGGGACGAACGCCGTGCGGGGGCTGCGGATCGGGCTGTCGGACGCGGGCCGGGATTCCGGGCAGACGTGCGTGCGCTGGATCTCAGGCCTTCGGCAAGGGGCGGGGGCGACGCGCCACCGGCCCTGATGGCCGAGGGCAGCCAGACTCTGGCAGCGACCAGCCCGGGCACGCGAACACGCGCGGCGCCGCGGCCCCATCAAGAACCCCCAACTGGCTCCGGCTCTAGCTTCTATGCGGTCAGGCGCCTTTCGCTTCACTTGCCCTCTTCTCGCTCCGATCAGTAGATTGACATGGCGCTCGCGGCATCAGGATTCAAGATCGAGCTGAAGGAGGACTTCATCCAGGCCTGGCTGCGGATCATCGAGCCGGTCGGCATCACTCTCGGAGAGGTGTCGCAGGCTTCGAAGACCCTGCGGATCTCGTACGGCGTGGACCATGCCCTCCTTCACAAGCTCGCCCAGACCGGCTTCCCACCGGGGGAGTATCTGCTCGCCCAAGGCAAGTACCCCGAGAACGGTGAGGACGGGAGGGTCGAGCTCCTGGTCGAACTCGTCCCGAAGCCCAAACGGGTCGAGATCACGGACGAGGACAACCGCTATTACCCGGTCCACATCAACAGCGTCAACAAGGGCCAGAAGATCCTCCGCTACCGTCCGGCCACGCTGGGCGTGCCGGGCATCACCGTGCTGGGAACGGAGCGGCCCGCGATGCCGGGCAGAGCATGCCTCAACCCCAAGGGCACGAACACGGACTACCTCGAGAACGATCCCACCTGCCTCATCGCGACCGTCGGCGGGAACCTCCTCTGGGACGGTCAGATCGCACGCGTGGATCCGCAATACACGGTCGGTGGCGATCTGAGCTTGCTCAACGGGGAGGAGATCATCTTCGCGGGAGACCTGCGCATCTCCGGCGACGTGAAGGTCGGCATGCGGCTCGCGGTCGGCGGAGACTTGGCCATCCTGGGGACCGTGGAAGACGCCATCATCGAGTGTGAGGGGGACGTCGTCATCAAGGGGGGGCTCTTCGGCAGCGGCCGCGGGCGGGTCACAGCTGGCGGATCGATCGAGGTGAATCTGGCCCACGACTACACCCTGCACTCCGAGAAGGACATCATCATCAACCGCGAGGCGATCAACTGCGAGATGCGCGCGCGCAATGTCCTGGCGCGCCGAGCCGACGTCTATGGTGGGGCGATCTTCGCGCGACGCTCGGTGGAGGTTCGCAATCTCGGCAAGCGGGAGTATGCCAAGACCACGGTGACGGTGGGTGACCGTCCGGAGATCCTCGCCGCCATCCGAACTGTCCGCAACGAGGTCGCGCTGCTCAAGAGCAAGATGGATGAGTGCAATGACTGGATCGTCAAGCTCGCTCGGGCCAGGGCCTCGGGCACCAGTCGCGTGCGGGACCTGGACGAACGGCTGCAGGCGCTGCGGGTGGAGATGGACTCCCTGAGGCAACAGACCGACGCGTTGAACCGGAGGGAATCTGAGCTCCAGTCGGACCTGGCGCGTCTGGCCCCGAGGCTCGTCGTCCTCGGCACGGTCCGTCACAACATCCACATCACCGTGAACGAGGTGAGCCTGCTGGTGGACGAACCGGAGGTGGGGGTCACGTTTCAGGAACAAGACCGGGAGATCGTGCGCACCGGCAACGTCGCCCGCTGAGCACGGCCTGGTTTCTTGCCCAGGCCCCGGCGCGGAGCGCGGCTCAGTTCCCGGCCCAGACCCCGGCGCGGAGCGCCGGCACCCACCGGAGCTGGAGTCCCGCTCCCCGTCCCCCCGACACCACCGTCAGCAGATTCGGTTCGAGCACCGCGCCGTAGCGTTCGTTGGCCAGTCCCCCGGTCAGGCCACCGGCGACATCCAGCACGTTGCGGCCGAGGACACCCCCGCGAGCGGAGAGCCAGAACCCCAGGAGGGTGGCCTCCACCTCCTCATCGGGGTAGGGAACGCCGCAGTAGCGAGCGTCGCAGTCCGTGGGCCGGGCGGCCATGAAGTCGTAGCGCACGTATTGGCCGATTGAGGCTCCGCGCGCGACGACCGGGTGAAAGGCCCCTAGGCTGAGCTGGTGGTAGATCCGCGTGTCGTCGTCGAGACAATCCCAGAGGCGCACCGCCGGCCAGGGGAAGAAGACCACCTCCTGGGTCTCCGACAGGCTATAGCGCAGCGAAGGGAAGAAACCCACGGAGCCGCCCACGGACCCGCCCCTGATCGCGGGCAGGAGATCGGCGGTGAGCTGGAGGCTCAGGGAGGTGTCGCCCTCCCGCAGAGGAGCGACGGCCACGGGCGGCGGGGGCATGTGGAGACAGCCGCCCGCGGCCAGGACCATGGCGCCCAGCCCAAGGATCAGCGAGCTGACCTCGTCGCTGAGCCACCCGCGGCAAGCGAGCCTCATGCAGGCCGGGCCCATCGACTCACTCCATTCCCGCGCTGGCGCAGAGACCCACGAGGGAACCCCAGCCCTCGTCTTCGGGCACGCCATCGTCCGCGATGTGGCGCGCCATGCCCCAGAGGCCGAAGCGCAGCGCCGGGGCCGGACGAATCAGAACCGAAAGCCCGAGCGACCAGGCGCGCCGGACATCGCCGGTGAGATTCCATGCGCTCACCGGGCCGCACTGGGGGCCGGCCGCACAGCCGGTGGACGACGGAAACCACGCGTCCCCCAGGCGCCCCTCGCCCCGCGCCAGGTACCCGACCCAGGCCGCCCCCCCCCAGAGGGAAGAGAAGTCGACCGTGCAGCGCCCCTCGGTCACCGCCACGTCGGGCCCTTCTCCATAACCCAGGGACTCGTGCTGGTGTTCCCAGTCGCACGCGCACAGGTCCTGATAGTAGACCGCGTAGGTGAAGTTCGAGACGCGGGTGTGTTCGAGCCCGAGGCTCCAATCCCAGCCACGCCAGCGCGGTGCCAGCAGGATCCCCGCCTGGTACGCGCCGCGCGACGGTGTCTCCTCATCCTCGGTGCCGATGTCGTCAGCCAAGACCTCCCCATAGCAGAGGCAGCCGGGGCGCGGGCGCCACACGACATCGCAGCTCCACAGGACGTTGTTGCGCTGCTCGAGTCGGTCCTCCTGATCGAGGTTGTCCTGGAAGTCGAAGCGCTCGACCAAAGTGTAGGGCACGCAGCCCGCGGCGTAGAGCAGGTGCAGCCCGTTGGCCTGATAACGCGCCCCCTCGGCGACGGCAATGCTGACGTTGGGACGCGGCGTCCACGTGAGGCGATGGGCAGCGAGATACCGCTCCCGGTGCAGGCTGGTCGCGCCCATGAGTGCGGTGAACCTCAGGCGCGCGCCCAAGCGGACCTGGTACTCCAGGAAGTTGAAGGGCTCGCCCGCGTCCGAGAGCAGCAGCGTCCCCGTGCGACCCGGACCCCAGCGATGCCGATCGCGGCCGAGACGCAGGCGCAGCCCCGCGGCACGCGCGGTGACCGTCATCTGCTCCTCGTGCAGGATGAGATCGGTGCCGGCGACGAGGGGATCGGCGAACTCCCGCCCCTCTGCCACCTCGGCCGCGAAGAGGCCCCCGCAGAAGGCAACCCTGGAGCCGAGCAGCAAGATGCCGCGCACCCCTACCCGCGTGGAGTCGGTCCAGTCACCGTGCTCTCCATCCCTGAGCGTCGGGCCGAGTCGGACGTAGGGACCGACCAGCAGCTCGCGCTCACCGTCGCGCTCGCGGATGAGCGCGCCCGGCCGCGCCGGAGGCTCGCCCGCGGGGGCCGCGCCGGCCAGGTGGTCCAGCTCCCAACGCAGCAACGCCTGCAGCCGGCGGCGAGACGGGCTGTCCGTTGCTGCCGGCACCGCCGCGTCCGCGCCGGTGGCGCTGGGCCTCGTCTGCGCGCCGGCGCTCAGCCACGCGGCCAGCTCGCCCCGATCGAGGGGCCGCAGCGTGAGCGCCTCGAGCGGCAGCTCCCCGCGCGCGACCAGGCGTCCGATCTCGGTTTCCACCGCAGCCCATGAGGAGAGCGGCTCGGGCGCGGTCGTTCGCTCCGCTGCGCGGGACGCGGCGGCGAAGTCCGGCGCGGGGGGCGACGCATCACCGCTCGCGGCTGCCGTCACGAACACGAGGACCGCGGCCGGCAGCCCGCGGATGCGGCACCAGGCGCGCAGCGCGCGGATCAGCCGCGCGTGCGTGCGGCGGGCATCCGACCTCCCGGCTCCACCTGGCATGGCTCGGCCTCCCAGCGGGTGCCTGGCTAGCGCAGCTGTGCCAGCGCCTCCTCCACTGCGCGCTGAAGCTGCTGATCGACACCGCGGGCCAGATCGTCAGGCCGATTCTCGACCACGATGTCGGGCAGGCACCCCGTACCCTCGAGATTCGCGCCGTTCAGGCGCGACGTCCAGCCCCGGAAGGGCAGCCTCAGGTAGCTGCCGTCCCCCAGCTCGGTGCCACCGGTCGAGATCACGGCTCCGTACGTCTGCTGGCCCACGACCGGCCCCCGGCGGAGCGTCCGGATGGCCCAGGAGAAGATCTCGGCGTTCGAGTAGCTCTGCTCGTTGCACAGCACCACGATCGGCTTCGTCCAGGCGTAGAGCAATCGCCGGTCATGCGGATACCCTGGCCCGCCGCCCCGCGCCCGGGTCACGGCGTGATCCCCCGCCAGGAGGCTGGTCAGCAGCAGGTCCGTCGTCCAGCCCCCACCGTTGCCGCGCACGTCGATGAGCAGCGCATCCCTTCCGTGTGCCTGCGCGTACAGGTCCCGCTCGTACAGATCGAGGCTCTCCTCGCCCATCGCGTCGACGTGGATGTAGGCCACGCGCCCGCCGCTCTGGTCCTCGACGAAGCGCTGCCGGACCTCGACCTCCTCGTCGTAGAAGGCTTGCCCCAGCGCGCCCAGACTCATCGGCCGCAGAACGACCTCCCGCTCCCCGCCGTTGCGACCCCGGACCTGCAGCAGCACCCTCCGGTCCACGGTGCGATCGAGGAGCCGGTAGGGATCGGTCGTCCGATCCACGCGCACCCCGTTGATGGCCAGGACGGTCTCGCCCTCCTCCAACCGGCTCTCCTCGCGATCGGCCGCCGCGTGCCGGATCACGCGGGCGATGCGCAGGCCCGGCCCCGTGTGGCGTGGATCGAAGAGCACGCCCAGGTCGCCCGACTCGGCCGTGACCGCGGTGTTCGACCAGTCACTGGGCCCGCCCCAGAGGCCCAGGTGCGAGGAGTTCAATTCGCCGATCATCATCCGGATGACGTCGCGGAAGTCGGCATAGGTCGACGCCGCCAACGCCCACGGCCGGAACTTCTCGTGCGCGGCCTGCCAGTCGACCCCGTGATACGCGGGATCGTAGAACTGGGCGCCCAGCGACCGCCAGGCCTCGTCAAAGACGAAGCCGCGCTGCTCGGCGCGGTCGATCTCCATCCGGCCCTCGTAGGCGTAGGTCTTCGCTTCGCCGCCCTCGGTCGGAATTGAGGTCAGCGTGCCGCCCTTGCGATAGAAGATCCGGTCGCCCTTCCGGTTGAACTGCAGGTCCTGCGGGTCCTGGCCGCCCGACGTGATGCGCTTCGGCTCGCTGCCATCCCACGCCACCCACCACAGGTCGCGCTCGCCCTCGGCGTCGGCGACGAAGACGAAGCCCTTGCCGTCCTTCGCGACCAGCACCTCCGACTCCGCGCCGGGGAAGGTCGTCAGGCGGTGGAGTCGTTTGTGGATGTCTGCGAAGTCGATCCGCACCTCGGGAATGGGCCGCTCCTCGTCTTCGTCCCCCTTGGCCTTGTCCTTCTTGGAACCGTGTTCCTCGTCCAGCAACGCCTCGAGGCGCGCCTCACGCGAGCGCTCCTCGTCCTCGCGCGTCAGCCAGACGTACCAGATGTCCGTCTGGTTGAGGAACGCGCGGCGCGAGACGAAGGCAACGAGCTTGCCGTCGGCCGACCAGAAGGGCGCGTAGTCGTCGTCCGGATGGCGGCTGATGTTCTGGGCAGCGGCCGAACCGTCCGCCGGGACGATGTAGACATCCCGGTTGAAGTCATCGTCCTCGCGGTCGAAGACGATCCACCGGCTGTCCGGCGACCATCGATAGCTCGTGGACGTGCAACCGTCGTGGAGCAGCTTCTCGTCCGAGCCGTCGGCATCCATCACCATGAGCCCACCCAATCCGCGCTGGAACGCGATCCGCTTGCCATCGGGGGAGAAGAGGGGGCGCCGGTCGTCCTCCTCGCTCTCGGTGAGCCTCACGGTCTCGAGATGCAGGCTGCGCGCCAGCCGGGGCTCCTTCTCGTCCACCGATCGCACGAGGTAGATGTCGCGCGTGCCGGCGCGGTCGGAGACGAAGGCCAAGCCCATGCCGTCCGGTGACCAGATCGGGTTGTCGTCGCGGGCCGCGGTGTCGGTCAGGCGGTAGGCCGCGGGTTCGTCCTCCGAGGCCTTCATCGCGAAGATCTCGCCCTCGCAGACGAAGGCGATCTGCTTGTCATCGGGCGAGAGCGCGAACTCACTCGCCCCGCTGGTGACCTGCTCGCGCACGTAGTCGGCCGGGCGCACCTCGCTCGGCAGCGTGATGCGCACGCGCTGCGGCTCCCCAGGCTCGCCGCCGCTCCAGGAGGCGGAGCCGGGTGCCGGCGCAGCGGGCAGGCGCACGGTGTAGATGCCGTCCTCGTACTCGAAGGCGACCAGGCGTCCGTCGTGTGAGAGCGCGGGAAAGCGCAGGCGGCCGTCCGTGAAGCGCGTGACCCACGTGCGGGCGCCGGTGCTGACCGACATCAGCTTGAGGTTGGCGAACCCGTGGACCTCACTCCAGTAGAGCAGGTGATCCCCGTCCGGAAACCACTGCGGCCACCTGTTGCCACCCACCTCGATCTCCGGGCGGGACAGGTCAGGCGGCCCATCGAGGTAGGTGGCGAGGTAGCCGCGCAGCGCATCGCCGCCGGGCAAGGTCGTGACCGAGGCCAGCGCGGTCAGGTTGGTGTAGCGCGCCTCGGGGAAGAGCGCGGCCACGGCGTTGAGCCCGGCGTCGGTGCAGGGCGAGCCCTCCCCCGGGCGCGCCTGCCCCGCTCCGGCAGCAGGCGCGGGCCACGCGCCTCCCTCGCCGATCGCCAGCGCGTCGGGCAGCTCGCAAAGCCACAACCGCGGGCGGGCGTTGCCTTCGTACCCGCGTGTCCACCAGGGGGCGGAGCCGCGCGTGCAGGCCAGGTGTCGGCCGTCTCCCGAGAGCACGCTCAGGCCGGCGGACGTGGGCACCACGGCGGCTTGCAGGCCCCCCTCGATCGACACGACGAAGGTGCCGGTCTCGCCCCACGCCCGGACGTGCCGCCGGCTTTCGAAGAGGACGGCTCGGCTGTCCGGGGTCCAGCCGGTAGCGCGATCCGAGCCGCTGTGCCAGGTCAGCCGCCTGACATCCCCGCCGTCCACGGGAAGAACGTAGACATCCTCGTTGCCATCCCGGTTGGAGATGAAGGCGATCCACCGGCCGTCCGGCGACCAGATGGGCCGCTCGTCGTAGGCGGGGTGGGCGGTCAGCCGGCGGGCCTCGCCGCCCTCGCTCGCAACGACCCAGACATCACCCTGATGACAGAAGGCGAGCTGGGCGCCGTCCGGGCTGGGCGCGGGGAAGCGCGGCAGGACGATCTGCGCGCCGGCGGGGGGGCCCGCGACAGCGAGAAGTGCGGCGACGAGCGTTGCGCGGGCCGCGCCCCGTGCACAGCGGCCGCGGCTGGGGATGGGCAAACCGGTCGCGTGCGATCCAAACCAGTTCATGGATCCTCCGTCTCCCAGAAGGTGTCGGCGCAATCGCAGCGGGGGGGCATGCTGGACTCAGGCTCCCTGCAGCGCACTACGCACTACTCCCGCGTGACGGTTGCGCCCGCTCGCCCCGCAGGGCGGCCACGACCGCGCCGCCGAGCGCGATCCCCAGCGCCCAGCGCACAGCCGACTGCATCGCGGCGAACTCGGCCGGTCGCCACGCGGAACCGGTTCGCCCACCGGCCGCCGCGAAGAGCGTGGTCCCCAGCGTGACGCCCAGGAGCATGCCGACGATCCGGGCCTCCGCCATCACGCTGCTGGCGGCGCCCTGGCGCGCCCGCGGCGCGGCCCCCATCAGCGCGCTCGAGTTGGGTGAGATGAAGATCCCCGTCCCCAGGCCGACGACCGCCAGGCAGGCCGCGACCACGAGGTCCGTGCCGCTGGCGGCCACGCGGGAGAGGCAGAAGAGCCCGAGACCTTGGAGCGCAAGACCCGCGCTGGCCAGACCGCGGCTGCCGATCCGATCGGACAGCCAGCCGGACGGCGTGGCGACCAGGGCCATCACCAGCGGCTGCGCCGACAGGATGAGCCCCGTGCGCGACGGATCGCGCCCGAGTCCCTCCTGCAGGTAGAAGGGCACCAGCAGCGTCATGACGAAGAGCGCGATGTAATTCGCCAGCGCACTCAGGGTGGCGAAGTTGAAGAGCGGCGAGCGGAAGAGGCCCCAGTCGAAGAGCGCCCAGAGCGGGGCGCGCGGGCCGGTCGCGTGTTCATGGCGAGCTGGCAGATGGCGCGCACCCAGGAGCAGGATGATCACGACCAGGGGGAAGTTGAAGAAGAAGGTCCAGCGCCAACCCCCGGCGCCGACGATCAGCCCCCCGACGGTGGGACCGATCGTGAGGCCCGTGTAGGTGGCAGTCGAGACGAAGCCCAGCACCCGCCCCCGTTGCTGTGCGGGGAAGCTGGTCGTGAGCAGGGCGGGTCCGGTCGCCATCACCATCGCGCCGCCCACACCTTGCAGAGCGCGGCCGGCGACGAGCCACTCGAGACGCTGTGCGAAACCGCACCCGAGGGACGCGAGTCCAAAGATCGCGAAACCCGCCAGGTAGACGCGGCTGTGACCCACGGCGTCACCCGCCCGGCCGGCCAGCGGCAGCGCGATCGCCACGGCGAGCAGGAACGCCTGCAGTACCCAGCGCGAGTACGCCAGGGAGATGTGGAGGTTCTGACCGAGGTCGGGCAGCGCCAGGTTCACGCTCGAACCCGACAGGGCGGTCAGGAACGTGCCCAGTCCCACGACCCCGAGAATCGAGCGGCCGTGCGGGATCCGCGCGGGCGGGGGGGCCGAGGCGCCCCATGTGTTCGGCGTGACGATGTTGTACAGCCTCCCATCCGGTTCCCTGAGCGAACCGTGTCGGGGCGCGCCCGAGGCGCGCACCACTCCCCCGCCGCCTGCCCGGGCGTGCATTCTACCAGCACCCCAGGGCGGATGAAGCCGAATCCTCCGCCGGCGCTGATGGTTTGCTCTGGCTGTCCCACCCCGCTAGACTGGGGGGATCTGGATGCGGCCCAGTGGGCGCGCGTGGGAAGCCTCGCCGCCCCCGGCTTGCACCTCTGCCCGCTGGCAGGTGGCAGATTCACGGGAGAAGGCAAGATGCGCAGGCACGCGTTGCTGGCTGTGGGCCCGGTGGCGGTCGCACCGCGGGGCCCGGTGCCGGTCGTCTCGGGATGCGTGGCGAAGTGGCTCCTGGGAGCCGCCCTCTGCGGGGCTGCGGCAAGCTGGGTCCCGGGGATCGAGCCGGCCTGCGCCCAGGCAGGCCAGGGGCCGCCGGCGCCGCCGATCGAGTCCGGGTACATCGACGCCGGCGGTGGCCGGCTCTTCTACGAGGCGGCCGGGACCGGCGACTGCATCGTGCTCATCCACGACGGGTTGATTCACCACGAGGTCTGGGACGCGCAGTTCCCGGTCCTCGCCCGCACGCACCGCGTGGTGCGCTACGACCGCCGCGGCTACGGCAAGTCCGACCAGCCCGCGGCCGCCTACTCGAACGTCGCGGACTTGCTGCGCGTGTTCGAGCAGCTCGGCATCGAGCAGGCGTGGCTGGTCGGCATGTCGGCCGGCGGCGGCCTCGCGATCGACTTCACGCTGGCCCACCCCGAGCGGGTGGGCGGGCTCATCCTGGTGGGGGCGGTCGTGAGCGGCTTCGACTACACGACGCACTTCTACACCCGCGGCGGCCGCATGACGCAGCAGATCTACAGCGACCCCGAGAGCCTGCGCGTCTACATCACCACCACCGACCCTTACAACATCGCGCCGTCCAGCACCGCCGCACGCGAACGGGCGCGGTCGCTCCTGGAGGCGTATCCCGGCAACGCGCGCTTCGAGAAGCATCGTCTGGCGACTCCCCCGCCGCCCGCGCTGGGGCGTCTGGGCGAGATCCGGGTGCCCACGTTGCTCGTGGTCGGGGAGTTCGACATCCCGGATGTCCACGCCCACGCGGGGGCGATCGACGCGGGGATCGCCGGCGCGCAGCGGGTGATCGTGAGCGGCTCGGGACATCTCGTCCCGCTGGAGCAACCCGAGGCATTCAATGCCGAGATCGCCAGATTTCTCCAGGAGGGTCGGTTCTTCTACATCCTGGAGCGCGAGGGTGCTGTCGCGGCCCGTGCGGAATTCGAGCGGTTCCGGCAGGCCCATCCCGGCGAGGCGCCCTTCTCCGAGCCGCGCCTGAACAACGCCGGGTACCGGTTCCTGCAGGAAGGTCGCGTCGACGAGGCGATCGAGCTGTTCAAGCTCAACGTTCAGGCCTTCCCCGAATCGTGGAACGCGTACGACAGCCTGGCGGAGGGGTACATGACGCGTGGCGACAGGGCCCTCGCCATCGCCAACTATGAGAAGTCACTGGTGCTCAATCCCGACAACACCGGCGGCCACCAGCGGATCGAGGAGCTGCGCCAAGGGCGCTGAGCACGGCAGGCGACCCGTCCGGAACGGGGAGATCATGGCCCTGACGGGCACGGAACGACGCGCGTGTCGCGAGGAGGTGTGATGACCGCGGCTTCGGTCGCAGCGGCCGAGCGCCAGGGGCGCGCTCGGCACCCCCGGGGGCTCTTCGTCCTGTTCGCCGCCGAGATGTGGGAGCGCTTCAGCTTTTACACGATGCTGGCGCTCTTCACCCTCTACCTGCAGAACCCTGAGGCGGGATTCGGCTGGACCAAGGCGCAGGCCACGAGCCTCTACTCGAACTACCTCATGTTCGTCTACTTCAGCCCGCTGCTGGGCGGGTGGCTGGCCGACCGCAAGCTCGGGTATCGCCGCTCCGTCATGATCGGCGGCTTCTTCTTCATGGCCGGGCACCTGCTCCTGTCGATCCGCTCGTTGCCCGTGGTCTACGCCGCGCTGGCCTGCCTTGTGATCGGCAACGGTTTCTTCAAGCCCAACGTCTCCGCGATGGTGGGCAACCTCTACCGCGAAGGGAGCCACCTGAAGGACCGGGCCTACAACATCTTCTACATGGGGATCAACATCGGCGCCTTCCTCGCGCCGCTCATCGCGGAGGCGGTGAAGCAGAACTACGGCGTGCACGCTGCTTTCGCAGTGGCCGCCGTGGGCATGCTGATCTCCGTGAGCATCCTGTGGAGGTTCAAGCGGCTCATCGAGGGCGCCGAGAAGAGCGCGCCGGTCGCGGGTGCGAGCCCGTTTGCGGGCACGAGCCCGGGCGAGGACGCGCAGCCGGTCGCCCGGCGACCGATCGACGATGTGCCCAACGCCCGGCGGATCGGCGCCCTGATCGTGATCTACTGCGTCGTCATCGTCTTCTGGATGGTCTTCCACCAGAACGGCTCGACCCTCACCTACTGGGCGAACGACAACACGGACTGGGCCTCGTCCCGCCTGCTGTCCGCGATCGTCTGGCTCCTGAGCTTCGGCACCGTGAGCATGGACAAGGTCTCGGGCACGCTGTCCAACGCGATCAACCCGTTCTTCGTCATCACGCTGACGTTCCCACTGGTCTGGTTCTGGCAGTGGCTGGACCGTCGCAATCGGGAGCCCGCCACCACGACCAAGATCATGTGCGGGATGTTTCTGACCGCGATCTCCTTCTATCTGCTCTACCTGGGCGGGAAGGCGGGCGGCGACACCGGCCGGGTCTCCCCGTGGTGGCTGATCGGCGCGTACTTCATCATCACGACCGGCGAGCTCATGCTCTCTCCGATGGGACTGGCGCTGGTCTCAAAGGTCGCCCCGGCGCACATGCGCGGCGTCATGATGGGCGGGTGGTTCGCGGCGACGGCGATCGGGAACAAGCTGACGATGATCGGCGTCTACTGGGACAAGTGGCTCCACTCGACCTTCTTCCTGGTGCTCGGCACGGCGGCTCTGGTGATGGGCTTCGTGCTGTTCGGGCTGCTGCGACCGCTCAAGAAGTGGATGCCGGGGGTGTGACGGGCGCGGGGCGGACGTCGGCAGCCTGGTGAGCTTGGGTCTACCGACGCAGCACGATCTTGGCTGCACCTTCGCGTGCCCCCGCCGTCAGCCGCAGCAGGAACAACCC
This sequence comes from uncultured bacterium, assembly GCA_964506245.1. Lineage (GTDB taxonomy): Bacteria > Eisenbacteria > RBG-16-71-46 > CAIMUX01 > WJJG01 > CAZDKK01. Next base: position 100,750 of record CAZDKK010000006.1, on the reverse strand, counting down.
GGTCGCCAGTTCGCCCCCCGAGATCTGGACGCCGGTCCACGCGCGCTGATGATCACCGGCCGTCTCGGCGCCGTACAAGAGCGTCCTCACCCGCCGGCCGGTCACGTCGTGGAGCGTCAGCCGCACCCGATCCGGCGCGGGCAGGGTGTACCATACCCGTAGCTCCTCGCCCGCGTAGCTTGCCCGCAAGTGAAGGCGGGGTTCCCATTCGCACGGGCCGCCGCCCGCCGCCACCCCCGCCAGCGCAGTCGGATCGCAGCGCGCGACATAGCGCGATTGCACGCCCCCGGCATGCGTGAAGAAGCCCCCCGCGCAGACCTGTCCATCGTGCTCGGTGACTGCCCAGACGGCCCCGTCCAGACCCGCCCCCAGGGGATACCAGGCGTGCCCGTTCCAGTAGGCTGCGTTGGACGCCGCCGCGCCTCCTGCCATCTCGAATTGCCCGCCCGCGCACAAATACGGCCCGAAGGGCGCCAGTGCATACACCCCGGGCGACCCTCCGCCACTCACGCCCGTGCCCACCGAGCTCCATCTCCACGCCTGCCGTTCGTAACGCGCGATGCCGTTCACCGGCACCCCGCTGGCCTCGGTGAAGCTGCCCCCGGCGATCACGTAGCCATCGTAGACTCCCAGCGCGTTGACGATCTCGTTGACCCCCTCCACCATCGGACTCCACTGGACCCCATCCCACTCGGCAACGTGGTTCGCGACGACACCCCCCATGTTGATGAAGCGCCCTCCCGCGATGAGCCGCCCATCGTGAACTAGCAGGGCATAGACCCGATCGTCCGCCCCCGTACCCAGCGGGTGCCATTGCTGCCCGTCCCAGCGGGCAATGCGCCGCGCCGTGACCCCGCCGGCATGGGTGAAGTGGCCGCCGGCGATCAGGTCCCCGTTGTAGATGCACATCGCCGCCACCGTGTTGTCCATGCCGCCCCCGAACTCCTCCCACTCCTGGCCATTCCAGGAGGCGATCGCAATGGCGGGCTCCAGGGTGCCCGTATAGGTGAACGACCCACCAGCAATGAGCGTGCCGTCGTAGACGCACAGGCCGCGGACTTGCCCCAGGGCGGGATCGGGCTGCAGACCCAGACCCAGCGGCGACCAGGCTACCCCGTCCCAGCAAGCGACCTTGGAGCAGTAGGTGCCACCGGCTAGGGTGAAGAGCCCACCAGCGACCATCGAACCTTGGTAGTCTGTGAACGAGAACACCCAGTTGTTGGCACCACTGCCCAGCCCACGCCAGGCGCCGCCGTCCCAGGCGGCGATGTGACGATAGACGCTGCCGTCGAGGGTGCCGTCGAAAGTCCCGCCCACAAACAACAGATCTCCCCAGTCGCCAAGGAACCACACGTCGTTGGTCATCCCAGGTCCTACGGGGCTCCACGACTCACCGTTCCAACACGCCAAGTGATGCGCGGCGGCACCACCTGCAATGCTGAAGTTCCCGCCGACATAGAGGAGGTCATGCGATACGCCCAGAGCGATGGCAGTGGCCGGAGGTGAGGGGTTCCCCACTCCGTCCCCCAGAGAAGCCCAGTTGTTGCCGTTCCATCGGGCGATGTGATTGGCGCAGATGCCTCCGATCCAGGTGAACGCACCGCAGGCCATGAGATCTCCATGGTAGGGCACAAGGGAGTACACGAAGTCGTCCGCACCCGATCCGAGGGCGCACCACGATCGTCCATTCCAGGCTGCGACGTGACCCGCCGGGTGGTGCCCAGCCTCAGTGAACGCCCCGGCAACGATGAGCTGGTCCTGGTAGACAGCAATCGAGCGCACCCATCTATTCGTGCCGCCGCTCAGGGAATGCCACCCTTCCTCGTCCCAGATCGCCACGTGGCTGGCTAGGCCCCCTCCGGCTATCGTGAACTCACCGCCGGCCACCAGTCGTCCGCCGAACGATGCCAGGGCATAGACATCATCATCGACTCCAGTTCCCAGCGCCGACCAGGACTCGCCATTCCATTGGGCGATGTTGCTAGCCGGAGTACCTCCCGCCGCGGTGAATGACCCCGCGACCGTGAGATTCCCGTTGTGGACATGCAGCGCACACACGATCCCATCCACACCGCCAGCCAACGGACTCCAAGATGCCCCATCCCACGACGCGACACCGGAGGCGGGGTTTCCCCCAGCCTCTGTGAATCCGCCCCCAACGATCAATCGGCCCTGGTACTCCACTGCACACTGCACCCACCCGTTCACTCCCGTCGGCCCAAACCCCTGCCACCACACCCCGTCCCAGCAACCGGGTGCGGAGGAATCCCTTCCGCTGCTTTCCATTCCTGATCTCGTCGGAGTTAAGAGAGCTGGGAGGGTGGTGTCCATGCGCGCGTCCTCCGGCACAGGATTCGGCCTGGACGGATCCGACGCCCCACAGACCCCCGGGACCAGCCCCAGCATCGCGAGCCACACCGCCGTTGTCAGAGATGCTCTCATGGCTCACCACCCTCCGCGCCTCGTCACTCCGCAGGCGGCCACCCGCTTCGCGCAGGCGGCCTGTACAGGCATATGCGTCGCCTGCTGTCTATTGTACCACCGACACCTTGCGGGTCAGGGAACCCCCGTTCAGCGTCAACCGGAACAAGAAAACGCCCTTGCCGGCATTGGTCCCGCGGTCTGTCCTGCCGTCCCAGGCCAGCCGGTACTTGCCCCGCTCCAACTCCTGTTCCAGCAGGCCCCGGATCCGCCGGCCCTGCACATCGAAGATCTCAAGCTTGACCGGACCCGATTGAGGCACCTCGAACGCTGCCCACGACACCGCCCGCTGGGGGTTCGGTCCGATGGTCAGCCAGACCGGCCGGGCGGCCGCTGCCAGAGTGTTCTCCGAGCCGGGGCGGAGGTGATCACTGAGGTCCCGCACGGTGGTCGCGTTGAACGTGCTACGCGCGTCGTGCCCATACTCCGGCCAAGGCAACCGCGCGCCGTCGGCATCCCCCGGCAGCTCGAAGACGTGCACCATCCCCGACCGGTCCGCCACCACCAGCTCCAGGTTGCCCGCGACATCGACATCGGCCACGCACGGTGCGCTCGGCAGGTCCGGGAAGATTCGTTCTCGGAAGCCGTGGGGACAGGATAGGGGCAGAAGGGACGATGTCACAGGCGCTTCGGTGCTCAGAGTGGCAAAACGGCACTCTGAGGGCGGAAACGGGGAAATGGTGATAGGTTGCCTGATCCGGGATTGCTGGACGCATTTCGGCGGGAGACCGGCGACAGTTCTCCCCCCCTGCCCCCGCACCTTCCAGGTGGTACACTCATGAGGAACGACCTCACCCACCCCGAACCGCGGAGGTGCAGCATGAAGGCTCATTCCCTCAAGGGCGCGCTCCTGCTGGCGATCCTGATCGGAGCCGCCCACCTGCCCGCCCATGCGCAAAACTTCACCCAGGTGACCACCGGACCGATCGTCAACGACGGCGGGTGGTGCTACGGCTGCGGATGGGGGGACTACGACAGCGACGGCTTCGATGACCTCTTCGTGGTCAACAACCGCACCGGTGACAAGAACAACTTCCTCTACCACAACGAAGGCGACGGAACCTTCACGAAGGTCACCACCGATATCGTGGTGAACGACGGGGGCAGCTCCTACGGCTGCGCGTGGGGGGACTACGACAACGATTCGCACCCGGACCTCTTCGTCGCCAACTACAACGAGAACAACTTCCTCTACCACAACAACGGCGACGGCTCGTTCACCAAGATCACGACGGGGGCGATCGTGACGAACGGCGGCAGCTCGACCTGCCCTGCCTGGGGCGACTACGACAACGACGGCTATCTGGATCTCTATGTGTGCAATCGCACGTCGGCCAATTTCCTCTACCACAACGAGGGGGATGGGACCTTCACGCGAATCGTCACCGGCCTGATCGCGACCGAGAACCGCAACTCCGGCGCGTGCGCCTGGGGCGACTACGACAACGACGGCGACCTGGACCTCTACGTGGCCAATGCCGGACCTGACTACAACTCCCTGTTCCGCAACGAGGGCGACGGGACGTTCACCAAGATCACCGGCGATCCGGCCGTCAGCTTCCTCGAAAGCTGCGATTGCGTGACGTGGGGCGACTACGACAATGACGGCGACCTGGATCTCTTCACGGCGCCCGGTATGCTCCCCGGATCGGCCTACGATCTCTATCTCTTCAACAATCAGGGGGACGGGTCGTTCGTCCGGGTCCTCGGACTGCCCCACGCGGGCATCAACGCCGGCGGCGGCAGCGGGATGGTCGACTATGACAACGACGGCGATCTGGACATCTTCATGGCGGCCTATGACGGGACGCGCAACATACTGCTCCAGAACGACGGCAGCGGGGCTTTCACGCAGATCACGACGGGTGTGCTGGTCACGAGCTCGAACTACAACAAGGGCCAGAGCTGGGCCGACTGCGATGGCGACGGCGACCTGGACGTGTTCATCGCCAGGAACAACTACTTCAGCGGCAACAACCGCTTCTTCCTCAACGACGGCAACGGGAACCACTGGTTCGAGGTGAGATGCCAGGGCATCGAAGCCAACGCGATGGGCATCGGAGCCGTGATCACCGTGACGGTCCAGATCGGCGCGGCCGTGGTCACCCAGACGCACCAGATCAGCACGCAGACCGGCGGCGGGACCTCCAGCCAGAACTCGGTGGTAGCGCACTTCGGCCTGGGGGACGCGAGCCAGGTGCAGGAGCTGAGGGTGTCGTGGCCTTCAGGCATCGTGGACAGCTACACCCAACTGGCCGTCGATCAGCGCGTGGAGGCCCTGGAGGGTGCTGGGGCAGCCGAGGTGACCGAGGTAGGGGCGCCGCGCGGACTGGGTCTGCGAACGGTTCCGAGCCTGATCGGCTCAGCGGCCGAGCTCACCTTCGACCTGCCCGCCGCGGGCGACGTGCGCCTGGGCATCTATGACGCCCAAGGAAGGCTGATCGAGACGATCCTCGCGCGGCCGCTGTCCGCCGGGCACCACCGGGTGATCTGGACGCCCCGCGAGATCGGGCCAGGGAACTGGTTCTGCCGCCTGCGGGCCGGCAGTCGGCAGGAGGCGCTGCGTCTGATCGTGCTGGAATAGCCCGCAGGCAGCGAGTCCGCAGATTGGATCCCACCCGGGAATTCGTTCATACTCCCTGGCGAGAGTCCTGGATGACGGCGAGACGGTTGGCCCGCCCATGATGCGAGGTTGCCATGCTCGATTTCCTGCTCTTTCTCCTGATCGTCGGCCCGACGGCGATTCCCTTCCTATCCAGCGTGCTTCGATGGGCCGCCCGAGGGGCCACCGGAGCGAGCACCCCGCGCCCGAACGGGCTGGCCTGGCGCACGGGGCTCTTGCTCGTCGGTCTCCTCGGCTACTGGGCCTTCCACTCCGGCTCCCGCCTCTACGCCGAGTACCTGTGGTGGAGCGAGGACGTCCACCAGCCTGCGGCCTTCTGGACACTCTTCTGGACGCGCTGGGGTTGGGGACTCGCCTTCGCGGCGGCGGCGGTCCTCTTCATGGGGGTCAACCTGTGGTTTGCGCGGCGGCGCACCGCGCGCGGGGTGGAGAGCGGAGCCCCGCGCCTGGTCGCCCGGGGCGTTGCGCTGGTGGCCCTATTCACGACGTTTCTCCACGGTCTGTCCTTCGGCCGCGAGCACTGGCGCGAGATCCTCCTCTGGCGGCAGCAGACCCCCTTTGGAATCGTCGATCCCGTCTTCAACCGTGATGCGGGCTTCTACGTCTTCTCCTATCCATTCCTGGAGCAAGCGACCCGCTGGACTCTGGGACTCATCGGCCTGACCCTGCTCTGGCTGGTGCTGATCTACATGCTGCGGGCGGCCGGACGCCTCGGCCTGCGCCAGACCGGGTCGCGAGGATCCTACACGATCGCGGTCCGCGGTCCCGGGGACCCGGCCGCGTGGAACATGCTTCTCACCCATGCTTCGCTCCTCGGTCTCCTGCTGCTGATCGGCTTCATGGCCCAGACTCGCCTCACCATGTGGGGACTGATGTTCTCCAGCCGAGGCGTGGTCCACGGCCCGGGCTACACCGACATTCACGTCATGCTGCCGGCGCTCAGACTCATGTTCTGGGCACTGGGGCTGGGGGCCGTCCTCCTGCTGGTCGCCGTGCTTGCGCGGAGCTTCTCCGCCACGAGGAAGGCCCTTCTGGCAGGCGTGGCGCTGGTGGCCCTGGTCTGGTTCCTCGGGCTGGTGGTTGTGCCGAAGATCGTCCAGCACTACCAGGTGACCCCCAACGAGACAACGCTGGAAATCCCATACATCACACAGAACATGAAGTTCACGCGAATGGGTTTCGCACTCACCGATGACCGCGTGGAGCATCGCGACTTCCCCCCGGTGGCGCCCCTGGATCGGACCACGCTCGCGGCGGACAGCATCACCCTGGCCAACGTCCGCCTCTGGGACTGGCGGGCCCTCGAGTCGACTTACGATCAGAACCAGTCGTTCCGGCAGTACTATGACTTCTCCGACGTCGACATCGACCGGTACCGGGTGCGGGGGACCATCCGACAGGTGATGTTGTCGCCGCGCGAGCTGAACCAGGGGACCTTCACGGCCAACGCGGTCACCTGGGTCAACATGCGGCTCATCTACACGCATGGCTACGGGCTGTGCATGAACCCGACGAATGAGTTCACCGCCGAGGGGCTCCCCAACTACTGGGTCCGGGATATCCCGCCGGCAGTGATTGACTCCGCGCTCCAGATCACGCGGCCACAGATCTACTTCGGCGAGATGACGGACAGCCACGTCTACGTGGGCGGGAGACAGAAGGAGTTCGACTTCCCCCGCGGGGACGAAAACGTCTACAGCAGCTACGCCGGTCGGGGCGGGGTCCCCCTCGGATCGGGGCTTCGCCGGCTGGCCCTGGCGCTCACCTACGATGGCCTGCGCCAGCTCACCTCCGGCGATCTGGGGAACCAGTCCAGGATTCTCTTCCGGCGCGAGATCCTACACAGATTGCGGACCGTGGCGCCGTTCCTCGCCTTTGACCACGACCCGTACACGGTCGTGGCCGGGGGACGGCTCTACATGCTCCTCGACGCATACACCACCAGCAGCCATTTCCCTTATTCCGAGCGCCTGAACAGCGGCGTCAACTACATCCGCAACTCGATCAAGGCGACGGTTGACTGCTACGACGGAACCGTGGACTTCTACGTCTTCGACGACTCCGACCCGATCATCCGGACTTGGCGGCGGGCCTTCCCCGGGCTCTTCAAGCCGGCTTCCGAAATGCCGGCGACACTCAGGGAACACATCCGCTATCCGGAGGACTTCCTTTCCCTCCAGGCCGATGTCTACTCCACCTATCACATGACCGATCCTATGGTCTTCTACAACAAGGAGGACCGCTGGGCCGTCGCACGCGAGCCGGGACCGAGCGGTGACCTGCACCGGATGCTTCCGTTCTACGCGGTGATGAAGCTTCCGGGAGAAGACCGGGAGGAATTCGTCCAGCTCCTGCCGTTCACACCGTTTTCGGCGAGCCAGCCGAAGAGCAACATGGTGGGTTGGATGGCGGGGCGTTGCGACGGTGATCTCTACGGGCATCTGCTCGTCTACCGATTCCCGAAGCAGTCTCTGGTCTACGGACCGATGCAGATCCAGGCCCGCATCGACCAGGACGCGTCGATCTCCAAGGACTTGAGCCTCTGGAACCAGCAGGGCTCCTCGGTGATCCGAGGGAACCTCATCGTGCTGCCGCTGCAGAATTCGCTCATCTACACCGAGCCCTTCTTCCTCCAGGCCACACACTCACGGATGCCCGAGCTGAAGCGGGTGGTGGTGGCGTCGCAGGAGCGACTGGGATACGGAGAGAGCTTCTCCGAGGCACTAGCTGATCTGGTGGAGGGTCCGCTTCCGTCACGGTTGTATGCGGCGATTACCGGGCGAACCAGGGGGAGCGCCGGGACCACCGCGGGGCTCGATACGCTGAGCGCGGGATCGGTCCGGGGTGTCGCCCCGGCTCGTGCATCGACCAGCCAGGGTCTGGAAGCGGCGGAGTGGCAGCGCGCACGGGCGCACTACATCCGCTACCTCGAGCTGGCCGGGGCCGGTCGGCTGTCCGAGGCGGGGGAGGAACTCGAGAAGCTGGGCCAGGCGCTGGGAGTGGCCCGTGAGGGTCGTGGAGGAGAAGGGCGGCACCCTCAGTGACAGGATGCGCCGGTGGGCGCAGCTCCCGGCGCGCTACCGCAGGAGCACCAGCCTCGCACCCGCCGCCGTCGGCCGCCCGTTGCGCCACACCCGCGCGAGGTAGATCCCCGCCGGCAGGCGCGCGCGCCCGGGGCCCGTGCCGTCCCAGACCGCGACGCCTCCCGCCAGGGGCAAGTCCCGGATCGTGCGACCAGCGGCGTCGTAGATCCACACCGTGCACCCCTGGCTGGGGCCCGCACTCCCCGTGCGCACGTCGACCACGCGCAGGGAAGCACGCGCCGCCACGGGATGGGGGGAAACCTCCAATCGCAGGCTCCCCAAGATCGGAGCCGAGATGCCCGGCGTAGCCGGGTCCATGACCGTGGCCGGATTCGAGGAGAGCAGTGTGAAAGGCCCGGCGATGTCGTGCACGCTCTGGCCGTCCTGGCTGAGCGTGACGCGCACGTAGGCATTGTCCGTGACCGGACCGGTCACGATCCACTGGTACCGGCCGTTGTCCGGGACGCCCTCGGCGATCGCAGACCAGGGGCCTGCGAGTCCGTTGGTCGACAGATCGATATTCACGAGGGCCGGACCGGGGCCGATGCGAGCAGCCGACCAGCGGATGACCTGGACTGAACCCAAGTAGAACCTCTCGTGTCCGTGCGGGAACTGCGCGCGCACGAAGCGCGAAGTGGGCGTGCTCGACTCCTTGTACACGTGAAGGTAGTTGCGATAGCTCGGCCAGGTGCCCTGTTCCTGCAGGAGCGCCACATCGGGATAGCCGTTGTGGTCGATGTCGCCACCGACGCGGAAGGCCTGCGTATCGCTCGACGCGGGCGCGGTGAAGCCTCCCCCGGTCGCCCAGTTCCCCGCGCCGTCGCCCAGCCAGACGGAGCAGGTCCCGCTCCCCATGGCCGCGAGGTCGATGTCGCCATCGGAGTCCAGGTCGCAGAGCTGGGCGGCCGCATAGATCGTCGATGTCGGCAATCCGGTCGAGGCTAAGTCCCAGTGGTCCGTCCGCCAGACATAGACGTACACCCGCCCACCCGTCACGAAGGCGAGATCCTCGCACCCGTCCGCATCGACGTCGCCCAGGGCCACGCCCCGCAGGCCCCCCGAGCCAAGAGCGGGTAGACCCGTGTCGGCGGAAGCAAATCCTCCGGTCCCATCGCCCAAGAAGACGCAACCGTTCTGATAGCCGGCGGCAACGTCGGCGAAGCCATCGCCATTCACATCCCCGGTGGTGACGGAACAGGTGGCGTTGCCGCCGGTGCGCGCGAAGGTCTGGGTCCAGGTCCCGTCGCCGTTGTTGCGATAGACGTGGACGCCGTTGCAGCAGCCGAAGGAATTGCTGACCAGGTCGAGGTCGCCGTCGTTGTCGAAGTCGGCGAAGTCGGTGGGCGCCATGCCCCAGTCCTCGCCGTTCGTCGCGAGGCCGTCGTCCCAGGGCATCCAGCTCGTGCCCGTCCCGTCGCCCAGCGCGACCTCGATGAGCTGATCCCCGAGATCGCCGCCCGCGTAGTCGTGGTGCATACCGTAGCCGACGTCCATCAGGCCGTCGTTGTTCACGTCACCCGCGGCAATGCCGCCGTAGCCGAAGTCACCCTCCTGGTGGATCGACCAGCCGCCGGCGCCGTCCGTGAAATAGACCATCACGCCGTGCTCGTCGGTGTTGACATAGGGCGAGCCGTGATCGCCGATGCTGATCAGGTCCACGTGGCCGTCGCCGTTCATGTCGGCGAACTCGAGCTCGGTGTCACCGCCCTCCCACTGCGGGAACTGCGCGCCCGAGGGGGAGGCACTGACGTACGTGAGCGCGCGGGCTCCCCCGGCTGCGCAGAGCGCGAGGGCGCACGCGAGGGCGCCCAGGAGCCCCATCGGCAAGCAGGTGGTGTGGGGTCGAGAGGAAATGGACATGGGGTATCCTCCGCGAGGCGATCCCGCGCGCCCCCATCCCGCATCCGTCGCCGGATGGAAGCCGGCGGGGATTCACCCCTGAGGATACCACATCCCTCGCAGGTCAGGGCAGCAGGCACAGGCGCTGGACGTGGTCGTCACCCGCCGCGCGCAGCCGGACGAAGTACACGCCCCCCGGCGTGACCGCGCTGTCCCAGGCCAGCTCGTGGCGTCCGGCCTCGCGCCAGCCCTCGACCAGCAAGTCCACGCAGCGACCGGATGCATCGAGGACCTCGAGCCTCACCGCTGCACCCCGGGGAAGCTCGTAGGCGATCCCCGCCGGGAGCCGGCCGGGATTGGACCCCGGGAGAACGAGCCGGAACTCCGCGGTCTGCGGCTCCGGGTCGACCCCGGTGCCGCACGCCACGTAATCCAAGTTCATACGCGGCAGGAGCTGGTAGTAGTCCCACTCGGCGTCGTTGTCGTAGCGCTGGATGATTCCGGTGATCCGCGCGTAGCACTCCCCGCTCGACACGTAGTAGGTCGAGCCGATCTCGGCGTTGGCGTAGTCGGACCCCCACGCGGTCTCGCCCAGCGTTCCCAGCAGCTCGTAGTTGTCCTGATGGGCGCCCAGGTCCATGGCGCCGATCGTCATCTGCTCGGTCACCACCACGAGCATCGCCGCCATCCGCTCCGTGTCCTCGGGATACGCGGGGTAGCGCACATCCCACACGGAGATGGGAAGCGGGGGCGGCGGCGCATGCCCGCTCGAGTTGACCACGTGGCTGCTGGCACTGTAATACTGCAGCGTCGTGACACCCCGGAACTCATCCACGTAGACGTTGTTGAAGTCGACCTGATCCCCGACGGCAATGCCGGTCGGATAGACCGGGTAGCCGCGCACCTCGATGGCGGCCCACGCGTTGCCGAGGCTCGGGTCCTGCAGCACGATCCGCTGCTGGAACTTGTGCGTGACGATGCCCCCGACGCACTTGACGATCTCGCCCATGTGCGGGGACTTCCAGTCGAGCTCCGGACCCGAGTGCTGCAGCTCGTAGATGTTGTAGGGCGGCGCCGCACCCCGAGCCCGGTATGCCTCCGAGACCGCGGGTGCCGGGTGCGCGGGCGTCGCGTGCGGGGACGCCGCGTGCGGGGCACCCGCCGCCACGAGGACGGCGAGCGCGCCCAAGGCGATCTCGCGAGAGATCCGGGCGTTCGCACAAACGGTCGATCCGGCGAGGTTTCCGCGGAAGAAACGCTGTACCCGCATGGGTGGCTCCTATCGGAAGCGGTCCTTGAGACGGCCCCACGAGGTGTAGACCGCGGCGGCTCCCGTAGTGAAGTAATAGTCTTCCGCCGACTGGGGCGCCAACACGTAGGCCCGTCCCCCGCTCGGAAGCTCGCGCTCGAGGACGAGGCCTCGAATGCGACCCAGACGGTCACCCGTCCGGACGAAAAAGACGCTGTCGGGCGGGACCAGGCCGCAGTCGGCATCGGTGGCGAGCAGCGTGTCGCTCGCGGTGGCGAGGTAGTACAAGCTGTCCCCCTCGGGCACGCCGCGGGATGCAACGCTGACGTTGTACAGTGCGACCAGCATGCCCTCGTACGGCTCGGATATCGCGTCGCCCGCGCCGATGGCCAGCGCCGCCGCGTCCAGGCCGAAGGCGCCGGAGCTGCCGCCCGTGCCCGTCACCGTGCACTGGCTCTGGGCATCGCACAGCAGCAGGGTCTGCCCGCCGCTCTCCACGACCAGCACCTGCTCGAGCAGGACCCTGTCCCCCCGCGCCACTGCGGTCAGCCGCCCGCCGGGGTCGCTCACGAGGACTCCCGACCAGATCGGGCCCAGCAGGCGGTCGCATAGGGCGAGGCGCCCCCGCGCCGAGCGCTCCGCCGAGACGACGCCCTCCACGCTGACCCGCAGCCCGAGCAGCAGGGAGACCCAGCCATCGCCCGCCGTCGATTCCTGCACGTCGCGGATCGTGTAGATCTCCGAGCGCGCATAGTCCGCTGCACCCCGCGGCAGGATCTGGTAATAGTCCCATCCCTCCAGCGGGTAGGCGTACTCCTGGAAGACCCCTGTGATCCGCGCGTACCGCTCGCCGCGCGCGACGTGGTACTTCGGGAAGGGAGGCACGGCCAGGTCCACGTTGTAGTAGTCCGAGCCCCACGCGGCGTGGCTCCCATCGGACAGCTCGTAGTTGTCCTCGGCCTTGCCCAGATCCATCTGGCCGACGCGCACATCCTCGATCGCAATGAGCATCCCCTCGTAGCGCTCGCACCGCTCGCGGTCGGGCGGGTTGGCGAGATCGGCCAAGGGGACGAGGACCGGCTCCGGCAGCGCGTTGCCGGAGCTGAGGATCTCGAAGCTGCTGTAGCTCTTGAACTGCGGGATCGTGCCCCCGCGGAACTCCTCGACCAAGATGTCGTGGAAATCCACTCGGTCACCGACCCGCACGACACCGAGGGGGGCCTCATTCTCGAACGCGCGAATCTCCACGCCGGCCCAGGCGTCGCCCAGCGTCGGGTCCTGCAGCGTGATGCGAAACCCGATCGTGTGGGTCACGACCCCGCCGATCAGGGAGATGATCTCGCCCTCGTGGGCGGACTTCCAGTCCTGCGCGGCCGTGGAGACCTGCAGGTCGTGGATCGTCAGCGTCTCGGCGCGCAAGGGAAGCGCGCCGCCGGCCAGGACCAGCAGGGCCCAGCCGGCAGCGCGCGCGTATGACCAACGGCTCTCCATGCCCGGGTCGCGCGGCGGCGCTAACGGAAGAGCGACTTGACCGAGCCCCAGCTGGTCAGCTCGACCGGCGTCGACACGGGAACGTAGTCATCGGCGTCGCGGGGCAGGAGCTGGTAGTAGTCCCAGTTCTGCTCCGGCCGTAGATACTGCTCGAGGTAGCCGGTCACGCTCTCGAAGGACTGTGCGGGATCGACGTAGTAGATGTGGCCCGGCAGCAGGTCCTCGTTGGCGTAGTCCGACGCCCAACAGAGACCCTCGCTGTTGATGAGCTCATAGTTGTCGGAGTTCTTGCCCAGGTCCATCTGGCCGACCGTGACGTCCTCGACTGTGAGCAGCATGAACTCGTACTGCTCGCTCAGATCGTGGTTGACCGGATTGGGGATCGCCGCAGTCGAGACCACCAGCGGGTCGACGACGTTGCCCGAGCTGTTGATCACGACGCTGGAGCTGTCGGTCACGGTGATCTGGGTGTTCCCGCGGTACTCCGCGACGATGCCGCCGACCACGTCGATCTGGTCGCCGCGCACGATGCCCGCGGCCTGACCTGGATTGCTGAAGACGAGCTGGACGCCGGCCCATGCGTCACCCAGTGTCGGATCCTGGATCACGATCTTGGTGCTTCCGCCGACGAAGACCTTCGTGACCACGCCACCCGTCACGGACACCGACTGCTCCACATAGGGCGATGTGTAGTCGGGACCCGTCGAGTACTGGATGTCGTAAATCGTCAGGCTCGTCGCGCTCTCGCACGCCAGCAGAGCCGCCCCCATGACCAGACAGATGATCGCGGACTTCCTCATGATGTCATCCTCCTTTGACACTCCCATGGTCAGGACTGCATCGATCCACGGCTCAGATGTCGAGCGTGGCTGAGAACAAAACCGTTCGCCCGGGTGCGGGGTACATGACCTCCTCTTCATAGTAGGTGTCCCCGATGTTCCGGACCTCGAGCGACAGCGCCAGTCGCCGGGCCACGCGGGTGATGATCCGACAGTCAGCCTCCGTGTACGCCGGCAGAGTCTTGTCCGCCGTCAGGGCCTCGCTGTCGAAGCGCTCGCCAACCCGCGTCGCCGTCAAGATCCACTGGGTATCACCGCCCGAGGTCGAGACCACCAGGCGGCCGTCGACCTTGTGCTCAGGGACAAGATCGAGCGGATCCCCTGTGTCGTGGTTCTCCGTGCGCGTGTAGGTGTAGGCCGCCTGCAGCTCGATCCACTCCCGCAGCCGCAGCGTGGCCACGGTCTCGGTTCCCCAGCTCCGGGCCGAGCCGATGTTCTCGTAGCGCCCGGCCCGCCGAACATCACGGTCGATCAGGTCGACAAGCTCGTTCAAGAAGAGGGTCGCTTCGGTGCGCAGATGGCGGACGGGCGACCCATCGATGCCCAGCTCGAACCGGTGCGCGACCTCGGCCCCCAGGTTGCGATTACCCGACTGGGAGCCCCAGAGCTGGCTCAGCGTCGGGAAGCGGGGGCTCCGCCCGAACGCGCCGAAGACGCGCCAATCGGTCCAAGGGTGCACGGCTAGCCCGGCCGAGCACCCGAGGATGTGATCTACCTCGCGGAGGTGGTTGTACACGAGGAAGTCATCCGCCAGGCCGAGCGACCCCCACACCCGGGAACCAAGCTGCGCAACGTGCTGGGCGTGCATGGAGCCGGTCAGTTGGTGATGATAGAGCCAGGGCTCCCACGGGTTCATCCGCTTCTTGATCTGATCCTCGCGCAGACTGACGCCGTAGGTTCCGTGATGGCGCGCCGTCCAATCGTGCTCGAAGGCAACGATACCCCCCAGGTCCCAGGTATCGTGCGTGCTGTTGTAGAACACAGCGGCGGGATCGTAGGAGGCGTCCTCGTAGTCGACCAGCGTGTTGACGAAGAGATCGCCGTACACCTTTGCGTCCACGCTCGTCCCGGCACTCAACGCATGACGCAGCGTCAGATCGGCGAAGGTGCGGTGCCAGTCGGTGAATCGCCAGTAGCGCTCCTCGTCGATGGCCCCCGGCACCCCCTTCTCCTGGCTGTGATGGCCCCATGAGAGGGCCAGATCGGTCCCAGCATCCGGCGTGTACCCGAGTTTCCCGAAGAGGTCCCACTCGGTGAAGTCGCTGTTGTCGCGCAGCCCTCCGTCTTCGAAGCCGCTGCCTGCCACCGGTTTGAACCCGCTCGCGAGGAGCGTGCCGTCGCTGCCGGCTCCACGCGCGCTCAGCAGCAGGTCCCACTTCCCGCGCACCAGTCCGTGGCTCAGATGGACCTCACCCGTGTCGTGGTTGCCGGCCCCCACGCGCAAGTGCGTGCCCGGTCGATCCGCACCGCGCGCCGTGATGAAGTTGACCACGCCGCCCATGACGTTGGCACCATAGGTCACGCTAGCCGGTCCGCGGACGACGGTGATCCCAACGAGCTTGTCCGTGCTGACCGAGGCGAGATCGACGCTGCCGTAGTAGGGCAGATTCACCGGGCGGCCGTCGATCAGGATGGCGATGCGACGCGAAGTGAAGCCACGCAGCGTGATGCTGGCCTCATCCTTGCGCCCCGTGCTGACCTCGATCCCGGCGCTCGTCTTCAGGACGTCCGCGGCGTCGTTGCCGGGCAGACGTTCGAGATCCCCGGGCGCGAAGTACTCCGTCCGAGCCGGCAGGCCTTCGGCCAGGGGCGTCGCCGTGACGACGATCGTTTCTCCCAGTCGGTACACCGGCAGAGAGTCGGGCCCGACATCTCCCGTCGCGGCCCATGGGGTTCCCTCCTGACCCGCGGCCGGGAGCGCGGCGATCCCCAGCAGACAAGCGCAAGCAAGTGCGAGGGTCGGGCTGCGGCGGCCGGCGGGGAGATTGCACAGACGCCGTCTGTTCATGTGCCGCTCCCCCCGAGAGGCAGCGCGCGCGATGCGCCCCCCTCGAGCCGGATCGTGCGCGGCAGCTGCAGCTGGTACGCGGGTCCGAGCGATTCCGCCATCGCGATCCGATCGCTGCTCGGCAAGTAGTAGGCGGCGCGCATCTCCTCCCACGTGAGCAAGCGGGGCAGGCCCGTGCCGTCCAGCGCGAGGACGCGATAGAGATGGTCGCCGGGAACGATGTCCGCTGGGACGACCTGGGTGACGACGTCGGCCAGCCGGAGACCCTCGGATCCCGCCTCAGGGTACCCGTCGGGCACCGTCACCGAGGGGACTTCCCCCACCGGGGCCAGCTTGCGCCCTTCGCTCCAGGCCACGTCGATCGACCGCAGGACATCGACGCGAATCAGGTATTTCACGTTGTGGCCCTTGCGCAGCATCGGATCCAGTGCGGCCTCGAAGAGCACGCGGATGTCGACCAGGTCGAGGTAGCCGATCCCGAGCTGGGACCAGGTGTTGTCGCCGTAGCTTTTGCCCGGCATGTTGGCGTAGAAGCCGTCGGTGCCGATGAAGCGGTAGCCGTAGAGGTCCGGGGCGGTGACGAGGTCAGACCCGATCAGGTCGCGCAGGCGAATGGCCGGCCGGCCATTGTAGGTCATCGGCGTGAAGTCGGCGAAGAGGCGCACGGACGTGCCGGCGGGCGAAACGATCTCGATGCCATCGCCGAATTCGACCTGGGCCACCGGACCGGTCGTCTCCGGGATGCACGAATCCCGCCCGCACCCGGCCAGCATGCACCCGGCTGCGATGAGGCACGCCCCGGCGAGCGTGGCGAGCATGGATCCGCGCAACATCTCCCGACTCCCGGATCAGAACCGCGTCCGAGTGGCCCCCGACGACAGGCGGTACCCAGCCGCCCGGGGCGAGATGGAATTATGCTGAACCGTGCAGGTTACAGAAGTCGTCGTGCGTTGTCAAGGCTGGTGTTCCGTGACCTCCGACCGGCCTGCGGTTGAGTCCGGGACGGGTCGATACTAGGATTGAAAGCTAGCCACCATGGGTACCCGCCGCGCACGGTGTCTGCGGTCAACCCGGAGCCCCCGAGTCATGGCAGCAACAGGACCTCGCATTCTGCTGGTTTCCCTGTTGGGGAACACAGACAACGTGAGCCTCAAGCTGCTCCTGGCCATCTTGCGCCGCGCCGGACACGATGCCGCAATCCTCTTCCACACCGGGACCGATCCGAAAGACCATCAGGCCGTGGCGGAGTTCATCCGCCAAGAACGCTTCGACATCGTGGGGATCAGCCTGATGAGTCCGTTCTTCCTGAAGGCCGTCGACCTCTCCCGTACGATCCGCGGAGCCTGCGGCGAAGATGCACTGGTCGTCTGGGGCGGCGTCCACCCCACGATCGCTCCCCGGGATTGCCTGCCCCACGCGGACTACGTTTGCGTCGGGGAGGCCGATCGCGCCCTGGTCGAGTTCTGCGGCGCCTGGCGCGAGGGCGAGATCACGCGGGAGATCCCCGGCTTCAACCGGGGAAGCGCGGCCGTCGCAGCGCCGGGCGACGCGCCGCCGTCGCCGGGGGCCTTCGCCATGGGGACATCCGGCGCGCCCGCCGGCCCGGAGGACGGCATCAGCCACTGCCCGGTGGTCGACGACCTCGACGCGCTGCCCTGGCCCGAGCACTTTCCTACGGGTGCGTACGTGGTCCATCGCCAGGTCGTGCAGCCCATGGACCTGGCGCTCTTCAAGCGATACGGCCGCTATCGCGGCTCCTACCTCTCGGTCATGACGACGCGCGGCTGTCCCAATCGTTGCACCTACTGCTGCAATCACCTCTTGAGCCGCGTGTGCGGGACCGCCATCCGGCGTCGCAGCGCGGCCAACGTGCTGGAGGAGATTCGGACCAACCTGGGGCAGTATCGCGGCAGGATTCACTACATCGACATCATCGACGACTGCTTCACGGTGCACTCGGTTGACTGGCTGAGCGAGTTCGCCGAGGGCTGCCGGGGCTTCGGCATCCCGCTGGTCTTCCGCGCCATCCCGCAGTGGGTGAACGAGCCCAAGGCGCGGCTGCTCGCCCGCGCGCCGGCCGGCTTCGCGTTGATCGGGATCCAGAGCGGCAGCGCGCGGACGCATCGCGAGGTCTACGGCCGGCCCTACTCGCGCGACAAGCTCCTGGATTGCGCCCGCGTGCTCGATCAGCATCGCATTCCGGCAATCTACGACATCATCGTGGACAATCCGTATGAGCGCCCCGAGGACTGGTCACAGACGGCGTCGCTCCTGCACGAGTTGCCGAGCAGCACCCACATCTTCCTCTACTCGCTCACCTTCTACCCCAACACGCAGCTCTACGATCGCGCCCGCGCCGACGGTCTCGACGTCGACCGCCACCTGACCAAGAACCAGGACCACTACGACAAGGAGAGCCCCGAAGCTCGTTGGCTCCTGGCTTCCATCCACGTGGATCCGGGGCGCATCCGGCGGCTGACCGAGGGCCGGGACCCGCTGTCCCGTGCCCTCTTCGGACTTCTCTTCCTGTGGATCCGCGGGGTGCTCGACCCGATCCGTCTCGCCCGCCTCGCCTGGATGTCGCAACAAGGACGCCTGGGTCGCCTCGTGCCGCTGGCGGCCGATTTCTGCGTTCAGTTCATCGAGAAGGTCTACTTCCCGCAACGTGTCCAGGGTGGCTATGTCGCGGCCGATCTGCGGGAGGGCACCCTGGCCGCGACGCCCAAGGCCGAGGTGCGCAAATAGAGGCCGCGCTCGATCGGCGCCTCGCCGGCGCTGATCTCTTGACCCAATTCAAGCCCGTCTACCGTACCTCGTTGCCCCTCGCTCTCGTCCGCAGTGGATGTACGGCGCCCAATCCCAATGTGTACGGTCTGTATGATTCGTCGTCATCAACGATGACGACCTGACTGGGGTATGGTACCCTGCCGCGGGAACCACAATCTCATGGTGTCAACCAAGGAGGGTGGTATGAGGTCTTGGCAGGTTCGCGACCTAGGTCGGCTCGGCTTCGCGTGCGGGTTGGGCCTGGCGATAGCTGCACCGTGCCTGGCACAGGTGGAGGGGATGCATCTCGATCTCGCACCTATCGTCGGTTACATGGATGGTGCAAGGGATGTCAACCTGGAGAATACACCGCACTACGGAGGACTCGTGGGCCTCTGGCTCAACGGGTATCTCGGTGTGGAAGGCCACTACTCCCTCCTGTCCGGGGAGACCGTGCACCATGGCTTCCCCTGGATCGATCACGAGTCGTGGCCGTCGGTGGATCAGGATCTAGCGGTCTACGGCGGGAACGTGATTCTCAACTTCGCCCCGAAATCGATCGTCAGCCCGTTCGTGCTCGCTGGATGGCAGGAGGCCAAGTACGACGCGAACGATGTCTGGCCGGAGGAGGAGTACGCGAACGGCCCCGAGTTCGGGGCTGGTCTGCTCTTCTGGCCGCTCCCCCGCCTGGCGGTGAGAGCTGACGTGAGGGATTGGCTCTGGGACTTCACGTCCTCCTTCACGCCGGATCCGCCGGCGGATGACTGGAACCAGAACATCGTCTTCACCTTGGGGCTCGAACTCGCCATCGGCGGGTCGCCGACCCGGCAGGATGCGGATCACGACGGCGTCGGCGACAAGCGGGACAAGTGCCCCGCGACCCCGCTCGGAGCGCGGGTTGATGTCACCGGCTGCCCGATCGACTCGGACGGCGACGGCATCCCGGATGGGCTGGATCAGTGTGCGTCTACCCCGGTCGGCGCCCGGGTGGACGCCTCCGGGTGCCCGTCGGACACCGATGGGGATGGTGTGCCTGAGGGCATCGACGCTTGCCCGGGCACGCCCGCCGGTGTGACCGTCGATGCCAAGGGCTGTCCGACCGATGCGGACAAGGACGGGGTACACGACGGCCTGGACAAGTGCCCGAACACGCCTACCGGCGCCAAGGTGGATGCGACCGGTTGCCCGACCGACGCGGACAAGGATGGCGTCGTGGACGGCCTGGATCGGTGCCCCAATACCCCGGCCAACGCCCGCGTGGACGCCGACGGATGCCCGATCGTCATCAGCGAGAAGGAGGTCGAGCTGCTCGACACCGGCAAGATCACGGTGCGCAACATCAACTTCGATACCGGCAAGTGGGCCATCCGGCCGGAGTCCTTCGCCGTCCTCGACGAGATCGGGGGTATCCTGATCCAGTGGCCTGATCTGCGGGTCGAGATCGGCGGACACACCGATTCCCGTGGGTCGGATGCGATGAACCAGCAGCTTTCCGAGAAGCGGGCGAACTCCGTTCGGGACTATCTCCTCTCGAAGTTCCCGCAACTCAATTCCGCGCAGTACACGGCCGTCGGTTACGGCGAGAAGAAGCCCATCGCTGACAACACGACCGAGACCGGGTTGGCGAAGAACCGGCGCGTGGAGTTCAGCGTCCTGAACACCGAGGTCCTCAAGAAGGAGCGCGAGCGCCGGCAGATGCTCCAGAAGTAGGCGAGCGCGCCGGCTCGATCGATCGAGCCGCGTGTCGACCCATCGGGGGCGTCCTCAGGCGAGGACGCCCCTTTCCTTTCGCCAGGGCATCGTGCGATCGTCCAGAAGGTGCCTCGCCTGCATCTATCGGCGGTGTGCACGAGGAGGACCTGCAGCGCACGATGGAGACCTGCTTCACGCGCACCGTCTGCGCCGCGCTGCTCGCGGCCTGCGCCGCCTGTCTCGCCGGGTGCGCCACACTGCCCGACGGGCACGCCTGGGGCGAGGACGTGACGCTGACCCCGAGGGGGTCACGCCTTCGCCACGCGCTGGCAGGCGCCGCCAGCGCGCCCGAGACCTGGGCGCCCGTTGCCCTCGCGCTCGCGCTTCAAGTCGATGGGATGGACGAACGTCTCTCGACCTGGGCCGCGGACGAAACACTCATCTTTGGTTCCGGCAGCGGCGCCGGCCGTGCCAGCGATCGGCTGGTGCAGGTCACCAGCTACACCTACCTGATCAGCCTCTTGGCCAGCCCCAGCGGCGAGGATGCCCGGAGCTGGACGGTCAACAAGCTGAAGGGCGGCGCGCTGGGATACACGACGATCGGGGCCACCCACGGCGCGGTCGAGCTGCTCAAGCGCGCGACGGATCGCACGCGCCCGGACGGCTCCGATGACCGCAGCTTCCCCTCTGGGCATGCAGCGGGCTCCGCGGTGCGCGCGACCCTGGCGTCCCGCAACGCCCGGGCCATCTTTCACAGCCCCGCCCTGCGAACAGCCTCGGGCGTCACGTGCGCGCTCCTGGCCGGCACCTGTGCCTGGGCTCGCGTCGAGGCGGGCAAGCACTACCCCTCAGATGTGCTCGCCGGGCTGGCCTTTGGCCACTTCCTCGGAGCCTTCGTGAACGACGCGTTCATCGAGGCGGGCGCGCCGGAGCAGGTCGGCGTTAGTTTCGTGCCGTCACGAGGGGGCTTCGCGGTCGCGATCGAGTGGAGCCCCCGGTGAATGTGAGGCGCGCACGGCATTTGTGCGGGGCCCAGCGGGCGCGCTGGCCCCCACGCCCCTGCGACCGCCGAGACCGCCGCCCATTGCGGCGGTCGACAGGGTGACGTATAGTTTGTGGCGGAAGAACGACGGTAGCGTTGTGGGGTCCGTCATCACCGTGCACAGAGCACCGGGCTGTTCGCCCCGCGGTACCCGGGTCCACGAGCGGACCCCAGCCCGCTGACGCCGGTTCCCGACCTGCACCAACTCCCAACCGGGTGCAGCGTAGGGAGGTGTGCGATGATGACCGCTTCCCGTGGATGGATGGTTCTGCTCCCGCTGTTGAGTCTCCTGGGCCTGGCTGTCGATCCTGCTGTACCGGCAACCCCGGCTCGCGACACCGGCCCCGGCGCAATCGGGGCGTGCTGCCTGCCGCGGTGTTGCCTGGCATACGCGGACAGCTTGGGTGCGCGTGGCAGCCCCCATGCTCACTCGGAGGATCCGGCCGGGCGCAACCCGGTGCCGGGGGACGAGCTCTGGTGGCAGGGTTTTGGCAATCCCGGGCTCATCGCCGGTCTCAGCGGGCGAGTCGTGGCTCTGGCCGACTACGCCGGCTCCTTGGCCGTGGGCGGTGACTTTGTCTGGGCCGGCAGCGTTCGCCTGAACCACATCGCGATCCTGCGCGAAGGGGGGTGGCAGCCCCTCGGGACCGGGATGTCCGTATCCTCCGATGCCGTGTTGGCCTTGGCGACGTACGAGGGAACGCTGGTTGCGGGGGGAAGGTTTCACGACGCCGGTGGTGTGGCCGCCAGTTTCATCGCCCGCTGGGATGGATCCCAATGGTCCGCGCTCGGGACGGGAGCGAGCGACAGGGTGACGGCTCTGGCAGTCCACCAAGGGAACCTCTACGTGGGGGGATTCTTCTTGCAGGCCGGCGGTGTCCCTGCTTCGGAAATCGCCCGTTGGGACGGGTCGAACTGGTATCCCGTCGGCAGCGGGATCGAGGGAACATGCGTGCGCTGTCTCGCCGTTCACAACGGGGACCTTTACGCAGGGGGCTCGTTTCACACGGCGGGAGGGATTCCGTGCAGCAACATCGCCCGGTGGGATGGCACGCAGTGGTGCGCCCTGGGCCCGGGCGTGGATGGTGAAGTGTACAATCTGCTCTCGACCGAGGAGGGCCTGGTAGCGGCAGGCGAGTTCATCCGCGCCGGCGGGACACTCGTCTGCCGCATCGCCTGCTGGGACGGCCAGAACTGGCTCCCGCTCGCCTCCGGGATGAGCAACGGAGCCTACGCGCTGGAGCGTTACGGCGGACGGCTCTTTGCGGGCGGCAGGTTCACCCAGCCGGCCTCGCATGTCGCCTGTTGGGACGGCACGGCCTGGCACGGAGTGGCAGGCGGCACGGATGGCGATGTCCGCGTCCTGCACGCGCACGCCCGTCTTCTGTTTGCCGGCGGCTCCTTCACCTGGGCGGGGGACGCAGCCGTGGGAAACATCGCCCTGTGGGATGGCCTCGGCTGGAAGCCCGCGGGGTTTCATTCATCTCCGACTTCGTGCATGGGGCTGGACGATGACGCCTGGGCCTTCGCGTCTTACGAGGGCGATCTCGCGGTCGGCGGCTGGTTTCGGCTTGCGGGCGACGTGCTGGTCAACCACGTGGCAAAGTGGAACGGGCGCCGATGGGCGCCGCTCGGCTCGGGGATGAACAACGACGTGACCGCGCTGGCTGCCTTCGAGGGTGATCTGGTTGCCGGGGGATGGTTCTCGCAAGCAGGTGGCCAGGCGTGCGACCACGTTGCGCGGTGGGACGGAACCCGCTGGAACTGCATGGGACCCGGGCTGAACGGCACTGTCAGCGCACTCGCCGAGTTCAACGGAGACTTGTATGCGGGCGGGCGGTTTTCCGAGCAATCGGGAATCGGGGGCAACCGCATCGCCCGCTGGAACGGCGAGGCCTGGGTTCCCGTGGGCGGCGGCATCGACCTGAACGACCCGGGGTGAGACATCGTGGAGGCCCTGACCGTGTGCCAGGGAATGCTCATTGTCGGAGGCTACTTCTCGAGCGTGGACGGCGGCATCCCGGCGCACAGCATCGCCGCGTGGGACGGCACGGCCTGGCACACGCTGGGACTGGGCCTTGGCTCGGGGCAGCCCTGCGATTACCAGTACGTCTTCGCCATTGCATGCGACGGAGACGGTCTCGTCGCCGGGGGGAACTTCTACGAGGCTGGGGGGGCCCCCGCCAACCACATCGCCCGGTGGGACGGCGAGCAGTGGGCGCCGCTCGGTGAGGGACTGGGCTCGGAATGGGACTGCGCGCTCACCCTGTCATGGTTCGAGGGCGGCCTCGTCGCCGGAGGCCACTTCATCGAGGCGGGAGGCGCCGCCGCCAGTCACATCGCCCGGTGGGACGGGGCGAGCTGGAGCGCGCTGGGCTCTGGGGTGAACGACGATGTCTACTGCTTGCAGATGCTGAACGGCGACTTGATTGCCGGAGGTTGCTTCCACTCGGCGGGCGGCAGCCCTTCCTGGCACATCGCTCGCCGGCTGGGAACCGCGATGGATGACGTGCCCGCGATGGTACTCGGAACGGCACTCCTGCTGGAGGTGCCGAATCCCTACCGCCTCGGCCAGCCGATCGCGCTTTCCGCACCCCTGGGAATGTCGCTCGGGGTCGCCATCTATGGTCCGAACGGCCGCCTCGAGAGAACGCTGTTCCACGGGCGGTGGAACGGCAGCCGGCTCATCTGGGACGGCCGAACAGACGGGGGGATGACCGCGGGATCGGGCGTCTATTTCTGCCGTGCGCGCGCGGCCGGGTGGGAGGCCAGCCGCAGGATCCTGCGCATCCGTTGAGACAGCCCCTCACAGCCCCGCCACGGCCGCCTTGCGCATGAGCTGGAGGACGAGCGCGTCCGGGTCCACCACCACCCGCTTGGGCTCGAAATCGCAGGCGATCGTGACTTCCTGCTCCTCGCCGGCGCCGAGCACGACCGTAGCGCGTGCATCGCGGTAGGCCGGCTCGGGCTGGCCCTCCTTGTCGAAGCGATCGCCCGACACCGCGGCGATCTCGACGGGCATGCGTCCCGCGCCGGCGTTCTTCACCCGCGCGGTGACGGTCCAGGAGCCCTCGCCTCCGGTCCGCTTGGCTTCCGCCAGCCGGTACTCCGGCACCACGACCTGGAAGAACCACTGCTGCACGAAGTCGTCGTACGCCGTGCTGTCCGGCGCGAAGGGCCGCATCGCCGCGATGAAGTCTTGCAGCACCGGGTAGTCGGGGCCGTCCTTGTAGACCTCGATGAAGTGCCGGATGCCCGCCAGGGCATGCTCCCGCCCCATGCGGTTGAGGAGCATCCAGAAGACCCAGCCGCCCTTGTCGTACTCCACCGTCTCGTCGCCGGCGCGCGAGCCGTCGATCTTGACCAGCGGGCGCTCGGAGTCGACCTGGCGCTCGTCGCCGTAGCGCGACTCGATCCGCTTGCAGAACTCGATCCGCGCCCCGACCCCCTTTTCCTGCTCCGTCAGCAGCGCGGTCGAGAAGTGGGCCATGCCCTCGGACAGGATCTCGCCCCCCGGCCCCTCGCCGGGCGTGAGGAGGTTCGCCCACCACTGGTGGGCGGATTCGTGGGCGGTCACCATGAACGCGGCGTTCGAGCGCGGGTCGTTCTTGGTGAGGAAGCCGATGCCCTCCGAGAAGGTGATGTTGGTCGGGAACCCCTGCGCATAGAAGGCGAGCGCGGGAAACTCGCTCAGCTTCAGCTCGCGCCAGGGATACGGATAGAACCATTCCGAATACCAGCGCAGGGCCGCATCCAGGCCCGCGCTCATCTCGTCGACGTTGTAGCGATGCTTGGGGTAGTAGTAGACGAGCGTGCCCTGCCCGGCGCGTTCCTGCCAGCGTCCGGCGACCACGTTGAAGAAACGCACCGGGTGATCGCTCTCCCAGACCAACGTGCGCCGGCCCGCCTCGGTCGTCTCGCTCTGGCGCGTGCCGACCGAGTTCGCCGTGTAGGCCTCCGGGACGGTGATGCGGATGCGCGTCGTGAAAGGGGATCGTGCGCCGAAGATCGGCTTCGTCGGTCCGATGTAGAAGTCGTCCGGGTAGACGCGCGGCTCGTAGCGGTTGTCCTTGTCGACCCCGATCTCCTCCTGGAATCCCGGCACGGGCACGAAGGACGGCGAGAAGCTCGTGAGCACGACGCCCGAGGGGAGGACGAACTCGCTTGCCCCTCGCCCGTTCTTGGTGATGCCCTTGGGGAAGCGACCCTGATAGCGGAATCCGATGCGCAACGTGTCCCCTGGCTGCAATGGGGCTGGAGGCGTGAAGACATAGAGCCGGGTCCGGTCCTCCGGCTCGTATTCCGCGCCGTTCATCGTCCAGGCGACGTCGGTCCAGTGCGTGCCCCCGGTGAAGGCGAACCGGGCCAGCGGCTTCTCCTCCGCGTTGATCAGGGAATAGGACCCCTCGACGCGGAACTGGCGTCGCGCCGGCTCGAGGTCGAGGTCGATCTCGGCGTGGCGGATATCGGCTTGGGGAGCATCCTTCCATGTGGCCAGGTTCTGCTTCCAGTAGTCCTTCTGGATCTTCTCGGTCGCCCGGCCCTGAAAGCCGCTGTCGACTTGCAGCCCGAGCACCACCAGGGCCGCGGCGGGCACGATGGCGTAGGGCGCCATCCGCGCGCAGCCGCTCAGAACAGCCGGGGCGGCCAGGCGGTGGACGGTGCGGGTCGCGTCCCGGTCGCGGCGCGGGAAGATGCGCATTGTGAGGACGACGAAGAGGACGGAGAGCCCCAGCATCGCCAGGCGATTGAGCAAGAGCGCAAGGCGATCGATCTCGAAGTGCCCCATGTCGCTCCAGAGGAGAACGCCCCACAGGTCCCAGTTCCCCACCCAGCTCATCTTGCCGAGCATCTGCACCAGCCCGGTCGCGGCGAGCGCGGCCAGCCCCAGCCCGTAGGTCGTGTAGCGGTTGTTCGTGAGCGCGAAGAGGAACATCACGAAGGAGGTCCAGACGATGTAGGTCGGGACGAGGAGCAGCCCCCAGACCAGCACGAACGGCTGCAGCTCCAGTCCGACCCGCCCCTGGACGATCAGCGCGATCGCCGCACCGACGAAGGTCGCCAGCGTCACGACGACGCCGACGGCGGCATTGGCCAGGACCTTGCCGAACAGGATCGAAGCCGTGCGGGCCGGCGTGGCGAAGTAGATCTGGAACAGGCCCGTGTTCCGCTCGCGACGCAGGGATTCCACCGTGTAGAAGAGCAGCAGAAACGCATTGAGCAGTGTCAGTGTGTTCATGGCCCGCACGGCGATCGCGCCCGGTGTGAGGAGCACCGGCGTGTCGAACGCGCCGACCGCGGTCAGGCAGGTGCCGAGGGTCTGGAGCAGCATCAACGGCACGAAGAGATAGAGCCCCGGCTGGCTCTTCAGCTCGGCCAGCTCGAAGCGCAGCACATGGACCGCGCCGCGCAGGAACCCGGGTCCTGAGGAGCGCTGTCCGAGGCGCCCGGCGGTGAAGGGCAGCGTCGCCTGGGCGGCGAGATCCAAGGTGCCGGCGGCACCGACTGCGCCCTCCGGCGCACCCCCGGCGACCGCTTCGGCCGACTCGCGGCCGCGCCGGACGCGCTGCGCGCCGCGCAGCGTCCGGGCGAAGTGCCGCTCAGTCGCGGCGACCGCGCCCAGGCCGATCGCGACGAAGGCGAGCCGGCTGAGCAGGAATGGCGCATCGTAGCCCACCGGCGCGTGGTTGTAGAACTCGACGCCGCGGTCGACCTTGATCCAAGTCTCCACGATCCAGCGCACCCCCGCGGGGTCGATCAGCATGAGCAGGCGGTTGACGGCGGGGCTGAGCCAGCTCGGCGACCAGTTCCAAAGGAAGAACCCGGAGAAGAGAATGCTCGCAGCCGGCAGGAAGAAGACGAGGATCGGCCGGCGGGCCCGCTCGCCGATGGCGAAGGCGGTCCCGGCGACGAAGAGGATGACGGGCAGCCCGAAGATGAGCGCAGGCCGCAGGTAGTTGACGAGCGCGAACGGACCGCGGAACTCGGCCGCCTTGGGGTGGGGCACGATGTGGTTGAAGAAGGCGGTCGCGAGCACGTGCACGACGAGGACACCGAGGTAGGTCGTGAGCACGGCGAGGAATTTCCCCCACAGGTACTCACCCGGCCGCAGGGGCGTGCTGTGGAGGACCTCCCCGACCTTCTGCTCCTCGTCCTGCAGCACTGCCATCCCCGCCACGATCGCCAAGAAGAAGGAGTAGAAAAGGAAGATCTCCATCCCGAAGAGCTTGGCATTGTTGAACTCCGAGGTGATCCAGGCCTTGGTGCCGCCGACGGAGCTGTCGCCCGAGGAGATCCGCACGTCGCCGACCGACAGACCCCAGGCGGTGAGCGCCAGGATCAGGATCAGCATCCACGTGATCGGCCGCCGGATCTGGTGGGCGAGGTCGTGGCGGTAGACCAGCGCGACACGCCGGAGGCTCATCGCGAACCTCCGCGCCGCGTCCCATTGGTCCGCATCAGCACGAGGTAAGCGTCTTCGAGCGTCGGCGTCGCGGGGACGAAGCCGGCCGGGGCGCGCCCCTCGGACTCGTAGACGCGCACGCGGTTCTTGCCCTCGACCAGCACCGCCTGCGTGACGCAGCGCGTCCGGCGCAGCTCGTCCAGGTCGCCGGCCGCTGCCTCGCCCTCGAAGATCATGCCCTCGAGCGCCGCGCGCGCCCGCGTCGGCGATGTCTCCGCGATCAGCCGGCCGTCCTTGATGACCGCGAACCGCGGGCAGAGCACCCCCACGTCCTCGACGATGTGCGTCGAGAGCAGGACGATCCGGTCGGTCGCCAGCGTGCTGAGCAGGCGGTAGAAGCGCAGGCGTTCCTCCGGGTCGAGACCGGCGGTCGGTTCGTCCACGATGATGAGGCGCGGCGCCCCGGCGATCGCCTGGGCCACGCCGAGCCGCTGGCGCATCCCACCCGAGTACGACTTGACCTTGCGCTTCGCGGCGAAGGTGAGGTTGACCTGCTCGAGGAGTTCTGCGCAGAGCTGCTTCATACCCTGGGAGGCCTGGATGCCTTTCAGATGGAGCAGGTAGGCGAGCATCTGCTCGCCCGTCAGGTGCGGGTAGAAGCCGAACTCCTGCGGCAGGTACCCCAGGCGCGACCACAGGCGCGCGGGCGACGCGAGGACGTCCTCGTCGTCCAGCGTGACCTGCCCGGCCGTCGCTTCCAGCAGCCCGGCCACGATCCGCATCAACGTGGTCTTGCCGGCGCCGTTCGGGCCCAGCAGCCCGAACATGCCGTTCGGAATCTCGAGGTTGATGCCCTGCAGGGCGGCGACGGGACCGGGGTAGACCTTGACCAGGTCGCGGATGACCAGCATCGCTCCTCCCAGGTATGGGGTTCACCGCTCCCGGGCGAAGGGACGCCGGGGGGGACGGCGAATCGCGTCACCGGGAATACGGAGGGATGGGGGGCGGAGGTTGCGTCCGGCGCCACCGTGCCGCGCGTGACAACCGTGCTCGGTCCGGCCGACCGGGCTCACCTCACGAGGAGCAGCTTCCGCGCGGTGCTCCGGGACCCGGCGCGCAGGCCGAGGCAGTACAGCCCCGCGGGCAGGTCGCGGCCGTTGTCGTCCCGGCCGAGCCAGACCACGCTGTGGCTCCCCGGGCGCAGATGGCCGTCCACGAGCGTCGTGACCTTGCGCCCGGCGGCGTCGAAGACCGACAGCTCCGCGCGAGCCGTCTGAGCACCGATGTCGAAGGTCACGGTCGCCGCGGAGCGGAACGGACTGGCCACACTCAGGCGGAAGCCTTCGGAACCGGCAGCGGCAGCCCAGTCCCCGTTCCCCGGTTCCGCGACGCCCGATACCGCGTGCAGGTCGAGCGCGCACATCCCGGCCCAGAGGTTGGCGGTGTAGAGCAACCCATCGGCCGCGCACAGGCTCAGTGACCGGTAGTTCCACGCGTCTTCGTCGATCAGCACCGGGTTGGCGGGGTCCGTGATGTCGTAGGTGTGGATCGTGTTCCAGTTCTCATCGGTCACGTACAGGCGATTCCCTTGGACTTCGGGCCGGGTGCTCACGATGCAGTCGTCGTGCGGCCGGAGGGTGCCGACCCACTGGGGATCGTGCGGATCCGTCACGTCCACGATCTGCACACCCGCCTCGTCGTCGGCCACGAAGGCATACCCCCCCGCGACCGCGACCGCTCTGGCCAGGCCGGGCGTATCGAGCAACCCGACTCGCGCGGGCGCATACGGGTTCGAGAAGTCGTAGATCCACAACCCCTCCGCCTGGACCGCGCACAAGACATAGTCACCCTTGACGCACAGCGAACCGAGGAACTCCATCTGGACGCGAGACAGGAGTTGGGGATGGTGAGGGTCGCTGGCGTCGACGCATTCGACCGAGCAGTCCCAGTCCTCGACGGTGGCGGCATAGCAGATGCCGTTCTGCAGTTCCACCGAGGAGACCGCGCCGTAGGCCATGAAGCTCGCGTCGAGCTGGATCGGAACGCCGGGCAGCGTGGTGCAGAACTTGAGGTTGCCGCCGCCGAAGTTGTTCGTGCCGCAGACGACCTGACTGTCCTCGACGTCCACGCAGCGCGCGCTCTCCTCGAAGCCGAAGTCGATCCCGGCCAGATACTCGGGCTGCGACGGGACCGTCACGTCCACCAGCACCAGATCGCTGTACTCGTCGGCCAGGAAGGCCGTCTTCCCCGCCACCCTCACCTCGTTGGTTCCGGCCACGGCGTCATAGGTCCCAATCCGAATGGGAACGACCGGGTCACGGATGTCGAGGATGTGCAGGCCGCCGTTGCTGCTGGCGACGTAGGCCAGGCTGTCGCGGACCACGGCGCGGTTGGCCGAGCCGGGGACGTGAAACGCGTCGATGGCGGTGATGTGGGTCGGGTCCGAGACGTCCAGGACGTGGAGGCCGCACTCGAGATCGGTGGCGTAGGCGGTCGGGCCCTGCACGTCGAGCCACTGGACGCAACCGGGGAGATCGTACTGACACAGTAGGACGGGGTGCACCGGATCGCTGATGTCGATGGCGAGCACACCGGCCCACCCGTCGGCGACGAAGGCCACGTCGCCCACGACCTCGACGACGTAGGCGCGATCGATGGTGTCGATCACGTGCCGCAGTGAGAAGGAGGTGGGATTGGTGACGTCCAGGATGAGCATGCCGGCTCCCCAGCCGGCCGCGTACATCGTGTTGCCCACCTTCTGCAGGGACCAGACGCCGTCGTCCACGTGGAAGACGTGCAGCGGGTCGATGTGGGCGGGATCGCTCACGTTCATGCAGCGCAGGGACGAGCCCGTGCCGACGTAGGCCAAGTCGCCTTCGACGAGGACGTCGTACCCGAAGTTGAACGCCGGGCTCTCGCCCAGCAGCTCCGGGGCGGCCGGGTCGGAGACGTCGAACACCAGCATCCCGTTCCACCAGTCGATGACATAGGCCCGCGAGTCGTGCTCGATGACGCGCCAGGCCGGGCCGTCGGTGACGTGGGTGTACAGCGGCACCGGATGGGCTGGATCGCTCGTGTCGAGCACGTGAAAGCCGGTGTAGCCGCCCGCGACCAGGGCCTGGCCCTCGCCGGCCGCGGCGTCCATGACCATCTCGCCCGGCAGGTATCCGCTGAGCTTGTGGTAGACGGCGGAGGCGGGGGCGGCGCAGCAGAGTGCACAGCTCAGCACGATCGTCGGAGTGAGGGCCTTCATGGATCCTCCCTCAATGATCGTAGCACACGGCACGCCCGGGGGGGATGGAGGACTCCGAAGAGGGGCGCGGGGGCAAGCTTCGGCCCGTGGCCCAGTTCCAAGGAACCGCGCAACCCCGCGGCTTCGGAACAGGGCACTTGACCGTGCAGACGTGACGGACGGGGAACCGGCGTGGCACCGCCGCCTGCGCGGCGGCGTGGGCTCCCCGCCCCATTCCGACTACTTCAGGCGCAGCACGCGACGGCCCTGCGAGCCCGTCGCCGCTTGCAGCGTCACGAAGTAGACACCGTTGCCGACCTGCCGGCCGTCGTCCGCGCGACCGTCCCACACGGCCGCGTAGCCGCCCTGCCCGCTCACCACGATGGGCAAGTCCGCACGCACCAGACGTCCGTCGAGGTCGTGAACCGAGATCGCGCCGGGCCCTGGCCGCACTGCCCCGCAGCGAAGAACGACTTGATCCACGAAGGGGATCGGCGTCGGCAGACCAAGGACCGCGGCCTCGTTGAGGGAGGCTACAGGTTCCCCGACTGCGGCAGGATTCAACATGGCGAAGCGACTCGCGCAGACGTCGTAGCCCCCGTTGTGCGTCTCATCGAAGGCGCCCGGCGTCGTCGGATAGTCGCTGCTCAGCGTATGCCCCAGGACAAACACGCCTTCTCCATAGGTCGCCAGATCGCGCACCTCGTCTCGATCGGTCCCGCCCAGATAGCTGCTCCAGAGGAGCTGGCAGCCCTGCGCGTCGAGGCGTGAAAGGAAGCTGTCCCACATTCCGCCGCCATACGTGGGATCGAAGGCGTCGGGCGTCACCGGATACGAAGCGGAATTCGTTCGGCCGGTAACGATCACCGCGCCGTAGGCATCACTGGTGATTGAGTTCGCCGCCTCCGCTTCGGTTGTCCCCAGGTAACTGCACCAGAGCACGGCCGAGCCCCCGATGTCGATCTTGGCGGCGTAAGCGTCGCGGCCACCGCCGAAGGTCGGCTGGTAGACACCCGGAGTGGTGGGCAAGTCGGTGGAATGGGTCTGTCCACATGCGAGCAGGTGGCCGTCGTCCGACCAGGCGAGATCGCTGCAGTCCTCGCCGAGACTGCCACCGAAGTAACTGCTCCAGACCAACGCGGCGCCATCCTGAGCGAGCTTCGTGACGAAGCCGTCCCCGCCGTCGTTGTAGGTCGGATCGAAGGCGCCCGCCGTGGTGGGAAACTCGTGCGAAGACGTCGTGCCGGCCACGATGGGGCAGCCCGTCTCGTCGAGCAGCAGGCTCGCGATCGTGTCATCCCCCCCGTCGCCACCCACCTCGGATCCGCCCAGGAACGTGCTCCACACGAGCACCGCGCCCGAGGCGCTCAGTCTGCAGACGAATCCGTCCCAGCCGTGGCCCGCGCCCCCCGCAAATGTCCGGTCAAATGCGCCCGGGGTGGTGGGGAACCCGCTCGATGACGTCGTCCCGCCCACCACGACCTCTCCCCCAGCGCCGACAGCCACTGCATAGGCCCAGTCGCCATCGATGCCCCCCAGGAATGTGCTCCACAGGAGCTCACCGCCGGTGCTCGAGAGCTTGGCCACGTAGGCGTCTTCACCGTAGTTGTACGTCTCGTCAAAGACCCCCGGCGTGACCGGTAAGTCCGGCGAGTCCGTCCAACCGGCTACAACCACGTCACCCTCGGCATCCACAGCCACCGCCGTCGCCCAGTCGAGCCCAGAGCCCCCCAGGTAGGTGCACCAGAGCAACTGGCTGCCGTCGGCACTCAGCTTGGCGACGAAGCCATCGATCGATCCGTTGTAGCTCACGTCGAATGCGCCTGCGGTCACGGGCAGGTTCTGGCTCGAGGTCAGGCCGACGATCACGACGTTCCCGTCCGCGTCATGGGCGCAGGCGCAGCTCTCGTCATAGTAGCCGGTCCCGCCCAGGAACGTGCTCCACAGGAGCAGGTCCTCGTTGGCCCGCACGGCCGGCGCGAACAGCGCGGCCTCAGTCACGAGCGAGATGCAGATCGGCAGCAGAGTCCTGCAGGCAGCCGGAGAGAGGAGTCGATTCACGCGCAGCATCTTCACACCTCCTCGGCGAACGGCGTTCACAGGATTGCGACTACTCGTCTATTGCTATGCTAGCGCTTCTCCTCAGAGGTTGGCAAGGGGGGATACGGGCCCGATCCACCCAGTCCGGCACCGAGTCGTGCTCCCGCACCCGCAGCGCCGCACTCGCGAATCTGAGCTGTGGTTCCGCTAGCCGCTCAAGCTATCCAGGATCTGCCCCGCCACGATCAGCATCTCGCCGCGCACGTCGTCGGGAGCAGCCTCAACCCGGTGGCGGCCGTGCGTCTTGAAGGTCACCGGCACCGGCATCTGGCGAATGAGCCGCTGCACGTCGCGCTTCGTCAGCTCCCGGCGCAGCTCCAGGACGACGCCGCCGTCGCGCAGGATCAGCTTCTCGACGCCGGCCTCGGCTGCGCGCACGCGCAGGCGGCGTAGCTCGAAGAGGTTCTCGGCCGGCTTCGGCATACGGCCGAAGCGGTCGATCACCTCCGCGGCCAGCTCGTCCACCGCCGCGACCGTGTCGGCGTCGGCCAGGCCCTTGTACAGGTTCATCTTCTCGGGGTCGTTCTCGACGTACTTGCGGGGCAGGAAGGCCTCGAGCGTCGTGACGAGCTGCGTCTGGAGCTTGCGCTCGACCGGCACCCCGCGCAGCTCGCTCGTGGCCTCCTCGACCAGCCTCGTGTAGAGGTCGAACCCGACGTTGACGATAAAGCCGTGCTGCTCGCTTCCCAGGAGGTTCCCGGCCCCGCGGATCTCGAGGTCTCGCATCGCGAGCTGGAAGCCGGAGCCCAGATCCTCGAACTCCTCGATCGCTTTGAGCCGCTTCATCGCATTCTCGGTCATCACCCGATTGGGCGGCACCAGCAGGTAGGCGTAAGCCTTGCGGGCCGAGCGTCCCACGCGACCCCGGAGCTGGTAGAGCTGCGCCAGGCCGAAGGTGTCGGTGCGGTTCACGATGATCGTGTTGACGTTGGGCAGGTCGAGGCCCGACTCGATGATCATGGTCGAGACGAGAACGTCGTACTCGCGATTGAGGAACCGGCGCATCACCTCCTCAAGCTGACGCTCCTGCATCTGGCCATGGGCCACGACCACGCGCAGATGGGGCACCAGCCCGCGGATGAAGTTGGCCATCGCGTCGATCGACTCGACGCGGTTGTGCACGAAAAAGCACTGCCCCCCGCGGTCCGCCTCACGCATCAGCGCATAGGTGATGATCTCCTTTTTGAACTCGCAGATCTCCGTCTGGATGGGCCGCCGGTCGCGCGGAGGTGTGGCGATCGTGCTCATGTCGCGTGCCCCCATCAGCGCGAGGTTCATCGTGCGGGGAATCGGCGTGGCCGTGAGCGTGAGCACGTCGACCTGCGTGCGCATCCGCTTGAGCCGCTCCTTGTGCGTCACGCCGAAGCGCTGCTCCTCGTCGACGATCACGAGTCCCAGGTCCTTGAAGGCCACGTCCTTGGAGAGCAGGCGGTGGGTACCCACGACGATGTCGACCTTGCCCCCCTTGAGATCGGCGACCGTGGCGAGCTGCTCCTTGCGCGCGCGGAAGCGGCTGAGCATGTCGATGCGCACCGGATAGCCGCGCAAGCGCTCGGTGAAGGTCGTGAAGTGCTGCTCGGCCAGAAGCGTCGTAGGCACGAGGAAGGCGACCTGCTTGCCGTCCATCACGGACTTGAACGCCGCGCGGATGGCGACCTCGGTCTTGCCGTAGCCGACGTCCCCGCAGATCAGGCGGTCCATCGGCACCGGCTGCTCCATATCGGCCTTGACCTCATCGATCGCCTTGAGCTGGTCGGGCGTCTCGTCGTAGGGAAAGCGCGCCTCCATCTCGGTCTGCCAGACGGTGTCGGGCGCGTAGGCGTGGCCCGGCTGGGCCTTGCGCTGCGCGTAGAGCGCGATCAGCTCCGCGGCGATGTCCTTGATCGCCTTCTTGACGCGCTGCTTGGTCCGCTCCCACTTCTGTGACCCGAGCTTGCTCAGGGGCGGTCGCGCGCCCTCCTCGGCCGCGTATTTCTGCACGAGGCTGAGCTGCTCGACCGGGATGAAGAGCTTGTCGCCGCCCGCGTACTCGATCTTCATGCAGTCGGTCAAGTGCCCGTCAACCAAGAGGCGCTCGATCCCGCGGTAGACGCCGATGCCGTGCTCGATGTGGACGACGAAATCGCCCGGCTGCATGGCCAGCAGTTCTTTGAGCGAGATGCCGCGGCTGAAGCGGCGGCTGGCGTGGCGGTGGCGGCTGCGCTGGAAGATCTCGTGGTCGGTGAGCACGGCGAGCCGGAGCTCGGGAATCTCGAACCCGCCCGCGAGATTGCCCACCAGGAACTCCGCCCCGGACTTCTCCATCAGCTCGGCCAACCGGTCGCGATGCGGCGCCGTGTCGCACAGGATCGAGACGGACAACCCTTGCCGGCGCAGCCGGTCGATGTAGGCGCGGGTCAGGTCCAGGTTGCGGCCGAAATGCTCCTGGGACCGCGTGTGCAGCGCAAAGTGCCGCGTCGTGTAGGCCAGGAGCGCGGAGGTCTCGGCCTGATCGCTCCAGCCGATGTCGGCCTCGAGCAGCCCAGCCTGGGTCGCCGGCTCGTCGATCGGCGGCGGTGCCGGCCACGGGCCCTCGTCGCCCGGGGCGGGCAGGCGCCCGTCCGGCGATCCGTTCGTCTCCTCCCCTGGCGCTCCCGCCGCGTGGTCCGCACGATCGCGAGCGGCCTGCGCGCCGATCCGTCGCGCCACCATCGCGCGCCACTCGGGGGACCGCTCCATCGCCTCAGCCGTCGCGTCATCCAGCGGGTCGGGCACGGCGAGCTGCTCGCCCGCCGACCAGCCTTTCGCCGGGCGCACGCGCTCGCGTGCCGTCTCTCCGGCGACCGGCCGCTGCGCGCCCAGGCCGACGTAGACGGCTGGGCAGGCGGCGATCAGATCGCCGATCGTGCCCTCCATGGCGTAGAGCGCTGCGGGCGGCGAGAAGAGGTCCTCGAGCGGCGCCGCGTCATCGTCCTCATCGGCCAGCTCGATGGGGTGGTCCGGATCGCGCGGTGCAGGGGCCGCGCGGCGCACCTCCTCCCGGGCCTCGTTCAGGCGCTGATCGAGCAGCACCGGGTCCTCCGCGACCACCAGCGCGCCGTCCCCGGCGAAGTCGAGCAGCGTCCCGAGCGGTACGCCGAAGCCGGCCAGCATCCACTCGACGCCCTCGAAGCTGCCCTCGCCGCGGAGCTGATCCAGGTGCTCGCGCAGGGGCCCGCCCTGCGGGATGAATCCGCGCTGCTCCGCCCGGGCCCAGTCCTCCTCGTCCAGCGTCGCCTCCCACATCGGGAGGATGACCGCCTCGGGGAGCACCTCGAGCGAGCGTTGGGTGAAGACGTCGAACTCGCGCAGCGAGGCGATCTCGTCGTCGTCGAACTCGACGCGGACCGGGTTCTCGCGCCCGAAGCTGTAGATGTCGACGATGCCGCCGCGCCGGCTGAAGTCACCGTACTCCCCCACCAGCGACTGGGCGCGATACCCCATGCGCACCAGGAGTGCCGTGAGGACCTCCATCTCGATCCTCTGACCCACCTGCAGGTGCTTGACGTAGCGCCGGAAGTGGCTGGGCAGCGGCATCCGCTGGACGAACGCGTCGGGCGTGGCCAGCACAACCCAGACGCGCTTCTGACGGTCCGCGTCCTCGCCCGCGCGCGGCAAGAGCAGGCGAGCCAGGGTCTCGATGCGCCCCGCCCGCACGGCCGCGGAGGGGATCTGGAAACCGTAGGGCGGGACGGATGGCTCGGGATAGCGCGCGACGCGCTCGGCGCCGAGCAGGAAGGTGAAGTCCTCGCGCGCATCTTCGGCCGCAGCCTGATTCGGCGAGAGCAGGATCAGGGGACCGCGGCCGCGCCGGGCAGCCTCCCATGCCAGGTACGCCGTGGCCACCGTGACCGCCGAGGCACGCAGGCCGAGGAGCCCGACGTGGCGACCCGCGGCGCGCGCGTCAATCCCGGCCGCGGGGGCTTCATCGAAAAGGAGTGCGGTCACGCGCCGCAGCGCGTCGGCTTCGCCGATGGCATCGATGAGGGCGGTGCCCAACGGCACATCCGTGCGGAGCCATCGCACCGCGGCCATGCCCACTCCTGAAGAGAGTCACCCCTCGGCTGCTTCGACCGGTGACCCGATCGGATCACTCCTGCGCGTCGATTTCGCGGAGCCAGGCCAGCAACTGGGCATATCCGCTCGGCGAGACCGCGGGGCGGAAGTCGTACATGCCCGCCGGTGCCTGGTAGACGTTGGTCTTCTTCCACGCATACCCATCGCGGTCGATGAAGAGGAACGTGTGAAAGTCCTCGCAGTCGAGCAGACGAAGGATGGCGCTCCCCCCGTGGACCGCATCCACCGAATCCCGCATGACGGGCAGCGGGGCCTCCATGTATCCCTGCAGATAGTCCGGATCGTTCTCGTTCTGCGCGACGGTCGGGATGATCATCATCCCCGCGATGCCGGTGATGCCCTCCTGCGCCAAGCTGTCGATGGCCAGGCCCACGGCATCCATCTCGTCGCAGCAGACGCCGCATGTCGCGGCGCCGTTGAAGATCATCACGATCTGGCCGGCGAAGTCGCTCAGCGCCACGGGATCGCCTTGGGTGGGTGAATGCGGGTTGATGTCGATGAGGGTGAAGTCCGGCACGGGGTCATGATTGGGGGGCGTGGGGTTGTCGTCCCCGCCGCACCCCAGAACGACGGCCGCCACCAGAACCCCCAGGCAAGCCCATCTCCGTCCTTGCTGCAGACGAGCGCATCTCACGACCGCACCTCCTTCACAACCTGCTCAACGCCTTGCGAACTGCGGACATCGAAGTCTAGATGCTCGCCGGGGAAACATCAAGCACGGCTGGAGGCAGAGGGGCGTCCGGGCGATCTGGGGGCGTGACGTCAGCAGCAGGGACCCGCATCATCGCCGCAGCCACAGGTCGGCTCGGTTCCGGCGATGAGTCCGGCCAGCACACCGGCTGCGCAGCCCACGCCTGCTCGTACCCGGATCGCCTGGGGCTCGCAGTTGCGCGCGCAGGCGCCGCATTCGATGCAGGCGCCACGGTCGGCCATCACCGCCCGCCCACTCGTGAAGGCGAAGACTGCCTGAGGACAGACGATGACGCACATCCCGCAGCCGCTGCACTTGCTGGGATCGAACTCGAGGGTCACGACGTCTTCGAGGTATCTCATCTTCCCCCCAGGAACAGGCCGGCCACCCACAGCGCGAGCCCGATGGCGGCCCCGGCGATCTGCAGCGGCACGGCAATCCGCATCTCGCGCAACACCCCGCTCAGCGAGGTGAACGTCGTGGCGCCGGTGAAGTTCATGACCGTGAAGCTGGCGATCGCCGGGACGATGAGTGCCCAGGCCGCCAGGTGCAGCCCGGGGAGCGCTGCCGAGAGCGCGGACCACGCGCTCGCCACCAACACCGCGAGGAGCGCGAGGCCGAGCACGGCGCCCTTGGCCGAGAAGGCGCGCCCCGGCAGCCAGGGCAGCAGCGTCGGGCCGAGAACCGCCGACGCGAGAAAG
This sequence comes from uncultured bacterium, assembly GCA_964506245.1. Taxonomy (GTDB): domain Bacteria; phylum Eisenbacteria; class RBG-16-71-46; order CAIMUX01; family WJJG01; genus CAZDKK01. The sequence continues at coordinate 62,415 of CAZDKK010000006.1, read as the reverse complement.
GCACCCGTGACGACCGCCGCCCCGATCAGACCGACCGTCTGAACGCTCTCCAGGTCATAGCCGTGGTGCGTCAAGCCGCCCAGCAGCAGCACCGCGGCCGCCGCGAGCAGGAAGTACTTCGCACCCGTCATGATCTCGACCGGGATGAGAACTGCCCGGTCGCGGAGGGCGAAGCGCACCCGGCGCATCTCGGGTCGGGCCTTCATCCCCGCATCCAGGAAGGCCGGCAGGTCCGCGGCCCGCACGGGGCCGTAGATCACCCGAAAACCGCAACGCCGGTGCACGAGGTGCGCGCTGACGCCGCCCGCCCCGAGTTGCGGCACGATGAGCTTGCGATGCGAAACGATCCGCTCGAGCGCGCAGCTCTCCACGCGCCGGACGAGCTCGTCCGTGCCGAATGTGCCCTTGCCCGCGGCGCACCAGACATTGATGCCCCGGGTGTCGAGCACCAGGATCCAGGCATCGCGGCCTTCGATCGCGCGGCGCAGATGATCGAAGCTCAGCTTGTAGTTCGCGGAGACGAGGACAGGCGATTCCACCCCGGGCGAGCCGGCGGCGTACAACCCGGGTTCGATGCGATAGCGCATGCGCCCGACGCTGCACCGCACCCGGAACGCGCCGAGTCGGTCGCGGGCGGTCAGGGTCGTGCGCACGCGCGGCACGTCCCCGACCGGCGTCGCGACGGCGCCGTCGCTCCAGGGCGCGTCGCTGCGGCCGAGCGTGGCGACCGGCGCGGGTGGCGCGACTGCCGTGGCGGCCGCTTCCGGCCCGGTCACCGGGCAGCAGGGCGGCGGGGCGGCCGGGTCGCGGGGCTGCTGGGCGGCCGATCCGCAGCCGCAGGTCGGCTGACTTCGATCCGTCGTCATCGATGGACACTCCTAGCCAAGGGTTGCGAGCAAGTAGAAACCGACCGCGATCATCAAGATGCTGGCTCCGATGCGCACCGCCCTGGCGGCGCCGCGTGCGGCGTTCCCCAGCCGATCGAGGCCGAAACCGATGCCCACCAGACCCGCGGCCAGCGGCAGGCTGTAGCCGAGCGCGAAGACCGCGAAGATCGCCGCGCCCATGAGCGTGGCTCCCTTGAGCACCGCGGCCCCGGCTACCACGGTGAGCAGCGGATTGCAGCCCGCGGAGCAGGCCGTGGCAGCGCCGCCCACTGCCAGGCCGTAGAGGATCGGGCCCACCAGGCCGTGCCGGCCGGCCCGCGGACCCAGGTCGATCTGCGGGAGCCGGAACGGTACGAGCCCCAGGCCGGCCAGTCCAAAGAGGATCACGAGCAGACCGGCGGCGAACTTCCAGTACTTCCCGAGCGCCGCACCGGCCACGTGACCCACGGTACCTGCGAGCGCGCCCAGAGCGGCCAGCGCGAGGATCGTCCCGAGCATGAAGGAGGCGCCCACCAGGAACAGTTCACGCCGGCTTTGTCGCGCGCTCAGCGTTCCCGCGTACCCGGCCACGGCGCCCATCACCGGCAGCGCGCAGCAGGAAGTCACCGCCCCCAGCAGACCGAGCAGGAACACCGCTGCGAAGGCGGCCGGCCCGAGGGTCGGCGCGGCCAGGGTCTGATCGATCCACGCGCGCACGCGCGCCCCCTACTGGCCGCAGCAGTTCGAGCCGCACTCGCTGCTGCAGTCCTGCCCGGTAGGCGGCACGCTGCGCGACTTAGCCCTGAGCGCGTAGGCGCCGACCGCGACGGCCGCCAGCATGACCACGGCAAAGATCAGCGTCCGGATCCAGCCTCGCCGCGCCGGGCCCGCATCGCACCCGCACCCGCATCCGCCGCCCGAGTCGGTGCCCTGCTGCGACCCGCCGCAGCAGCCGCCCGAGAGCCCTCCCGTGTTCTTCTCGGATTCCATGTCCTCACTCCGGATGGCGGTGCCGCCACTTCCAGGCCCGCAGGTTCAAAGAAGCCCGCCAGCAGGCGCACGGCTTCCTCGCTGACCCAGCATTCGATCTTCTGCCCCTTGCGCTCCACCTCGACGAGGCCCGCTCGGCGCAGCTCCTTGATGTGGTGGGAGACGGTCGAGGCGGCCAACCCCAGCCCCGCGCCTAGATCCCCGACACAGCGCCGGATCCCCGCCGCGCTGGCGTCACAGCAGCACGAGGCATCGCAGGACGCGGCCAGCCGCAGGAAGATCTGCAGCCGCTGCGCGTTGGAGAGGGCTCGGAACAGAACGGCCAGATCCCGGATGTCAGCGTTTCGATATTTCGACATATTTCGCATGGTAGCCGGCCCCCCAGTGTTTGTCAAGGGCCGGCGGACGTTCCGCGGCGTCTCCCCGGGCCTGACGGAATCCTGATCTCCCCGGGTTGCGGTCTGACACCGTCCTGATGCGCCCGCGGGTAGATTTGCTCGGGTCGCGCTCGCGCGGGGCCGATGTGACGTCCGAGGGTTCTCCGATGACCGACATCGCGGCAGTGACCATCGTGCTGGTCTTCTTCCTCCTGACGGCCGGGCTCACCCGGCTGGCCAGGAGATTCTGAGGAGGGTGCAGCCATGACGACGCTCCTGTGGCTGGGGGGCGTGATCTCTCTGCTCCTGCTGCTCTACCTCTTCGCAGCCTTGCTCAAGCCGGAGTGGTTCCGATGACAGCGTCGCTGGCACTCCAGTACCTGGCCTTCTTCGCCGCCCTGGCCCTGGCGGGAATCCCGCTCGGGCGATACATGGCCCGGGTGTACGCGGGGGATGCTCGTACCGTGCAGGGTCTGCTCGGCCCGCTCGAGCGCAGCTTGTACAAGCTTGCCGGGGTGCGGCCGGACGTGGAAGTCGGCTGGACGCGCTACACCCTGGACCTCCTGCTCTTCAACGCAGCGGGGCTCGTCCTCATCTACGTGCTCCAGCGGGTGCAGGCGGGGCTTCCGCTCAACCCGACCCACGCTGGGGCGGTCGCTCCGCAACTCGCGTTCAACACGGTCGTCAGCTTCACCACCAACACGAACTGGCAGGCCTACGCGGGCGAGAGCGGGATGAGCCATCTCACCCAGATGGCGGCCCTGGCTGTCCAGAACTTCCTATCGGCCGCAACCGGCATGGCGGTGGCCGCGGCTCTTGCGCGTGGCTTCGCCCGCTCGACGTCTGCGACCGTGGGCAACTTCTGGACCGATGTGACGCGCGGGACCTTGTACATCCTGTTGCCCCTCTCGCTCGGCCTGGCCGTCCTGCTCGCCTCGCAGGGTGTCGTCCAAACGTTTGCCGGCGAGGCCATCGTCGAGCGGCTCGAGCCGGTGTCTGCTCCCGACGCTGGGTTCATCGCCGAGCAGCGACTGGCCTTGGGGCCAGTCGCCTCGCAGGTCGCGATCAAGCAGCTTGGCACGAACGGCGGGGGATTCTTCAACGCCAACTCGGCGCACCCGTACGAGAACCCGACGCCGCTTTCGAATCTCGCCGAACTGCTGGCGATCCTGCTCATTCCCTCGGCCCTCTGCTTCACCTTCGGCGCCCTGGTGGGATCGCGCGGTCAGGGCTGGACGCTATGGGCAGCGATGGCGATCCTCACCGTCCCGCTGCTGGTCCTCTGCGCCCAGGCCGAGCTGTCGGGCAACCCGCTGCTCGTGCACCTCGGGGTCGATCCCCTGGCTGGCAACTTGGAGGGCAAGGAGGTGCGTTTCGGCGTGGGCGCCTCGGCGCTCTGGGCCACCGCGACAACCGCGGCGTCCAACGGCTCGGTCAACGCCATGCACGACAGTTTCACGCCGCTCGGCGGCCTCGTGCCGCTGGGGCTCATGCAGCTCGGTGAGGTCGCCTTCGGCGGGGTCGGCTCGGGGCTCTACGGCATGCTGGTGTTCGCCATCATCGCCGTCTTCATCGCGGGGCTGATGGTCGGACGGACGCCGGAGCTGCTCGGCAAGAAGCTCGAGGCGTTCGAGATGAAGATGGCGGCGCTCGTCATCCTCGTCCCCGCTGCTGCCGTGTTGGTGGGCACTGCCGTCGCCTGCGTCCGGCCGGGGACGGCCGCCGCCGCGGGCAACCCCGGTCCGCACGGATTCTCGGAGATCCTCTACGCCTTCTCCTCGGCGGCCAACAACAATGGCTCCGCCTTCGCCGGCCTGGACGCGGGGACGCCCTTCTACTGCCTGACGCTGGGCCTGGGCATGTTGCTCGGCCGCTACTGGGTGATCGCACCCGTGCTGGCCATCGCCGGGTCGCTGGCACGCAAGAGCAAGGTCCCAACCTCGCCGGGAACGCTGCCGACGAACACCTGGCTCTTCGTCCTGCTCCTCGTGGGAACGGTGCTGCTGGTGGGCGCGCTGACGTACGTCCCGGCGCTGGCGCTGGGGCCGATCGTCGAGCAGCTGAGGTTCCACCCATGACCTCCCTCCAGGCCCACAGAGCGGAAAACACGTCGAGCGCGCCCGTCCCCTGTGCCCCGGAGCGTGCGACATCGGCGCGGTCCGCCGCGGCACCCCTCTTGGCGGGCTCGCTCGTTCGCCGGGCCGCCCTCGAGGCGCTGCGCAAGCTCGATCCAAGCCGGCTGGCCGGGAATCCCGTGATCTTCTTGGTCGAGGTCTGCAGCGTCTTCACGGCACTGCTCTTCGTCCACGCGGCGGTCACCGGCCGCAGCACGGAGCCGGCCGGCTTCATCCTGGCGGTTTGCCTATGGCTCTGGTTCACCGTGTTCTTCGCCAACTTCGCGGAGGCGATGGCCGAAGGTCGCGGCAAGGCCCAGGCGGATGCCTTGCGCCGCACGCGCCGCGAAGCGGTGGCCAAGCGCTTGGCCGAACCGCGCCGGGATGCGCAGATTGAAGAGGTGCCATCGGCGCGCCTCGAACGGGGCGATCACGTACTGGTCGAGGCCGGGGACCTGATCCCGAGCGACGGCGAGGTGGTCGAAGGCATCGCCTCGGTGGACGAAAGCGCCATCACCGGCGAGAGCGCCCCGGTCATCCGCTCGAGCGGCGGGGACCGGAGTGCGGTCACGGGCGGGACCCGGGTGCTCTCGGACTGGATCGTCGTGCGGGTCACCGCCGCCGCGGGGGCAACGTTCCTCGATCGCATGATCGCCCTGGTCGAGGGCGCTCGGCGGAAGAAGACGCCCAACGAGATCGCTCTCAGCATCCTGCTGGCGGGGCTGACGATCGTCTTCCTGCTCGCGACCTGCACGCTCTATGCGTACTCACTCCACGCCGCGCGCTCGGCGGGCCAGGGGCAACCCGCGAGCCTGACCATGCTCGTGGCCCTGCTCGTCTGCCTCATCCCCACCACGATCGGCGGACTGCTCTCGGCCATCGGCATCGCGGGCATGGATCGCCTGGTGCGGGCCAACGTGCTGGCGATGTCTGGTCGCGCGGTCGAGGCGGCTGGAGACGTCAGCATTCTGCTGCTGGACAAGACGGGCACGATCACGCTCGGGAATCGCGAGGCGGTCGCGTTCGTCGCGGCGCCCGGGGTGCGCGAGGAGGAGCTGGCGAACGCGGCCCAGCTCGCCTCGCTCGCCGACGAGACACCGGAGGGTCGCAGTGTCGTGATCCTCGCCAAGGAGCGCTACGGCCTGCGTGGGCGCGAGCTGCGCAGCTTGGGAGCCAGCTTCGTTCCCTTCTCGGCCCAGACCCGCATGAGCGGGGTGAATCTCGATGGCCGCTGGATCCGCAAGGGTGCGGCCGATGCGATCGAGCGGTTCGTGCGGGATCAGGGCGGCGAGGTGCCGCGCGAGGTCGACGAGGTGGTGGCAGACCTCGCGCGCCAGGGGGGAACGCCGCTGCTCGTGGCGGACGGGCCGCAGGTGCTCGGGGTGATCCACTTGAAGGATGTCCTCAAGGGTGGCTTGCGAGAACGCATCGTCGAGCTGCAGCGCTGCGGGATTCGCACCGTCATGGTCACGGGAGACAATCCGCTGACCGCCGCCGCGATCGCCGCCGAGTCGGGCGTCGACGACTTCCTGGCCGAGGCCACCCCGGAGCGCAAGCTGGCCCTGATCCGGGAGCACCAGGCGCGCGGCCACCTGGTCGCCATGACCGGCGACGGCACGAACGACGCGCCCGCCCTGGCCCAGGCCGACGTGGCGGTGGTGATGAACACCGGCACGCAGGCCGCCAAGGAGGCTGGCAACATGGTGGATCTGGACTCGGATCCGACCAAGCTCCTCCAGGTTGTCGCCATCGGCAAGCAGATCCTCCTGACCCGCGGCGCCCTGACGACGCTCAGCATTGCGAACGACGTCTCGAAGTACTTCGCGATCATCCCGGCGGCCTTCGTCACAACCTACCCCGAGCTGGGCGCTCTCAACGTGATGCGACTCCACTCGCCGCAGAGCGCCGTGCTATCGGCCGTCATCTTCAATGCGCTCATCATCGTGGCCCTGATCCCGTTGGCCCTGCGGGGGGTCAAGTACCGGCCGGCCCCGGCTCCCCAGATGCTCAAGCACAACCTGCTGGTCTACGGACTCGGGGGGCTGTTGCTGCCGTTCCCGTGCATCAAGGCGATCGACCTCCTGCTCGCCGCTTTGGGGGTGTAGAGATGATGTCGTCCCTGCGAGCGACATGGTGGCTCCTCGCGTCCTTCACGATTCTGCTGGGGCTGGCCTACCCTTGCCTGGTGACGGTCGTGTCCCAAACCATCTTCCCGGCCCAGGCCAACGGCAGCATCCTCTACGAGGGAGAACGGGCGGTCGGGTCAGCACTCATCGGTCAGTCGTTTGCCGGGCGGGGCTTCTTCTGGGGGCGACCGTCGGCAACACCCGGCGGGCCGACCAACGCCTCGGCATCGCGGGGCTCCAACCTCGGGCCGTTGAACCCCGAGCTCTGCGCTTCGATCGGCGCCCGGATCGCTGCCCTGCGTGCGGCCGACCTCGGCAACGTGGAACCGGTGCCGGCCGATCTCGTGACGGCATCGGGCAGCGGTCTCGACCCGCACATCACGCTGGAGGCCGCGCTGTACCAGGCCGGCCGCGTAGCGCGGGCGCGCCACCTGTCTCCAGACGCTGTGCGGCAGCTCGTCGAGCAGCAGGCCGAGGGCGGGGATCTGGAGCTGTTCGGCCCGCGCCGGGTCAACGTGCTGCGGCTCAACCTTGCACTCGAGAAACTCGCGCGCACGGGACCCCTGCACGAAGGGGCCGCGCCCGAGAAGCTTGCGGCCGAGAAGCCCGCGCCCGAGAACCTGGCGCCGGGACAGGCGCGATGATAGCATCGCGCCCGAGGTGAGAGCAGCTTGCCATGAATGAGACTGATGACCGCCCCAGCCCGGACGCGCTCCTACAACGCGTGAAGGCCGAGGAGGCACTTGGCTCGCGCGCCGTCCTCAAGGTCTTTTTCGGCTACGCCCCTGGGGTCGGCAAGACCTACACGATGCTCGAGTCCGCCTGGCGTTTGCGCGCACAGGGTGTGGATGTGGCCGTGGGGTTCATCGAGACCCACGGACGATCCGAAACCGCCGAGCTTCTCGACGGGCTCGAGGTGCTGCCCAGGCGTCGCGTCACCTACCGCGGCGCCGTTCTCGAGGAGTTCGATCTGGACCGGGCCCTCGCCCGGCACCCCGCGATCCTGTTGCTCGACGAGCTCGCCCACACGAATGTGCCCGGCAGCCGCCACGCCAAGCGTTGGCAGGACGCGCTCGAGCTGCTGGACGCAGGGATCACCGTCCACACCACGCTGAATGTGCAGCACATCGAGAGCCTGAACGACGTCGTGGCGCAGATCACCACCGTTCGCGTGCGCGAGACGGTGCCCGACTCGGTGCTGGAGCGAGCAGAGGAAATCGAGCTCGTCGATCTTCCGCCCGACGATCTGCTGGTGCGCCTCCGGGAGGGAAAGGTCTACATCCCCGAACAGGCGCGCCGGGCGATCGATCACTTCTTCCGGCGGGGCAACCTGCTGGCGCTGCGCGAGCTGACGCTGCGGCGGGCAGCCGAGCGCCTGGACGAGGACGTGCGGGCCTATCGCCGCGCGCACGAAATCGAGGCCACCTGGCCGGCGGCCGAGCGCATCCTCGTCTGCGTGGGCGCGAGCCCGTCCTCGGCGCGGATCATCCGCGCGGCCAGGCGGATCGCCGCCGGGTTGCGTGCGCCCTGGGTGGCAGCCTACGTCGAGGCCGGCGACGCCTATTCGATGACCCAGGCGGACCGCGAACGGCTGCAGGCGCACCTGCGGCTGGCGGAGTCGCTCGGCGGCGACGTGGTTCGGCTGTCCGGCAGTCACGTGAGCGACGAGCTCCTGCGGTACGCGCACGATCACAACGTGACCCGGATCGTGATCGGCAAACCGGGGCACGGGCGTTGGCGCGACCTCCTGCGCGGTTCCCTGGTCACACGGCTCACACGCGGCAGTGGGGATATCGAGATCCACTTCATCTCCGGCGACGAGATGCCCTCACCCGGCGGAGGCCCGGCGCCGCGCCCGGCCCGGCGTGTCGAGTGGCGGGGCATCGCCTGGGCGGGTCTGCTGGTGGGTGCCGTCACCATCCTGACCTGGCTGGGGCGGGCGTTTCTGTCCCAGGCTGACGTCGTGATGGCCTATGTCCTGGCCATCATGATCACGGCGTTCCGATTCGGGCAGATTCCTTCTGTCGTGGCCGCCGGGCTCTCGGTGCTGGCCTACGACTTCTTCTTCGTGCAGCCCTTGTACGGGCTTGACGTCGAGCACACCCGCCACCTCCTCACCTTCGCGATGATGTTCGGGGTGGGCTTGGCCATCAGCAGCCTCACCTCGCGGCTGCGTCGGTACGGACGTGCCGCCCGCGAGCGCGAGGAGCGCACGGCCGCACTCTACGCGCTGACCCGCGAGCTGGTCACGATCCGGGACGAAGGTCAGGCGGCCGAGGTCATCGCGCACCAGGCGGCCGAGGTGTTCGGCGGCGAGGCCTTGGTGTTGCTTCGCCAGGCGGAAGGCTCGCTGCGCATCGGGGGCCGTAGCCACGCCGGCCCGGATCTGGACAGTGATGACGCGGCGGTTGCCCGTTGGACCGCCGAGCACGGGCGATTGGCGGGTCCCGGGACGGATACCCTGCCCGGCGCCCATCTTACCTGCGTACCCCTGCAGGTAGGCCCCGAAACGCTCGGCGTGCTGGCGCTGCACCTGCCCTCACTCGACGTGCTGGAGGCCGAGCACCGGAACTTCCTCGAGGCCTTCACGCGACAGGCGGCCCTGTCGTTCGAACGCACGCGGCTCGCGGAGGCAGCCAGGGCCGCGGCACTCCGGGCCCGCACCGAGGAGCTGCGCGGCACGCTGCTCAGCGCCGTGTCGCACGACCTGCGCACACCTCTGGCCGCGATCACGGGCGCGGGGACGGCACTGCGCGAGGATCGGGGGCGGCTGGCGGATGGCCAGCGGGCGGAGTTGTACGATACGATCTGCACCGAGGCCGATCGCATGGAACGGCTGGTCACGAACATCCTGGACACGGTGCGGCTGGAGTCCGGGGGCCTGGTACCGAAGAAGGAGTGGGTGCCGCTCGAGGAAATCGTCGGTTCGGCCCTGGCGCGGCTGGAGACGAAGCTCGGCGACCGCGAGGTGCGGCTGGACTTGCCCGAGACTCTGCCCCTGCTGCGTGTCGATCCGATCTTGTTCGAGCAGGTCATCGTCAATCTGATCGAGAACGCGCTGAAGTACGCGGGCCCCGGCGGTCCGATCGAGGTAGAGGCACGGAGCAGTGAAAGCGCCGTGGAGGTCACCGTGGCCGATCGCGGGCCGGGCCTGCCGCCGGGCGACGAGGAGCGCGTGTTCGAGAAGTTCTACCGCGGGCCGACCGCGCGCGGTGGCGGCGTGGGCCTGGGCCTCCCCATCTGCCGCGGCATCGTCCAGGCCCACGGCGGTTCGCTGGCGGCGGAGAACAGACCCGGCGGGGGCGCATCATTCCGGATCCGACTGCCGTTGACCGACAAGCCGCCGAGCATCGAGCCCGAGGACGAGTCGGCCGACGATGCCCGGAGCGCGGGAGGGCAGCCATGAGCGAGCCTCCAGTGCTGGTCCTGATCGTCGAAGACGAGCTGCAGATGCGGCGCTTCCTGCGAACCGCGCTGACGGCGCAAGACTACCGCGTTGTGGAGGCGGAGACGGCCTGCGATGCGCTCGTGGCGGCCACGACCCACAATCCGGAGATCATCCTGCTCGACCTCGGTCTGCCGGACGGAGATGGCATCGACCTGGCTCGTCAGATTCGTGAGTGGAGCCAGGTGCCCATCATCGTCATTTCCGCCCGCGGCCGTGAGGGCGACAAAGTCACTGCGCTCGACGCCGGGGCTGATGACTACCTGACCAAGCCTTTCAGCGTGAACGAGCTGCTGGCCCGCATGCGCGTCGCCCTGCGGCACGCGGCGCAGTCGGGCTCGCCCGCCGCAACCACGGTTCTCGAGATCGGTCCGCTGCACATCGACCAGGTTCGCCGGGAGGTGAAGGTGGAGGGGCAGGCGGTCCGCCTCACGCCCATCGAGTTCCGCCTGCTGGTGCTGCTCGCGCGCAACGCGGGCAAGGTGCTCACCCACCGACAGATTCTGCGCGAGGTGTGGGGTCCGCCCTATGCGGGCGAGACGCACTACCTGCGAGTGTTCATGGCGCAGTTGCGCCGCAAGATCGAGGCGGATCCCGCGCGGCCGCGCTGGCTGGTCACGGAGCCAGGCGTGGGGTACCGGATGAAGGACGCCTGAAGCCGTCCCCGTCACGGCCGCAGCCGGCCGCGCGCCACCAGGCTCTCGGCGACCAGCAGCAGGAAGGCCAGCGTCAGGCAGAGCCGCCAGAGCTCGCGCCCATAGCGCGTCACGAGCACTTGCCGGCTGAGCCCTTCATCGGCCGGGAGCGTCACCGCCTCGCGGCCGAAGAGGAGCGCGCCCTGTTCCCGGGTCATCGCGGCCAGGTCGGATTCGCGGGGATCGACGTTGACCGCGAACGTGCGCAACTCCGCCCCCATCCCGCGCGAGGTGCCCGCGCCCGAGCCCGCACCACCTGGCGCACCCGCCTCGCCCGCGCGGATGTGGTAGAAGCCGGGTTGCTCCACCGGGGCCGTGCGCAGCGTGGCGCCGCGCTCGGACTGGGTCAGCTCGGTCGCCACTTCCATGCCTTCGGGGCCGGTGCAGCGCAGCACTTCGCGGGCGAGCTCCGCCGGCACCGGCACCACGAGCGCCTCGCCCACCCGCGGCTCCTGCCGCCCAATGCGTCCCTGCAACACGAGGTGAAGCAGCATGCGGTGGAGGAAGGGCAGGTAGCTGGCGCTCGTGGGGAAATCGCTCCAGCGCATGTCGAGCGAGGAGCTGAAGAGCAGGAAGCCGGGTTCCTCGATCAGCGCCGGATGGCCCCCCGAGAACTCGCCCAGCACGCGCGATGGGTCCCCCAGACGCACGTCGACGAAGCGGTGGAAGCGGGCGCCCGACAGCGCCTCCCCGGGCGCGACGGGGAAGCCCGCGAAGATCTCGTGATCGCCCGGCGCGGGCAAGAGGCTGAACCCGTCCTCGCCCCGCGGATCGCCGACCACGTTCTCGAGCCGCAAGCCTGCCAGGCGGGGCAGGATCTGCGTGTTGTAGATGCGCGCATCGACCCGGTCGCCGAGCGCAACCACGATGTTGCCGCCCCCCTTGTGATACCGCTCGAGCAGCTCGGCCGCGGCCGCGCTCAACCGCCCGATGTTGAGCAGGAGAACGGCGTCGCATTCCAGCTCCCGCCGCAGACCGAGATCGGTCTCGGGCACCGTCTCGACCTCGAAGAGCTGCACACCCTGAGCCTGCGCGTCGCGCTGCGCCTCGCCCGATGCCCGGCCCGAGTCGGCGTCCGCCGCGGGCTGGAGCAGGGCCAGGCCGCCGTAGGGATCGAGCGCGAGTACCGGGTAGGTCAACTCCTCGCGCACCTGTGGGTCGCTCGCCGCCGCGCCCGTCACGACGAGCACCTTGAAGCGGGTCGTCGCGGCCGTGCTCACGAAATGACGATTGTCGCGCTCGAGCAGATCCGGGGCGGACTGGACGGTGAGCTCCCCGTCGGCGGGTACGGCCGCGAGGGAGATCACCGTCTGGCCGACGCCATGTGGTTCGACCGTGATCATCCCCTCGGCCAGGACCGTCCCGCCGGCGCCCAGCACCTGCAGCACGCCGTCGGTGATCGCCTCCTCGCCATGATTGCGGGCGCGCACCGTGAGTCGCCCGCCCGCGCCGTCCGGGTCGAGCTCGAAGAAGCCCCACAGCAGCGCCAGGTTGGGCTCGGCCGGGGCTTGTACAGGAAGTAGGTAGAGGCGGGTCTTGTCGGGTGTGGCCAGGAGCGGCCGCCCGGCGTCTGCTTCGCCCGGATGCGCGGCATCGGCCCGCTCCTCGTCCGCTGCAGCCGCGCGCACCGAGTCGCCCGTCGTCTCGGCCGCGACCGCATCCTGGACCTCCGCTCCGAAGCGGCGCAGCAGCTCCTGCGCGTCGACCTGCTGGAAGTCGGAGACGATGAAGAGCTCCCGGTTGAGGGTGCGTGCGGCGCGCAGGACGGGGGTCGCGCGCTCGAGCGCACCCACCAGGTCCGAGCGCGTCGCGCGCGGTCCGGCACGCAGGATCTCCTCGCGCAGGAGCGCCGGGTCGCGCACCGTGCTCTCGTAGGGCACGCGCGGCGGTGACGCCGTGAAGACCACCACCGCCTGATCGCCCTCCTCGAGCAAATCGATCGCCTCGAGCGCGCGCCGGCGGGCCTGCTCGAAGCGCGTGGGGTAGCTGAGCGCGGCCGGGTTCGCCTCGAGGGGCAGCAGCGTCCCGGGATCGAGCCGCGCCTCCATGCTGAAGCTGTCGTCGATCAGAATCGCGACGGTCGAGGATCCGCGCTGCCGGCTCGCGCCCGGGCCGTGCCACACCGGCCGGCTGAGCGCGAGCGCGAGGAGGGCGATCGCCAGCGTGCGCATGAGCAGCAGCAGCCACTGGCGCAGCCGCATCCGGCGGATCTTGCGGCGCGTGATCTCGTCGAGGAAGCGGAGCTGCGAGAAGGGCATCTCGCGCGCCCGGCGCCGACTGAAGAGGTGAATGAGGATCGGCAGGGCCGCGGCCGCCAGGGCCACCAGGAAGGCGCCGTTGAGAAAGGAGAAAGGACCCATCAGGCCTCACCCATCAGTGCAGTCTCCCCCGCTTCTCGAGGTAGCGTAGGAGCGCCACATCGTAGGGCATGTCGGTGCGCACCTCGACGTAGTCGATCGTCTGTTCGGCGCAGACGCGCCGGTAGCGCCGCTGCCAGGCATCCACCGCGCGCCGGTAGTCCTTGGCGTACTCCCACGGGATCGTGCTCAACTTCTCGCCCGACTCCATGTCCACGAAAACCGTCTCCTCGCGGAACGGGAAGGCGACCTCGGCCGGGTCGAGCAGGTGGAAGACGACCACCTCGTGCTTGCGATGGCGGAAGTGTTGCAGCCCCTTGAGCACCTCCTCGGGCGCGTCCATCAGATCCGAGATCAGCACGACCAGGCCGCGCCGGGTGAGCCGGTCGGCCAGATGGTGCAGGCTACGCCCGATGCGCGTGCCCCGTCCCTCCGGCGTCTTCTGCGTGGCGCGCGCCAGGCGCGAGAGTTCCCCCAGCAGCACGCGCAGGTGCGTGCCGGCGCTGCGCGCCGGGATGAAGCGGCGCACTTCGTCGTCGAAGGTGAGGAGCCCGACGGCATCCTGCTGCCGGATCATCAGGTAGGAAAGCGCCGCGGCCAGGTAGGTGCCGTAGTCGAGCTTGGTCAGGTACTTCTTGTCCGAGCGGTAGGCCATCGAGGAGCTCGAGTCCAACAGCACGTGACAGCGCAGATTCGTCTCTTCCTCGTACTCCTTGATGTAGAAGCGGTCGCTCTTGGCGTAGACCTTCCAGTCGACAGCGCGAATCGGGTCGCCGGGCATGTAGGGGCGGTGCTCGGCGAACTCGACGCTGAAGCCGTGATACGGGCTCTTGTGCAGGCCCGTGATGAACCCCTCGACGACCAGGCGGGCGATCAGATCGAGCCGGCGCAGCTTGCCCACGAAGTAGGGATCGAGCAGCGCGAGGTTGTCGTCTTTGCCGGCCACGCGGGCCCTCCTCGAACCATCCGGGCACACCCTGGGGGCTAGCGCGTGGCCGGCTCCGTCACCTCGGCGAGCAGTTTCTTGATGATGTCGTCGGCTTTGATGCCCTCGGCCTCGGCGTTGAAGTTGGTGACGATGCGGTGGCGCAGCACCGCGGGCGCGACCGTGCGAACATCCTCGGCCGCGGGGGCCTCGCGGCCACGCAGGATGGCGCGCGCCTTTGCCCCGAGGATGAGGTACTGCGATGCGCGCGGGCCGGCACCCCAGGCCACCCAGTCGCGGATGAACTGCGGCACCTCCTCGCGCGGCCGGGTGGCACGCGCGAGCTTGACCGCATAGCGCACGACGTGATCCGAGACGGGCACGCTGCGCACGACCCGCTGCAGCCGGGTGATGTCCGCGGCGGTGAGGACACGATCGACACGCGGATCGCGGCCACCGGTCGTGGATGTGACGATCTCGACCTCTTGGGTCTCGTCCGGGTAGTCGACGTAGACGTTGAACATGAACCGGTCGAGCTGGGCCTCGGGCAGCGGGTAGGTGCCCTCCAGCTCGATCGGATTCTGCGTCGCGAGGACGAAGAAGGGCAGGTCGAGCCTGTAGGTCTGGCCCGCGGCGCTGACTTCCTTCTCCTGCATCGCCTGCAGCAGCGCCGCCTGCGTCTTGGGCGGCGTGCGGTTGATCTCATCGGCCAGCACCAGGTTGGCGAAGACGGGGCCCCGCAAGAACTTGAATTCGCGGGCGCCGGTCGAGCGGTTCTCCTCGAGGATCTCGGTACCTGTGATGTCGGACGGCATCAGATCGGGGGTGAACTGGATCCGGTTGAACCGCAGATCCAGGACCTTCGCCAGGGTCGAGATGAGCAAAGTCTTGGCCAGCCCCGGCACCCCCACCAGCAGGCAATGGCCGTCGGCGAAGAGCGCCAGAAGCAGCTCGTCGATGACCTGGTCCTGTCCCACGATGACGTTGCGGATCTGCTCGAGGATCCGCGTGCGCGCACCGGCCAGCTCGTCCGCGGCGGCGGCCGCCTGTTCCCCGGTCATCCCGACACCCGGGGCCCTGTCCGCATTCATCCAACCTCCCTTGTCTCTTGTGGATAGGCGATCGCCCATGGTAGCGCACCGGGGGGCGGCGCGTCATCTACAGGAATAACGCACGCGGGGCGAAGCGGTTCCCGGGGACGCGACCCCGCGGGGTGCGACGCTCAGTCGATGTACCCCAGATCGCGCAGGCGGCGGAGCAGCTCGGGGTTCTCGGCGCTGGGGGTGAAGACCTCCCCCTGACGCGCGAGCGTGGCGGTGAGCTCCTCGAGGTATTCGCGCAGCAGCCCGAGCGTGTCGGGCAACTCGGCGGCGAGATCCGTGCGCTCCAGGGGATCGCGGTCGAGGTCGAAGAGCAGCCACTGGGGGGAAGCTGTCGGCCCCTGGCGGATCGCCTTCCAGTTGCGCAGCCTCAGCGCGTACAGGTACGGCGGCGTCTCGGAGAGCACGGGCCAGGTATACGCAGGCGGCGGGTCGCCGGACACCTCGGGGATCTTGCGCCCCTGGTGCTGGGGCGGTGTCTCGATGCCGACCTGGCCGCAGAGCGTCGGGATGATGTCGATCATCGGAATGGGCCTGGCCATGGTGCGCCCACCCGCCACGCCGCCCGGCGGGCGGTACGCCAGCGGGCACGCGATCATCTCATCGTGGATCGAGGCGCGATGGAACCAGCCCCGGTGATCGCCGAACTCCTCGCCGTGATCGGTGCAGAAGACGATGTGGCAGGTCTCCAGGTACCCCAGCTCGGCGAGCCCGGCCATCAGGACGCCGAAAGCATCGTCGACGGCCAGGATCTCGCCGTCGTAGTTCGCGATCATACCCAGCAGGTCGCGGTCGGGCAGCGTGGGTGGATCCTCGATGCAACTCCAGTCGGCGCAGCCCGTGCCCCGCAACCGCTCGTTGAACTGGCGCAGCTCGGGGGGATTGATCGGCCCGGGCGGAGCGCCGGGCGCAACCCGCTCGCGCGCCGCACGCGGGGGGGTATAGGGGGAATGCGGGTCCATGAAGTGGAGGTAGGCGAAGTGTGGCTTGCCGGGGGTCGCCCGTAGCCAGCGCACCGCCGCGCGCGCGATGGGGCCGGCGCGATTGGCGACGTCGGGCTGTTGCAGGAGCTGCTTGAGGATCTTCTCGCCGGCCGTCCTCAAGTTGCGACACCAGTAGGGCAGCTCCCGCGGGTAGTAGTGAGCAAACCCCTGGGAGAACCCGTTGTAGCGCGTCATCAGGTTGTTCCCGACGAACCCGCCGGTGGCATACCCGTAGGAGCGGAAGTGCTCGGCCAGGGTGGGCAGGGACCGCGGCAGCGCGTCGGTCGGATCATCGATGCGATGGCTGGTCGGGTACCGGCCCGTGAAGAGGCTGGCGACGCTCGGCATCGTCCACGTGCTCGGTGTGTAGGCGTTCGTGAAGACGATGCTATCGTCAAAGAAGCGGTCGAGGTTCGGGCTCGTCGGGCGCCCGTATCCCCACCAGGAGAGATGGTCGCGGCGGAGCGTGTCGACCAGGATCACCAGCACGTCGGGGCGCTGCAGCTTCTCAGCGTCCGGGCGCACGACGACCGACGGCCTGTGAGGCCTGGCAACCGCGAGCGCGACGAGGTTGGCGACGACCAGCAGGCCGCAGGCCACCGCGCCCAACCGTCCGAGGAAACCATCGGCCAGCCGCTCCATCCATCGCGCGAATCCGCGCCGCCCCGCCACGATCCCCACGGCGAGGCCCGCCAGACCGCATCCGCCCCCGAACGCAATCAGCGCCGCCTTGCCGGTCGCCGTTGCCGGCGAGGGCAGGAAACCCGCCCGGGTGCCGAACCAGAATCCGGCCGTCAGCCCCCCCTCGATCGCGAGCTGGAAGGCCAGGCCCAGCGTGAAGAAGGTGCGCGGGGAGCGACGGAGGGCGACGAGGCGCGCCAGGACCACGGCCACCAGGGCAAGGAGCCAGTGGACATCGATGCCGTAGAGGAAGTCCCCCGGCGTCGGGCGGGAAACGGGGTCGGAGAGCGCGGTCTCCAGGATCGCGGGAATGAGGGCGATCAGCACTGCCACGATGAACGCGGCGCCGAGTTGTCGCATTCACTCCCCCTTTGCACCCCGAGCTTGCGCCATCGATGGCGGCGAAGCTCCCAGATTGTACCGTCCGGGATCCCGAGGGTCCACCGCGGTCGGGGCCTGGCCGAGGACGGCGGGTACTGCGCCGTCCCCTGGCCGGCGCTGGCCGCGGGTGGGCGGCTCGGGTAGGATCCCGCCATGCGTCCGGCGGATTCGCAGAAGCGACCCTCTTGGCGCGCGACCCTGCGCGGAAACGTCCTCGCCCTGGGCATCGTCAGCTTCTTCACCGATGCCTCGAGCGAAATGATCTATCCGCTGCTGCCGGTCTTCTTCACCGGGCTCGTGCCGATCGGCTCGGCGGCTCTCTATCTCGGCCTGATGGAGGGCGTTGCCGAGAGCACCGCGAGCCTCTTCAAGATCCTGGCCGGCGTCTGGAGCGATCGGCTCGGCAAAAGGAAGGTGCTGGCCGTCCTTGGATACGGCATCTCCACCGCGTGTCGCCCGGCGATGGCGCTCGCCACCACGGGGTGGCACCCCGTGCTGCTGCGCTTCGGCGACCGCATCGGCAAGGGCGTGCGCACCGCTCCCCGCGACGCGCTGATCAGCGATTCCGTCTCGTCCGAGACGCGCGCGCTGGCGTTCAGCTTCCACCGGGCGATGGACCATTGCGGGGCGGTGATCGGACCGCTCACCGCCGTCTTGATTCTCTATCTCTTCCTGGGATACGGCCTGTGGCGCGGCAGCTCGGCCGTCGCGACGCCAGCCGAGATGGCGGCCCTGCGGTGGGTCTTCGCGCTCGCGCTTCTGCCCGGCCTGGCAGCGCTGGTCTTCCTCCTAGCAGGCGTGCGGGACAAGGCGCCGGACACCGGCGCGTCCCCCGACCCGAGCACGATGCTCTCCAGCGATCGCGGGCTTCACCCGCGCCTGCCCCGGCGGTTCTACACCTACCTCGCCACGGTCACGCTCTTCACCCTCGGCAACAGCTCGGACCTATTCCTCGTCTTGTACGGCAAAACGGCATTCGACCTGGGGCTCCTCGCGGTGATCGCCGTGTGGATCGTCCTGCACCTCTCCAAGATCGCCTTCAGCCTGCCCGGAGGACTGCTCGCCGACCGTCTGGGAAGGCGCTTTGCCATCGTCGCCGGCTGGTGTGTATATGTCCTTGTCTATCTCGGCATGGCCACGACCCCAGCGCAGAACCTGTTCTGGATCCTCATCGTGATCTATGGGGCCTACTACGGACTCACCGAGGGGGCCGAGAAGGCGCTCGTCGCCGACTTCGTTCCCAGCGCGTGGCGCGGCCGCGCCTTCGGGCTCTATCACGGCGCGGTGGGGTTGGCCGCGTTGCCGGCCAGCCTCCTCTTCGGCGTCTTCTGGAAAGCCCTCGGGCCGCGCGGGGCGTTCACGATCGGGGCGGCGTTGGCCACGGTGGCGACGGCGCTCCTGTTCGGGCTGCTCTCGAGCACGCGCCGGGCTACGTCCTGAACAGGACTTCCTCCCGCTCGAACCACCATTTGGCGAAGACGAGCGCCACGGCCGCGATGGCAAAGAGCGACAGGAAGGCCGTGAGCACGTAGTTCCACTCGATCGTCCCGGAGATCGCGTACTTGATGATCAACGCGATGTTGGCAATCGGAATCAGTGCCATCTTGTAGTCAAGCTGCATGCCCGGCAGGAGCGCAGCAAAGGACGGGAAGATCAGGAGCATGCTGCAGGCACTCATGTACGAGTGCGCCTCCTTGCTCGACTTGGCGAATACCGATAGAGACAGCAGCAGCGCGGCGAAAATCCCCGCCAAGGGAATCACGATCATCAGGATCAAGACGATCGTCTGGAAATCGAACCGGATGGCCAGGGGCGCCTGGAGACCCACACCCTCCATCATGTCCTTCATGGCCGAGTTGATCGAGTAGGTCATGCTGACCATGGCCAGCAGACCCGTGACCATCGCCGCGAGCAGAATTACCAGGTACTTGCCCATCACGAACTCGCCGCGGGTCGCGGGAGCCACCAGCAGCGTCTCCATGGTCCCCCGCTCCTTCTCCCCGGCCGCCAGGTCGGAGGCGGGGTACATCGCCCCGAGGAACGACATCAAGATGATGATGTAGGGAATCATCCCGCCCATGAACTTGCCCGCCTGCTTCTGGGCGGTGGCCACGTTGTTCCGCGTCGTCTCGAACGGCCGGAGCAGTTCGGCCGCGATGTTGCGTCTCACCAGTCGCTCTTCGACGACTCGTTCCCTGTACGAGCTCAGGATCTCGGCAACCTTGTCCGCAGCCGACGTGGATCGCTCCTCCCCATCGTCGAAGTAGAGCTCCAGCTTCGCCGGCGATTCACCCTCGATCGCCTGAGCGAATCCCTCCGGGACGATCAGCACCGCTCTGAGCGTCCCCTGCTTCAACTCGTCGATCAGGTCTTTCCCCCCGAAGTCGGCCTCGCGCTTGAGGTCGAGACCGCCCGCGCCCGTGAGCAGGCTCTGCAGATCCGCGGGAAGCTGGTCCAGACGCTGCACCGCAACGACAGCCTTCTCTGCTGCGATCTTGCGTACCTGGCCGAGCGTCATCTTCATGGCGAAGTTCATGAGCAGGGGCATGGCGAAAACCGGGACGAACAGCATGAAGATCAACGTGCGCCGGTCGCGGAGGATGTCCTTGAGTTCCTTGCGGAAGATAGTGGATACGTTTCTCATCTGCATGGGTCACGCTCCCACGATCTTGATGAAGGCGTCCTCGAGATTGCTCTGGCCGGTTTCCTGCAGCAAGGTGTTGACCGTCCCTTCGCGATAGATCCTGCCGTTGTGGATGATCACCACCCGGTCACAGAGGCGCATCGCCTCGGACATGATGTGCGTCGAGAAGACCACGCACTTGCCCATGTCGCGACAGCTCTTGATGAAGTCAACGATCGTGCGGGAGCTGATGACATCCAGCCCACTGGTCGGCTCATCGAAGACCATCACCGGCGGATCGTGCAAGACGGATCGCACGATCGAGACCTTCTGCTTCATGCCGGTTGACAGCTTCTCGTTGCGGGAATCGGCGAACTCCTTCATGTCGAGCAGCGTGAACAGCTCTTCGGTGCGACGGCGGATCGCGCGCGGATCCATGCCATAGAGGCTGCCGAAGTAGGCGACCATTTCCCGTGCCGTGAGTCGGCCGTAGAGGCCGGTGTTGCCCGACAGGAAGCCAACCTGCGAGCGGACCTTCTGCGGGTCGACGGAGACGTCGATCCCGTTGATGATCGCCGTCCCGGAGGTTGGTCGCAGGGCCGTAGAGAGGATGCGCAGCGTGGTGGTCTTGCCGGCCCCGTTCGGGCCGAGGAGACCGTAGATCTCCCCGGCTCGGCAGCTGAAGGACACGCGGTCGACGGCTTTGACCACACCCCGCTTCTTGTCCTTGAAATCCTTGCAGAGCTCCCGTGCTTCAATCATGGCTCCACCCGTGGTTGAGGACTCCCGCCGCCAGCGTGACGGGACTATACCGGGCGCGAAGGTGCGTGCCACAGAAATCTCCCGCTGCCCGGGGGGACGGTGCTGTGCGCACGAGGGGCACGGAATCAGCGATCGCGCCCCGCGGTTGGCGGCTACGACGCCGACAGGGGATGGAAGCACCACCGTCGCAGTCGCCCGCGGCCGGTTCCGTCTGGAATCACGTCGATCCGGAAGTATCCCTTGGTCTCGTTGCGCTCGGCCGGGGATGTGCGCTCGGTCGACCCGGCGAAGAAGACGGGCGCGGACAACGGCCGCCCGCGCGCGTCGCGCGTGAGGACCTGCGCGCGATGGAGATGCCCCGCCAGAACCGCGGCGAATCCCCGCGGCAGGCGCCGCAGGGGCACGACGTCGGGGGCATCGCCGAAACGGTATCCCCACGGTCCCACGGTCGCGGTCTCGACGAGCTGATGCATGCACAGCAGGCGGATGTCGTGCGCGGCCACGGGGGGGCCCGCGCATTCAGCCGCATCCACCAGAACGGAGAAATCGCGACGCAGGTCACGGCGGCTGTAGGGGAAGCCGGCGAGCGCCACGCGGTGGCCGCGGATCTCCAGGTGAAAAGAACGCGGCTGATCGAAGACACGGATGCCGCTCGCGCCCCATAGCAGCGGGAACGGCAGGGCGGACCGCTCATGGTTGCCCGGCACGATCACCACCGGGGTGACCCGCGCAACCGCCTGCAGCTGATCGAGGACGCGCCCCGCCAGACCGCTCCAGATCCGGCTGCGGTAGAAGAGGTCACCCCCGTGGACGACGAGGTCCACTTCGCCCCGGGCCGCGGGCGTCAGGGCCCGCGTGAAGGCGGCGAAGAACGCCTCGCCGCGCCGCGGGCGGTCCGCGCGCGGACAGCGCGGGAGATCGAAGCCCAGGTGCGAGTCGGACAGAAACAGGATGCGCACTCCGGGCTCGCCGGAAGAAGGGGCAACGTGCGCCGCCGCGGGCCTCATGTCCGCGCGAGGAGCGAGCACAGCCACGCATCTTCCAGCCGGCGATGCGGCGCCCAGCAGACCGAGAGGCGGCGACCCTGATGGCCGACGCGGCGCAGCTCGGTCGTCAGGACCCGCAGCCGATCGTAGGTCTGGCGGTCGAAGCACTGGAGACGTTCCATCCGGCGGCGCGTTGCCCCGGGCGGCGCGGGCAGCACGCTGCCCTCCGGAATCCACTCCGCCGCGACGATCCTACCGCGCACGATCGTCAAGAGCCGCTGGCGCGCACCAGGCCCAGCAGCCTCCCAGGCAACGCAGGCCTCGGCGAGCAGGAGCAGCCAGCGGGCACGACTGCGCAGGCGCGCGGCCTGGAGGAGCAGATCCTCCAAGCAGCGACAGATCTCCTCGGGCTCGAGCGGGCGGCGGTCATCGCCGGAGGGGATCTCCTCCCCTGCCGCCGCCGCGGCGCGCTCCTGCACGAGAACACGGGCGCTGAGCAGGTGAGCACCCAGCCGCAGCAATGCGCCCGGGGACGGCCGTCCGTCCCCGCCCGGGCAGTGCTCGTCCCGGAAGAGCCCCAGCGCCTCGAGGAGCGCGCGGGACTCGATGCGGCGGGCGTCCAGCAGCAGGCTGCGCGCCATCCGTCGCGCGTCATCCCACCGCGGGCGCCGCGTGCTCAGCAGCCCTGACAGACACACGAGCGCATCGCCAACCTCGGGCGCAGGCCACGGCCCCAGGTCGTGCTGCTCATCGGGAGCCGCCACACGCTCACCCAGGTCGCGCCGCAAGAACCAGACGGTCTGTCCCGTATCCCGGAGGGCGCGGTTGTACCGCGGGTCGTGCAGTCGGATTTGCTCGACCTCCAGGAGAGCCGCCTCGAGGGCCGTGGCCGTTTCGAATACGCGCACGTCGCGAGCCTGGGTCACGAGTTCGAACAGCTTCTCCTCCCCGCGGCGCTTGCGATAGTAGCTATTGACGCGCTTGTACAGGGACGTCGCCTTGCCCACGTACAAGACCTCGTCGCGATGGTTCAGGAAGTGATAGACCCCCGGACGATCGGCCAGCGCGAGGCGCTTCTCGCGTGCCAGGGGGTACGTCCACCGGGTGGCGCGGCGAGGCGCCCGTCCGGAGACCAGCACGTGGAGTTCATCCAGACTCTCCACGCCCTGCTCACGTCGCAGCAGCTCGATCAAGTGGTTCCACACGACGATCTGCGCGCGGACATGCGCGGCGGCGCGCTTGAGCTCCGGCATCGAATGGCCGAAGTAACCCGCCAGGGCATGCAATCCACGCCGCGGCAGGTCCGGGAAGAGCCGCCGGGCGATCTCGTGCGTGCAGACAAAGCGCAGCGGAAAGGGCCGGACCGGCTCGCACTCCGCGTGCAGGTGGCGCAGAAACAGCTCCTCGAAACGGGCGTAGTGCGCCACGGCGGTCACCAGCGGGTCCCCGCCGGGCAGCGCCGCGCACAGCAACCCCCAGAGCTCCCGGCGTGACACCGCCGCCTGCATCTGTGCCGCAGTGATTCCGGTCAGGCGGGCGATTGGCCCTGGGATGCGCTCGGGCTGAGGCAGGGCCACGAGGTGACTCGCGACCGGGTAGTCCTCCGCCGGCGCGCCCGGCCGGCACAGACACCAGCCAACTTCCAGCAGGTGACCGCGCTCGGGGTGGGCCCCGGTCGTCTGGCAATCCAGCACGAAGACCGGCATCTCGCCCAGGGTGCATGCCACGCGACGTTTCCCCAGCAGTCTGCCTCCCGCCACGGGGTGCTTCCCGGCGGGTGAGCGCACTTGACCATGACTGAACATTTGTTCAGTGTCAAGGTTGTGGGTTGTGGAACAAAGAATCCTGGTCTGGGAGCCGGCATACCGCGTCCTGCAGGTCGATGTGCAATGGCCGGATCTCCAACCGCCGCCGCGGCCCTCCGGCCCCCTGGAGGAGCCGGTCGCGGCCGATCGGGCAGGTGGTGCGGGCGAGGCGGCTGCCCCCGCAGGAACCAACCGCGGCCAAAGCGGTATTGACGCTGCCGCCGCGAGGCGCGACCGTTGGCCCCGCGCGCAGATTGACATGCGGGTCGGGGCGTGAGACAAGGCGTTGGCCCCCAGTGCCGATCCGGCTGGAAACGCGTCATCAGGAGGGACCCATGGAAGAAGAGAAGGAAGTTCTCGTGGTCATCTCGAAGCTCAAGGCTTACATCCGCGCTCAATCGGGCATGAACACGTCCGGTGGCGTTGCGCCGGTCCTCTCGGACATGGTGCGCCAGCTCTGCACCGATGCCATCGGCCGCGCGCAAGCCGATGGGCGCAAGACAGTCATGGAGCGCGACTTCCAGCTTCCGCCCCGCGCGTGAGCCTCGCGGGCGGCCCGGGACCTCGCGCGGCATCGCCGGTGGGCCGCCGAACGTGCTAGACTCCTGCGTTCCGTGTTTCGGTTCGATGGAACGGCAGCGGGCGTTGCTGGTCGCGCTGTCAGGCCATCGGACTGCCCGTCGCGGTCCACCCGCGAACGGTCTGGTCCTGCACACGCAAGAGGAGGCTTGCTGATGCCGTCACTCCGGCACTCGCTCCCGCCCCGTCGGGTTCGGATCTCTCCCCGCCTGCATCGCGGGGGCAGGGTTGGGCTTCTGGCCTGGCTCCTGACCGCGCTGGCCGTGGCGGCGCCGTCCGGCGCTTTGGCCCAGGCCGGCTTCGAGGAAGCGGGTGGTCTGGGAGAAGTCAACGTCGATGCCAAGGTCAGCGCCTACCTATCCCATCTGGCGCTGCCGGCCGGCGCGAAAGGCACGCTCCTGGTCGTGCTGGACGTCCCGCCCGACTTTCACATCCAGGTGAACGAGTTCCTGGAGGTCACCGTCCCCGAGGAGGCGCCGGTGACGCTCGGCCAGCTCAACGTCAAGCCGAATGCGCGCTGGCACGAGGATGGGGTGCTCAAGGGCAAGGCCTCGATGAGCGTGCCGGTCACCGTCGAGGCGGACGCAGCCGCGGGGGTGTCCGCGATCACCTTTGTCGTGGGGTATCAGGGCTGCACCGAGGCGCCGACCTACGCTTGCTTTCCACCCAACTGGGTCGAGGTGACGCTGAATCTGGATGTCCTGCCCGCGGGATCGGATGCAGTCGCCGCTCATGAGGATGTCTTCGCGCAATACGGACTGGGCCCGGCGGTGGGCGGTGCGCTCGAGGCGGGCGGATCGCTGACGTTGGAGCAGCGCCTCAAGGAGGCTCTGAAGCGCGGTTCGTTCCTCGCCTTCCTCCTCGTCTTCATCGGAGGGATCCTGGCGAGTTTCACACCCTGCGTCTACCCGATGATCCCGATCACGATCAGCTATGTGGGCGGCCGGGCCTCGACACGAGCGCACGGTTTCATCCTGTCGCTCTTCTTCGTGCTGGGTATCGCGATCACCTACGCCATCCTCGGCCTGGTGGCCGCCGGCACGGGGGCGGTCTTCGGAACGCTCATGCAGAGCACCGCCGCCATCATCATCGTGGCGGCCATCTTCGCCGCGATGGGCGCCAGCATGCTGGGCGCCTTCGACATCGTCATGCCCACCAGCCTGACGTCCGGCATGCAGACCAAGAGCGCGGAGGCGACCAGCCGCGGCAAGGGCAGCGGCTTCATCGGCGCGCTGCTGATGGGGGCGACGACGGGCATCGTCGCCTCGCCCTGCGTGGGGCCCGTGCTGGTGGTGCTGCTCGCTTTCGTGGCCGAGACGGGCAGTCTCTTCTACGGCTTCTGGCTGCTCTTCACATTCGCCTGCGGGCTGGGGATGCTCTTCCTCGTGCTGGGGACGTTTGCGGGGGCGATCAACGCGCTGCCCGGCGCGGGCTCCTGGATGGACACGGTCAAGCACGTCTTCGGGGTGATCCTGCTGGCGATGGCAATCTACTACCTGCGCAACATCCTGCCGCCCAACGTGACGCGCTTCCTGGCCGGCGCCTTCTTGGTCATGGTCGGCGTCTTCACCGGGGCCTTCAATCCGCTGCCCGAAGAACCCACTCGGCGCCTGCTCTTCCGCAAGGCGCTCGGTCTGCTCATCTTCCTGGCCGGTGCCGTGGTGTTCCTCTCCTGGCTCTTCACGCTGGTGGGATTCCCGGCGCTCACGGCCGCCGGCCCGCAGGCGGCCTTGCCCGGGGCGACGGCCCACGCGGAGCCGGCCTGGCGCCTCAACGACGAGGCGGCGCTCGACGAGGCGAAGGCACAGGGCCAGCCGGCGATCATGGACTTCTGGGCCACCTGGTGCGCCGCGTGTATCGAGCTGGACGAGAAGACCTGGATCGACCCGCGCGTCCTGGCCGAATCACAGCGCTTCGTGACGGTGAAGATGGATCTGACGAAGAACGATGAGTTTGCCAACGCGGTACGCGCCCGGCGCGCGGTGGTCGGCATGCCCACGGTGATCTTCTTCGACAGCCAGGGCAATGAAGCGGCGCGGTTCTCGGGCTTCAAGGGGCCGGACGAGGTGCTGCGGATCATGCAGGGTGTGCTGTAGCCCAGCCGGTTTCCGTACAGAACCGCCCGCCGAGCGTCGATCTCTGTTTCGGAGCCGTATCGCGCCCCTGCCGTGGACGGAGGGGGCTGGCTGAACCATGCGTCGAGCACGCTCCATGGCAGGAAACACGACAACCCCACAGCGCCCCGACCCGTCCCCGGGAGAGGTCCCCGACGACCGCCATCGCAGCGATCGCCGCAGCCGGCCGACCCCGATGTTCTCGCGCTACACGGTCTTGGGCCGCCGGCGTCGCAACCGGCGCGACACGGACCCATCCACCCGCTACTACGTGGACTGGATCGACGGGCACTACCGGCGGGCCCTGATCCTCGTCGTCCTCTTCATCCTCGCGGATATCGCCTCGACCCTGCACATCATCAGCCGGGGAGGCGGCGAGGCGAACCCGATCATGGCCATGGTCCTGGGGCTGGGGCCGGGCTGGTTCGTCGCGGTGAAGGTCGTCTCCGCGCTCTGGGCGTTCCTCCTCCTGGCAGTGCACCGGTTCTTTCCGGTCGCGCGCTTGCTGGCCGCCGTGTTGCTCACGGTGTACGGGGCGGTCGTCCTGTACCACCTCTACTTGCTCGTGCAGATCCACATCTAGCCGCGTGCCCGATGCAGTCGGGCCCGGGTCGACCTGCGCTGGGACCGCGGATCCGCCCGGGATCTTTCCGCTGGACTTCGGGTGTCCAGCCGGGCGATCGTCTTTGTTCGTGGTCGCGCGCCGGGGGGTGTGCGCGCGACCGCACCGGAACTCGGGAAACGCGGAGGAACGGCATGCTGAGGATACGGCAGCGGCGCGGTGAGGGTACCCGCACGGGTCGGGTGGGTCTGCACGGACAGGTGAGTCTGGCGGTGATCGTCGCGATCGCCCTGCTGATGGGCTGCGCGGGCGAGGGCGGCGGCGCCAGCCAGTCGGCCGGACCGAGCAAGCTGCCCGAGTTGAGCGATCAAGCGCTCTTGGAGATCGGGGGCAAGCTCCAGGGGGCTCGCGCGGCCATCCAGAAGAGCAACCCTGATCAGGCGATCGAGTTCTTCCAGGGCGCTCTGCAGGCAGCGCCAGACGGAGCCGTGCTGCACTATCACCTCGCGGTGGCCTACGGCGCCAAGGAGCAGCCCGCTGAGGCGTTGGCCGAGATCGAGAAGGCGGTCGGCCTGGGCCTCAGCGATGTCCGCATGGTCGACCGCGAAGAGCTGCTGGGCGAGGTGCGCGAGCTGCCGGGTTGGGCGCCGTTGCGAGCGCGCATGCTCCAGATGGCGGCGCGTTCGCGCCGGACGGACACGAAGGCGTACGAACGACTGGACCCCGCCGCCGCCCCGGACTTCCCCTCGCTCGACGAGCTCATCCAGAACTACGAGAAGCCGCTGGGGAAGCTGACGATGCTGATGATGGTCTATCCGAGCGACATCGCCTTCCCGGAGATCTGGAAGGTGCTCAACGAGAAGATGGCCGCGCTCGAGAAGTATGCCCGCAAGGAGAATCTCGCCCCCGAAGAGCAGATCCGCCTGGATCACGAGTTCCTGCAGACGGCGAGCGGCTACGAGAGCCAGAATCGCACGCCTTGGCTCCAGTCCACCGTCAAGCTCATCGAGGAGAAGACCAACGCCTTTATCGAGAGACACCCCAACGAGGGCCCGGCCTGCGCTCAGGCGTTCTATCTGCAGAACCGGGTCAAGTGGCTCGGTATGGTCCCCGCGGACTGGAAAGCGCTCGACCAGTCCACGCGCCTCGCCGGGGTGGAGCTGATGAAGGCGGTCGACAAGAAGTATCCCGGTTCGACGGGCGGGCTGCTGGCGATGCTCGACGCGCTCGACCTGCTGGGCGAGGGCCCGGGGGGGATCAACGACCCGGCGATCGGGCCCCTGGTCGATCTGGTCCGCGAGCATTACGCGAACAACCCCGCGCTGCCGCGGCTGAACTACCGACTGCTGCCCTACGTGTTGGGGGCTCACGGCCTGCCGGAGCTGAAGATGACCGACCTGGACGGTCGCACGTGGGATACCAAGCAGCTCGGCCACAAGGCGACGCTGATCGACTTCTGGGCGACGTGGTGCCAGCCCTGCCGGCGCGAGCTTCCCAACCTGGTCGCGCTCTACCAGGAGTACAGGAGCCAGGGCTTCGAGATCGTCGGCGTGAGCGTGGACGACGGGTCGAAGACCGATGACGCCGCCCTGCGCGCCTTCGCGCAGCAGCAGGGCATGACCTGGCCCCTCGTCTATGACAAGCAGTTCTGGAACTCGCCCATCGTCAAGACCTTCGGCGTGAGCGGCATTCCCTTCCCCATCCTCGTGGATGAGCAGGGCCGCGTCGTGGCGGCCGGCCAAGAGGCGACGGGACGCAAGCTGCGCACAGCCCTGAAAAAAACGCTCGGGTAGGCCGCCCGCTCCCCCGCGGCACCCGGCCGCCGGTGCGGCCGCCCGCGAGGGAGATGGGCGCGCCGGGGCAGCCGCCAGGTTCGTGAGGACCGGGGGCAGCGGACATCCGAGCCTGCAACTTGCTACCGGAAAATGAGTTGCAGCCCTCCTGTCTGCCCCGGCTGCCCCGGGTCGCCGCCCGGCGCCGGCGGCATGGCCTCCTCGCCCCCCACTTGCCGCCGCTCCCCCCTGTCCAGTCCGTCGCGAAGCCCCGCGTAACAGCCGCGTAACAGCCCCCCGCCATACTGCCCTGCGAGATTCGTGACCGCCAAGGAACGAGGCGGGCATGCCATCCATTGGAGGCGCGGGACCATCGAGGAGGGCCGGACATGAACACCCAGAGTGCCATCAGAGGACCGCTCCGGCGACGCGGGGACCCCATAATCCCCGGAGTCGTCGCTGGTCTACTCGCTCTGCTCGCCGGCAGCATCGCCGGGGCACAGCTCACCATCAACTGGAACAACCCCGCCGGGGGCAACTGGGGCGACGCGGCGAACTGGGACCCTCAAAACGTGCCCAACGCGCCGGGCGAGCAGGCCGTGTTCCCCGTGGGCGGGGGCACTTTCACGACCTATCTCTCCGGCAGCTATACCGTCGACCGCGTGCTCGTCGACAACCCCGATGTCACGCTCGACCTGAGCAACCGCACGTTCAACTTCCTGCTGGCCGACGGGATTCGGAACGCGGGAACGCTTCTGGCGAGCGCGAACTACTCGCAGCTCAACGGACATCTCGACAACCGCCCCGGAGCCTTGTTCCGCATCCCCGCGGGCGGCATTCATTACTTCAACTCTGATTCGTTGCGCAACGAGGGCACGATCCACATCGGGACGGCCGGCGCGGCCTCGGATGCGGTGCTCTACATCTCCAACGGAACCCGCCTGCTGAACGGATCGGGAGAGTGCATCCTGGAAAGCGGCGGCACGCCCACCCGCGCGCTCATCCGGGCCTACTACGGCTCGTTTACCCAGGCGGCGGACCACACCATCCGCGGCTCCGGCGGCATCTACTGCGGCTTCACCAACTACGGCACCATCGTGGCCGATGTGCCCGGCGAGGAGCTGTGGGTGCACGCTGACAACCGAACCAACTACGGCACCCTGGCGGCCATCAATGGCGGTGCCCTCGTGATCGGCAATTACACCACGACCCAAGGTCCCACGGGCGTCATCCTCGCCGACGGCGGCACCGTCTGGATGTCCGACAATTCCCGCATCGTCGGAGGGACCCTGAGCACGGCCAACGACGGCGCGATCAAGGGCGGTGCCACGCACTACCTGACGGATATCGCCAGCACGGGCCAGATGGATCTGCTGGGCGGGGCGCGAGTCTACTGGGGAGGGACAGGCGTCTCGACCAATGATGGAACGGTCACGATCAACGCCGACAGCTCCACTACGGATGCCGTCCTCTACATGTACAACGATAACGTGACGATCGAAGGCACCGGAGCCTTTGTACTGCGCACGACGGGCGACCTCAACGACGCCCAATTGCGGGGATACTACGGCAGCATGACCCAAGGCGCTGGTCACACGATCCGGGGCGAGGGCACCATCAGCACCGGCATCGACAACTACGGCACGATCTCGGCCGATGTCGACGGCCGCGTGCTCTACCTCTCCAGCGCCGCCAAGACCAACCGCAACCTGATGCAGGCCACGAACAACGGCATCCTCCGCATCGGCAGCGGCGCCGTCACGCAAGCCCCCGGCGCCACCATTCTCGCGGACGGGGGAATCGTCCAGCTCGACAACAGCTCCGATGTGACCGGGGGCACGTTCGCCACGGCCAATGGCGGGGTCGTGGAGGTCTACGCTTCCTCGTACCTTTCGGGCATCACCAACCTGGGCACGATGACGCTGCCCGAAGGCAGCCGGGCCTACTGGCGCGCCGGCGAGTCCGTGAACGACGGCACGATCGTGATCAACCCCACCGGCGGCCCGACCGACGCGGTTCTCTACGGCCACAGCGGCACAGTCGATCTCTCCGGCAGCGGCGAGATCGTCATGCGCACCGCGGGCGACGTGAGCGACGCCCAGCTGGCCGCCTACTACAGCAGCCTAATCCACGGCGCCAACCACACGATCCGGGGCGAAGGCCGCATCTCCACCGGCATCGACAACCACGGCACGGTCTCGGCCGACGTCGCCGGACGTGTGCTGCAGCTCGACAGCGCGGCCAAGACCAATCACGGGGTGATGCAGGCCACCGGGGGCGGGCTGCTGTCGGTCTGTGCCACGGTCGACCAAGCCGCAGAGGCGATGCTCCTGGCCGACAACGGCACCGTCCAGCTTTCGAACAGCAGTATCGTGAACGGAGGCGTTCTGCGTACGGCCAACGGCGGCAGGGTCCAGGGCGCGGGCAGTCACTTCTTCAACAACGTGACCAACGAGGGGGATTTTGATCTGCTCGCGGGGGCACGCTCCTACTGTGGTGGCACGAGCCTCGTGAATCATGGCACGCTGGCGATCAACCGCGAGCAGAGTACCGCGGATGCCGTCCTCTACGCCTACAGCAGCACCGTGCGCATCGACGGCGACGGGCAAATCACCCTCGCGACCGCCGGAGACGTGAGCGACGCCCAGGTCCTGGGCTACTACGGCAGCTTCGTGCAGGGTCCAAACCACACCATCCGAGGCGAAGGCCGCATCGGCGTCCATCTGACGAACGAGGGAACCGTGCGGGCCGACGTCCCGGGTCGCACGCTCTACCTCGATAACGACTGGAAGATCAACCATGGACTGATGGAGGCGGCCGACAGCTCCCGGCTGCTGTTCAACACCGGCAGCGTATCCAACCAGGCCCGCATCGTGGCGCGCGACGGGGGCGAGGTGCGCCTCGACCAGATGGGCCAGCACTACAGCGCGAGCACGCGCACCTTCACCGGCGGCCAGTGGGAGGTCTACGACGGCAGCACCTTGCGGATGATGGGCGTCGATCCGCTGAGGCTGGATGCCCAGCTGCTCCTGAGCGGCCCGACCTCTCTGTGTTGCCGCGACGAGGCCGGCACCCCCACATTGGACCATCTGAACACCATCCAAACGAACGGCGGCTTGGAGATCGCGGCCGGTCGCACCTTCGCCGCACCCGGCGGCCTCGGCAACGCCGGTCGCGTCGGGATCGGCGCGGGTTGCCAACTCACCGTTCCGGGAGCTTTCATCCAGACGGGCTACAACCCGAGCAGCGCCCAGTACGATGGCTGGGGCTGGACGACCGTCGATGGGGCCCTCTCGAGTCCCGACACGCTGCGGTTCAACGGCGGCACGCTCATGGGCACTGGCGTGATCACCGGGAACGTCAAGAGCAGCGCTCGGGTCTCGCCCGGCACGTCCGTATCGGCCGGCACGCTCACGATCCACGGCAGCTACGTGCAGACCGCCGGCGGCCACTTCCATGTCGAGCTCGGTGACCCGCAGCCCGGACACCACGATGCCCTGGCCATCAGCGGCCACGCCCAGCTCGGCGGGCGCCTGTGGGTTGCACAGCTCGAGGGCTACACACCGAGCGCGGGCGATGTCTTCACCGTCATGACCTTCGCTTCGCGGAGCGGCGAGTTCGCGGAGAAGTGGGGTTGCGCGGGTGTGGGGCTCGAGTACGAGATCATCTACGAGCCCCAGGCGGTCAAGATCGCCCTCTTCAACGCGCCGAGTGCGATCGAGGAGCCGGACGAGCCGACGGATCCGGTGCCGGGTGCCGATCCGGTGGTCGTCGTGCCGGATGAGGAGCCGCCGCCCGCGGAGGTGCGCTTGACGGGCACGATCGTGGCCGGCCAGAGCTGCCTCGTCCTCGATCTGCCGCGCGGGGCCCAAGTCGGCCTCGAGGTCTTCGACCTCACCGGCCGGCGCGTGGTGGCGCTCGAGGAGATGCCGCTCCCGGCGGGCCGCCATGCCGTCGCCTGGACGACTTCGTCACGCCTGGCGGGCCGCCTGATGAGCGGAGCCTATCTGGCCCGCGCCACCG
The DNA here is from genome assembly GCA_964506245.1 of uncultured bacterium. Taxonomy (GTDB): domain Bacteria; phylum Eisenbacteria; class RBG-16-71-46; order CAIMUX01; family WJJG01; genus CAZDKK01. Next base: position 30,149 of record CAZDKK010000006.1, on the reverse strand, counting down.
TGCACGCTGCCGGCGAGACAACCGTTCGATCCGCCCGGATCCTGCTCGTGCGCTAGCGCGAGTGGGCGTGTGGACCCGGCCCAAGGAGGCGGAAGCCTCCTCCACACAGTCCGGGCGTGATCAGGCCGCGGCGGTCCCTCGTGGATCGCCGCGGCCGCTTTCTGTCGGCGCCTCAAACGGGAGCGCTTCCGCCGGCAGGTCGGTCACCCGCCGGCGGTCGTGTCGTACAACCTGCGCCGGATGCCATCCCGCTGTCCGGCCAGCTCCCCGGGATCGGTCACATCGCTGGCCATCACCGCCTCGGCCAACGCCACCGCAACCTCCGCCTCACCGGCGGCGACTACCGTGGCGCCCGCACGACGCAGCGCTGCAGCGTCTCGCAGGTGGGCGCATCGCACGAGAATGCGCAGGGCGGGGTTGAGGCCGCGGGCGTGGCGAACGATCTCGGCGGCATCCTCGACATCGGCGCTGAGGATCAGGCTGCCGGCGGTCGCGATGCCTGCTTCGTCCAGGGTTCCGACGCGCAGCACGTCGCCATAGAGCGCGCGGCAGCCGCCGGCCTTCAGGCGCCGCACGGTGTCGAGGTTGAGTTCCACGACCGTGATCGCGGCGCCGCGGTCGGTCAGAAGGCGATGCACAGTCCGGCCGACAGGGCCGTAGCCCACGAGAATGACGCGGTGGGGATCGACTGTCGGAGGTGTACCGGCCCGCGCAGGGATAGCCACGGCGGTGGGCGTCGAGCTGCGGCGCGCCCAGCGGTAGATGGACGGATTCAGCGCGATCGAGAGGATGGAGGTGGCAATCAGTGCATTCCAGCCGACATCGTCGATCACTCCCAGTCCGCGCGCGGTCGTTCCGAGGATGAAACTGAACTCCCCTACCTGGGCGAAGGCGGCCCCAACCGGGACGGCGATTGCCGGCGGCCTCCCGCTCAGACGCACGATCAACATGGCCACGAGCGGCTTTCCGATCAGCACGACCGCCAGGGTTGCGGCAATCAACCCCGGGGCGCTCGCGAGACTACCAGGGTTGAACAACATGCCCACCGACACGAAGAAGAGCACGGCGAAGGCGTCGCGCATCGGCAGGGCATCGTTGCCGGCGCGGGCCGCGAACTCGGAGCGGCCGACCGCCAGTCCGGCCAGGAACGCCCCGAGCTCCATCGACACGCCGAAAACCCTGGCCGAACCGACCGCAATTCCGATGGCAAGAACCAGCACCGCCAGCGTGAAGAGCTCGCGCGAGCGGGTCGCCGCGACCCGTTCGAGGGCCCAGGGAATCACCCAGCGGCCGAGCAGGACCACGACCCCGACCAGACCCGCGATCTTGAGGGCGGCCAACGCCAGGGCTGTTCCGGCATCCTCTCCCCCGCCTTGGCGCGGCGCGAAGACGATCGGCAGTAGGAGCAGGTACGTGACGGTCAGGAGGTCCTCGACGACCGTCCAGCCGATCGCGATGTGGCCGATCGGCGCATGGAGGTCGTGCCGCTCGGACAGCACCAGGGACATCACCACCGTGCTCGCGACCGAGATCGCCAGCCCCAGGACGATGCCGAACTCCCAGCTCCAGCCCATGAAGTGCGCCACCAGCGCCAGTGCCGCCGTGGACAGCGCGCTCTGAAGCACCGCGCCGGGAACGGCGATGCGCCACACCGCTGCCAGCTCGCGCAGGTTGAAGCGCAGTCCGATCCCGAAGAGCAGCAGGATGACCCCGATCTCGGCGAACTGCTCCGCCACCGCTCGATCGACGGTCAAGCCCGGGGTGAAGGGTCCGACGACGATGCCGGCCACCAGGTAGCCGACGATCGGGGAAAGGCGCAAGCGATGCGCGAGGTAGCCGAGGACCAGGGCACCGCCCAATCCGCCCACGAGGGTCAGCAGGAGATGGAGTCCGTGCATCCTTCCTTCCCAGCCCAAGGGACAGCCCGGTGGAAACGGCCCATCGTCACCCGGTGGCTGCCCTCCCTGGTGCAGAGTAGGGCGGGGGGTTGGCTTCTTCAAGACGCGCATGGGGACGGATGCGCGCTTCTGACGCTGGTGCGACGCGCCCCTCAGCCACCGCGTCACGCCACGCGCGGAGCAGCGTCTTCCTCCTCGGCGGAGGCAGGCAAGTCGGGATGAACGGTGAAGTAGAACGTCGCTCCCGCGCCCGGGCTTGCCTCAGCCCAGATGCGGCCGCGGTGGCGGCGGATGATGCGTTGCACGGTGGCCAGACCGATGCCGATGCCCTCGAACTGATCCTGACTGTGCAACCTCTGGAAGGGAGCGAACAGGCGGTCTGCCACGGCCATGTCGAAGCCCACACCGTTGTCGCGGACGTAGTAAGTCGTCGCGTCAGCCCCGGTCGGCGATGTCTGGCCCACGGAGACCAGAGCCCCAAAGGCGATTCTCGTCACCGGCTGCTCGCGGGTGAACTTCCAGGCATTGCCGAGAAGGTTGGCGAGGGCAGCACGCATCAGGCGCCGGTCGCCGCGGGCGATCAGGCCCCCCTGGATCTCCCACTCGGCGGTGCGGTGCGGGTCCCCAGCTCGGAGCTCGTCGGCAATCTCACGAGCCATAGCGGACAGGTCGATCCGCTGGTTGGCGAGTTCGCCCCGCGCGATGCGTGACAATCCGAGCAGGCTGTCGATGAGGGCGTTCATCTGGACGAGGGCCGTGCGCACACGATTCAGCAGGGTCTGTCCCTCCGTGCCAAGGCGTTCGGCAGAGCCCTCGAGGAGCATCTGGCTGAATCCCTCCACCCGCCTCAGCGGGGCGCGCAGGTCGTGCGAAACGGAGTAGGAGAATGCCTCGAGCTCGCGGTTGGCGACCTCGAGATCGGCGGTGCGCTGGGCGACACGCTCTTCGAGCTCGGCGTTCAACTGGCGGAGCGCCTCCTCCGCCTGCCGGCGCCAGGAGATGTCCGTGACCACCGCGAAGGCGCCGCTGAATCTCGAGGCCTCGAACATGACCTGCGGCGAGACGAGCGTGGCCAACGTGTCGCCCTGCCGCGTGCGCCAGCAGATCTCGTACGGCTGGGTCGCACCGCTGCGACGCTGCGCCATCTGCTCGGCGACGATGCGGCGATTCTCCTCGTCGAAGCAGTCCATCAGCGGGCACCCGACGAGTTCGGCCTTCGGCACGCCCAGCATCTGGCACAGCTTCGGATTGGCGTACCGGATGATGAACTGGTCATCGAGGACGATGAGCCCGTCGTTCATGGTTTCCACGAGCAGGGCCTGCCGGCGCTCGCTCTGCCCGAGCGCACGCTCGGCCGATGCCATGGCCGCCAGCGTGCTGCGGCCCTGCCAGATGATGTAGGCGGACAGAAAGGCGATGACGGCGAGAATCGCGGCGAAGGCGCTGCGCAGCCGAGCGGTCACGGACTTGATCTGAGCGCGCACATCTTCCAGGTAGACACCGGTCCCTATGACCCATTCCCAGGGATCGAATCCCATGACGTAGGAGAGCTTGGGCACGATCTGCTGGGGGTCATCCTGCCATTGCCACATGTATTCCACGTAACCGGCGCCCTGTCCTTGCGCGGCTGTCACGAACTCACGGAAGAGGTGTTTGCCCTTGGCGTCGGCATAGTCGGCCAGGACCTGGCCCTCGAGATCTGGCCGGTAGGGGTGCATGATCATCCGGCACTGGTAGTCGTTGATCCAGAAGTAGTCCTTGCGCCCCTGGCCGTATCGCAGCTCGCGGATTCGGGCGATGGCGCGTTCCTGGGCCTCGGCCCGCGTCAACTCCCCCCGTTCCACCTGGTCGGCGTGCTCGCCCACGAGGCGATGGACCGTGGTCGTGAGCTCCCGGATCGTTTCGCGCCTTGATGCGCGCAGGTTCTCCTCGAAGGCCGGCAGCCCCAATTCGAACATCGCCACGTAGCACAGGGCCATGCTCACCAGGGGAGGCAGTGCCGTCCTCAGGAGGAGCGCACGCAGCCATGGCCTTTCTGTATCGCTCATGACGATGGTCTCGGTCCGCCGCCTCATCGACCGACCGCCCCGGCCTGGGCTCGGCCTGCCGGACTTCCGGGCCCACCGTCCCGCACCGGGGCGAACGCAGCCGCCAGTCCATGGATCGACACCCGGAGCGCCCTTTTTGAAGCAAATGGACGCAGGGCCGGGACCCGCCCGCCAAGGGACGACTCGGTAGCCAGATGACTGACAAGGGATTGCGCCTTGTATACATGGCCCGGGGAGGGATTCGCTGATCGTGATATCTTCCGAGAAAACAGGGGTCTATCCGAAGCGCCTCGCGCAGCATGGGGGAAACGGGCGACGTCTGGCCGGGACAATCCGCGGGGGCCACGCGGCCCCGTACCCCAGCCTACCGCAGCATCACCAGGCGTTCAGCCTGAACGGATTCATTGACACGCAGGCGAACCAGGTAGGTCCCGGAGGCGACGTCGCACCCGCTCTCGTCGCGCCCACTCCACTCGGCCCCGTGGTCCCCGGCCGCGAGCGCGGCATCGATCAGCGTTGCGATCCGTCTGCCAGCCAGATCGAGGATCTCCACTTGCACCCGGCCCGGTTGCTGAAGCTGGAACGGAATGCGCGTGAGCAGACTGAATGGGTTGGGGTGGCTCCTGAGCAACCGGCCAGATTGCCGTGCTGGAATTCCGTGATCCACCGAGGTGACAGCCATGTTGTACCGGGGGGCGCGCGCCAGTGAACTGGGGAGGTCGTAGTCCCACACGTTCTCCCCGGCCGCGGTCACCTCGAAGACGTAGCCGCTCATCGCCTCCGTGATCAAGGTATTGCCGTTCGGCAAGCGGTAGGCTCCCGACCAATGGCCGGAGTAGAACACGCCGGGGTCGGCGTAGATCCACGTGGGCGCCTCCGGCCCGAACGGCTGTCCTTCCTCGCGATCGTAGTTGAAGCCGTTGAGGGGCGGGACAATCTCTTCGACGCTCGAGTAGTCGTTCGCGCTCCCCGGTCGGTCGCCGTTGTTGAAGGCGAGGAGATTGCCCGCGCCCGGGCAGCCGGGATCGATCCAGTTGACTCCGTGAACGATGAAGAAGACCTGATCGCCTCCGGTCCCGGCACGGTAGTTCTGCGGATTCCCCCAGCGATAGAGGATGTCGCCCCCCATGCCGCTGTTTCCACCGGCATGGCTGGCCGCTTCCGCCGTCGTCGTGCTGTGATCGATCACGTAGAGCTCGTGCAGATTGTGCGAGCTGAAGGTGATCTGATCCAACCCCGGGTGGTAGTCAATCGCGTTGGCATGCACCCAGTCGCCGGACCCCATCCCTCCCACGCCTCCCACATTGATGTCCAGCAGTTCCGGATGGTCGCCGACGACGCCGTAGTTGTTCTTGGTCGGATCGAAGTCCTGGATCAGATGGTCCCACAGGTGCCACTCCCAGACCACACTCCCGCCCGTTGCCCCGTTGGGTTCGATCTCGTAGATCGCTTCCGGCCACATTTCTCCGTAGGCGTTCGCCCGACCGGCCGCGATCACCTGTTGCAGGGTCTTGCGTTCCCAGGCGATCAACAGGACATTGCCGTTCGGCAGAGGCGCGACATCGTGGTGCTGCGCACGCTCAGAGGTGGAGAACAGGAAGTTCCAGGTGAGATGACCCTCGGCATCGTACAGCTGGATGCGGCCTCCCAGCGCGCCTCCGTAGAAGGCCCCACCGGGGTGTGTGCACGGCCTCAAGATGGAGCCGTCCTCGAGCAGATAGGCGAGGAACCCCGGTTCGCTGCTGCAGTGCCAGGTCTTGATCACGTTCAGGTCCATGTCGATCAGATAGGTGTCGCTGGAATAGATGGGAGAAATCAGCGTCTCCCCCGCACAGGGTCCCTCCGCGCTCGCCGGCGCTGCAACGCTGAGCAGGACAAGAGCTGTCACCATGGTGCGACGCACGGGGGACCTCCTCAGTCGCTCCGGCGGGTGAACCGACCGGCCGCATCGTCCGTCGGACGCCGTCCACGAGCTTCATCCATCCGAAGGCAGGCCGCGGGGGATTCGTCTCGCCGACGGGCGCTGCACCCGTACATCCCATGATACCCCGCCGAACGCCTGGCGACCAAGCGCCGTTCCGCCGGGCCGCGCTTCGTGCGCGCCGGCCCCCGTCACGCCCCCTTGCCCAGCACCAGCGACACCACGGCCTTGTCGTTGCCGCCCATGCTGATGACGAGCCCGTAGGGCTTCTTCTCGGGCACTTTCACCTGGAAATCGCCTGCCCGCCCGGTGAGCTGCTTCCAGTTGTCGACCGTCTGGCGCACACCGGTGCCGCCCGTGTAGTGGCCGTGGCCGATCAGGCCGCCCGACGTGTTCATCGGCAGATCGCCGGTGAGCTTCGTGCACCCCTCGCGAATGAAGTCGTAGCCCTCGCCGTGGCCGCAGATGCCCGTGGCCTCGGCCATCAGGACCCCGGTAATCGAGAAGCAGTCGTGCACCTCCGCCAGGGCCAGATCCTTGGCGGCGATGCCGGCCATCCGGAGAGCCTTCTGCGCCGCGGAGGCGCTCGTCGCGACTCTGGTGGGGTCCGCGGGCAGCTCGGTCAGGTTGGCGACTGAGCAGCCGACGCCCGCGACGACCACGGTGTCTTTCTTGGCGATGCCGGCCTTCTTGAGACCCTCCTCGGAGCAGAGGAGCAATCCGGCCGCGCCATCGGAGACCTTCGAGCAGTCGGCGTAGTTGAGGTTCTCCACGAAGGCCTTCGGGTTGGGCGGCGTATTGCCGAGCGCGTACAGGTCCTCGACCTCGTTGTGATACTCCTGGGCCTCGGGGCACTTGCGCGCGTGCTCGACGGCGTTGACGAACCACTGGGTCATCGCCGCGCGTACCTTGTCGTGACCGAACTTCTCGTAGCAGGCGCCCGCCCGATCCGAGAACATCCCCGGGAAGAAGTAGGCGTGGCCGGCCTTGCGATGCCCCGCATAGTACCCCGCGCCGGCCAGGATGTCGGCGCCGTAGATCGCCTTGACCGTGTTCTGCACCTCGACGCCGACCACGAGCACCACGTCCGCCAGCCCCGAGAGGACCGTCTTGATGCCGGTGTAGACCGCCAGCCCGCCCGACCCGCAGGCGCCCTCGGTGCGCACACTCGGCTTCAGGGCCAGGGACGGGTGGATCGTCGGCATGAGCGCGGCGAGGTTGCCCTGGCGGTTGAAGCGCGCCGCCATGAAGTTGCCCACCACGCACTCATCGATGACACTCGGGTCCGTCATCTGGGCGAGGACACCCCGCCCCGCCTCCTGGATGTAGTGCTCGAGTCCGGGCCGCGGCTTGCGCGGGTTGAACTCCTTGCGCCCCGTGCCGAGGGAAACCGTGTACGAACCGGCCGCAACGTAGACCTTCTGGCTCATCTTCATGACCTTCAATCCCCCCAAACGCCCCATCCCATCACGCGCCCGGCCAGAGCTGCACCCGCGAGCCATCGCGCGCCCCGCCGGGAGTGCATGGGGACGGCTAGCAGTAGTCGTTGATCGGTCCGTAGATGTGGAAGAACCCGTTCATCAGCACGCCGTTGACATCCTCGGCCCTGTTGGCGACGCCCATGTCGACGAGCTGCTGCCCGATCGCCTTCGAGCGCCGGATGTAGGTCTGCGCCAGCCGCGATCCGAAACCGCCGTCCTTCATCATGGCCGCGAAGTACGTCGATAGTTTCTGGCCCTTGGCCGCGTCGCGGGAGAGCGACTTCCATGGTTCGTGGCCGGCAGGCAGGGGGCCGAGCACCGCGTCGACCTTCGCCGTCCACGCCGGATCGAGCGCCTGATACGCGCCCTTCTCGAAGTCGTAGACGGCAGACATGCGACCCTTGTCGTACTTGAAGAAGCCGTCCTTCTGGCTGCCGTCCGCGTTCTGCCCGCCGCGCACGCCCTTCTGCAGCAGCCGGTCGATCAGATCGCTGTGCAAGTCTTCCTTCTCGATGAACCGGTTCATGACGGCCAGAATGCACTGGAAGACGTCCACCCCCACGTAGTCGATGAGCTGGAAAATGCCCATCGGCCGCACGAGCCAGTCCTGACTGACGCGGTTGACCAGGTAGACCGCCCCGGCAAAACCGTGCTCCTTGGAGAGGCGCTCCATCTCCGCGATGCCATGCAACCCGTCGCGCATGAAGTGGCCGTTGCCGATGAAGCCGGCGATGTCGTTGGCCGGGATGACGATCTTGCGCAGATCGGCGGCGATCTGCTTGGCGTCCGCCACCAAATCGGGTCGCGTGTCCTTGGAGGTGATCAGCTCGACCAGCTTCTGCACGGCCGGCGGATTGTAGAAGTGATAGCCAACAATCCGCCCATCGAGGCCAACCTCCCTGTCCAGCAGTCCGATGGGGATCGAGGAGGTGTTGGTGAGGAAGTAAGCCTCTGGCCCGGTGAGCTGCTTGAGCTGCTTGTAGACCTTCACCTTGAGATCGATGTTCTCCGCGATCGCCTCGAAGACCATGTGGCAGTTCTTCAGGGCGGAGAGCTCGGTCGTGTAGCGCACGAGGCCGGCGGCGTCGTCGATGTAGGCGCGAATGACCTCGGCGTTCTCCACGAGGTCGCTCCGATCCGCGTACGCCTCCCGGAGCCAGATCGCCATCTTCTCGGCGCCGCGCTCGAGCTGGCTGGCGAGGTACTTGCGCAGGCCATCGAGCCCCTCGTCGCTGACGTCCATGCACGTGAGCCGGAAGCGCGTCCCCTTGCCCCCCGGGCTCAGGCTCCGCTGGGCCATCTGCTGGCAGAGGAGTAGGGCAATCCCGCTGCCCATCTTCCCTGCCGCACCAATCACGCCAACATTCCGGTACCGTTCGGCCAGCTCCATCCTGGTCCCCTCCCCGTGAAGAGATGTGGTGCACAGCTCGGCAACTCAGCCGACGAGCATATCACGGGGCGGGGCGGGCGCGAAACGGCCGGTCTGACGGGCATGCCTGCGGGTGGGCCACCCCGCCCGACAGCCGGATCCGTCACCGGCCCGGGGGACGAAGGAGGCTCGGGCTACCGCTCGGGCTGGGGCAGCCGCCGCCGGGCCTCGTCGAGCGGGATGCCCAGCAGGCGGGCGAAGGCCTCGAGGTGCTGCTGTGCCCGCTGTGCGTCGCCGAGGTGTTCGGCGCACAGGCGGGCCTGCAGACCGTGCAGCAGCTCGCCGAGCCCGCCGCGCGCCAGGGCTGAATCATAGGCCGCGGCTGCATCGCTGTAGCGACCCATCTGCCAGCGCGCGTCGCCCAGCGCCGCCCACGGATCTGGCGACGAGGGCAGCAGCTCCTGCGCCTGGCGGAAGGCCTGGACGGCGCTGTCGGGCTGGCCGACCTGCAGCAAGGTCTTGCCCCATCCGATCCAGGTCCGCGAGGCCCGCGGCTCGATCCGTAGCGCCTGGCGGAACGCCACCTCGGCCTCGCGCGGGCGGCCCGCGTAGCGCAGGGCCGTGCCAAGGTTGAAGTAGATCGAGTTGTTGAGCGGATCGATCCGCAGTGCGGCGCGCAGCGCCTCGATCGCTTCGGCGTGCTTGCCGGTGTACAGGAGGTTCTTGGCCTGCTGGTATTGGTCGTTGAAGAAGCCCACCATCGCCTTCGGATCGGGCAGGTCCGCTGCGTTTGCGGACGCCGGCGGGGCCTGCCCGCTCGCCGAGAGGTAGCCCAGCGAGCGCAGTCGCTCCCGCTCCGCTGCGGTCAGTCCGCTGCTCGTGCCGGACGTGCTCGACCCCGGCTGACCAGCGCCCGCGGGGCCGGACCGCGCCAGAAACCCCTCCAGCTCCGCGTCCAGTTGCGCACGCGTCTCCGCATTCTGCGCAACCAGGTTCACGGACTCGGACGGGTCAGTCCGCAAGTTGTACAGCTCTGGATCGGGACAGCGGATGTATTTCCATTGGGTTGTGCGCACACCATAGAGCGGCGCCCAGTGGTAGCTGATCAGGGGACTGAGTGTCTCGCAGTAGACCGGGCGATCGGCGTCGATTCCGCTCGCGCCCGCGGACGCACGGCCGCGCCCGACCAGCCCGGCCAGCGAACGCCCTTCAGCCTGCGGCAGGCCGGGCTCGATGCCGCACAGCTCCAGCAGCGTGGGGGCCACGTCGATCAGGCTGGTCTGAGCGGCGACACGTGCCCGGGGCTCCCCGGCCACCAGGCGATTCCCGTCCGGCGGCAGGCGCAGGACCGAGACGACCCGCAGCGCGGCTTCGTAGACGAAGAGCGAGTGCGTGGCCTCGCCGTGCTCGCCCAGCGATTCGCCGTGGTCGCTGACCACCCACACCAGCGTACGCGATGCTTCACCGCTCGCCTCGAGCGCGTCGAGCACCGTCCCCAGGGCGCGGTCCTGGTACGCCAGCTCGCCCTCGTAGGGACGCCCCGGGTAGGCGGTGTCGAACGGCTTGGGCGGGCGATAGGGCGCGTGGGCGTCGTAGAAGTGCACGAAGAGGAAGAAGGGCCACCGCTCCCCGGCGCGCTTGCGTCCGGCGTGGTCGCGGATCCAGTCGGCCGCACGCGCGCCCACGATCTCCGCGGGCAGCTCGACGTTGTAGAGCCGCAAGCCCGGCTCGGGTCCCGACAGGCGATCCTGGTAGAGCTCGAACCCCTGGTCCAAGCCGAAGCGCGCATCCATCACGAAGCTGGCCACGAAGGCCGCGGTCGTGTAGCCCGCGTCGCGAAAGGCCGTGGCCAGCGTGGCGGTGCCCGGCGCGAGCATGTACTCGGTGTTCTCGCGCACGCCGGTTCGGTAGGGGTTGTCGCCGGTGAAGAGGCTCGCGTGCGCCGTCAGCGTGATGGGCGCCGGGGTCACCATCTCGCTGAAGAGGTATCCCCCGCCCCGCACGCGATCGAGGCCCGGGGTTGCCACGGGCGATCCGTCACAAGCGGCCAACCTGTCCGGGCGCGTTGTGTCGAGGCTGACCAGCAGGACATTCCAGGGCTCGGGCGCATCCCGGCCGCACCCCGGGCAGATCCCCCCCAGGAGCGCGCCGGCCAGGATCGCCGCGGGCAACGCCCAGCGGCGCGCGTCCCGTCCGGTGCGCCCCGCGGCGGTTCGCCCCCCCGCCCGAATCGAGCCTGTGCGATCATCCTTCATCCCGACCTCGCGCACACGTACCCTGGCAGCATAGAATCGTTTGCCGCGAGGTCGCAACCGCGCGGTCCCGCAGGAGGAAGTGGGCGCATGCCCGAGTTGCCCGAAGTCGAGACCATCGCCCGCGCCCTGAGGGAGGGCGGTCGGGGCGGTCCGGCCCTTCTCGGCCGGCGCATCCGCGGTGCACGGCTGTTCTGGACGCGCACGCTGGCGGCCCCCGGTCCGCGCGGCTTCCACGCCCGCATCCGCGGCCAGGGGATCCGCGGGGTTTCACGCCGGGGCAAGTTCCTGCGGCTCGAGCTGGACCGGGATGTCCTGCTCTTCCACCTGCGCATGACCGGCGACGTGGTCGCCCTCGGGCCCGGCGATGCCACCCCCCGCTTCTGCCGGCTGCTTCTCACCTGCGAGGACGGCCTCCGCTTGGCGTTCGACGACGCGCGCAAGTTCGGCCGCGTCTGGCTCGTCGCCGATGAGCGCGAGGTGCTCGACGGTCTGGGGCCCGAGCCGCTCGATCCGGGCTTTCGCGCGGAACACCTCTACCGCGGCCTGCACGCCCGCCGCCGGGCGCTGAAGCCGCTGCTGCTGGATCAGACCTTTCTCGCCGGGCTGGGCAACATCTACACCGACGAAGCGCTTCACCGCGCCGGTCTGCACCCGCTGACCCCGTCGGATGCGCTGACGCGCGAGCAGGCCGCGCTCCTCTGGCAGAGCATCCGCCGGACCCTGCGCACCGGCATCCGCCGCAACGGCACCACCATCGACTGGGCCTACCGGGGCGGCGACTTCCAGACCCAGCTCCGCGCCTACGGTCGCACGGGACTGCCCTGCCCCGCGTGCGGCGCCCCGATCGAGCGGCTGCTCGTCGGCCAGCGGGGAACGCACATCTGCCCGCACTGCCAGCCCGGGCCGCGCCAGACATGCAGGTGAGTTGCATCGAATTCCAGAGGACGTTCTTCGCATCCGCGCGAGACTCCGATAGAACCGTCAGGAAACGCCGTGCGCAAGGGCGTCCATGGAAGCTGGGGGCACTCGATCAGCCGCGGGCAACGCCCAGTCTCCTCTGCAGCCGCTGCGCATCGTGTCACGACGATGACACGCCGGCGTCTTGGTCGACCTCGCCACCGGCCCGGCCGGAACCGGTGACGGCGGCTTGGGTAATCCGGTCGTCTTCCCCGTGACCCTGCAGGCCGAGGCGCCGGAGCAGCCCGGGGATTCGGCCTGGGAAGCCGCCTGGCTCGGCGGTTACAATTGCGATACGGCCACCGGGAGGTGCTCTGGGACGGGCGCGACGATGCGGGTCGCCTCGTCGCCGCGGGTGTGTACCAAGCCCTGCTCGCGGGGGCGCGCGGGCAGGCGTCGCAGTCGGTGCTCGTGGTGCGGTAGCGCCCGGCTGTGTGTGATCCATGCGGAGGATGTAGACCATGCCCTTCTACGAGTATCAGTGCACGAAGTGCAACGCGGTTTTTGATGCGCTCTTGACGATCAGCAGCCGCGAACAGGAAGAGCAGGAGCTCACGTGCCCCGAGTGCGGTGCACGCAAGCCCCGCCGGCTGATCTCCACCTTTGCCACGTCGTCCTCGGGGGCCTCGTCCAAGCCCCTCGGTTGCCCGGCATCCTCGGGGCATGGCTGCTCCTCGAGCGGCTGAGCGATCTAGCTCGAGGAGGCCGTGAGCCTCCTGGGAATCGCGAGCCCGCCAGGCGTCCATTGCGAGGCGCCGGCGGGTTTCTGTTTGAGTGGCAGGTTGAAGAATCAGGTTCCGCGTGGGATAACACGTCCATGCACACGATCCCACCCACGGCTTTTCGCCGGCCCCGCGCGCGGGAGTGCGGCATCGTGATCGGCTCGCTCCCGCCCGGCGAGCACAACGCGATCACAGACGTGCCCGGCGTGGCCGTCGGACACTGCACCCTCATCCGCGGCGACGGCGCGCTGGTTCCCGAGCAGGGACCTGTGCGCACGGGCGTCACCGCGATCCTGCCCCACCCTGGCGACCTGTTCTACGAGAAGGTGGTGGGGACCGTGCACACCATCAACGGCTTCGGAGAAGTGACCAACGCCGATCAAGTCCGCGAGATGGGCGTGCTCGAAGGGCCGATCCTGCTCACCAACACGCTCAGCGTCCCGCGCGTCGCGGACGCACTGATCGACTGGGCCCTCATGCGCTATCCGCAGATGGGCATCACCGACTGGAACCTGAGCCCTATCGTCGCTGAGACGAACGACCAGTACTTGAACGACATGCGCGGGCGCCACGTGGGGCCGGCGCACGTCACGGAGGCGATCGCCGGCGCGCGACCGGGCCTGGTCGAGGAGGGCGCGGTGGGCGGCGGCACCGGGATGTCTTGCTTCGGCTTCAAGGGCGGCATCGGCACGGCCTCGCGCGTGGTGGACGCCGGGGCCGGCCGGTGGACGGTCGGCGTCCTCGTGCAGTCGAACTTCGGCCGCCGGGGGGAACTGCGCGTCGACGGCGTGCCCGTCGGGCGGGAGCTGCTGCCGTGGCTGGAGGAGGCCGATCGGCGGCACCGGGAAAGACATCCCGAGGCGGCCGCGGGCCGCGAAGGCCGCCCGGGCGCGCCGGGCTCCGCGACGGGCGTGGCCGGACCCGGGGAACCGCCGCAGGCGAGCGACCCCGGCAATTCCGCGATCCTCGTCATCGCCACCGACGCGCCGCTCACCGTGCGCCAGCTCGGCCGACTGGCGGTGCGCTCCTCGTTCGGACTTGCGCGGACGGGTTCCTTGGGCGACTCGTCGAGCGGAGACTTCGTCATCGCTTTCAGCACTGTCAACCGCGTGGCACACCGGCCGTCTGCCGCCGCATACAGCCTGGGCGCCGTGGCGGAGACGACCTCGCCAGACGGCGCGTCGCCGCCGGCCATCAACCACCTCTTCGCGGCGGTGATCGAGGCAACCGAGGAGGCGGTGCTCAACTCCATCTTCAAGGCCGACACGATGATCGGGCGCGATGGGCACGTGCGCCACGGCTTGCCGATCGAGGAGACGCTCGCGATCCTGGGCCACCACGGCCGTGGCCGTCCCGGGGCATGGAAGATGCACAAGCCCTGAGCGCCCGACCTGGAAGGGTCCAGGCACCGGATCTCGGGGGGTGCGCCATGAGACGTGACCTGCGGATACTGACCATCCTTGGAATGCTCGGCTGCTTGACCCCTCTCGCTGCGACTCGCGCATTCGCTCAGCTCTGCCGCCCGCCGTCGGAGGTCTCCGGCTCCCCGGTGGTCCCACCGTCGGGGATGTCCGAACCCGGGGCCGCGCCACCCGCGGACGCCGATTCCCTATCGGCGCCCCCATCGTCCGACCCCGACCTGCTTCCCTGGGGCAATCCCTCTCGGGCGAATCGTTCTCAGGGACGCGCGCGCGCTGTCCTGGGGTTCTGCTACTATCACCCCGACTTCGACGGCCTGCAGGACGCGTACGATTCGCGTGAGCCTCACAGATTCAACTCGCAATGGCTCGTCAGCGCCGGCATGGAATTCGCCCTCTGCCGTCAAATATCCATCCTCTTGAGTGCCCAGATGGATCTGCCGCAGTCGATGTCCGTGGCGCTGGCGCACTTCTCCCTCCTGGTCAAGCCCTTCGCGCGCGCGGGCGCCAAGGTGACGCCCTTTCTCGAGGTCGGGGCGAGCCGATACTCCTTCGAGGACACTGACGGCCGCGTCCTCAGCAACGGCGGAACAACGGGATACACGGTGGCAACCGGGGTCTGCATCCCGGACGCGGCGGGCGGTGGGGCCCGCGTGGGGCTCGCGTACACGAAGGCGTCCAAGCTGTCGACCATCACCGATTGGGGGAAAGAGGCATCCGTGGACTTCAGCGGCCCCATCGTGCGTTTCGAGTATGCCATCGCTCTATAGATCGTTCGGCACAGGAGGTGGCAGATGAGAACAGCTCACCTGGTTGTCGGTCTTGTAGCCGCGGCCGTCCTCGCGACGGGCTGCACCAGGACCGTGCGTGTGGAGCGCAGATCTCAGCTTGCCCAAGTCCCCGCAGGCGAGCTCTACGTCGTGCTCAAGACGGGTGATACCTATCGGTTCGGCTCCTTCGCTGTGGACGATTCCTGCCTCTCCGGAGACGGCTACGTGCGCGGACCAAAGGGCTGGACTCTCTATTCCGGGTCCATTGCACTGAGCGATGTGGACTACGCCTATACGAAGAAGTCCGAGTTGTGGAAGGGATCCGCCTGGCTCGTGGTCTCAGGGGCCGTGGGCCTGGGAGCCATCTTGGCGGGGGAGCACGACGGCCTGCGTGTGTGGATCCCGAGCGCCTCGGGCTCTTGCCCGTATGTCTACGTTTTCGATGGCAGCCGCTTCACGCTGGAGCACGAGGCGATCGCGGTCGCGCTGGGCCGGCAGTTCGAGATGACCACGACCCACGTGTGTCGACACCTCCTCCCCACCGGCCGGCGCATCACCGTGAAGATCGCCAATGAGCGGCCGGAGAGCCATTACCTCAACCGTGTGGCCATGCGCCGGGTTGACGTCCCGGACGGGTGCGAGCTAGTGGCCGACGATGAAGGTGGGCTCCTGCTCGCCTCGGGCGGAATCCCCTGCGCGAGGGCTGCCGAACCGAGTGGAGGCGACGCAGCGCAGGCCCTTGCGGCCGAAGACCGCGAATACTGGGCCGGGCAGGCTGTCTCCGGTACCTTCGAGGACGTGCTCGAGCTGACGTTCCCCCTCCCGCAGCAGGTGGCCGCACCCGCGCTCGTGATCACCTCCCTCAACACCGAGCTGGCCGATGCCGTGTTCAACGAGCTCTTCGGCTGCCTGGGTGAGGATGCCCCCCAGTTCTACCGCGCGCTCGACCAGGATCCGGAGATGCTCGAGCTCTGCCGGCAATGGCTCTCGGATGTGTCTCTCCATGTCGCGCTCTGGAACGGGAACGATTGGCAGGAGGTGGGTGCGATCCTGCCCGGGGGCAACGTCGCGCCTTTCACGCGGGCCCTGCGTATCCCCGAGCCGTGTCGCCAGGGGCAGGAATTGCGCGTGAGGATCTCCTCTGTGCACGGTGTCTGGAAGTGCGACCGCTGCGTTCTGGTGCCCGAAACGAGACCCCCTGCCGCGGTCGGCCCGTTGAATCTGACCTCGGCCGTCACGGCGCGACAGGAGAATGCGGCACCGGCTGTGCAGGCGATGGACGAGACATACTGCGTCTTGTTGCCGGGGGACGACCTCACTCTTGTGTTCACCGATGATCGCGAGGAAAGCGGCAGCGCCAGATATGTCCTGGACGTGGGTGGTTTCTTGTACGAATGGCCGCGCCTGAAAGCGGTACAGGCCAGCCTTCCTCCGGCCGGGGGATCGCCTGTCGTGGCGAGCAAGATGGAACTGGTCAAGAGGCTGATCGCCTCCAGGGAGGCGCTGCTGCCTCTAGTCTACGCTCGCTGGGAGCGCTGAAGGCACGTGGCCTGCTGCGGGCGGAGGCGCAGGCGTCACTTCGTTCTTCCGATCTCCGACAGCAGATCGAGCTGGATCTCTTGAATCTGGACAAGCCGGTCCCACTGATGGGAGAGGATGTGATCGAGCTTGTCATGGAGCTGCCGAATTTCGAGCTCTGCCTTGAGGTTCACCTGGTAGTCGTGCGAGGAACGTAGGCGGTCCTTGGTCTCCTGGCGGTTCTGGCTCATCATGATGATGGGCGCCTGGACTGCAGCGAGGCAGGAGAGAATCAGGTTCAGGAGAATGAATGGATATGGATCGGGCGGCCGTACTGCCAGGACAATGACGTTCACCCCTATCCACAGGGCAAGGAAACCACCAAAGCAAATCAGAAAGGCCCAGCTGCCGCCAAAGGTCGCGATTCGGTCCGCCAGCCTCTCGCCGAGAGTCGCCCCCTGGTCGAATTCTACATCGACGTTCTTCGCGATGATCTCGTTTTCCCGGATGCTGTGCAGGACCTCACGTTCGAGCGCGGTGAGCTCCCCTTTCTCCGACTCGAGCAGGGAGTGAACGTACCTCGCTCGGTACCGCGCCAGGTCGAGTCGGCAGATGACGCTCTCGTGCGACCAAGTGGGATGGTCCTTCGCGATTTCCGCCGCAATGGCGTCCCGCACAGCTTCGGCTGGGAAGAGGTCTCGGCTGGGGTAGCTCCTCCCGCATACAGCGCAAGTGCCCTCGTCAGCTCTCTTCTTCATACGCGTACCTGCTTACGGTGGTCATTGAATTGGCAGTCCTCAGCATCGGTCCTGCCGCATTCTCCACCGCGCGGCGCGCGTCCGGCAAGCGGGATTGCCACCCGCGGCGACGCCCGCAGCGGCGGTCCGCCTGGATCAGCTCACGCAGGCGCCTGTCAGCCCTCTCGATCGGGAACAGGATGCCACGCCCCGTGGTATGCTGCGGCGGCGGTCGACCGCCGAAGCCAAGTGAGGCTGGCCCATGAAACTCACAGCGAGGCTCGTGTCGCTCTTGCTGCTGGGCGCCCTGGCGCTCCTGCTGATCGATACCTACTTGTCCATCCGGCGGGAAGCCTCGATCGTCGAACGCGACATGCGCCTGAGTGCTGGACTCATGGGGCGAGCCATGCGGGGTGTCCTGACGGATGTCTGGGTCACACGCGGCGAGTTGCCGGCTCTGAAGCTGATCCAGGACGTGAACAACGCGGAGAGCTCGGCCTTCCTCCGGTGGGTGTGGCTCGATGCCCCGCCCGATGATCCGCAGAGCCCCCTCGTGCCCCGAGAGAACCTCGAACCTGTCTTTCACGGGCAGGAAGTGTCCCTGCGGGATCGGTCCCGGACCGGCGAGCAATTCCTCCGTACCTACGTGCCGTTCCCCCTGGAAGGCCCGCGCCGCGGGGCCTTGGAGATCTCCCAGTCCCTGGCCGTCCTCCGGCAGCGCATGCATGCCATCGTCATCCGACGCATCGTCCTGGCGTTGGCGCTGGCCCTCGTGGGCGGGGCGCTGGCCGTGGGCCTCGGAATCGGCCTGGTCGGCCACCGCCTGCGGCGGGTGGAAGAGAAGATCCGCCGCGTGGGAGAAGGTGATCTGACCGCGCCGCTGACGATCGGCGGCCACGACGAACTGAGCGCGGTCGCAGAGGGCCTGAACACCATGTGCGCGCGACTGCAGGAATCCCAGGCCAAGGTGAAGACCGAGACTGAGAATCGGATCGCGGCGTTGGAGGCCCTGCGCCACGCGGATCGGCTGCGCACCGTGGGGCAACTTGCGTCCGGTGTCGCGCACGAACTGGGCACCCCGCTCAACGTCGTGTCGGGAAGGGCCAGCCTGATCGCCTCGGGCGACCTGTCGGAGGCGGACATCGCCGAGAGCGCCGCGATCATCCGCTCGCAGTCGGAGCGGATGGCCGCCATCGTGCGGCAGCTTCTGGGCTTCGCCCGACGGCGGTCTCCCACCCGGGAGTGCGTGGACCTCTATGACATTGCGCGAGAGTGCGTGCAGCTGACGGCTTCCTTCGCGCGCAAGAGCGACATCGACCTGTCCCTGGCGGGCGGTCCCGCGAAGGTCACGGTGGACCGCGGTCAGATTCAGCAGGTGCTGATGAATCTGCTCATGAACGCGCTGCAGGCCTCCCCCCAGCACAGCGCGGTCGAGGTGGGCGTGGGGCGGGAGCAGATCCAGGCTCCTCCGGGACTGCCGACCTGTGAGGGGAAATGCGCCTGCGTCTACGTCGAGGATCATGGGAAGGGGATTCCTCCCGAGAACCTGGAGCGCATCTTCGAGCCTTTCTTCACGACCAAGGATGTTGGCGAGGGAACAGGCTTGGGGTTGTCGACGGCGCAGGGCATCGTGCGTGACCATGGTGGCTGGATCGCTGTTCGCAGCAGTGTGGGCGGGGGAAGCCGCTTCACGGTCTACCTGCCGGAGGAGGCACCGAATGGCGGGGCGAATCCTGATCGTGGATGACGACCAGGCCATGTGCGAGCTGATCGATGCGGCGCTGCGCCGGCAGGGGATGGAGTGCCGCTGGTTCACCCGGCCGGAAGAGGCCTACCTGGCCCTCAAAGCAGAGCGCTTCGACGTCGTCCTGACGGATCTCAACATGCCCCGGATGAGTGGAACCGAGCTCTGCCGGCAGGTGGTGGCCGGGTTCCCGGACACCCTGGTGATCGTCATCACCGCCTTCGGCAGCATGGAGGCGGCCGTCGCCGCGATGCGGGCCGGGGCCTTTGACTTCATCACCAAGCCGGTCGAGATGGAGCTGCTCGCGCTCACGATCCAACGCGCGTTGCGTCATCGGGCGCTTCAGGACCAGGTCAGAGTCCTCAGCCATGAGGTCGAACGCTCCCGCCGCTACGGCGAGCTGGTCGGCGAGAGTCCCCTGATGCTGGACCTCTACGACAAGATCGAGCGCACCGCCCAGGCGGACGTGTCGGTGCTCATCACGGGGGAGAGCGGAACCGGGAAGGAGCTGGTTGCGCGGATTCTCCACCAGCGCGGCAACCGGCGGGAGAAGCCCTTCGTCGCCGTCAATTGCGCGGCACTCCCGGATACCCTGCTGGAAAGCGAGCTGTTCGGCCACACGCGGGGCGCCTTCACGGATGCTCATCTGGCACGCAAGGGTCTGTTCGCCCAGGCCGACGGCGGGACGCTGTTCCTCGATGAGATCGGTGATGTCCCGCTGTCCGTGCAACCCAAGCTCCTGCGGGTGCTCGAAGAACGCGCCGTGCGCCCGGTCGGCGGCGACGAGGAAGTGCCCCTGGACGTACGGATCATTTCGGCGACCAGCCGCGATCTGGAGGCAGCGGTCGCGGAGGGTCACTTCCGCAGCGAGCTCTACTACAGGATCGATGTCCTGCAGCTGGAGCTGCCCCCGCTGCGCGCGCGGGGGACGGACGTGCTCCTGCTGGCGCAGCGCTTCCTCGAGATCTTCGCCGAGCGGACGGGGAAGCCGGTGACCGGCGTCACGCGTTCGACCGCGGAGAAGTTGCTGGCCTACTCGTGGCCGGGGAATGTCCGCGAGCTGAGAAACGCCATCGAACGGGCGGTGGCGCTCACGCAGCATGCGCAGATCACGCCGGAGGACTTGCCGCCGCGGGTCAGCGCCTGCGGGCTGAAGGACGTGGCGATGGGCGCCGAGGACGCGCGGGAGCTGCTCCCCCTCGAGGCGATCGAGCGCCGCTACATCCTCGAGGTGCTCCAGGCCGTGGGCGGCAATCGAACGCTCGCGGCGCAGATCCTCGGCCTGGGGCGCAAGACGCTCTACCGCAAGCTGCAGGCGTACGAACCCCGCGCGCCCGAAGACCCCGCTTGACCCGCCCCGCACCTGCCTCGGCGGCGGGCTGCCGCGGCCGTGGCATCCTGACCCGCCGGGTCAGTCTGACCCGCTGCTGCTCGGTGAGCCCCTCCCCGCTCGGATGCGTCGAGTCCTCCCACGCTGGAGATCGAACCGCTGTTATTTCGTGAAGTTGCTGCGTCTGCGATTCGATCCCGTCCCGCCGCCCGCCGCGATCGGTGCACCGGGCCACCGGCTGGCACGCTGATTGCCACACGCCCGATCGATTCGATCCCGAACGCCTGGCGGGCTCGGCCCACGCGGGCGCCAGGCGGCGCAAGGGATCCTGGATGTGAGGTCAAAGAAGGGAGGTCGGTGATGAACCACAACGGACACCCGCGGCACGGGGCTGGGGCGATGCAGCCTGACACGAGCCGCTCCGCGCGCCCGCGCGTCCTGCTGGCGGAAGATGACGAGGAAATGCGCTCGTTGTTGGCCTCGGCGTTACGCAAGGACGGCTACGACGTGAGGACGTGCACGAACGGCATCAATCTCCTCGAGCGAGTCACGTCCAGCCTCAAGCACGGCGGGACGGAAGACTGTGCCCTCATCATCTCCGACATCCGCATGCCGGGGCTGAGCGGAATGGAGGTGCTCGCCGATCTGCAGGGGCACCGGTCGGCACCACCGCTGATCTTGATCACTGCATTCGGTGATGACGAGACCCACGCGCGGGCAAAGCACTTGGGTGCGGTGGCAGTCTTCGACAAGCCGTTCCAGATCGAACGGCTGCTGGATGCGACCCACCGCATCGTGGATCCGCAGGATGATGGCCACCGTCGCAAGCGCTATCTCGACCCAGACATCACCGCCGGGGCCATCCTCCGGCAGGCGGAGCGCTGGCACAAGTCCCACCGCAGGCGGGAGGCCGCCCAGCGCTTCTCGGGGCGCTGGATTCCTTCGCCCGGCTGGATCGTGTGCATCAAGAGTCCCGAGGAGCATCCGGATCCAGCCTATCGGACGACGGTGCTGTGGGAGGAAGACTCGGATGCGCGAATCATCGTGGTGGACAGCGCTCCGCCACAGAGCGGCGAAACGCGGTTCGCGGTCGAGGGGCGCATCCGGACCGTTGGGCGCGAGAGCATCACGCTCGATCTCGCGGAGTTCAGGCCGCTCGGCGCCCGGAGCGCGGCCACGCTGTGAACCAGGCAGACGCAGGGAGGTGACGCTATGACTAGGCGCAGGGATTCGCGTTGGGTGGTAGTCCTGGCCGCGGGTGACGGGACCCGTCTGGCGCCGCTCACCGCTGCTCTGTATGGGTACGGCCTGCCGAAGCAGTTCGCCGTCATCGACGGCCGGCGTTCGCTGCTGCAGACGACCCTGCAGCGCGCGCAGCAGGTGGTTGCGCCCGAGCACATCGTGGTGGTCGTCGGCAAGCCCCACGAGGCCGTGGCGCGCGCGCAGCTCTCCAGCTATCCAGAGGTCACGCTCGTCGTGCAGCCCAGGAACCTCGGCACCGGACCCGGCGTGCTCCTGCCCCTGGCGATCATCCGGGCCCGCGACCCCGAGGCGACGGTCGCGATCTTCCCCTCCGACCATCACATGTCCAGCCCGAGGTCGTTCCTCGCGGCGGTCACCGAGGCGTTCACCACGGCGCGGATCTACCCCGACCTGATCACGTTGCTCGGGGTGGTGCCCGATCGGGCGGAAACGGACTACGGGTGGATCCTGCCCGGCTCGCGCCTGAGCCAGTCGGAACCCGGGGGTCCTTGGCTCGTCCGCAGGTTCGTCGAGAAGCCATCCCCCCAGATTGCCATGTGGCTGCTGCAACACCACGGGCTCTGGAACACCTTCACCCTGGTCGGTCGACTGGAGGGCTTCTGGGCCCTGGCGCGGCGGCATGTGCCCCGGCATGCCTGGCTGTTCGCGCGGTACGCGTGCGCCATCGGCGGCGCGGATGAGCAGAAGGCTCTGGCGTGGCTCTACCGAAACCTGGAGCCCGCTGACTTCTCGCGCTCCGTCCTCGAACCGGCGGAGAATCTCGCAACGCTGTCGGTCGCGGGGTCGGGCTGGTGCGATTGGGGCCGACCCGAGCGGGTGATGCGCAGCCTCGCCGGCACGCCCTCGCTAGACCGGCTTCAAGAGCGGCTGCAAGCCGCACGGTTCGCCGCGCAAGGGGCGGCGGAGCCAGTCCATTGACTTGAGCAGCACGCGCAGGCGAGTATCCGAGATCATGGGGCTCCGACCTGGAGGTAGAATATGCTCGAGCGCTCGCGTCAAGTGGCCCGGGCTCCCTTGTGGGTCCTGGCGGCCGTTTCCCTCGCTGGCTTGCTGATCCTGCCTTCGGCACCGCGCGCCGATGTCAATCTGGACGAGCGAGTCGAGCGCCAACCGGATACTCCGCCGGTGGACGTCTCCGGCCGCCCCGTGATCACCACGGTCACCGGTGCGGACCTGGCGCCGGCTGAGAGCCCCTTGCAGATCACGCACGGCGTCGCCTGCGGTGACGTGACGCCGCACACCGCGATCATCTGGGCCCGCTCCGATGCCGAGGGCATGATGAAAGTCGCGTACTCCCGTGACCCTGCATTCATGGACTCGGTGATCGAGGTCGACGACGCGCCGGCCGTGGCTGCCGAGGACTACACCGCCAGCGTTCAACTCCGCGGGCTGAGGCCTGGAACGCGTTACCACTATCGGGTCTGGTTCTCGCACGAGCGGGGCGTCGAACCGCCAGCCCTCTCCTACGCGAACGAGGGCGCCTTCACCACCCCACCCGATTCGACCACCAGCGCTCCGGTGAGCTTCGTCTGGGGATTCGGACTGGGCGGAGACGGGTACTGCCGCCGGCCGGCGCAGGGATACCCCATCGTCGCCCGGATGACCGAGCTGAAGCCCGACTTCTTCGTCGCCCTGGGCAACATGATCTATGCGGACAGCGAGTGCCGGGCCGAGGCATCTGCCGGAGGCAACCCCTGGGAGAACACCCCCGGGGGGTACTCCGCTGTCTCTGCGCCGGATGTCCCCTGGGAGACCCTGTCTCGCACGCGTGACATCTTCTGGCAGCACTGGCGCTACAACCGCGCCGAGGCCCACCTGCGGCAGTTGCTCTCGGAGACTTGCTTCTATGCCCAGTGGGATGATGGGGAAGTGATTCGTGATTTCGGGGGGCGCTGGGCCTACTGGAATGCCGCCAACCGAAATCGCCCGGGGTATCCGCTGTTGGTGCTCGAGGGTCGAGACGCCTTCCTCGAGTACGCCCCGCTGGCTCGGCATGCCCGGGAGGCCAATCGCATCTACCGCTCTTTCCATTGGGGCAAGGACCTGGACCTCTTCTTGCTCGATGTCCGGTCCTACCGGTCGCGCAATGACCTGGCCGATACGCCGGAGAACAGCAAGACGATGCTGGGACCCGAACAGCTCGAATGGCTGCGGCAGGGGCTGCTGCGGTCGAAGGCAACCTGGAAGGTCGTGAGCTGCAGTGTTCCACTGACGATCCCCATCGGGAATCCCGAACCGGGCTACGACGGCTGGGCTGCGGACGAGGCGGGCGGGGGCGGCTTCGAGCGTGAGCTGCTCGACCTGCTCGGCTCCCTGGATCGCGGGCACGTCCGCAATCTGGTCTTCCTGACGGCCGGTGCGAACTGGCCTGCGCAGATCCGGTGCGCTCGGGACCTGGACGGAGATGGCAGTCCGCTGGTGTTCTACGAGCTGGCCGTCGGTCCGCTCAGCGCCAGACCAGCCCTACCCACGGGGCTCGATGCGACCCTGGAGCCGGAACTCCTGTATGATGAGGGAGGGATCCTCAACTTCGGTCATGCCCAGGTGACCCACGGGGCTGATGGCAAGGTGCACTTCCTGACCGAGGTCCGGGGGGAGGACGGGAAGATGCGCCCCGGATCGAGCCTGGATCTGACCGCACAGTGAGGTCACGCGGGAGGCGTCTCGACCCGGCGCGCTGCCCATGCAGAGTCGGGTCGGATGGTGGCGATGATCAGGCGCGGGAGCGGCACGATCATACCCCAGCAGTTCCTGGTGCCCTTCCTCGGCCTCATCACGTTCGGCAGCGGAATCGTGACCTTGCTGGCGGTCCTGCACCCTAACCTACCGACCCAGCGCGCCTACCTCCGGGATGCCTTTCCGCTGGAGTTCTACCACTTGTCGCGTCTCTTGACCGTTCTGCTCGGCCTCGCCCTGGTCATCTCCTCGCTGAACATCCTGAAGCGCAAGCGCGGTGCCTATCGGCTCGTGCTGGCCTTGTCCGTCGCGGGCGCGGCGGCGCACGGGTTCCAGGGACATCACGTGGGTGCGGCCGTGCTTGCCCTGGCCCTGGCCGGGCTGCTCTTCCTGACCCGGAGGTCCTTCACCGTCCGCAGCGGCCCCCTCGATCTTCACTACGGCGCGCTACGGATTGCCATCGCGGTGACCATCGCGATCCTCTATGGCGTCCTTGGGTTCTGGTTGCTCGACCGCCGTCAGTTCGGAATCAACTTCGACGCGGTCGACGCTCTGCAGCGAACGCTCCGCCAGCTCATGCTCCGGGGCAACCCCGACCTGGTGCCGCACACGCGCTACGCCCGGTGGTTTCTGGACTCGCTCTCCCTGCTCACGGCCACGACATTGGCCTATACCCTGTTCTCCTTCTTCAGGCCTGTCATCCATCGCTACCACACCTACCCGCACGAACGGCACGCCGCGGAAGCCATCACCCGGGAGCATGGCCGGTCGGCTCTGGACTTCTTCAAGTACTGGCCCGACAAGTCCTTCTTCTTCTCCCCCACGGGCCACTCGTTCCTGGCCTACCGGGTGGGCGGGCGCCACGCGCTGGTGCTGGGTGATCCGCTGGGACCTGCCGAGGAGCTGCCGCCGCTTATCCGGGATTTTGCACGGCTCTGCCGCGACAATGACTGGGGGCTCGCCTTCCACCAGACGCTGCCCGATCTGCTGCCCGTCTACGAGGAGACCGGGTTCCGGCGGTTGAAGCTCGGGGACGATGCGATCGTGTCGCTCTCGCACTTCGGCCTGGAAGGGCGGGCGGGAAAGGAATTCCGCGGCACGCTTCACCGCGTGGAGCGCGAGGGGATCCAGTTCGAGCTGCACCAGCCGCCGATCACGGACGCCGTGCTCGAGCAGTGCCGGGAGGTCTCGCAGGAGTGGTTGCGCATCCCGGGGAGGCGTGAGCGCGGCTTCACTTTGGGCCGTTTTGAGGACGACTACGTTCGCAGCACTCCGCTCGGCGTGGCCTGGGACCGGCAGCACCGCGCCCAGGGATTCCTGAATCTCATCCCGTCCTTTCATCCGGGCGAGGCCACCGTTGACTTGATGCGGCGCCGCAGCGATGCCCATTCGGGGACGATGGACTACCTGTTCATCAAGCTCTTCCTGCACCTGAAGGAAGAGGGCTACGAGCGCTTCAATCTCGGTATGGCACCCATGGCCGGGTTTCAGGAGGGCGAGCCCGCCACGGCGGAGGAGCGCGCGGTGCACGCCTTCTTCCAGCACCTCAACTTCCTCTTCAGCTATGGAGGCTTGCGGGCCTACAAGGCCAAGTATGCCTCCGCGTGGGAGCCGCGTTATCTCGTCTTCCAGAACATCCTGCAGCTTCCGGCGGTGGCAATCGCGCTGGGGCGGGTCACGGAGCTCAAGCACCATGGGGAGTGAGACGAACGAGAGCGCTCCCGGGGTGCAGCGGTTCGCGCGCCGAGAGGCACGCTGGATCCAGCCGGTCTTGGGGACCCTGATCGGTCTCGCTGGGTTGATCTGGATCTTCCACGACGTCCAGCTCTCCCAGCTCCGCCGCGACTTTGCCGGAATCGGGTGGGTCTGGGTCATTCCCGCCCTGGCGTGCGACACGTTCGGCTACTTCTTGCAGGGCAGCCGCTGGGCGTTACTCGTGCGGACGCTCGGCCCGCTGGGACCGCTGCGCGCGACGCAGGCGATCTACGGCGGGCTCTTCGTCAACGAGATGCTGCCGATGCGTGTGGGCGAGATCGTCCGGGCCGGAATCGTGGCGCGCTGGCTGGAGGTTCCAGTCCTGCGCGTGCTCCCCTCGCTCGCGGTGGAACGGCTCTTCGACGGCTTCTGGCTCGCGCTCTACATCGGCATCGTCGCGCTCTTCGTGAGGCTGCCCAGGGGATTCGTGCGGGCGGCGGACATCCTGGGGATCATCGTGCTGGCAGGAACGGGGCTGTTCCTGGTGCTCGTGTTCAGGCCGGACACGGCCGGGGAGACCGCCGCGCGCCCGGTGCCCCGGGATGATCTCGCCCCTGGTTCCTCGCCCGTCCGTTCCCGGCGAGGAGGGCTGTACGGGCGCCTGCGGTCAGGGCTCACCCAGCTGCGTGTCGAGGCGCGCGCGATCGGCCGTTCCCGGTCGTTCGTCCTGTCCTTTGCTTTGTCTTCCCTGCCGCAGGCCTGCGAGGCGCTGGCGCTTTGGCTGCTCCTGCAGGCGTACGCCATCCCGCTCTCGCTCTGGAGCGGGGTTGCTGCGGCGCTCATCCTGCGTCTGGGCACCGCCATCCCCAGCGCGCCGGGGAATCTGGGCACCTGGCAGCTCATTTGCGTGATCGCGCTCTCGATCCTCGGCGTGCCGAAGCCGCGGGCGGCGGGGTTCTCCCTGGTGGCCTTCGTGCTCCTCACCCTGCCGCTTTGGGCGCTCGGCTGGTGGGCCCTGACGCGGGCCGGACTCACCCTGTCGACGGCCGTGCGCCGATCGCAGGCTGACGGCGGCCCGCACCCCTGACAGGTACCCGCCCCGATGGGTAGGATCCTCTGCGCATGCGCAGCATATCGTCTGAGGTCGCCGGCCATGGCCGGGCAGCCGGGCCTCGCCCGCTTGGCGAGGCCGAGAATCGCGCGATCGATCGTGCCCGGTCCGCCATCGGTGCCTCGGCGCTGTTCGCGTGCCCAATCGACTCGTCGGCGCAGAGCTCGACTTCGATCAGGTTGCCTCGGATCGTGCCGATTCCCCGGCAGAGGTCCTAGCAGGTCTGGAACAGGACGGGGTGACGATCGATCGGGGCACGAGGACTCTTGCAGCGCGCCCGCCGGAAGCTGCCGGCCAGCGAGGAGATTGGCACTTCCGGTGTCGAAACTCTCCGTCTCCCCCGACCTCCGATGCATGTGGCGGGACCCCGCACCAGGTCCTCCTGCCGCAGATTGGGGGTAGATCCCGCGAGCGTGCCGGGGTATTCTCTTTCTTCGTCTTGCCCGCAACCTGTGGAGGTCTAACCTATGCGAAAAGTCGGTATTGTCGGCGCCGGAATCACCGATTGCCGGAGTCGCTGGGTGGAGGCGACGTACTGGGACCTGTTCCAGCAGGCCACGCGTCGCGCTTGTGAGGACGCGAAGATCACCACCAGCGAGATCGACTCGGTGATCTACGGAATCTACAACGACATCTTCGAGCACCAGGCCATCCCGGAGAGCTCGCTCACCGGGATCATCGGCATGGCCAACAAGCCGGGCACGCGCGTCACGACCGGGGGTGCCACGGGCTTCTACGCCATGCGCATGGCGGTCATGGAGATCGCCAGCGGCATGTCGGACGTGGTGCTCTGCATCGGTGGCGAGAAGGCCACCGACTGCTACGACCCGCGCTCGAAGACCGCGACGCCGATGGTCATCGACACCATCGCGAAGTCGTGGGACCCGTTTTACGAGTACCCCGTCGGGGCCACGGCATCGGACTCGTACATGCAGGTCTGCATGGCCTACAACGACGAGTACCCGAATGACATCTCCGTGCCCGAGGTGCGGGCGAAGATCATCGAGATGCTCTGCCACGCGGGCAATCGCAATCCTCACGCCCAGCGCCGGCTCGAGACGGTGACGGCCGAGCAGGTCATGGCGTCGCGCTGGATCATCGCGCCCTTCCTGCGGCTCCTCGAGACGTGCATGTACACCGAGGGTGCCGGGGGACTGATCTTCGCCTGCGAGGAGAAGGCCAAGGAGATCTCGAAGCGCACGGGTGTGCGGCCCATCTGGATCAAGGGTGTCGGCGCGGGCAATGAGTCCTATCAACCGGGGCGCGGCGGCAACTACAAGCGACTGCCCCGCATCGACTCGGACCGCATCGCGGCCGAGCGGGCCTACGCGAATGCAGGTGTCAAGCCCTCGGACATTGGCATCGTCGAGCTGCACGATGCCTTCGTTGCGCAGCTCATGGTCACCATGGCTGAGATGGGCTTCGTGCCCGCCGGGCAGGCCCGGCGGCTCGTGGAAGACGGCATCATGGTCGATCCCAAGACCCTGCGAGATGACGAGCGTCCCGCGAGAGGCAAGCTGCTGGTCAATCCTTCGGGTGGTCTGATCTTCGGCGGCCACTTCGTCGGCGGCTCAAACATGTTCTCGACGTGGTCTTGCCGGCGGGAGATGCTCGCCCGCGAGATCCCTCTCGGTCTCATCCACGGAACCGGCGCGATCAACGCCTGCTACGGCGGCGCCATCGTCCTCGAGCTGGGCGAGTGAGGGAGAAATCCATGACGCAGCAAGACAGAAACTCCGTTCTTCCCCCGGACTACGATCTCGCGCCCGAGTACAGCGAGGTCGAAGGTCGCGATGGAAAGACCTATCTGCAGTTTGCAACGCAGATGACCACCTTCTACAAGCAGACCTACGGGGAGCACTCCCGTTTCTTCCTGGCGCTGCGGGAAGGCAAGCTCATCGGCGCCAAGTGTCCCAAGTGCGGCAATGTGGCGGTGCCGGCCAACACGTGGCATTGTCCGAACTGCGACTTCGCCGAGATGCACGAGGTCGAGCTGCCCCACCGGGGCGTGCTGGCGCAAACGGCACCCATCACGATCTTCCCGTCCTCGAGTTTCATCGGCGACGCGCCCTTCGCCCGCGGCTACGTCGACATCGCCACCGACGCGCCCATCGCGGGCTTCCTGCCCTCGCGCCTGCGCACGACCACCGGCTTGGTGCGTCCCGGCATCTTCAAGAAGGGCATCGAGCTGAAGTGTGTCTTCGAGGACGTCACGGTGGGACGCATCCGGGACATCTTCTGGGTGCCCATGTCCGAGATCCCGGCGCACCTGCGCAACAAGCAGCCGCTGCGCGCCTCGGAGCTGGACTTCGCCAGCCCCAAGCCGCCGGCTGTGGCCGTGACGCCCGCGGGCAAGGACCGTTTCCAGCAGGCGATGGCGGCCCTGAAGCAGATGGTGGCGGATGTCGAGAAGAGCCCCCGAGCCCAGAAGGACCTCCAGGGCCAGCGGGCCGTGGTGGGCGTGCGCACGAGCGGCGGGGACTTCGCCCTGCGCGTTGCGGAGTCGCGCCTCCAGGTGCTCGAGGTGATGCCGGCCAAGGTTGACTACACGATCGTCGCCGAGGATCCCGGCGTCTTCACCCGCTGGGTCCACGACGGCTCGCTCACCGACGCCGCGGTCGAGGGCACGCTCTGGCTGCCCCACAAAGAGGCCTTCCAGCTATTGCCCATTCTCGACCGTCTGCCGCGCTCGACGCGGCGGGACCTGCGGAGCAAGTAGCGTTCGCTGACAAACGTCGCGCGGCCCCTGGCTTGTGATGGACGCCCATCGGCCAGGGGCCGTTTCGTCCGGCGCGTCCTGCGGCCGGCGCGACCCGCGCTTGCCTCTGTGAAAGACGGACCTCTGAGCGGCGCAGACTTCGAGTGCATGCGTCGCGAGAGAAGATCCATTGTTGCAGATGACACAGAAGGGCACGACGTCCGCCGCGGGCTGCACCTTTCACATCGACGAGCTCCGAGGTCACCTGTACACAGCGGGGGGCTACTTTCCAGGCCGCCGGACCAGCGTGGCGGGGCAGAGGTATGGCGCAGTCGGCTGCTGTGCGATATTCTCATCGCACTCGGGACTCGCACCGTTCCACTCGGCCCCGAGGGAATCGGTCAGGCACACGAACGCGATCCGAGCTAGATCCGCCGCCTAGCCCGAGCGAGACAGCCGGAGTTCCCACCGGCGAGACAGAAAGGAGGATGTCATGCCCATGCGTTGGCTCGTTGCCGTTGCCATCGTCCTCGGCGTT
>CAZDKK010000005.1:0-129609 GCA_964506245.1 uncultured bacterium | reverse complement strand
CCTCGGTTCCAGGTATCCTCGCAGCGGTACACGAGGGCCCCCTTGCCCCGCTCGACCCCTGATCCGCCGACCGAGAAGAGAATCCCCGCGGCGCTCGTGCCAATCGTGGCATCTGTGTTGTCGAGCTTGAGCTGATAGGCGAGCCCCGCGACCCCCTGAGCCACGTAGAGCTTGCGATTCGGGTTCGTGAGCCCGATGCCGACGTTGCCCGAGACGGCGGAGTACATATCATTGCCCGAGATCGTCCAGTCCGCGTCGGGCGCGGCTGCGGGCGTCTGCCAGGTGCCCGCGCCCGATGCGTCGGACGTGAGGACCTTCCCCGCGCTCGCTCCCGTCGGTAGCTTGAACCCGGTCATCTGGACGTCGCCCTCGAAGTAGCCGGCGTAGTTGGACCCGGCCGCATGGCCGAAAACCGCATGTAGTGGCCCCCCCAGATATCCGTAGTTGCCGGCGGTGTACTGAGTGCCGTAGACGCCCTTCGCGTCGCCCGTCGCGAAGCCGACCACGCCGCTGCCGCTCCCGGAATTGCCGGTCACCCCTGAGTTCGAAGTCGCGATCTGCGCGTTGTTGCCCGAGGTGTGATTCGCGCGGATCACCCCACCGGTCGATCCGCTCTGGCAGTAGAGAGCCGGCGTGTTCGTGCTGCCCGTGTTCTCGAACCACCCCGCCGTGCCCGTGCCGTTGTTGGTGATCCAGAACTGGGTCGCGCTGCTTGCGGTGGTCGCATGATAAGGGAGAGTCAGCTCCCCCACGTCGGCCATCGCTGCGCGTAGGGCATACGGCGCGGCCGTCAGCTCGACCCGCGGCGTCAGCTCCGGCTCCGCTCCGACCGAGATGCCCAGCCAGTACCTAGTATCGAACGGCAGCGTGAGTGCCGTCGTGTTGCCCAGCACGGTGCTGAAGACGCCGTGCTGGACCGCCACTGTCTGACTCTCGGTCCACAACGCCGTGCCACCGGCCGACGCGCTGTAGAGCCGGATGGTCAGACTGTAGTTTCCGTCTGGAACAGGATTGCCGGCGCCATCCTGCAGCACTCCCTGATAGCTGAGAGTGTGCGGCACCGTCGCCTCACCTGGCTGCACCGCGGCCACCAGAAAGGCACCTGTACACACGAGCGTCCCCCATCTCATGCTGGCACCCCCCTCTCACTTCACGAGCACCAACCGGCGTGTTTCCGCGAACTCGCCGGCCGTCATGCGGCAGAAGTACACGCCCGCCGCCAGTCTGTCCCCGTCGAGCACAAGCGTGTGGTTGCCAGGATCAACCTCGTCTTCCAGCAGCGTCAGCACCTGCCGGCCCGTCACGTCGCAGAGCCCGATCGCCACCACCGCGCGCTGCGGCACCGCGAACCGCAGCAGCGTCAATGGTCCGCAGGGGTTGGGGCTGCTCGTCCCCAAGGCGAAGCACGCGGGGACCCCATTGTCTTCGGTCAACGCGGAGGCACTCGGCTCGGGACGGTACCAGAAGCCGATGCCGTGGATGTGCGCCGGGCCTACGACGCGGCCGATCGCCGCTTGGCCTGCCGTTGCGTGCAGGATGTGAGACGCGCCGGTCTGCCGCGCACCCCCGTCGGCCACAGCCCACCACGGGATCCGGTAGGTTGCCTGCGCGGGGATGAGCGCCAGATGGAAGAAGAGCAGTACAAACAGCAAGAGAACCACCGACCGTCGCATGGCCTTGCCCTCCCTTCGGGGTCAAAGCTCCTACTGGCGCCTAGAGTATACACCCAAGCGGCGCGGCGGTCGCTCGGTGGAGAAAGGCGGGGGCTGGCGGAGACCAGGAGGATCCGCATGGTCATCGTCCGGGGCAATCGCAGTAGCCTGTAGGTTGTGGCACGAAGATTGGTGAATCTGGATCTCAGGCATACTTGGCTGAAGGATCGGTTTGTTCGGAGACCTGGTTGTACGCGCAGACCTGTCAAGCGACGGGATCTCTTACGAACTCAGGAGACGGGAGGTCTTACGATCCTCCTTCCCTCCTCGGTTGAGCTCTTCTCTTCCTTCTGCCGCCTGATCTGTGTGAGACCTGGCGGTGGCCCGCGAGTCCAGGAGGTGGCGCTCCTTGGCCCCCTCCGATCCTCGTCCGCCCTGCGACGGCGGAAGCCGACCTCACCAGATGCGCGCGGGCGTGGAGTGCGGCGACTGCGCGGTTCCCTGCGGGAGCGCGGCATACTGCTGGCCGACCATCACGCCGGAGCAGGCGGAGATCCAGCTCCCGCCGGAGTCGTCTGCGCAGGTCATCTTCAGGGTCGAAGCCGTGAGCGGGGCCGGTCCTTCCATGCCCTGTGAGGTGAGCTTCGAGGCCGCCGAGCCCTGGATGGCCGTCGAGGCAGCGCAGATCGACTGGATGACGTGGGAGCTGACGGTGACCGTGAACACTGCCGGCCTGGCGTCGGGCGCCTATCGGGGCTGGATCCGCTCCACGACCTGGTGCACTGCCTGCGCCGCGATCGACCTCACGGTGACGGAGATGGCCGCGGTGGAAGAAGAGCGCCCGCAGTCGACATCCTGGGGGCGGATCAAGGACGGGTTCCGCCGCTAGGCGGCCGATTGCGGTCCAGGGGTTCCGTCCCCCGGGGGGCGGGCGTGGTCCGCCGGTCCCCTGGGAGACCGCTGCCGCCGATCTGCCCCCCGCAGTCCGCGAAAAGTCCGTACCGGACCGGGCAGCGAGGGGGAACACCCGCTGGCGCGATCACTTTCCCTGCCTGTGATACGATCCTCCCCATTCACGAGGATGACCCTCATTCCGCCTCGTCCGCAGCTTCCGTCACCCGACTCCCGGATTGGGAGAGCATCGATCGGTCCGGATGACGCCTCCCCGGGCTATTCGCAGAATACGAGACGTTGGGTGTATCATACGCCGCGGGGCGCGCACTACTAGGATGACGAAGACGGTCCGGCGGAGCTGGCCGGACAATGTCGAACGGGGACCATCGGTTGGCCCCAGCTCTGAGGGGCCACCGTCGGAGGGATGCATGCGCAAAGCAGCGTTATTCGGCGCCTTCCTATTGCCGATCACCTATTGGGCGACCCCTGGCAGCTCGGCGACGATCACGATCTACACCGACAAGCTGGAGTGGCAGAACGCTCTGGCCGGGGAGGTCCTCACGGAGGACTTTGCTGACACGCTCCTCAACGCCGGTGTCAGCTATGTCTCCAACGAATCGGGGCACATCAATCCACAGCTCGAATGCTACCAGGATGTCTTGGCTTCCCAGAGCCAGAATGAGCCCATGACGATCTGGACATTCGAGCCGCAGACAGCCGGATATGGCGGAGATTGGACCCTGGGCGGGCCCGGCGGTTCTGGGAACAGCCTGTCAGTCTATGTCGAGGATGACTCCCTGTATGTGGGTTCCGTTTCCAACAGCTACAATGGCGAGTTCTGGGGCTTCATCTCTGATCGGCCCTTTTCCTCTGTCAGAGTGGTGGGGGGGCCGGGCACCAATCAACAGCACTACTGTCTGGACGACATGGTGTACTCGTCCGTGCCCAATCCCAGCGAAGTCGGACCGTTTGGACCCGCCGCGGCGATCAGCCGGCTCTCCCTTCGGCTGCCGAGCCCCTATGGGATCGGCCAGAGGATTCGAGTCACGGGGGATAGAGCCGAAGAGGCGTCGGTCGGCATCTTCGATGCGCAGGGCCGCCTGCTTCGGAGCCTGGTCGGGACCACCCGCGGCAATGGTGAGGCGGACTTCCGCTGGGATGGACGAACAGCGCGCGGGATAGAGGTCCCTGCTTCGGCGCTGTTCGTGCGGGCGGAGGGTGGTGGTAGCAGCATCACGCGGATGGTTGTCCTGATGAGATAGGGACCCGTCTCTCAACGCGACCCGACATCCCAACTCAGATGCGATACTCGGCCCCGACTAACCCCAGGGAGTCCAGCTTCGACTGGTTCGGCTGGGTCGTGCTGGGATCCCAATCGCGCGTCTCGTAGAACTCGTCCATCATGGTCTTGAATTGATCGCGCGTGAGCACCGCGCCCTGCTTCTCGCCGACCGTCAGAGGTTCTTCGAAGAATCTGTCCGGGACGATGTCATCTGCCCGGGTGAATCCTTCA
The DNA here is from genome assembly GCA_964506245.1 of uncultured bacterium. Lineage (GTDB taxonomy): Bacteria > Eisenbacteria > RBG-16-71-46 > CAIMUX01 > WJJG01 > CAZDKK01. The sequence goes on along the minus strand of CAZDKK010000005.1, from coordinate 125,550 downwards.
CGGTAGTTGAAGAGCTTCTCAAGGTTATAGATGCGTTCGCCGGCCGATTGCAGTGCCGGGGTGGGGTCCTCTCCCGTGATGCCGTACATCAGCTTCCCGAGGAGCGCGCCATCCTGGCCATAGCCGCCCATGGCGAAGAGACAGACACCGATGGAGTCCGCCAGGGCAATCATGTTCTGCTCCCCGACGTGCGATCCGTTGAGGTGGCATGCGCCGCGGTTGGCCGTGGCATAGCAGAGCGCGCGCGGCGGATTGGCATGCACGTTGTGGGCCGCTAGCTCATGGCCTTTGACATGCATGGCGAACTTGTGGGACTCCTGCCCGATCTCCGCCGCCAGGGCCTTGACGCCGCGGGAGGCAAGGTCGCCGATCCCCTCTCTCGCGGCGATGCGGTGAATCGTCGCGAGGGTTGCGTCCACATTGCCCCAGCGCAAGTCGATCCCATCCAGAAAGGCGGTGTCGATGAGTCCCCTCTCATGCGCCTCCATCAGAAAGCCGATCGTGTTGCCGAGCGAGATGATGTCGAGGCCGTAATCGTCGGCGATGTAGATGGCCTTGAGGATCCCCGGGAGGTCCGCGATCATGAGATTGGCGCCCAGCATGGTGCCGGTTTCGTACTCCGGACCGTCGTGGATCAAGCTGGCGTAGGGGCTGTCCGTGGTTCGACCGCTCTTCTTGCAGGCCAACGGGCAGCAGTAGCAGGCGGAGGAGCGGACCCAGTGCTTCCTGGCGGCCGTGGCCCCGATCTGGCCGACTTCCGTGAAGGTGCCTTCCCGGAAGTTCTTGACCGCCATGATCCCGAGTGCCGATAGGTACTCCAGGCCCGCAGCCGTCCCGGCCGCGCGCCATCTTTCATAGATCTGCGGATCTCTGAAGCTCTGGCGTACTTCCGCGAGCGCCTCCAGGAACCGCTTCTGATTCCCCACGCGCGGCTGACCGGTCCCTCTCACCGCCACCGCCTTGAGCTTCTTGCTTCCCATGACGCACCCGGTGCCGCCACGACCGGCCGCCCGAGCAGCGGTGTTCATGATGCAGGCGTACTCCACGAGGTTCTCGCCAGCCGGTCCGATGTAGCAGGACCGGAACCGCGGATCCCCTAGTTCTACGGTGAATTCCTGGTCGAACCGGTCGGTGCCCAGGCCCCAGAACCTCCGGGCGTCGCGCAGCTCGACCTCCTGGTCGTCGATGCGAAGATAGACAGGAGAGGAGGCCTGGCCCGTGACCACGAGGCCGTCGTAACCGGCGAAGCGGAGTTCGGGACCGAAGAATCCGCCCATGTTGGCGTAGCTCAACGTCGAGGCGTGGGCGTACTGCGATCGCAGGGGCGAGGTGTGCGGGGACTTGGTCACGACGCACGTTCGCGAGGAAGAGGGTGCCGGGAAGCCCGAGAAAGGCCCCGCCATGAAGATCAGCGGGTTAGCGGGACCGAGTGGATCGGTCCCGGGCTTGTCGCGTAGCCGGTCCCAGAGGAGCTTGATCCCCAGGCCGCGTCCTCCGACGAATGCGGTCAAAGTCTCTGGAGCTACCGTCTTCTTCTCTATTCTTCCCGAGCTTAGATCGACATCCAAGATGACGCCGCAATAGCCGGCTTTGCTCTGGCTCATGACATCCCTCCCGCGCCGATCAGTTCCGATCCCCATACCACGCTTCGTGCAAGATGGCAGCGACCTGCTCGGGCCGGAGGCCGTAGAATCTCGCGCTCGTATCGACCGTGACGTGGGAGAGCGCGCCGAAGGGGCACTGCTGCACACACTGGGGGTTGCCGCCGCAGAGCGTGCACATCCGCTCGGGCCGGCTGGTCTGCGGATGCGGCACAATGACCCCAACACGGCACGCCGCGGCGCAGCCCCCGCAGCCGATACAGCGGTCAGGATCGTTGGTGATCACCCCGGTTCTACCATCCCGGTAGAGAGCTCGGTGCCCGGTGGCCGGGTCGGGGTCGACCGGGCAGGCAGCGATGCACGGATTGTCGGGGCACATGGCGCAGACCGTCGGCACATCGAGCTCCGGATTGAAGGGGTAGACCTTGATGTTCGCGAGATGGGGATTGCCCGTGCCATTCAGCCACTCGCCGCCGACCAGGTCGGGGTGATTGTGCGCGGAACACACCGTCTCACAGGTCCGACAGCCGGTGCACTTGCTGTAGTCGACCAGAATCATGGTGTATTCGGCATCGTCCGCCGCACGGGCGACGGAGAATACGCCCCAGCCAGTGCCAAGAACCAAGGAGCTGCTTCCGATGGCGACGCGCTGCATGAACTCCCGGCGCGTCAGTCCGGGTCGTGGGAGGGAATGGTCCTCGGGCATGGAAACCTCCTCTGCTATGGGTCGGCTGCCTATGCTCCCGGCAGTTCGCATCTCACCTTGGTCAGCGCGTCGCTGATCTTCCAGAGGCGGGCCCCACTGGCATTATCATCCGCGGGCTTCACCAAGGCGACCCCTTTCGGATACCCCGGCAGCCCCCGCTTGGTGCGGCTGTGATGCAAGGGACATGGATCCCCGGATCGGTCATGGCCCCGGACGGGATCCTCGGGACCCAGGTCAGGGCTGTGCTGGAATCACCGGCAGCACCAGGTGCGACGGATGCTCGGCGTCGTGGTAGATCGTCTGCTCGGCCGCGACGAACTCGCTCTCCGTCTCGTTGTGCCCCCCGGTGTTCAGATTGCGGCTGAACATGGGGAACGAGGCCGAGGCGACCTCGACCCTCAGCTTAGCTCCGGCCGGAACCGTGATGCCCGTTTGCCACAGGTCGAGCTGGTACTCGCAGATCTCGCCGGGGCGCAGCAGTTCGGGCTTCCGGAAGGAGCTGCGGTAGCGGGCGCGGATCTTTCCCTCGACGAGCTGGAAGATCGTGCCGTCGGCCACGACCTCCGAGAGTCGGACGAACCAGTCGGTGTCCTTGGCCGAGGAAGCGGCGTAGAGGACGGCCGAAACGGGTCCCGCCAGCGTCAGGGGCTCGACGAGCGGCTCCGTGTCGTACACCAGGATGTCCTTGCGTTCAGCGTTGACCTTCGCGTGGTAGGCCTTGTGGAACGTCCGCAGCTCCTCGATGGAGTACTCGCTGGGCTGGTCGTCCTTGGAGGGATCCATCTCGTCGGGATGCACTGGCACGCGCGGACTCGGGGTCGGATCGGCCGGATCGTAGACATAGCGGTCCGGCGGCGTTCCGGTGGAGGGCATGGTGAAGGCGAGCTGGCCGTCGCCGCTCGACGTGTTCGCATTCCCGGCGCTCGTGAGGTAGAGCTTCGTCATCTGGGTCTCCGGCAACGGATAGGTCTCCCCCTCGAGCCAGCGGTTCGACCCCATGACGAAGACCTTCACGAGCGGTTCCCGCTCGATCCCGTTGTCGATCCCCTTGAGCCAGCGGTCCAGCCAGCGGAGGTAGTCGCGCTGGAGATCCATGATGGCCGCGGGGCCGAAGTCCCGGTCGCCGATTCGCCGCGTCGCCTGATCGGTGTGCCCCCACGGGCCGAGCACGAGCTTCTGGTGCGCGTGTCCGTGGGCGCGCATCCTGAGGTAGTTGAGCTTCGATCCGATGCCGTCGCCGTCGAACCAGCCCGACTGGTGGAAGACCGGGATGCCGAGGGTCTTCAGGTGATCGAGGAAGCTCGCGCGCTCCCAGTACTCGTCGTTGTCCGGGTGCGCAATCCAGGTTCGCCAGTAGTGGTTCTCCTTACCGAGGATCTTCTCGTCGAGCCCGACCACCGGCAGGTCCCTCAGGATCCGCGCGTACTTCTTCTCGTCGATCTCCTGCATCGCCTTGCCGGAGAGGTCGCCCGTCGCCTCGGCCTCGAGCACGTCGGCCCACCAGATGGCGCCGAGGAGGAAGAAGCAGCCATACTCGTACGGGATGTTGAAGTACGGGTCAGGGGGAGAGACGTTGGGGATGATCGTCGTGAGGTGCCGGGGTCGGTCCTTGGCGGCCCACCACTGGACCCAGCCCAGATAGGAGGCGCCGATCATCCCGACGCGGCCCGAGGACCACGGCTGGGTCCCGAGCCACTCGATCGTGTCATACCCGTCATTCGCCTCGTTCACGAACGGCTCCCACTCGCCGGGGGAGGAGAACCGACCGCGGACATCCTGCACCGCGTACAGATATCCCCGGCGCGCGTAGAAGCGCCCCTGCAGCTCGTTCATTTCCTTCTTGTAGGGGGTCCGCACCAGGACGACGGGGTACTTGCCCTCGGCGCGCGGGCGGTAGAGGTCGGTCGCGAGGGCGATGCCGTCGCGCATCGGGATCTGCACGTTCGATTCGACGTCGACCTCAAACTCCGGCTTGGAGAGGAGCGGGTCAACCGCCTCCGGCTTCATCAGCGTCTCGTACCCGTCACGGACGTAGGCCCCGTGTTGAGACGGCACGTCCCCGAAGACCACCCGCCCCTGGTCGTCGACGAACAGGTAGACGTCGACCCCGGGGATGCCGAGCAGATAGCGGTCCAGCGTCAGGTCCTTGCCGGCGATCGAGCGCTCCACGCTGTCGAGCCGCTCGATGGTCGCATCCAGCACGATCGCGGGAACGATATAGAGCGGGATCGTCTGTTTCCCGCCTGTGGCCGGATCGTACGCCTTAACGACGGCGCTCATCAGCGGCGGGTTGAAGTTCTCGAAGAGGAGCGTGCCGTTCCGCAGCTGCGTCGTGGTCGTGTCCTTCTCGTGGGTCATCCGGGCAGTGGAATCCTCCCGCACGACGGTGACGGGACCTTGGGGGGTCTCCATCTCGATCCGGTCCCAGACGCCCCCCGCCCCGACCGTGATCCGCATCGTCGTCGAGACAGTCTGACTCGCCATCGACATGGTGTAGTGCCCCTCGTACGCGCCGGAGGTCTCCCACTTGAAGTCCTGGGTCACGAGGACTTCCTCGTTCAGGTAGAAGCGGTAGGTCCCCTCGTCGGCGAACCCTGCCAGGGAGGGGATCTCGACCGCGGTCGCGCCGGGACCTGCGACCAGGGCCGACACCGACAGGGTGATCGCGATCAGAGATCTGTGCATGACCGGACTCTCCTTGTCCTCCGCCGCCTTCACGGGCGGGGCCGGGGGGCAGCGCCCTCCATTGCCTGCTCACGACCGTGGCGCAACGGCTGGACCATACCACGACGAGACGGATCGTGAGAGGCTCTCCGTGCCCCTCGCGCCCGACACCGCCGCTGGAGCCCAGCTCCTCATCCGAATCTGTGGCCATCGGCTGGGAGGATGGGGTCTTGGGCAGGGGCAACCGGCCGCTCATGTCCGTGCCCCGCGGCCGGGAATCCCGTATGCTCTGTTCTCGGCCGCCATGGGCAAGTCCCTGCGACACGGAACCCACGGCTCCTTGGCGGTGCTACGGAAGTGGGCAGGAATCTACCCGGGGGCCAGCATCAGCAATGGAGAATCGGCAATGTTCCCACGATGGATCGGCCTGGAGGTACTCCTCACCGCCGTATGGCTTGCCGGCACAGGATTCGGCATCGCCACCCCAGCCGCGGCAGAAGACAACTTTCCTCCGCAGGTTGACGCCACCGGACGAACCGAGATTCTGAACTGGGTCTGCGAGACGTTGAACGCTCGATATGTCGACCCCGACCTCGCCGGGATCATCGTCGACAAGATCCGGGCGAAGGCCGCGGCCGGGGCCTACAGCGGACTGGACGACGCGGGTGCCTATCTGCAGGCCCTCGAGCAGGATCTTCGCACCGCGTCCAATGACAAGCACATGCGGTTGTGGCCCGAACGCCTCGAGGATCTGAAGAAGGACGATGTGGATTTCACGCCGGCCGACACAGCGTACGTGGTGCGTCTGAGACGGTCGAACTACGGATTCAGGAAGATCGAGATTCTCCCCAACAACGTCGGCTATCTCCGGATTGACGAGTTCGCGCACCCGGCGCTGGGCGGCCCGACAGCGATCGCCGTAATGAACGCCGTCGGCTCGGTCGATGCGCTCATCATCGATCTGCGCTGGAACGGCGGAGGTGCTGGACTCGTGAACTTGATCAGCGGCTATTTCTTCGGCGAATCAACGCGCCTCAATGACGTGTGGGAAAGGGCCTCTGGAGAGACTGCGCAGGGATGGACGCCGGAGTACCTCCCTGGGCCGTCCCTGAGCCACGTACCTCTCTTCATCCTGATCAGCGGCCGCACGTTTTCGGCTGCGGAGGACTTTGCGTACGGACTCAAGCACGCGGGCCGCGCAACGATCGTGGGCGAGCGTTCCAAGGGTGGAGGTCATCCGGTCGAGTTCGTTCGGATGGTCCGGAGAGATATGGCGGTTGCGATGATGGTCGCGAACGCCAAGTCCATCAACCACGTCACCGGCACGAGTTGGGAGGCGGTCGGCGTGGCCCCCGACCTTGAGGTACCGGCTCGTCAGGCGTTGGAGGCCGGCTACAAGGCGGCGACGGACACACTCCTCGCGCATGCTGATGGAGACGAGGCCAAGCATCGCATCGAGTGGGAGAGAACAGGATTCGAGGCCATCCTGCACCCAATGGAGATCACGCGAGCGCAATTGGCCGCCTATGCGGGTGAGTACGAGGGCCGGTCGTTCTCGATTGGTGCGGGAGACATCCTGCTCTACATGAGCGACGAGGCGACGTACCCGCTGATTCCGATGGGGAAGGACCTGTTCGGATTCGAGGACTACGGCGAGTTGCGCTTCCGGTTCGAGCGGGATGGCCGTGGCCGGGTCGACCGGGTGGCTTCGCTTACTCCCGACGGGCAAAGCAAGGTCCGTAGGAAATCCCGTTGAGAAGGTAGCCAGCCGCGTCATGCGCTGCCCCCGCGACACAAGCACACGCCCCGACCGCTTGCCAGCCGGGGCCTCCGTCACCGTCTCTGAGGCTCGCCTCCAGGCGGAAACGGGTTGGCTCCCCGGGCAGGACTCTCTGCGTGACAGGGGAACCCGGCTACCCCCAAGACCGGGAGCCTGCTGCGAAAGCGCGGCGCCTCGCCCCGCGGGAATGCCATGGCGATCTGCTGAGCCGTCCATTCCGCAGTTGGGTCGGCGGTCACGGTGAAGCGCAGGATGCGCCCCGGTACAGCGCCTTGATCGAGCCCCAGGTCCCCTTCTCCACGGGAACAGGATCTGGGACTTCCACTCGGATGTTGTCGACGCTGAGGCAGCCATAGTCCGTGGGATACCAATACGCCAGCACCGGGCTTCCCATGAAGACAGCCGTCGGCCTCAACGTGCTCGTGACGGGGCCGTAGACGACCTGACCGTCAGCCCGAATCGTGAACGAAGTTCCCGCGCAGTCCAGGTCGAACTCGTGCAGCTCGGACGCCGATGGTACGTATGCAACTGGCCCAAACGAGCCATCGAGGGCCGAGCAGAGTATGAAGCCTGCAGATCCGTCGCCGGAGATCTCCAACAGGACGTCGTCGGTCTGTCCAACGGCACTGGACCCGACTGGCTCCGTGCTCGGCGTGTCGAGCGTTACGAGATGGGCGCCCCACAGGGTGATCTCATCGAAGCGCAACCTGACGCGCAACGTGAAGTCACCCGACGCGGGGAAGGCCGGAGTCGGCCCGGGCAGCCTCGAAACCAGATAAGAACATGCCTGTCCCGTGGTCGTGGCCAGATGCACCATGCCCTCCGACAGGATCGCTGTGCCGTAGGGGGAGTAGGCGGCAACACCGTGGCAGGGGGAACCCTCCTCGATCCACTGTCCGGGGCCTTGCCATGCCCCCGAATTCGCATCGCACCACCTGACGCCGCTGGTCAGGATCTCCGTGCGCCACACAGAGGGATCCAGAGCCGCTCCGTTGAATTGCTCTTCGAAGAAGACCACGTTCCGCGCTCCAGCGTGCGATCCAGATGCAAGTAGCGAGCAGGCAACCACAGCGACCATGAGCGCCTTCATGAGACGTCTCCTTGACAAAGAGGGGGAATCGCATCGCAAGAAGCACACCGCATTCGCGGGGCACGTGGTGGCCGACGCGGCCGCGCCGCCGGCACCCAGCCGGTTTCGGGGCCCGCCTTCATTATACCCTGGCGACAGGGTCGGGGGCACGCCCTTGGGATGCCGCATCCTCAGCGGGCCTGAGATGCCCACCCTGATGCACCCGCCCGGCGCGACCGCTAGCGCGCCCTGACGGAGCCCGCCGGCCCCGTCTTGACGAACGTCCCGTCGCGCAGGTCGGCCAGGGCCTGCTCGATTTCCTCCTGCGTGTTCATCGCGAAGGGGCCGTAACGCGCGATCGGCTCGCGCAGGGGCAGCCCGGCCATCAGCAGGAATCGCAGGCCGGATGCCCCCGCCTGCGCCGCGACGGTGTCGCCGCTGCCCAGCACGATCAGGGTGGGCGCGGTGACAGGGCCGCCGGCGGGCGACGGCATCGCCCCGAACGTCCCCTCACCGTCGAAGACATAGACGCAGACAGCGTGGCTCGAATCCAGGGCGTGCTGGAAGGCTGCACCGGGAGCGACGCGCACATCGAAGTAGATCGGGTCTGCGGCGATTTCCGTCACCGGCCCGCGCGTTCTGTTCACCTGCCCCGCGATGACGCGGATCTCGGCATCACCGGCTCGCACCGTGGGGATGTCTGCCGCGAGGACCTCCCGGTAGCGCGGCTCACTCATCTTGAGCCGGGCCGGCAGGCTGACCCAGAGCTGGAAGCCCTCCATCCGACCGTCCACCGGCTTCGGCATCTCCTCGTGCAGGATGCCGCTGCCCGCCGTCATCCATTGCACGTCCCCGGCTCCGATGGTGCCCGCGTTGCCCAGACTGTCCCGATGTTCGACCCGGCCGGCGAGCATGTATGTGACCGTTTCGATCCCACGGTGGGGATGCATGGGAAAGCCGGCCAGGTAGTCCGCGGGGTCGTCCGACCCGAAGTGATCGAGCAGAAGAAACGGATCGAGGTTGTCCAGTTCGCGCCGCGGGAAGCTGCGCTTCAGGCGCACGCCGGCACCTTCCAGGACCAAGCGCGGCTGCACGACGCGTTCGACGGCTCGAAGTGCGGGCATATTCACCTCCAATCCGAACGGGGCAATCCGGTCATACCGGACGCGCGGTTGTTTCGTCCGCATACCCATCCTCGGATCGGCGGTTCCCGGTGCATCGCGGGAGGCAGAGGCGCGCCAGCGCGCCCCATGGCCCGGTTGCCCACAAGCCGCGGTCATGCACCGGTCAGAACGTCTCGCGGATGATGAATTCCTCGAGCGCCTTCTTGGGCGGCGTCTCGGGCCAGACCTCAGGGACCCCGACCGGGGTCAGGCAGACGCGCGTGTAGCTCTCCGGAATGTGGAATACCGCGCGTGTCACCTGGTCGGGGATCGAGTCGGTGGCGAAGACGGTCCCGTATCCCAAGGCGCGGGCCGCCAGCATGAGGTTGGCGACGGCTAGGGGCCCATCGTGCTGGTTGTACGTGGGCCACTGCGAGTTGTCGTCGGTGAGCACGATCACGCAGACAGGTGCGCCGAGGAAGGCATCGTAGTACTCCACTGACCGCCGCCGCCTATCGGCCTGCTGTTCCTCGGTGGCATTGGGGTTCTCCTGCTGCAGGAAGTATTCCTGCCGCCAGCGGACGCACGCTTCCTTCAACTCGCGGATCTTCTCGGGGTCGCGAACGACGAGAAACTTCCATGGCTGCTGGTTGCCCGAGGTGGGGGCCAGGCGGGCCGCATCGAGGATGGCGCTGAGATGCTCGTCGGGGACCGGCGTCGGTTTGAACCTCCTGACGGAGCGGCGTGTGCGCACCGCCTCGAAAAGGCCCATGGCATCGACCGTCGTCTCCTCGCCCGCGCGCGCACCAGCGCCCGTGGACAGGTTGTTCAGCACGAGCCCGGCGCCCATACCGGCCCCCAGGCCCAGAAATCCCCTTCGCGTCTGCTTCGTCATCGTTCCTTCCTCCGGCGCGTGGAACCGCGGATAGGTGCCCGTCGATTTCTCTGGTTAGACGGCGCTCGTATCTTCACTCCGCTCGGGCGTTCCCCCGGGCGAACGGCGCAGGTCCAGCAACGATATCACTACAGCATCCCATGGAGGAGTTGCCCGCCTTCGCGCCGATGCGTCGACAGATGCCTGTCCGCCACGAAGAGGCCACGGCCGCTGGACCGCGAGGACAGGATGGGAGGCTTAGCGCCTCGGGGTCAGGCCGCGGCTCGCTCGCGGTGATACGGTCTCCGGCTTCACAGAGACCAGGGCGTCCTGCCAACCGGCCCAGACTCGCGCGAGCCAGGCCCAGAGTAAACGGCCCGCGGGTCGCAGTCTCGGCCGGGCGCAGGTTCGCTGGTAAACGGAGAGCTGATGCCTGAGTGCTACGATCTCGGCCTGCATGGCGACCCTGGATCGGAACAGAGCATGGACGAAGGCCACGACGGCGCGTGAGATCGAAGACATCGGCCGAGGTCGTTCCCACGTGTGCGTCCTGGACGGCCAGAGCGACGAGCGGGGGAGTCTGAGGCATGACGACGGCAACTGGCGAGATGGCTGGAAATTCGGGTTCTCGGTAGGGACAGGTGCGCCGAGAGCCGGTGCAGCTGTTCCCCAGCCCCTGGCGGCACGTGCTGGAGCGGGCGGTCGCGGCGCAGGCGTCGGAGCGCTATGCCTCAGCCGGCGAGCTCCTGCGGGCGCTGGAGGAGGTGCCGCAGCGCATCGCGGGGGCGGAGGAGAAGCGTCCCTACCCGGGCCTCGCCTCCTTCACGGAAGCGGACGCCGAGTTCTTTTTCGGCCGCGAACTCGAAGTGGAAGCGGTCTGGAAGAAGCTCGCGGCGGCGAACCTGCTGGCGATCATCGGTCCGTCGGGGGCCGGGAAGACATCGTTCCTGCAGGCGGGGCTTCTGCCGGCCAAGCCGGACGGCTGGCGGCACATCCTGTTCCGGCCGGGGGCATTGCCATTCGCGGCGTTGGCGGAAGCCCTCGGAACGGAGCTGGCGGCGGGTCAACAGGCGAACCCCGAACTCCTGGGAGAGCTCCTGCGCATCGAGGACCCGACGCAGGCGATCGAGACAGCCGGCCGCTGGCGCCAGAGTTGCGGTCAGGCCCTGATCGTGGTCGATCAGTTCGAGGAGCTCTTCACGCTGTGCCGGCCCGAGGTCCAGGCCAGCTTCGCGAGTCTGCTCGGAAGGCTGGCCGATGAAGCCGACGTGCATGTGCTGCTGGTCCTGCGCGACGATTTCCTCTTCCGCTGCCACGAGTACGCGGCATTGGCGCCGATCTTCTCGGAGTTGACGCCGCTCGGACCGCCGGCGGGAGGCACGCTGCGCCGGGCGCTCGTGCAGCCCGCGCTGCTTTGCGGCTATCGGTTCGAAGACGAGTTGCTGGCCGACGAGATGTTGGCGGCCATCGAGGGCGAACGCGGAGCGCTGCCGATGCTCGCCTTCACTGCGGCCCGTCTGTGGGAGAACCGGGATCGAGGACGGGGGCTCTTGACGCGCGAAGCGTATCAGCGCCTCGGAGAAGCTTCGGGCGCGCTGGCCCAGCACGCAGAGGCAACGCTCGAGCGGATCGGCAGCGAGCGCGAACCGACGGTCCGTGAGCTCTTCCGCAATCTCGTCACCGCCCAGCAGACCCGGTACGTGATCGACTCCGGGGAGCTGCTTTCGGTCTTCCCTGAGCAGCAGCGTGGCGATGCCGGCGAGGTTCTCAGGATCCTCGTTGACGCCCGGCTCCTGACGAGCTTCGAGGTCGAAGGGCCCGATGGGGAGCGGCAGCACCGGATCGAGGTCGTGCACGAGAGCCTGCTGCAACGCTGGCCACGGCTGGTGCGCTGGCAGGCGCAAGATGCCGACGGTGCGCTGCTGCGGGATCAGCTTCGCCAGGTGGCGCGCCTGTGGGATGAGAAAGGGAAGCCCGCCGATCTCCTGTGGACCGGAACGACCTTCCGTGAGTTTCAGGTGTGGCGGGAGCGCTACCCCGGCGGCCTCTCCGCGGTGGAGGAGTCCTTCGGTCGGGCGATGACGGAGCTGGCGGGCCGTCGACGCCGGCGGAGGCGGGTCGCGTTCGCCAGCGCGCTGACGATTCTGCTGGCAACCACGCTGGCCCTCTCGCTGCTGTGGCGCAAGAGCGTGGCGGAGACCCGTCGTGCCGAGACCGCGGCGCGCCAACAGGAGGCGGCAAACCTTCTCTCCCTCGGGCGGCTGTGTCTCGGAGATCACCCCAACGCGGCACTGGCCTACGCCATTGCCAGCCTCGAGCGCGCGGACAACGAATCTGCCAGGCACTTCACCGTCGAGGCGCTCTGGCAGGGCCCGCCGGCGCTCTTCCTACCGACGCCGAGGAACACGTACAGCGCTGCGTGGAGTTCCGACGGCCGCTGGCTGGCAGCCGGTGGTGCCGATGGTCTCGTTCTCTTCGAGCGGGAAACGGGAGACAAGCGCCAGCTCAGTCGGGCCTACGAGCCGGTCCTGGGCCTGACTTCGGACAACCGGCGGCTTGTGACCATGGACTATGGAGCGCAGCCGCGCACGGTCCTGCAGATCCGAACGCTCCCCGATGGGCGACTCGAGCGCACCCTGGAGCTCCCAGCAGAAACGGGATTCGATTTCCTCGGCGACCATCTGCTGACCTATACACCTGATCCCAGCACGCTTTCCGGTCGGAGCTCGTGCCTCTTGCGCCGGCTCTCCCTGGCCGACTCGACCGCGCAGGTACTCGGACGTTGGGAACCGCACGGCGCCGTAACCTATTGGCCTGACCCAAGCGAGACGTGGCTCGCCTCGATTCAGGAAGGTCGGGTCGTGCAGCAGCGGCTCGATGCCCTTTGTACGCCGCCGCGGGAGTTCGGAATCCACCGAGGCGATGTCCGTCTCTCGGTCCTGCCGTGGCGCGACCGGTTCGTCACCAGCGATGACCAGGGCGAGGTGCGCATCTGGGACGTGGCGTTGGGCCGCCTGGCGCGCACACTCAAGAGCCCCGCGGATGCCCGGCTCCTCGGCCTCGACCCCAATGGGCGATATCTCGCCGCGGGCCCCGGGAACACAGCGATGGGGCCGCGCTCGCTCTATCTCTTCGACCTGGCTGCTCCCCGCACGGCGGAGCCGATGCCCTTGCTCGCCAGCGAGCTGACCTATATCAACCAGTTCAAGTTCAGCCCGGACGGAGCATGGCTCGCGGGCGTCTGCGTCGCGCCGGTCGTCCTGTGGAACATGGCGGGCCCACGCTCAATCGTGGTCGGCCGACAGAAGCCGCATGTGTCTGTGGCGTTCACCTTCGACGGGCGCCTGGTCTCGGTCTCCGACCAGGAGGGGACCATGCGGTTGTGGACGCTGGATCCCTATGCGGCCGGCGAGGCCATGCGTGTATTGTGGTCACAGCAGGGCCTTGTGGGCTGCTCCCTCACCGATGTGGATCCCAGGGGGCGTTTCGTGGTCATGCCCTTGACGGTGTACCCCTCCGAGGGGAAGATCCTCTTGGTGCCGCTCGACGGATCTCCGGTCGCGACTCATGAACTGAGGGGCCGGTCGGGCGAGTGGATATGGATCGGCGCCGGGGGCGGGCTGGATCCCAGCGGCAGGTTCATTGCGGTTGTCGCCAAGGGTAGTACAAACCCCGAGGAGACCTCACTGCGGATTGTGGAAATTGCCACCGGGTCCCAGCGCACCTTCGACCCCCGCCCTTCAGACGAGGAGAGGTGCTACGCTCGCGGTAGTCCAGATGATGGCCTGGTCCATCCTATCTGGCTCGCGGACGGGCGCCTGGTCACGGATGGCGATGGCGGACTGCGCCTGTGGGACCTCACGACCGGAACAAGTCTCCAGCTCCGACCGTGCCGGCAGGAGTGGCAGACCAGCTACATGCTCCTTGCCAGCCGCGACCCCCGGACGATCGTGCGCCTCGATGGGGCCGACCAGGCCGGTCAGACCTCGACGCTCTCGGTCTTCGATCTTGCCTCGGGCGCGACGCGGGAGATCACCTCGCATGGCAACCGGCTCGGGGTGTTCGCCCTCGATCCATCCGGCACGATCCTCGTGACCGGTGGCCAGGATGGCATCATCCGCGTCGGACCGATCAGCGGCGAGGAGCCGCGCCTCCTGTTCGGCCACACGGGGCCGGTGTGGACCGTCGTGGTGTCGCCCGATGGCCGCTGGATCGCTTCCACCGGCGATGACAGCACGATCCGGTTGTGGGCCATGCCGGACCTCGCCCGGCCGCCGCTCCACACCCTGCCGCACGACGAGCTGCTGGCAAAGCTGCGCTCGCTGACCAACCTGCGCGCTGTGCGCGATCCGTCCTCCGAGACCGGTTGGAAGATCGAGGCCGGCCCGTTCCCCGGCTGGGCCGAGGTTCCGGAGTGGAACCCCTGAGCCGCACCTGCCGTGCAACCCCTCGGCCTCACTTCAGCCAGATCCCGGCGGCCCGCGGCTCCTCTTCTCTGGGCACGAGCCGAATGGCGTCGGTCGGGCAGGCGGCGCGACAGACGCCGCAGCCGAAGCAGCGGCTTGGATCGATGTAGACCTTGCCCAATAGGGATGAGTAGAACTGCGCCCCGAACTGGCACTGCTTGAGGCACTCCTTGCAGCCGCTGCACAGGTCCGCATCCACCTGGCAGATGTACTCGGCCCGAAAGAAGCTCGGCACGCCCCGGTTTTCGATGTATCCCCGGTAGGCCAGGCAGTCACGGTCGCAGTTGCAGATCCCGATCAGGTACGGTGTCACGCCCGTCCAGACGCTGTGGATCAGTCCTTCCCGGTCGAACTCCCGGATCATGCGCTTGGCATCTTCCTTGGCGAGGACCTCGAGGGACGAGGACCGGTCCGGCAAGTCCCTGAGGGCCCCCGACGCTGTGACACCTAACCCGAAGCAGTACCGGGCTCTGGTCTTGCCCGTGGACAGGAAGCGACAGCCGCAGGGCATGCGCGTGATCGAATCCGCCCGTTCGATGACCTTCTCCACGTCCTCGATGGGCAGCACCTGCCCGAAGTGCGTGATCTTCCGCTGCTCCAGAATCTCCTCCTCGCTCGCAGCGGAGCCGCGCAGCTCAGCGGTCGCGGCGATCGCCATCCCAACCTCGGCGAGAGATCTCGGAATGCCCGTGGCGGCCGGCTTCTCGTAACAGTCGAGGAAGCGCTCAATCCACTCGGAACGTGTCTTGGCTCGGACAGCCTCCTGTTGCCGCGGGGACAATTCCGCGTGAAGAAGCTCGTCGGCGTAGTTCTTCATCTGGAGGTACCACTTCTTCCCCTCGCCGTGCTCGGTGCAGAACTGGCACATGCCTGATCCTCCTCTCGATCAGCTTGGCGGTGCTTCCACTGCTGAGGGAATCCTACACCCGGTCCAGGCCCAAGGGATACGGTGTCCGATACGCCCCCCCCAAGCGATTGGCGTGCGGCAGTGCCTCGGTGCTGCGGTGATGAGGAATGACGAGGGGCAGCGTAGAATAGGGGTATGAGCCGACCCGTTGTCCGCGAGATCGAGGCCAAGTCGATCCTCAACCCCTCCAAGATCCACGACTACTGTGTCAATCCGTACACCGGCTGTGGCATCGGCTGCGTTTACTGCTACGCGGCGCTCTTCATGCGGCGGTACAGCGGTCACAGCGAACCTTGGGGCGAGTTCGTCGACGTCAAGGTCAACGCCCCCGCTTTGCTGGCCAAGCAGATCGTCAGGGCAAGGCGGGGGTCGATCTGGATCGCCTCGGTATGCGACCCCTACCAGCCGCTCGAAGGTCGGTACGCGTTGACCCGCCGCATGCTCGAGATCCTGGTCGGGCATGACTTCCCGGTCGTGATCCAGACGAAGTCGGCCCGCGTCCGCCGTGACCTCGACCTCATCCGTAGGCTTCGCAGTGCCGAAGTCGGCTTCACCATCGCGACCGAGGACGAGGCCATGGCCAGGCTCCTCGAGCCGCATGCCTCGCCGATCGCGGAGCGAATTGAAGTCCTGCGTGAATTCAAGGCTGCCGGCGTGGCGACGTTCGCGTTCGCCGGTCCGCTCCTGCCGGGAAACCCCGAACGGTTGGCCGCCCTCCTGAGCAAGGCCGCCGACCGAGTCCTCATTGACCGGATGAACTACACCTCGGCTGTGAAGTGCTTCTATGCCCGCCACGGCCTGTTGGATGCTCTGAAGGATTCCTTCTTCAAGACGCAGTCGGAGAGGTTGTCCAAAACCCTGCGCAGCCGCGGCATCCGTGTGAAGACCGTGTTCCAGGCGAAGCTCAACGTGTGCGCCATCTCCGGGCGATCTCGTAGCCGACGATCTCCCAATCCCAACAACTGACCACCACCGCCCACTGGACCTGAAGTCTCCTGTGAGATCCAGAGGTCGGATCACGTGAGCTTTGAAGTCTGTGCCGTCGTCGGGAGGCTCGTGGGGCTCTTGATGGACGGCACTCTCGCGCCTGGGACGTACGACCTCTCCTGGCAGTAACCGGTCGGCGAGCGGCGCCCGGCGGTAGGTGTCCGGCAGGGTCGCCGCCGGAGCCACCGGACGGCGCTGCCGGACGATGGGGTTTCACCTCTCGAGTCGGGTGGCCTTTGCCGGGCTGCTGGCCGGATTGCTCCTGGCGCCGGAGGCCATGGGGACCGAACGCGACGACTGGCGCTGCGAGATCTGGTCGGGCACGGCCTTCGACGTTCCCACGCAGCTATCCATCGAGCTGCTGCACCACAGGCTGTTCCTGCGCAACCCGCCATCGGAGGTCCAATCCTTCTCCATCAGCCACGGGTTCAACCCCCTGACGGTCGGGCGCAGGGATCGGCAGGCCTCCTGACCTGATCGGGCTTCGCTCCTCAGTGGTTAACGGGGAAGCGGGGCGAGAATCGCAGCTCAGGTGGACACTCCGTGCCGTGCCGGGAGGCCGGATGTCTGCGGGACCGAACGTGAAGGCATTGACAGCCGGCTTCGAAGGACCGGACGATCGGCAGTGGCGGCGCGATGGAGCGTGACCGGTGGGCCTGGTGGGGGCGCGGCAGGAGGGCTAGAGCATGGTGACGATCAGAAGGTTGCGGAGGCAGGATAACCTCCGGGATCTCATCGAGCTGTCCCGCGAGTTCTTTGACGAGTACGCGATTCATCACGAGGAGTTCTTCCAGATCGATGCGCTACAGGACAGCGACGTCGTGGAGTACTTCTCACGATTCCTGGACACGGAACACAGGGCGGTCTTCGTCGCTACGCGCGGCGACCGGATCGTCGGCTACATCACCGTCTACGTGCGGCAGCAGCCTGGCTACTGGAAGGTCAAGGGCGTCGGGGAAATCTCCGGCCTGATGGTCAGCACGGAGCATCGCCGTCAGGGTATTGCCCGCCGGCTGCTGATCGAGGCCAAGACCTTCTTTCGGGCGAAGGGGATCGAGTACTTCACCGCCTACACCGCGTCCGCCAATCGGCCCGCCATGCGGTTCTATGAGCAGCAGGGCATGACGCCGCTCCATGTCACCCTGCTCGGGAGGACCACGGGCGCCGAAGCGGCGGAGTGACCCGAATTGACCAGCCTACTCGTACGCCCTGGGGTGCACCCAGGATCGTAGGTGAGCTCGCCAAGCTCGGCATCGACCTTCCCAAGTCCACCATCGACGGCGTGTCCTACACTCCTATGTCGCTCCGGCCATCCACCTTCATCTTGTGAGTCCGCTGCCGCTGGCGCGCCGGCAAAGGTTGAGCGATGGGCGCCGCGCGGGTCGCGATTGGCAAAGGCCCCGGGTTGCGGCTGCGCGGGCAGGGTGCGGGGACGAGTGCGGCCAGATGGCGCAGGAAGTTGAGCGGCTCGAGGGCCAGACCGGCCTGGGAATGGCGCCCAGCAGAATCGCCGGCATCAACGAACCAGCACGAACCTGCCGGCGGCGGTCCCGGCCGATGTCGCAACGCGAGTCAGATAGAGGCCCCGCCCCACCCTCCTGCCCTGATCATCGCGACCGTTCCATGCCAGAGTGTGCCACCCGGCATCGAGGACTCCGTCGAACAGACACTGAATCTGCCGGCCCGTGACGTCATGGACCGACGCGCGGACATGGAGCCGGGTAGGCATGCTCAGGCGAAGCATCCCGCCAGCCATCGGGTGACTCAGGACGGGTGTCGTGGTCAAGAGCGGCACCCAGCCAGTCGCATCGGCAGGGCCGGGCGGCCCGCACTGGACCGGTGCGATTCGCAGACCCTCGGATTCCGCGGCCAGATACGCGAAGCTGTCCGTGACAGCCACAGCGCGGATTGTGCCCGGCCACACCCCCAGGCCGATGCTGCCGACGAGCAACGGATTCTCAGGATCGGAGAGGTCAGCGACGTGAAAGCCACTGTACCCTACGATGTAGGCATACGTACCTGAAGGCGTCACACCCACCGGATAGCATGGCCATTCCAGGACGCTCACAACGTACGGGTGCAGAGGGTCGGCGATGTCGAAGATCTGAAAGTGGCCGTTCCACGCCGCGACATAGGCGTAGTGATCGTGCAGCGCCACGTCCTCGGCATAGCCCCCCGCCCCAGCTCCCGCCACGATGTGGGGAGCATGCGGATCGGAGATGTCGATCACCTTGAGGCCAAAGCAGCCATCCCCGACATAGGCGTAGTCACCCGCAACCGCGACGCCCGAGGCCCCACCGGAAGGAGTCCTCACGCCGCCGGCCCAGCGGGGCGCGCGACGATCGGTGACATCGATCACAGAGAGTCCATAGTCGAAGTTGGCCATGTAAGCGAAGCCGTCGCACACGGTCACAGCGCAGCTGAATGCGGCCGAGGGGCTCGATGTCTCTATCGGAGGGGGGAGACTGCCCACGGGCACTGGGTCCGCCGCATTCGCCGCGTCGAAGACCTGGAGCCACCCCGTTCGAGTGGCGATATAGACCAATTCGCCTGAAACAGCCACCCCCCCGGCCGGACCCTCCGTGGCGATGGCGCCGACGATCTGCGGGTTGGCAGGATCGGTCACCTCGATCACCTGGAGACCGAAGTCGCCGGCGGCCGAATAGGCGTAATCGCCCGACACCACCACGTCCCCGCAGAACTCGCCGGCAGCCCCTAACAACTTTGGACTTCGGGGGTTCGAGATGTCGAGCACACTGAGATCCCCGCCCGCCGTGCAGGCGTAGGAGTCGGACAAGGCCACGCCCTTGACATGATCCAGGATGCATCCGGCCAACTCGGGATTCTGCGGATCGGAGACATCGAAGACAAACAGGCCGGATGACTCGCCAACATAGACATACTCGCCCGAGACAACCAGGCCCTCGCCCGCAATCGGCAGGCTGGCGCTCCCCACCAGGTGCGGGTCGTGAGGATCGAGAACACTGATGATCTTGAAGCCGTAGTCGCCAGCCGCGAAGACCGTCGAGCCCAAAAGGTCAATCCCGCTTGTTTCGCCCGACAAGGGAAGCTCAGCTACGACGGACGGGTGCGAGGGATCAGTCACGTCGACCACCGACAGTCCACTCCATCCGCCGACGTATGCATAGTTGCCCGAGACGACCACTCGTGATCCGTGGTCCGAGATGTACACGCTGCCGACGATCTGCGGTTGGGCCGGATCAGAGACATCCACCACCTGCAGCGCCGAGTTGCCGGTCACATACACATAGGTACCCGCGATATCCAAACCGTGGGCGTCGGTCTGGAGGTGCCCCTCGATGTGAGGATTGGAGGAGGAGCTGATGTCGATCACGCACAGCCCCCCACCAAGAGCCGCGACGTAGGCATAGGTGCCCGAGACGGCAATGACCCAACCGTAGTACGGGAGGCTGACACTGCCCAACGCATGTAGATGCCGCGGATCCGATATGTTGACGACTCTGAATGAGGGATTCCCGGCTGTGACGACATAGGCGCGTTGCCCTCGAACCGCCACGGCTAGCGTTCCACCGGGCTGGCTGATTCCACCCACCCAGTGGAGATGATCAGCGTACTCGACGCAATTGGCCGATGTGGAAGATGCGGTGAACGACAGGCCGAGCATCGCGAGCAGGATGGCGCGTCTCATGACAGGTGCCTCCTCACGTTGGACGACGCCCTGGCACCATCCACAGTATAGAGCCAATGCGCCCGGATGCATAGCCGTGATCGGCTGGCACCGATAGGGGTTCCGGATGCTCTGGCGTCGCAAGTCAAGAAGTCAGCCGCTCGGAAGACCCTGCATCGCGCAGGAGCACATCACCTTCATCCGGCGCATCTCCAGCAACCATCCCGAATGGGGCGAGGACCGGATTGCAGAGGAGCTCGCCGCCAAGCTGGGGTGTCATGCTTGCACTGCCGATCGTATTCCATCGCCGCGGTACAAGATTCGCACTTTCCCAGGATGGGAACCGGTTGTAGGGTCCGAGTCGCATCGATGCCTGCTCATCTGGGGGCACTCGAGAGCCTGCCAGGGAACGGCTGAGAAGGGGGACGATGGCCATGGCACGCGATCCGGGCGTAGGTCAGCGAATCATCGCTACGGTCAAGGACGTGAAGGGCACCTGCAATGCCGGGCATCGGAAGGGTGACACGTTCGAGATCAGTTGCCATGATCCCGCTGGGCTGTGCGGGTTCTTCTACCACGCGATCTTCCCCAGTCTCTCCACCTTTCAGTTCGGTGGGAGTCTCCCTTGGTGGCAGGGCGACACGATCGAGGTGCAGTGCCCTGACAGCCACAACCTCGTGACCTTGACGCTACAGAGACTCGTGCGGAAGTGATGTCGACGGACGCCGTCGCGGCTTGTTTCGTCTCTCGGCGACCCCGCCGCGACGCTCCGGATCTCGCTCAGCGGACAGACTCCGCCCTGCCCCCCCCATGCGCCGCATCGGTTCCGGGAGAGCCATGGGCGTTCAAGGGCAGGGCACGTCCACGCCGAATCGGCACGAATCCGTGCCGCCATGGGTGTCCTCGACGGCGATGATGAACTCGCGCCGGGGGTGATCCTCGGCCTTGGGCAGGAACTGGAACAGCCCGGACGTCTCGTCGAGGCAGGCATCGGGACGATGGAAGTGAATGAGGTCCGACCCCCTCAGCACGACCGTGAGGCGGAAGGTCACAGCATTCTGGTCCTCATCCGTGACATGGGCCTGCAGGCAAAGCGTGTCGCCGATGGCGCAGCACGTGTCGGGGAGCGCTTGGAGGGTCGGGGAAATGTTCGGATGGACGCGGGTGGGGCCGTCGGACTCCCCGGCACAGCTCAGCGAGAAACCCGCGACCGCGCAGACGGCCAGCATCCGCGAGGTCGATTGCAGTGTCGTCATGGAGTCACCTGTTCTCCTATGGTCACGGGCACATCCGGAGGCATCTGAGGTGAGATACCCGGTTCCACGGCGTGCGGTTCCTTGAACACCGGCACCGCGCGCGCCGGTGCCGCGGGCGTCTGCGCTGCTGCGGGCGGCGGGGTATCAGAAGACCTTCCACGCGAGGATTCCCGCCGAATTCTCCGGCTGGAGCTTCACGTTCATGCGGATCGCTGAAGTCCGGACCGGCGCGAAACTCACGACGCTGTACCGGTCGAGGGCGAGCCCGTACGGGTCGGACGTCACGACGGGAACGCAGCACTTGCCGGCGTCCTGAATCATCAGATCCCAGGCGGCGGGTACGCGGTAGTTGCCGTCGTAGCGGTCGAGCTGCAGCCAGTAGACCTCCGACCGCGACAGCGTGACCGGTGACTCGAAGTCGTACTGCACCCACTGCTGGGGCTGCTCGGCCTGCCAGAAGTAGTAGTAGCTCTTGTCGATGTCGGTGGAACTGCGGGGGTCGAAGCCCGTGTTCAGGCCCCACACCCATTCGAGGGAAGAGGAAGCGGTCACTTCCATCTCCAGGCCCCAGCCGGCCTTGGTGAACACATTCTCCTTCGCCGTGCTCACCCACACGAGCATGTTGGCCTTGCCCCGGTTGTTCCAGGCATAGTAGGGGATGGCCTTCAACTCGACGGGTTCGAGCGTGGGCTCGGCCGCAGTGGGCTCGATGGCAGTGTCCCCTCCGCTCGAGACTACTCGGAGTCCGTTCATGGTCAAAGTCGTGACGCCGCTCAGGAGGCCCGCCTCGAAACGGGCTGCCGGCGTCACGTCGCTCGGAACGAACAGGTCGAACATCCAGCCATCGCCGTTGTCCTTGTCCATGGAGGCGGGAGGCCTGGTCTTGATCCCCGTGGCGGCACAGAAGAGCGAGATGTTCTGCGAGACGATCCCCGCGTCGATCGCCCCCCACTCGTACCGCAATTCCTGCGGCCCCATCTTGAAGCGCGAGGAGTCGGAGACCAGGATGATCTGGACGGGCGGGTTGGACGGGGCGGGGTACGGCGGGGGAGGCGGACCGTCAGCGCCGCCGGGCTGGCCCGGCTCCCCCGGGCGGGGCGGGCGCGCCATCATGACCTCGGAGCGGTGATCTCCGTCCAGCACCTGGTCCAGGGCATGGTTGTCGGCGTCGTACAGGTAGACGCCGTCTCGGTCCCCGTGATTCGTCTTCGGACCGTGGCTCAGCCGCGCCCAGGCCACCCGACTCATGCAGTTTCGGCTGTGAGCCCGCTGCCAGCATGGCGACAATAGAGGTCGAGCGACAGACGCCGCGCGATTGTGAGGCTGCGGAGACGGAATTGAGGATTGGGCGCCCCCATCGATGAGGTTTTCGGGATGGACAATCACAGGGAGCCACCGGATCGGCCATCTTC
The DNA here is from genome assembly GCA_964506245.1 of uncultured bacterium. Classification (GTDB taxonomy): domain Bacteria; phylum Eisenbacteria; class RBG-16-71-46; order CAIMUX01; family WJJG01; genus CAZDKK01. Next base: position 103,076 of record CAZDKK010000005.1, on the reverse strand, counting down.
CGTTGTCCCTCGCGACAGCTCGCGGGTCAGCCACATCTTGGCAACAGCCCAGTCGTCGTACGCCGTGCGCTCCGAGACTCCGAGGACGCGCGCGATCTCTTTCATCGTCATACCAGAGAAAACTCGAAGCTCGACGACGCGCGACAGCCGCGCATCCATCGTGGCAAGTTGCGTCAACACTCGATCCAGATCCAAGAGCTCCATTTCGGGGGCCGGCATGCCAATCTGGTCATCGAAAGTCACGCGTCGCCAGTCTCCTCCCCGCTTGACGGCAGCCCGTCGCCGCGCGTAATCAACCAACACCCGCCGCATGGCGGAGGCTGCGATCCCCAAGAACTGTGCTCTCTTTTCCCAATCGACCCGGCTGTCATCCACCAGTCGCAGGTAGGTCTCGTGCACCAGTGCGGTGGGTTGGAGCGTGTGACCGCGGCGCTCGCCCCGCAGACAGCTGGCTGCCAGACGCCGCAGCTCATCGTAGACAGCCTCGAAGAGCCGATCGACTGTCTTGGCCTGATCGAGGTCTTCACGCCTGAGACCCAGCAGGATCTGCGTGATCTCTCCTCGCGCTGATCGGTTCATCCCTGGGCGTCTCTCGCACTGGACACCAGCAGAACAGCTCGTCGTCAAAGTAAGTGGAGCTGTCCCCCGGCTGCAAGGAGAAACAGGGCTTCCCTCGGGAGCAGCCGATGCGGGGCGCCGGCGCCCCGTCCGGTCGGCGACCGACCGTCGTGATTGCAGCGGAATACTCGCCCGTTCTATCCTTATTCCACGTTAGCCTCGACGGGACGTCGGGGGACTCAGCGCGTGTGATCCGAAGGACTGCAGACCCCGCGAGGCGTAGCCGAACGGAGGGGAAGACTGCAGCACCGAGCAGGCCTTCCCCGGGAGCCTTGGCATGGAACCTGACCGGTTTGCACGTCTGAAGGAGCTGCTCCTCAAGGCTCGTGATCTCCCCGAGGAGCAGCGGCGCGCGTTCCTCGACGATGCCTGCAAGGATGCCCCAGAGCTGCGGCGGGAAGCCGAGGCCATCCTGGCCCATGGCCACGAAACACACGGGATCCTGAGGCCGGACGCGGTGCTTGCACGGTTCCTGGATGCTAGTTCGCCGCCGGTCCGGTTGATCGGTCAGACGATCTCCCGCTACCAGATCATCGCCCTGATCGGCGAGGGCGGTATGGGTCAGGTCTACCGGGCGCGGGATCTGCAGCTGGGTCGGGATGTTGCATTCAAGGTCATCTCGCCGGGGGTATCGCACGATCCTGAACGCATCCAACGTTTCGAGCGGGAGGCGCGCGCCGCGGGGCTGCTCGACCATCCGAACATCGTCGCCATCCACGACATTGGCGTGCACGAGGGCTCCCCGTTCGTGGTGATGGAGCTGCTGGAGGGGGAGTCCTTGCGGGAGCGACTGAGTCAGGGTCCCTTGCCGATTCGCAATGCAGTTGACTATGCGGTGCAGGCCGCGTGGGGGCTGGCGGCGGCGCACGAGAAGGGGATCATCCACCGGGACATCAAGCCGGAGAATCTGTTTCTGACGAAAGACGGGAGGGTGAAGGTCCTGGACTTCGGGGTGGCGAAGCTGGTGCATCCCGACCGTCTCGTTCCAGGCGCTCCCAAGGGCAGCGCAGATTCCTTGACCAGAACCGGGGCGATCATCGGGACCTCCGGTTACATGTCTCCGGAGCAGGTGCGGGGCGAGCCTGCGGATCACCGGTCGGATCTCTTTGCTCTGGGTGCGACGCTCCACGAGATGCTGACCGGGCAGCGGACGTTCCAGAAGGACTCGCTTGTTGAGACGCTAGACGCGGTCTTGAACGAGGAGCCGGCTCCGCTGTCGGCGGCTGGGCGCGCGATGCCTGCGGGCCTCGAGGCAATCGTGCGTCATTGTTTGGAGAAGACTCCGGAGGCGCGGTTTCAGTCGGCGCGGGATCTGGCGTTTGCGTTTGCGGGCCTGAGCGGCGCAGCGGGGGCCGCGCCTCTGTCCGTGGCCGCAGCGGCCGCAGCCCGGGCGAAGCGGAGGCACTTGCTCATTGCCATGGCGATCGCAGCGGTCGTCCTGGCCGCGCTGGGCTTCGCGATTGGCAGCATCAGGGAAGCGATGCTCCGCGGTAGGGATTCGCTTCTGACCTGGCGGCCCCTCACCGCAGAAAACGGCTGCGTCCTGAATGCGCAGTTCTATGACCAAGGCAGGGTCGTGTTCTACGCAGCGCAATGGGAGGGACGCCCCGTGGAGATCTTCGAGACACGGCCAGCTTCTCCGGCTCCCCACTCCCTCGGGCTGCCCTCCACGAATCTCCTCTCCGTCTCGAAGACCGGGCGGATGGCCGTATTGCTCGGGGATGCCTACGGTGTGAATCGAGCGGTCTTGGGCACCCTCGCGGAGATTCCCATCGCGGGGGGCGTGCCGCGCCACATCCTCGACAATGTTCACTCGGCGGATTGGTCTGCCGACGATAAGACGCTTGCTGTTTCGCATCAGGTGGGCGGCCCTTCGGGCAGGACGCGATTGGAGATGCCTCCGGGACACGTGCTCTACGAGACGGATGCGTGCATCCGCTCCGTGTCCGTCGCTCCATCCGGGAAGTGGCTCGCCTTCGTGGAGGGGCCGTTTCCACACAGCCCGGCTGGGAGCATCTTGATCGTGGATATGGACGGCCGCGTCCGCGCGCGGACCCCTGAGTGGAATGCAGCCTTGGGCGTCGCCTGGTCCCCAGACGGGCGAGAGGCATGGTTCACGGCGTGTGACTCGGTCGAGACCGAGCTCCGGGCTGTGCGTGCGGATGGCCGGCAACGTGTCATCCAGAGATTCCCCGCGGGCGTGCGGCTGTATGACATCGCCCATGACGGGAGCGTGATGCTGGGGCCCATGAGTCGGGTATTCGGGACCCGCGGCCGCCCATCCCCCCAGGACGAGGAGCGTGAGCTGCGGTGGCTGGATGTCTCCCTCGTCAAGGACATCTCCCGGGATCATCAGCTGCTTCTCTATGAGCAGCAAGGGCTCGGAGGAGGGCTGCCGTGCGCCATTTGGACGCGAGGCATGGACGGCTCGCCTCCTGTCAAGCTCGCAGATGGCGTGGCCGGCGCATTCTCTCCGGACGGCAAGTGGGTCCTGGCTGTCTCCAACGGATCACCGCACCGATTGATGCTCCTGCCGACCGGGGCCGGTGATTCCCTCGCGCTCCCCCCAGGGGGACTCGAGACCTTCGCCGGGTTCCCGAAGTGGCTTCCGGATGGAGAGAACATCGTCTTCAGCGGACAGGAGGCGGGCCATTCATGGAGGATCTATCAACAGGACGTGAAGGGCGGTCTTCCGCGTCCGATCTCGCCTGAGGGATTCACTTCCCCCAACCCCTCGCCCGATGGGCGCTTCATCGCGGCAACCTCTGGAGACCAGAAACTCTGTCTCTTCTCCCCCGCTGGCGGTGCACCCAGAATCGTGGGCGACATCGCGCCGGACGAACGCGTTTGTCAGTGGACCGCCGACAGCAAGTTCCTCTACGTCGCGAGATGGGGTACGCGTTTGAGCGTCATGCTGGTGGACCGTGACACGGGGGAAAGGAGACCGTGGAAGGTGCTCGACATGCCTGACCCCGCCGGCGTGCAGTGCCATTGGCCCGCCATCACCCCGGACGGTCTCAGCTACGCCTACTCGTACTCGCGGGAGCTCGGCCAGTTGTGGATGGTCCGGGGCCTCAAGTAGGACCCGGCAGGGGGGATCTCAGCGCGCCTGTTGGCACCGCCGTTCCTCTCTGCGGGTGTCGCCCATGATCATGTCGGTCGCTGGCCCGGGGGGCATCGGGTCGGCCGGCGCTGCGTTGCAGGTTTCGACCGGGAAATACGCCTTAAGCAAAGGGAGGACGTCCATGGCGAGGGCGGGCCGCCGAGACCCGCCGGATACGGAGGGTCGGGTCGTGAATCCGCGAACGTGGTCGACAGATCTCGCCGGACGATCCGAACGGCCAGAAGGGCGTTCGAATGTTCCACAACCCCCGGTACGGACGCTTGAAGAGCTCGGGCGGGAAGTCCTCTTCGATCCCGCCGAGCGATGTCAAGAACGGTCTGTCATCCGCCGGTGTCCCGGCGGATTCGATGCGCGACGCGCGGGCACACGCATCGCACGTCGGTTGGGGGTCGCTCTCCGGACCCACCGGGCAAGCGCCTGTGCAGCGAGCGGGATTGGCGGTGACGGCACCGCGTTCTCCCTCCGTGCCTGCCCTGAAGACATGAGAGAAGTGGGCGGGGCCGTCGGTGGAATGTAGACACAATGTTCAAGATCCGCGTTCGGCTCGGTTTGCCGGGCCCACAGACTGGGCGGGAGGTCGTCACAATGATTCGAAACGAAGCCATCTCTCAGATCGCCACATCCTGGCACGTTTCGTTACTTGGATTGGCTTGGCATCGATCACCGGGGGTGTGCAAGACGGCTGCGTTCGGGGCGGCTTTGGTCGTATTCGCCATCCTGGCCTCGGCTGGCTGGGCGGGCGCTGGCTGCATCGACTATGGAAAGTACCTGCATTGGCTGGGCATCACGCCCACGGTGGGCGCAGTCTGGGATGTGGCCGTTTCGGGTGATTATGCCTACCTCGCGGCCGGCTCCGTGCAAGTGATGGACATCACGAACCCCCAAAGTCCACTGCTGGTGAGCAGCCTGGAGACGCTGGGTGAGGTCGACGGTGTGGCAGTCTCGGGCAACCACGCCTACGTCGCCGATGGTGAATCCGGTCTCCAGGTGATCGACGTCACGGATCCGGCGAATCTGCAGGTCGTGGGCAGCGTGGATACGCCAGGCCAAGCCTGCGGCGTTGCTGTATCGGGCACTCACGCCTACGTCGCGGACTGGGGCTCCGGTCTCCAGGTGATCGACATCGCGGATCCCGCGAACCCGCAGGTCGTGGGCAGCGTGGACACGCCTGGAGGTGCCTGGCGCGTGACGATCTCGGGCAGTCATGCCTACGTCGCAGACAGGTCTTCCGGACTGCAGGTGATTGACATCTCGGATCCTGAGCATCCCTGGATTGCGGGAAGCGTGGACACACCGGGCTATGCCTGGAGGGCGGCCCTCTCGGGCAACTATGCCTACGTCGCGGATGAGGGTTCCGGTCTTCAGGTGATCGACGTTGCGGATCCCGCAAGCCCGCAGATCGTGGGCAGCGTAGACACGCCAGGGTTTGCCCGGGACGTGTCGGTCTCGGGCACCCACGCCTATGTCGCGGACCAGCATGGCGGTTTCCAGGTCATCGACATCACGAATCCTCAGCGTCCTCGAATCGTGGGCAGCGCCGGGGGGCCGGAGATGGTGCTCTGCCTGGCCCTCTCGGGTCCGCTCGCTTGTATCGGGGCTTGGGAGCTATTCTCTGAGAGGGGCCATTTCGGGATCCTGGATATCGAGAGTCCCCAAAGCCCGCTGCCGGCGGGCAGCGTGGATACGCCGGGAGAGGCCCGTGGTGTGGTCATCTCGGGGACGCACGCCTACGTAGCGGACGGCGGTGCCGGTCTGCAGGTGATCGATGTGACGAATCCCCAGAGCCCCCAGATCGTGGGCAGTGTGGACACGCCGGGGGATGCCCTTGGCGTGGCCGTTTCGGGCACGTACGCCTACGTAGCGGACGGCGGTGCCGGTCTGCAGGTGATCGATGTGACGAATCCCCAGAGCCCCCAGATCATGGGCAGCGCGGACACGCCGGGCGCCGCACAGAGCGTCGCGGCGGCGGGCACCTATGCCTACGTTGCTGACTTTGAAGATCTCCTTGTGATCGACGTCGCGAATCCCCAGAACCTCGCGATCGTCGGGGCTGTGTACACGGGTTGTGCCTTGGGCGTGGCTCTATCAGGCAGCTACGCTTATGTCGCGGACGGGTTGTCCGGTCTCCGGGTAATCGACGTCTCGGATCCCGAGAGCCCCTCAATCGTGGGCAGCGTGGACACACCTGACTGGGCCTACAGCGTGGTCGTCTCAGGCGCCCACGCCTATGTTGCAGACTGGGGATCCGGCCTCCACGTGATCGACATCACGCATCCCGAGGACCCGCAGATCGCGGGCAGCATCGATACACCAGGATGTGCCGTAGGCGTGGCGGTTTCGGGCACGTATGCCTACGTCGCGGACGGCGGCTTCGGTCTCGAGGTGATCGACATCACGGATCCGGCTAGCCCCCAGTTCGTGGGCGGCGTGGACACGCCGGGGGACTCGTATGGCATTGCCATCTGGAACACCCATGTCTACGTCGCGGATAGGGAGCCCGGTCTCCAGGTTCTGCCGACGCAGTGCGACGCCGCGGGTATTGGAGAGGATCGTCGGATGGCGTCGGCGGTGTCGCTGAGGATCTATCCGAATCCGTCCTTCTCCCAGACACGCATCTACTTTGAGACACGCAAGAACGATTGGGTTCAGGCAAGTGTCCATGATCCTGCCGGTCGCCGTGTTCGCAGGCTATCCGAGGATTTCTTCAGCACGGGCATTCACGATCTCCCCTGGGACGGACGGGATGAGGATGGCCGCGCAGTTGCCGCGGGGATCTATCTGGTTCGGGTCTCGACGGCAGGGGGAGCTGCGACCAGCCAGTTGGTGATTTTGCGATAGGGAGGACGCCCCCGAGAGTGCCCCTGCCGGTGCGGCGAAGGCGGCGTCCACTTCCGAGGGGATACTCCACTTCGCCCGCCTGGAAGCAAGAGGAACGATCCGCACGGCGCGAATCGTGCGGCTGCACTGACAATGCGGTTCAGGGCGGCCTTCCGCGTCCGATCTCGCCTGAGGGATTCACTTCCCCTAACCCCTCACTCGATGGGCGCTTCATCGCGGCAACCTCTGCGGACCAGAAGCTCTGTCTCTTCTCCCTCGCTGGCGGTGAACCCAGAATCGTTGGCGACATCGGGCCGGACGGTCTCAGCTACGCCTACTCGTACTCGCGGGAACTCGGCCAGTTGTGGCTGGTCCGGGGCCTCAAGTAGGACCCGGCAGGGGGGATCTCAGCGCGCCTGTTGGCACCGCCGTTCCTCCCTGCGGGTGTCGCCCATCATCATGTTGGTCGCTGGCCCGGAGGGCATCGGGTCTGTCGGCGCCGCGTCGCAGGTTTCGACCGGGAAATACGCCTTAAGCAAAGGGAGGTGTTCCATGAGGCCTACTGTTGCGTTCACGGTTCTTTGCCTGGTTCCGATCCTGTCCATAGCGACCGCCCAAACGGTCGTGTTCTTCGAGGAGGAGTTTGACGGGCCAGCGCTGGAGCCCGCCATCTGGCACACCGAGATCCTGACGAGTGGCGTGCGGTGGTGCGATTCCTATCCAACGGGCGGTCACGGGCCTGGGACGTGGGTGGACGAGGGGGAGCCATGCTATGGGACTGCCATACACTCCCCATACGGCTCCGCAGTTCTATCGGAGAGCCAGCTGCACATGTCATCGAGCAACCCGTGGGCGTTCCCCTATCTAGTTTCACGGCATCCGGGATCCGTTCAACTCTTCCCGACGTCGGGAGACTTCGTCCTGAAAGTGAGAATGCGGTACGACGCCAATTCAGCGGGTGGTGTCGGAGTTGAGGTTCTTCAGACTGAAACTACTGAACCGAGTGGCGCGAATCCTCCCGAAACGGCGGACGACGGGAACATCCTGCTTCACGTGTGGTGCGATCGAACGATGAACTACGTGCAGGTTGCCACGGCGCTTGAAGGTGAGCTCATTGTCGTAGCAATTGTGCCATCGCCTGACGAATTCCATGAAATCGCTCTGGAATGCATGGGTACCACATTCACAATCGCTGTCGACGGACAGCCTGTCTATGGTCCAGTCAGCAGCGCTCTCAGACCCGCAGCGATCTGGGCGGGCAACCCTTCTCTGACCTGGTGGGAGGGGCACGTCTGGAGCGCATTGAGCATCGACTATCTGCGAGTGGAATTTCCCGCCCCCGTGCCGGCCGCAGAGCACTCATGGGGCGCAATGAAGGCGATGTTCAGAAACGCGGGCAAGTAGTAGTCCTGGTGGACAGCAAGGAGAAAAGACGATGAAAACCTGTATGCTCATTCTCATTCCAGTGGCGCTCGCGATGGCAACGTCGGCTCTTGCCGAGTTGTCGGGTCCGGAGACTTTGCCCAGCATGTTCGTCGAGAACCTGGGGCAGTGGGACACGTCAACGAGATTCCTTGCGAGTCGGGGCAACGTCGTGACTCGGATCGAGCAGGGCGCCCTGGCGCTCGATCTGCCGCGCGGGCCCGAGACTGCTGCGGGCCGAGTGAGCCTGCACTTCGTGTTCGAGGGGGCGGCGCCGGAGGCGGCGGTGGTCGGCGAGGACCGCTCGCGCGCCGTCACGAACTTCCTCATCGGTAACGATCCGGCGCGGTGGCGCCGGGGCGCGCCCTCGTACCGCCGGGTCCTCTACCCAGATCTCTACCCGGGGGTGGACGTGCGGGTACGGGAGGACGCGGGGCGGCTGAAGTACGACGTCTTGGTCGCGCCGGGCGCGGACCTCGCGCCAGTCGTGATCCGGTGTGAGGGCGCGACGGCGCTTTGCCTGGCTGCGGACGGTTCGCTCGAGATGGAGACGCCGGCGGGAACGCTGCGCCAGACGGTCCCGGCGACGTGGCAGGAGTTGCCCTCGGGTGGCCGGATCACGGTCGAGTGCAAGTATCGGATCCTGAGCGGGAATCGCTATGGTTTCGCGGTGCCGGGTCGCGATCCGGGACTTCCGCTCGTCATCGACCCCCGGGTCGAGGTACCCGGCCTCGAGTGGTCGACGTTCTTCGGCACGCTGGGAACGGATCTCGGAACGGCGATCGCCTTCGGAGACAACGGTCGTCTGATCGTGGCTGGCCAGTCCGACTACGTTGGGATTCCCGGCATCCCGACGACGCCGGGGGCCTATGATCCGACCTTCAACGGCGTGTGCGACGCGTGGGTCGCCTGCTTCGACCCGGCGCAGAGCGGAGATGAACAACGGGTGTGGTGCACCTACCTGGGGGGCGGGCAGGAGGACCGGGCCTTTGATATCGCCCTTGATGCCGGGTCGGTGTGGGTCGTCGGGATCACGTCGTCCACCGACTTCCCCACTACCCCGGACGCCTATGACCGGACTTACAACGGGGGCGGCAGCTATCCTGGGGATGTATTCGTGACGCAGTTGAGCGGCGACGGCGCGAGTCTACTGTACTCGACGTTCCTCGGCGGTTCTGCTTCCGACTGGGCGGTGGAGGTCGATGTCGCAGCGCCTTGGGGCATCACCGTGTCCGGGTACACGCGGTCATCGGGCTTCCCGACCACTCCCGGGGCCTTCGACCGAAGTTACAACGGCTCTATCGACGCCTTCGTGACGCGCTTCGATCGGGTCGCCCCGAGCAGCCTCGTCTTCTCGACTTTCCTGGGAGGAAGCGCGACTGAGGGCAGCTCGGACTACGTGGAGATGGTTCTTGGCGGCCTCGCGGTCGATGGATCGGGCGCGGCCACGGTGGCCGGGGGCACCGGCTCGACCAACTTCCCGACCACTCAAGGCGCATACCAGAGGGTGATCAATGGGACTCGGGACGCGTTTCTCACTCGACTCTCACCGCTCGGGGACTCTCTCAGGTTCTCCACCTACTTTGGCGGCAGTGACGTGGACGGGGCTGCCACGCTGGCGATCATGCCGTCGGGCAACCTCGCCCTGGGTGGTTACACCTACTCGACCGATCTACCGACCACTCCCGGTGCGTTCGACACGAGCTTCAACGGGGGGCTCGATGACGGGTTCATTGCCATCGTTGGCTCGGCCGGAGATGCGTTGCTCTACTCCACATACCTGGGCGGAGGCGAGGTCGATGCGGTCACCCTCCTCGCAGTCGACTCCCGGGGCGATGTCGTCGGATCCAGCTTCTGCAACCTCTGCCCTGGATTCCCGGTCACGCCTGATGCCTACGACCCGAACCCTCACGGTCTGCAGGATGCCTTCGTCTTCCGCTTGCGCCCTACGGGTCTCGGCGCCCATGACCTGCTCTACGGGACTTTCCTGGGCGGCGCTGACATGGACGCCGTCTGGGCGCTGGCTCTCGCCCCTGGCGCGACGATGTATGACCCGGTGGCCCTGACCGGCAGCACGCGCTCGTACGAGTTCCCCACGACCCCCAGTGCATTCGACAGTACCCACAACAGCCCCGGCCTGCCGGACGGCTGGGTCGCTCTCTTCGGCGCCATCGGGTGGGCGGACGTCGAGGAACCCCCGGTGGTCGGGACCACGCCGGCGTCCCTTCACCTGGGCGCACCGCACCCGAATCCGAGCCAAGGACCGGTCGCCTTCACGATCGATCTGCCGGCGCGAAGCCGCGTCCACGTGGGAATCTACGACGTGGGTGGCCGGCTCGTGACGGAGCTGCTGGATCGCGAGGTGACGGCCGGCCACCACAAACTTACGTGGGACCCGCTGGCCCTGCGCCAGCATGTGTCGCCGGGCATCTACTTCATCCGTCTCGAAGCCGGCGGCGTAACGGACTCGCGCAAGGCCGTCATCCGTCCGTGAGCGCGCCGGAGGCGGCCGAAGTCGATTCGCGGCCGGCCTGGGGGTGAGGCCGGCCGCCGCGATTCTCCCTCAACGCATGGAGTCGAGGAGCTTCTTGAACCGTGGGTGGTCGCGTATTGGAGCCAAGTCGATGTCCACTTCCATGAGGGACCGGTCGTTGTACCCGAGGGCGACGGCCTTTTCCACGCAGGTCAGTGCCGCCTCCACGTCCCCGATCCTGGCCAGGTAACAGCCCGCACCGTAGAGATACTCCGGCGATTCTCCTTGGACTTCCAGCAGGCGGGTCACGTAGGCCCGCGTCTTCTCCGTGTCCCCGAGATGACCTGCGACGGAGGCGGCATGGTTCAAGACATAGGGATCGTTCGCATGGGCCTTGATCTCGGGGGCGAGGATCTGGCGAGCCTGCTCATAGGCCTCCCGGGACCGCTCCGGCCGGTGGTCCAGCGCCTCGATGGCTCCGAGAAGATCGTACACCCGGGCGCGGGAAAGCGGAGTCGATGCGCGGCGGAGCGCCTTGCCGAGATGTTCCCTCGCCTGCGCAAAGTCCCTCTGGTAGTAGGTGAACAGAATGGCACAACCAAGGTGCGGAGAGAACCAGGTCGTGTCGAGGGCCGCGGACCGTTCGTATGCTTCCACCGCCTTCCTGTATCGGCCCGCCCTTCGATAGGTGCTGGCCAGGCGGTTGAGCACGGAAGCCGTGGAATCGAGAGCGACCGCCTTTTCCCAGGCCGCGGCAGCCAGGTTGTACTTGCCCCAGCAATCGTAGATGTCGCCGAGCGTTGTGAGCGACTGGACATTCGTTGGATTGAGCGACACCGCGATCTCGCCCTCTCGCGCCGCTTCCTCGAATCGCCCGAGACTCAGGAGGCTCCGGCTCAGCGCGCGGTGGAACTGAGGATCATCGCGCTTCAGGGCAAGGGCCTTGCCGTAGGTCGCCGCGGCCCTCTCGTAGTCGCTCTTGCGCGAGAACACGTCGGCCAGGCACCAGTAGGCATTGGGCCAGTTCGGGGCCAGCGCCACCGCCCGCTCCGCCCACTCCTTGGCTCGGGTAAAGTCTTCGGTCTCGGTGGCGTAGAACTCACTGAGTGCCCTGGCACTCTCCGCATCCTTGGGCCAGATCTTCTCGATCTCGAGGAGGATGGCTTCTGCTTCCCTCGGACGTCGCTGTTCCGTCAGGGAACGGGCCAAGAGTTTTCGAGGCCAATAGGCACGGGGAGCGATGGCGATGGCTCGGCGGAAGAGGTCGTCCGCCGCCGCGTAGTCGTGGCGATCGAGGGCATCCCAGCCGGCGGCATTCAGGGCCCGCGTGCTCAGCGGCCACCGGGCGATGGCCGCCGCATAGACACTCTCTGCCTGCGCCAATCTCCCCGCCACTCTGTAAGCGCTGGCCAACTTAATAATCGCGAAGAAGCTGTCGGGATAGCGGCTGCAAAGAGTCCGGTTGGCGCTGATCGCTTCCTGGTGGCGTTTCTCTCTACGCAGGACCTGCGCCTCCTGGGCCCGGAGGTGGATGTCCTCAGGCACATGGGCCAGCCCGTCGGCTACGATGCGACGAGCCTCGTCGATCTTCCCGGCCGCGAGGCTGATGTCGCAGAGGTTCAGGTAAGGGTAGAAACTTGAGGGATTGAGAGCCATGCTCTTGCTGTACGCCGTGACCGCTTCTTCTCGCTGACCGAGCGACCAGAAACGCGTGTAGCCCATCAGATCGAAGAGCCGGGGGGCGGCGGGTAGATGGACGAGCGCCTCGTCCAGGACGGCCACGGCACGCACCGGGTCGTTCATCTCCACCCAAACCGCCGCCTCGGCCCACCAGGCATCCGCGAGCGTCGGGTCCAAGGCCTTGGCTCTCTGCGCCATGTCCAGAGCCGGCTCGAGACCTCCCGGCTCACGGGGGGTATGATAGCCCCACTCCTTGACCAGACCCACAGCCATGCCCGCCAGGGCCGGGGCATACTCCGGATCGACGGCCAGGGCCTTCTCGTACCATTCCCGGATTGCCGGTTCCGGTCCCTCCGTGTCTCGTCTGGTTTCCTCCTCCCGTCCCCTCAGGTAGAACGCATAGGCAGCCGCATTCCGGGTCCATCGGGGGCCCACCGCGCCGATCGAGACCTGCTCCGGCCTCAGGTGCAAGGCGTGCTCGACCGCGGCCACGATCGTGTCCTGGATCGAGAACACAGTCTCCATGGTGCAGTCGTACGTCTCCGCCCAGACGTGATAGCCGCTTCCGGTGTCAATGAGCTGAGCGGTCACCCTCACGTCTGAACCATTCTTCCGGATCGATCCTTCGACGACATGTGAAGCTCCCAGGTCGCTGCGCAGCCGTCTGGGATCAACGTGCTGGTCCCGGTAGAACTCCACCGCGGAGCGGGAAAAGACATTCAAGGCTTTGAGCTTCGAGAGGCTCGTGATCACATCCTCGGTCAGTCCCGGGGCCAAGTATTCATCTTCCTGGGCCGGACTCATGTTCGCGAAGTAGAGGACGGCGAGCGATGGATTGCTGTTCTTCCATCCCACGGGACTCTCCGCCGGCCGCTGGAGGATCCCTTTTCCCACCAGGAGCGCGAGGATCAAGACCACGCCTGCCGCGCCGAGGGTGTAGCCGGCCCGACGCAAGTACCGCACGCCTGGGCTGCGCTTCCGGAGGGCCGCCAGCTCGAGATCTTCACGGATCCCGCGAAGGGCCTCGAGGAGCTCCCGGGCGGTCTGGTAGCGGTTCGTCGGATCCTTGGCCAAGCACTTGTGCAGGACCCGCTCCAGTGGCGGGGGGCAGCCGCGGCGGAGCGATGCGGGTGAGGGTGGCTCGTCTCGGAGGATGGCGCTCAACGTCTCGACGGCGCTCGGCCGCTTGAAGGGGCTCTTGCCGGTCACCCATTCGTAGAAGATCACTCCGAGCGAGAAAAGGTCGGACCGAACGTCGACGGCCTCGCCACGTGCCTGTTCGGGTGACATGTAGGCAGGGGTGCCCAAAATCTCACCCGGGACGGACAAGTGCGGTCGGGGGCCGTCGCCGGTGGCGAAAGTCGATGCTGCCTTCAGGTCGCGGCTCTCGATGAGCTTGGCCAGCCCGAAGTCGAGGATCTTGGGGTGCCCGTCCCCGCGAATCATGATGTTGTCAGGCTTGAGGTCCCGGTGCACCACGCCCGACTCGTGGGCGCAGGCCAATCCTTCGCAGATCTGCACGCCGAGGTTCACGATCTCGAGAAGTCCAGCAGTCCTTTCGGTGAAGACGGTGCGAAGGGTCTTCCCCTCGACGTACTCCATGGCGATGTAGGTGATGCCGCTGGCTTCTCCGGCGTCGTAGATGGCGGCGATGTAAGGGTGAACGACCGCGGCTGCCGAGCGGGCTTCCCGCAGGAAGCGCTGGTGGCGCATGCGGTCGTCGAAGGCGTCGCCGGGGAGAATCTTGAGGGCGATGGGTCGACCGAGGGTCTCGTCCTCGGCACGGAAAACGGTGCCCATCCCGCCCTGACCGAGTTTCGAACAGATCCGGAAGTGCGCGATCTTCTGACCAGGCAGGGGGTCCATGGTTCGGAGTCCCCTTCATCCGCCGTCGCGCGCACTCATCCGCCAGCACGCGCACACTCACTCGGCGGAGCACGATGATCATGCGACGCCGCATCGGGGATGGCAAGTCCCCGCATCGCGCCACCTGGAATCCAACCCCGGGCTCCATCGTCGCGTCATTTGTAACCTAACCCTCCCTGCAGGAACGGATGGAGATGAATGGCACGAGTACGTGAGTATCTCCGGGCCATTTGGGACCCAGGCCTATGGGAAGTTGCAGCGCCATCCGGCGGGTAGGGCCTCTGAATCGGCCGTGGCGTCTACGCGCCCCGCCCCCGCCGCCGGCTTCACCGCCCCACGCCTTCCCGCTCCCGCTGCCGCAGGCTCAGCCGGTCGCGCACGAACTCCGACAGTGCCAGCATTGCCCGGTCGATCCGCCGGAAGGTCGGCGCGCCGTGGTCCTGGAGCAGGTTCACCAGCGGATCGTAGATCTCGCCGGCATCCACGCAGAAGACGATCGGCTTGCGCGTGGCGCGGAAGATGCGCGCGAAGCCCATGCCCAGCGAGCCCTCGGCGTAGAGGTTCTCCTTGTGCTCCGGGCTCGGGGGCAAGACGTTGACCGCCAGGGTGAGCGGCACGCACGAGATGAGCAGGCAGTCGACGTTCGGATCTTCGACCATCGCCGCCACGCAGTTCAGGTACGCGGGCGTGGGCGTGATGGGCGTGGCGTCGAGCGGGTTGCGGAAGTCGACGATCCCCTCCGGCAGCCCCTTGCGCATCCGCTCCCACGTGGCCGGGGCGAACTCGGCCAGCTTGAGGTACCCCAGCCGGTCGGAGGCTACGGTCGTCTCGAACCCGGCGTTGGTCATGATCCCGACGCGCCGGCCCCGCACGCGGCAGTGACCGAGCAGCGTGTAGATCTCCATCCACTCGGCGTACGTGTCCAGGTCGGGCGCGACCTTGATGCCGGAGTTCTGGAAGCACTGCTCCGCCACGGCGTAGTCGCCGGCGATGGCCGCGGTGTGGGAACTGGCCGCCTTGGCGCCCGCGGCCGTGCGCCCGGTCTTGTACATGACCACTGTCTTGCCGGCCGCGCGCGCGGCGCGAGCGGCCTCGATCAGGGCACGCCCGTCATAGGGCTGGAACCCCTCCACATAGATGGAGATCACCTTGACCTGATTCTCTCCGGTGAAGTAGCGGATGTAATCGGAAACCGACACGTCCACTTGGTTGCCGAAGCTGATCGAGTAGCGCGGGGTGATGTAGTTGCCCAAGCGTGACATCTGGCAGACCAGGAACGCGCCCGACTGGCTGACCGACGCGAGATTCCCTCCGCCCGCGCGATCCTTGTGGATCGCCAGCTTGTACGGCGGCAGGAAGAAGGTGTTGTAGTCTCCGGGCTGGCTGACAATCCCGAGGCAGTTCGGGCCGTTGACGAGGATCCCGCCGTCTTGCTGGTCGCGCGTCTGCAGGATGAAGTGCTGCAGGCGGCGCTGGAGCTGCTTGCCGCCCTGCGTCTCGCCGAAGCCGGAGCTGATCAGGGTGAACGTCTTGACCTTTCCCAGCCGGGCCAGCGCGGTCATCTGATCGATGAGCTCGTCGCTGGCCGGGGCGGTGACGACCGCCATGTCGATGCCGTCCGGCAGTTCCTCGGGCGAGCGGTAGCAGGCCACGCCGTCGATCAGCTTCTCGGTCGGATGCATGATGCCGAGCGTCTTGGGCGTGTAGCGCTCGGAGGCGAGCAAATTGCGGAGGATGATGCGCCCGGGCGTCATCGCGCGCGCGGAGACGCCGATCAGGAGGATCAGCTCCGGCTCGAGGAGCGACTTGAGCCTGTGGATCGGCCGCGGGCGGACCTCCTGTTTCGTCGGCGACCAGGAGCCGATCCCATCGAGCGCAACCAGCCGGCCGCGGACGTCGACCGCCAGGGGATTGACCTCGATCTCCTCGAGCGTCCACGGGCTGTCGTGATCGAGCGGCGAGAAGGCCTCGCCTAGCGCGGCCAGCGCGCGGATCGCGGCCTCGACCGCGTCCGGCGCGACCAGCGGCTCCTTCTGCCCGCGCACGCGACCGGCCAGGAAATCCCCCGCGACGGTGGCGGCCACCATCTCGGTCGCCGCCGCCGGGTCGGCGAGCTCGAGCGTGGCACGCACCGCGATCGCCTGCCCGCCGCGCAGCCGCTTGCCCCAGTACTCGGTCGTCACGCCCCCCAGGCCAAACGACACGACCGGCCCGAACGCGCGATCGAGACGGAGCGACAGGAGCAGCTCGGTCCCGGGGCCAGATCGCAGCTCGATCTTCTCCGCCACCAGGACGCCCACCGGGCCGAGGTCTTGTTCCGCAGCGCGCGCAGTGAAGTCGGCCAGCGCCTGCCGCACGGCCCCCGGGTCGCGCGGGATCATGCGAATGCCGCCGAACTCGGTCTTGTGGAGGATGCGCGGGGAGGCAACCTTGGCGACGACCTCCTTGCCGGGAACCGCGTCGAGGGCGGCGGCGGTCACCGCCTCGGGGTCGTGGAACACGACGTGGCGCGGGACATCGATGCCGGCCGCGGCCAGGATCGCGTAGACCTCGTGCTCCTGTAGCGCGGCGCGATCCTCGGCCTCGAGACGCTCGAGGACGTGCTCGACCGCTGTCCGATCCAGTGGCACGAGGGACCTCCACGGGGTCAGCGGAGCTAGAACTGCACGTCAGCCATCAACCGAAAGACGGTCGAGTCGTAATCACGCGTTTCCACGCGCCGGGCAGTGCCCGTGCCCACACCCTCCTCATATTCGCCGTCCCCGATCTCCAGCTCCCCGAAGAGCGAGCACTTGGGGCCGATTTGCTGCGTGAGACTGGCGATCAGTGTGTTCTGCTCCTCGGGACCGATGCGCCCGGTGGTCGCGCCGGCGATGTAGAGGTCGCGCTGGACTCGCACGCCGCCGACCTCGAATACGCCTCCGGCCCACAGTTCCACGTCCACCCAGGCGCTGAGGGTCTGCTTGACCTGGTCGTGCGCGTCGGCGAAGGCAGGCGGCGTGACCTCTTCGAGCGGCACGCTGTGCTTGAAGAACATACCCGCACCCAGGGGCCCCCAGTCGCCGCGCAGCGAGATGCGCGGCCCTTGGAGATTGGACTCGTAGGTCAGGGCGCTGAAGGTCGAGAAGAAGTCCTCTTCGAGATAGTGATAGGCGAACTCCGCGCGGGTCGTCAGCCCCTTGGTGGATATCCCGAATAGATGCCCGTCGGGGGATCCGCGCCAATCGTTGATCAGGCCGACGCGCGCGGCCAGGCCGTCGGTCGTGCGGCAATCCGTCTCGCAGTACAAGTTCGGTTCCCAGTGGCTCGATGCCACCTCGCCGTAGATCGAGGTCAGCCCCGGCAGGGGCACCTTGACATCCGCCCCGAGCACCCTATCGCTGGCAGGGCTGATGCCCCCGTGCATGTACAGCGACGAGCACCCGGGCAGATCCTCGCTGTCGTTGGTCAGGAACCCGGTCGCGGCGATCTCGAGCGGATCGGGACTCCACGGCAGCGCCAGGTTGGCCTTGAGCCGCCCACCGTAGAGGTCCTGATGGTAGTAGTTCTGTTCGGGATCGGAGGTCGTGCACTCGCCCGGATCCTCCGGGTGCGGGGCCTGGGGCCGGGCGTACAGGAGCAGCAGGTCGAAGCGATCGAAGAGCGTGAGGTCCCAGCGCGCCCCTTCGAAGGAGAGGTCCGGCTCCACCTGCTCGACGCTCTCCGACCGGATGAACCCGGCCATCCCGGCCGCGCCGCCGCACACGCCGCACCCCTGGGCGCGCTGGCCGCCGGCCACGGGCGTGTCGTCCTTGTCCCAGCGCATGAGGGTGAGCGGGGTCGTGAAGACGCGGTAGTAGCCCGCGCGCAAGCTCGACTCGACCTGCCGCAGCAGCGGCAGGCGCCCGCGCGTGTCGTACCGCAGGATGAAGCTTCCCGAGGGATTGGAGAGGTAGTCGGGGCCGCTGCGCAGCACGAGGTCGCCCTCGTTGCTCAGCCGGAAGAAGCCTCCCGCCTTGAGCCCCGGCGTGACGGCGTAGGTCAGTTCCAGCTCCGCGCGATACCGCAGCGAGGGCCCGGGGACGAGGGGTTCGCCGTTTGCACCCACCGCCCCGGTGCCGGTCGTGTCGATGTGCATCCAGC
This sequence comes from uncultured bacterium, assembly GCA_964506245.1. Taxonomy (GTDB): domain Bacteria; phylum Eisenbacteria; class RBG-16-71-46; order CAIMUX01; family WJJG01; genus CAZDKK01. Next base: position 84,954 of record CAZDKK010000005.1, on the reverse strand, counting down.
GCATCCGCCCCCGGCCGTGCAACTCGATCCGCTGATCCTTGAGGAGGCCCAGCTCCGCGAGGATCCCCGGCGGAGGAGGAGGCGCCGTCGTCCCGCCCGGCGTGACCGAAGGTCCGCCGTCCAGGGCCTCCTGCAGGTACCCGCTGATCGTGGGCTTCAGCGCCAGAAGCTCGTTGGGCATGATCTCGTAGTAGGTGGCCCGGATCGTCCCCCGTCCGTCGACCAGAAACGCGCTGTAGCTGTGGGCGCCCGCGCCGTAGACGGCCGCCATCCGGCCACCCGGATCGTACAGGTGGAGCAGACGTGGGCCGGCGCTGCTCGCCACCAGGTTCATCTTGGCCGAGGGGGTGTCGTCGAAGTTGATGCCCACCACGCCCAGGCCGTCCGGCTCGCCCCAGTCGCGGAGCTGCTGGCAGGCCTCCATGCGCCGGCTGCACTCGGCGCAGTGCGTGGTCCAGAAGGCCAGAAGCGTGAGACCGTAGGCCTCGAACAGCGTGTCGCTGGCCACCTGATGATCGCTGCCGATCTGCGGCAGCACGAAGCGCGGCGCGGGGGATCCGACGGTCAGCCCGCCGGCGCCCCCGGCGTCCCCAGCCCAGGCCGGGCCCAAGACCCCGGCCGCCAGCCAGAGGGTGGCCATCCAGAAGCCTTTCCCACGCACCGACATCCGCCCTGCGCCGCGGCGCATCGGCCGCGCCGTCCGATAGGTGTCCCCCCGCCTGATCGCCATCTGATCCTCCCCGAGATGGAACCTCTCATATCCGGGGCAGTATAGCCACCCTGTGGCGTCGCGGAACAGCCCCGGACAGGGCCCTGGCGTCAGGAGGATCTGAGCCGCGCGGACACCCCCGCTTGCAGTTTGGGCGCCCAAGGGGCAGACTGCTCGGAATCATTTCGAAGAGCGAGACCGGAGGCAGAACGATGATCGAAATCAACGATGGGAACCTGCAGTCCGAGATGCTGGACGCGAGCAGCCTGGCCATCCTCGACTTCTCGGCGGCCTGGTGCCAGCCCTGCAAGAAGCTCGAGCCGATCCTGAAGGAGCTCGGCACTTCCTACGAAGGCAAGGCCGTCATCGGCCACTGCGACGTCGCCAAGGCGCCCGAGACCGCCAAGCGCTTCCGCGTCATGGCGGTTCCCACGGTGGTGTTCCTCAAGAGCGGCCAGGAGGTCGACCGCTTCACCGGCCTGCAGAGTCGGGAGCAGATCGTCAAGAGGATCGAAGCGCACCTGTAGCCGGGGTTCCGGCGATCCCTCGCCCGGCCGCGGGTGGCCCGGCGATCGCCGCCGAGCCGCTCAGCGGTTCTCCGCCTTGCGATAGTCCTGATTCAGGTACGCGCCTTCCACCGCGTCGAAGGCGAGCAGGATCTCGCGATAGGCTGCCTCGGATCGCGCCGGGTCGAGGTAGAAGAGGTACTGGCGCAGTTGCACGCCGGGCGTGATCTTGTCGCGGAAGTAGCGATCATCCCAGCGAACGCTGTCGTCTTCGGCGTACTCCGAGAGGACCTTCTTCACGCCGGAGACCTCGAGCTGCCGCAGCAGGTCCTTGAAGGCCTCGTCCCCGCCGAGGTCATCGACCGAGCGCTGGACGACCCCATCACCGCCGAATCCATGGAGGGGGTACAGGATGACCCCCTTCTTCATCATTACGCGCACGAGGTCATCTTGCCGTCGCTCCATCGGGACGGTGGGGGCGGCCCCGATCGCGATGGGCACGCGGCCGATCTCCTTGCGCCCACCGAGGAGCACGAGCTGCGCCTTGCCGCCCGGCTGCAGATTCGCGTAGGTGAAGTCGATCAGCAGCGAGGTTGGCGAGCTGTAGGTCAGTCGCTGGGGCTTCAGGCGCGTCGTGCCGGCCTCGAGGCGGGCGCCGTCAACCTTCAGGACATCGCGGCCGGTGAGGAAGAAGGTCCATGCCCCCTCGAGCGCGAGCATCTTGGCCGGGTAGCAAGCCAGCGCGAGATCGCCGACCTGCTGGCCTCGGACCTCCCCTTCCTCCTTCCCCTTGGCCTCCGGCGCGCCGGGCCCGCAATCGGCGGCCCAAGCCCTGGTGAGCCCGAGCGCGGCGACCAGCCCCAAGGGCAGCACCACCGCCAGCCGCGACACCTGCGCCCAGCCCTGCAGCATGTCGACACCTCCCTGCCCGGCTGCCGCCGGCGCTGATCAGCCTTTGGCCGCCGCCAAGATGGCCTTGGCCATCTCGGTCGTCGTGTTCGATCCCCCCATGTCGTAGGTGCGAACCTTGCCTTCCTTGACGACCCTGGCCACGCCGGCGTGGATCTGGTCGGCGATCCTGGTTTCACCGATCCAGCGGCACATCAGTTCCGCCGTCAGGATCATCGCCGTGGGGTTGACCTTGTCCAACCCGGCGTACTTCGGGGCGCTGCCGTGCGTCGGCTCGAAGACGGCGATCTCGTCCCCCAGGTTCGCGCTGGCGGCAAAGCCCAGGCCGCCCACGAGCTGCGCGCACAGGTCGCTGATGATGTCGCCGAACAGGTTCGAAGCGACCAACACGCCGTAGTCCTGCGGGTTTTTGAGGAGCCACATGCACATGGCGTCGATGTTGGTTTCCCACAGCGCGATGCCGGGATAGTCCTGGGCGACCTTGCGTGCTTCCCGGATCATCAAGCCGCTCGTCTCGCGGATGACGTTGGGCTTCTCGACGATCGTCACCGACTTGTAGCCGTGCTGCTTGGCATACTCGAAGGCTGCGCGCACGATGCGCGCCGCCGCGCGCCGTGTGACGATGCGCAGGGAAACGGCCATGTCCTCGCCCGCCACGTCATCGAAGGCGGCCATCTTCTTGTGCAACGCCTTCACCGCGTTGCGCACCTCATTGGGGAACGGGTGGAATTCGATGCCGGCGTACAGGTCCTCGGTGTTCTCCCGGAAGACCACGATATTGATGTCGTCCCGGTAGTTGAGCGGATTGCCCTGGAAGGCAATGCACGGCCGCAGGTTGGTGTGCAAGTTGAAGTGCTGGCGCAAACCCACGATCGGGCTCGCGTAGGCAAAGCCCTTGCCCTGCAGCTCGGGAATCAGCTCCTTCTGCGCTTCTTCCTTGGGCTTGCTCGTGATGGCGCCGAACAGGGCGACCTTCTTGGCGCGGATGAGGTCGATGGTGCGCTGTGGAAGCGGCTTGCCCTCCGTCCTCCAGAACTCCCAGCCGATGTCACCGTGCACGTACTCGGCGTCGAGGCCCAGACCATCGAGGACGAGGCGCGCCGCGTTCATCACGTCCACACCGACCCCGTCGCCAGGCAACCAAGCAATACTGTGCTTCGCCATCTCGAACCTCCCCAGACTGGACCGATTCCGTGGTCCCTGGCCGCCGACCGGTCGAGGGACCGCGCGCCCGGTTTCGAAGCCGGGAGTATACCATCGGGCTGGGCAGGCTGCCCACTGGAACCGGGCGCCCCCCGCCGTGGAGCGAGGTAGACCTCTCCCCCGCGGGTTGCTAGCATCGGCTCGGTCAGGCGGTCGGACCCTGGCCTCGACACAGGAGGCATAGCCAGGATGGGCAGGCTGACGGCTGATCTGCGGGACTTCTTTCTGCGTACGACGCGCCACCCTCTTTCGTTCGCCGGCGCCAATCTGACCACCCTTTCGGGTGTCCTGCTCGTCGTGCTCCTCCTGTTGTCGGCCCTGGGCGCCCCGACGAACCCTTACCTGGGGGCGGTCACCTTCCTCGTCCTGCCCGCGATTTTCGTGCTGGGGCTCATCTTGATCCCGCTGGGCGCCTGGCTCTACCGGCGCCGGCAGGCGCGCGCCGAAGCGGGCGCACCGCTCTTCCCCGTCTACGACCTCAATCAGCCGAGTACCCGCACGCGGCTGCTCCTCCTGGCCATCCTGACGATGGTCAACATGACGATCGTGGGTGTCGCCTCGTACAAGGGCATCGAGTACATGGACTCCGTCCACTTCTGCGGCGCCACCTGCCACCCGGTCATGGAGCCCGAGTACACCGCCTACCAGGGGTCACCCCACTCCCGCGTGCGCTGCGTCGACTGCCACATCGGCCCCGGCGCCTCCTGGTTCGTGCAGAGCAAGCTCTCCGGGACGCGTCAGGTGTTCAAGCAGATCGCCGGCACCTGGCCACGGCCGGTGGAGACCCCGATCACCAGCCTGCGGCCCTCGCGCGACACCTGCGAGCAGTGCCACTGGCCGGAGAAGTTCCACGGCGACCGACTGGTCGTCCGCGCGCACTTCGCGTCGGATTCGGCCAATACCGCGCTCCAGACCGTGCTGTTGCTCAAAGTCGGCGGCGGCGTGGCTGGCGTCGGGCGCGCCGCGACCGAGATCGGAGACGGCCCGATCGAGACCAGCCGCGGCCGCGGCATCCACTGGCACGTTCAGACCGCGCTCTTCTACCGCTCCGACGAGAAGCGCGAGGTGATCCCGTGGGTCAGGGTCGAGCCCAGCAGCGGGGATGCCGTCGAGTACGTCGCCGAGGGCGGCGTGCCCGACAGCATCGCCGCGCGCCCGGCGCGCCGCATGGATTGCGTCGACTGCCACAATCGCCCGACCCACATCTATCGGATGCCCGACCGCGCCCTGAATGAGGCGCTGGCCGATGGGCGGCTGCCGCGCGATCTGCCCTATCTGAAGCGGGAGGCACTGGCGGCGCTGACCGCCGAGTACCCGAGCCGGGAGGAAGCGCGCCAGGGAATCGCGGCGCGCCTGACGCAGTTCTACAGCAGCGCGGGCCCTGAGCTGGGTGGCAGTGCGGCGCGTTCGATCGCGGTCGTCCAGGAGATCTGGGCCCGCAATGTCTTCCCGCGAATGCGCGTCGGCTGGGGAACCTACCCGGATCACATCGGCCACATCGACTTCACCGGCTGCTTTCGCTGCCACGATGATGGACACCAGGCGCCCGAGGGCGGCGTGATCTCGCAGGACTGCTCGACTTGTCACAGTCTGTTGGCGATGGAGGAAGAGGCGCCCGAGGTCTTGAACACGCTCTTCCCGGAAGGGCAATGAACAGGGAGGCGGGATGACCGTGGGGGGCCGGATCTCTGAGCGGTGGCTCCTTGCCGGGTTGCTCGCGGCCTGGCTGTCCGGCGTGCCGGCGACCGCGCAGATCACGGGCGAGGAGTGCACCGAGTGTCACACCGCGGCGGTCGCGGGGGGGGCGACGATCCCGGATAGCCTGGCGGCCAGCGCCCACGAGGGTATGGGCTGCCTCGACTGCCACGGCGGCATCGCCGAGCTGCCGCACCCGGAGGAGCTGCCGCCGGTTGACTGCGGTCAGTGCCACAGCGACCAGGCCGAGATCTACCAGCAGCACGGGCGCGGCAAGGTCGGGGAGTCCGCTTATATCCCCACCTGCGCCGGCTGCCACGGCACCCACGCGATCCTGGGCCCGGCCGAGAAGGAGTCCGCGGTCAACCCGCTCAACCTCCCGTCCGTGTGCGGGCGCTGTCACGAGGACTCGACCCTGATCGCCAACCTCAACATCAAGTTCAAGCATCCCATCCGCGTCTACAGCCGGAGCGTTCACGGCCAGGCCACCTTCGGCGGCATCCACACGGCGGCGACCTGCAACGACTGCCATTCCACCGGTGGCACCGCCCACAGGATCCTGCCGCCCGGGGACGTGCGCTCCACGATCAACCACTTCAACATCCCGAACACCTGCGGCCGATGCCACGCGGCAGTCGCCCAGGATTACTGGGAAGGCGTCCACGGGCAGCTCACCGCGAACGGCGAAGTGGATGCGCCCATCTGCACGCAGTGCCACGGCGAGCATGGCATCCTGCCAGTCGATGACCCGCGCTCGCCCGTGAGCCCCTACCGGCTGGCGGAGGCGACCTGTGCACCCTGCCACGAATCCGCAGCCCTGAATGAGAAGTATGATCTCCCGACCGGGCGGCTGAAGTCCTTCGTGGACTCGTACCACGGACTGAAGAGCAAGGCGGGCGACAAGCTCGTGGCCAACTGCGCCTCGTGCCACGGAGCCCACCGGGTTCTACCCGCGAGCGATCCGACCTCCTCGATCAACCCCCAGAACCTGCAGAAGACTTGCGGCGGTTGTCACCCGAGCATCTCCCCCAGCATCGCCGCAACGCCCATCCATGCCACCGCCACCGGGCGTTACAGCGGTTGGTCGCGCGCCTTCCAGGTGATTTACACGGTTGCGATCGCGCTGATCATCGGCGCGATGGTTCTCCATTGGCTGATCGACCTCTTCCGGCAGGTCCGCAATGTCATGCGCGAAAAGCAGGTCCGGCGCATGGATCCGGACGAGGTGATCCAGCACACGTTGCTGGCGGTCGCTTTCACAGTGCTCGTGGTGACCGGCTTCTCGCTGCGCTTCTATGACGCCTGGTGGAGCACCTGGCTCTTCGGCCACGAGGGCGGCTATAACACGCGCGGGATCATCCACCGGGCTGCGGGTGTCGCCCTGCTCTTCGGCGCGATCTGGCATGTCCTGTTCCTGCTCAGCCGCCGGGGGCGGGTGTTCCTACGCGACATGTGGCCGCGCCGTGCTGACTTCGATCATTTCTTCCAGATGATCCGCTACAACCTGGGCCGCACCGATCACCACCCGCAGATGGGCCGCTTCACCTACGTGGAGAAGGCGGAGTACTGGGCGCTCGTCTGGGGCACGGTGGTCATGGGCATCACGGGTCTGCTGCTGTGGTTCGACAACGCGGCCGTGCGCATCGTGCACAAAGGCGTGCTCGAGGTGCTCCTGGTGATCCACTACTACGAGGCGTGGCTGGCGTTCCTGGCGATCCTCATCTGGCACATGTACGCCACGGTCTTCAATCCCCGGGTCTATCCGATGAATCCCTCCTGGCTCAACGGCATGATGCCCGAGCGCCAGTTCGCGGCCGAGCACCCGCTCGCCCACGCGGCGTCCAACGTGGCCGAGTCCGAGTGGGAGGCGGAGCACGGGGCGCTTGAAGCCGCGCCGGCGCAGGCTCCCGAGGAGCGCGTGGGCGGGGGCACACGTGTACACACGAAAGCGACGAACGAAGACGTGCCCGTACACATCGAACCCGACGCCCTGGAGGAGAAGCCTCAGAGCGGTCGCTCTGACGACAAGGCATAACTAAGTTGCATCCGGCCATCGGAATCGGCAACTGTTTGTACTCTGTGAGCCTGGGTTTCCTGTTGGCGTCCCGCTGTTGTCTGTTGTAAGAAATGCTCATAGCTCGCTTCGGATGGGTGACCATCCGCTGACCGGTGGGCAGCGATCGGAGGAGGGTGGGATATGCCGCGTTTGAGGACGTCTCTGCTCCCGGCGGTCATGATTCTCGGCATCGCTCTGTGGAGCGGGTGCGGGGAAGAGGAGACCGTCATCGTCACGCCTGAACCGATGATCAAGGTCGCAATCACCGCCACGCCGACCATGCTGGACACCGGCGGCAAGGTGAGCGTCGAGGTTGCGGTCACGACGGGGCGCCCGGGGCCCTTCACCTACGCCTGGCAGGCGACCGGGGGCAGCTTCTCCAATGCCGCCGCCGAGAGCACGGGGTGGACGGCGCCCGACGATCCGGACCTCTACACGCTCTCCGTCACCGTGCGCGATGGTGAGGAGGTCGGCTACGCGAAGCTCGATGTGGCGGTCGGCCAGTACTTGCCGGCCGACTCCCCCTATTACCGGGGAGCCGTCGCGTGCGCGACCTGCCACGGCGGCGGCAGCGGGGGTGACCAGTACGCGGCGTGGTCGGCGTCCGCCCACGCGGGGGCGCTCGACGCGCTGGCGGCGTACGGCTCGGAGAGCCCCTACTGCCTGCCCTGCCACACGGTGGGGAGCATGGGCCTCAACGCCAACGGCGCGCTGAACAACGGCGGGTACGATGAGACGGCCGTCGCCCGCCTGGCAGGCGTCCAGTGCGAGAACTGCCATGGGCCCGGCAGCGCACACCCCGGCGAGGCCGGTGTGGAGGTCGACATGTCCGCCGACCTCTGCGGCCAGTGCCACGAGGGCGTCCATCACCCGACGTACAGCGAGTGGCAGACCTCCGGGCACGCCTCGGTCGTGGAGGACGCCGCGGGGCGGGCGAGCTGCGCGAAGTGCCACAACGGGCTCCTCGCCGACACGTATCTGGACAACCCCGCGGGCTGGTCCAATCCCTCCTCGGATCCGACCGAGAGCGGGCCGATCGCCTGCGCAACCTGCCACGATCCGCACGGGAACGAGAACCCGGGGAACCTGCGCAATGGGTCGGTCAGCGCGCCCGTCCTGCCCAACGCGGCCGAGACCGAGGCGTCAGGGGCCGGGCGCCTCTGCATGCACTGCCACAACGGGCGCCGCAGCGAGAGCCAGGTCGAGAGCCAGATCGTGGACGGCACCGAGCACTTCGGCCCTCACCACTCCCTGCAGGGCGACATGTTGACCGGGGTGAACGCGTACGAGAAGGTCAACGAGACCTTCCCCTGGTCGAGCAGCAAGCACGTCCTGGTCGAGGACGCCTGCGTCACCTGCCACACGCATCCCAACGAGGGTGACCCCGAGCATGGCATCCCCGCATTCACCGGCCACACCTTCCTGCCGACCGTGGAGGCCTGCGCCCCGTGCCACGGCACGCTGACCGATTTCTCCGAGATCATGGCCAAGCAGGACTTCGACGACGACGGGACGATCGAGGGCGTGCAGGGCGAGATCGAGGGACTGCTCGCCACGCTCGAGCAGGCAATCATCGACGCCAGCGAGAGCCCCGAGAAGCGGGCGATCCTCGAGTCCTCCTTCGAGGACTCCCTGGGCTCGCCGCGTGTCACCACGGTGGATCAGCGCAAGGCGGGCTACAACTGGGCGTTCGTTTCCTTCGACGGGTCGATGGGCGTCCACAACACGACCTACGCCGTACAGCTCCTGCAGCAGAGCATCGAGCTCATGACGCCCGGTGCGCTCTCCCAGAGCGCCATCATTCGCGACGCCAACTGAGGCTTCGTCGCCGGGGCCGCCGCCGTGTGCGGCCCCGGCCGGACCTCGGACCCAGGGAGGACCGGATGATGCGGAAGAGGGTTCGCCGGCGCGGCCAGGTTTGGGTTCGATGCCTCAGGTTGCTGGCTGTCATCGCGGTCGCCGCGACGGGGACAGGCGGTCTCGCCGATGCGCGCGGCGCATCCTGCTGCGCGCCGGCGCTGGCAGCGCCGCCGGGCGGGTGGCTGCAGCTGCGCACCACGGGGTACAGCTTTCAGTCCGTCGACGCCTACGGCGTCGAGCTCGATCGCCTGGGCGGGTATCAGGAGTTCGATGGCGCCGTGACCGGATTCGGCGGCGGCCGATTCGCGCTGCGAGGCGCGGGGCGCTTCGCCGACGACCTCGCGCTCAAGGCGAGGACGACCGAGCGCAGTCGCCTCTACGCCGGCCATCTCGAAGCCCGGCCGACGGGTCACCTGACCGCGCGCCTCGGGCGCCAGTTCGTTCAGGAAGGACCGACCGGGCTCACGCTCGATGGGCTGTGGGTCTCCCTCCGGCCGCATCCGCGCTGCGAGGTGCGCATGTGGGGCGGGACGCAGGCTCCTCTCGACCATGCCTACGAGCTGAGGAACCTGGACGAGACAGCCGCCTGGGGCCTGCGGTGGGCGACGATGCCCAGCCGCTCCGTGCGCATGTCGGCTTCCTATGCCTACCGCGAGCGCGACGGCTTGATCGCTTCGCGACCCTTGGGCCTCGAGGCCCAGATCACCCGGATTCCGGCCGTGCCCGGCCTGCGGACGAGTTGGCGCGCAGCCTACGATCTGGAGCAGGAGCAGTGGGTGCGGGCGGAAGCCCTCGCGCAGTGGCGTCCCGGGGGCAACCTCCCGGTGATTGCGCTGCAATTCATCGACCGGCGCCAGGCAATCGACGCGGCGTCGTACTTCGCCCGCTTCACGGAGAACGAGCACAGACAACTGGGCCGCGCGACCGTGCGCTACGAGCACAGCAGCGGATTCGGGGTCGAGGCGGAGTACGCCGGCATGTACGTCGAGCAGCGCAGCTCGACCCGCCTCGGCGCCGCCCTGGTGCTGCCCATCGGGCAGGTGGGCTACAGCGTGCGCGTGGGGGATGTCGGCGAGGAGGACCGCTGGTACGGCGACGTGGGTCTGATGCTCACCCCGTGGCTGCACGTCGAGGGCGGAGCCTCGCTGCTCACCTACGCCCTGATGGCGGACGCGCCGGAGTCGGAGGAGCGCGACCTGACGACCGCGTACGCCCGGGCGCGCCTCGCGGCTCGCGCAGGCATGGATGTGACGCTCGAGGTGCAGAACGTCACGAACCCCTACCTCGAGCAGGACGTGCGCTTCCTGGCCGGGCTCGACTTGACCGTGGGGCGTGGCGCCTCGCGCTTCGGTCTCCAACCGGGGGGGTGGCTGCGATGAAACGCCTGACCTGGACGATCGTCGCGGTCCTGGGGCTGACCTTCACAGGCACCCTCGTGCGCGGGTCCAAGCCGGATCAGATTCGCGCCGCGCACGCCGTCCATGCAGGACAGGGCCTGACCTGCGAGAGCTGTCACGCCGCGACCGACTCGCACGCCGGCAGTGACAACCTGCTGCCGGCGATGGACAAGTGCGCGCAGTGCCATGACGTCACGGAGCCTTCGGGCTGCGGAACCTGCCATACGAATCCCGCGGAGCCGGCCGTCGCGGTGCGCGTGACCGCGGTGGCGCAGAAGTTCTCCCACGCCGCTCACCTTGGCGCGGGCACGGACTGCGCTGCCTGTCACGGCTCGGTGGAGGCGGTCGAGCCGCGCCTGCCCGAGAAGGCCATCTGCCGGACCTGCCACGAGACCGCCGCGGGCGAAGCCGACTGCCGCGTCTGCCATGCCGACTCCGAGCCGCTGCGGCCGGGATCCCACACCCCGGGCTGGATCTCGCAGCACGGCGTCGAGGCCCGCGTGAACCAGGCGCGCTGCGCCGACTGCCACACGCAAAAGGGGTGCGACGACTGCCACGCGGGGGACAACGTGCGGCCGCGCACGCATCCGCTCGACTACGACCTGCACCACGCCCTCGAAGCGCGCAGCGGCGAGCTGACCTGCGCCAGTTGCCACGAGGACCCGCAGTTCTGCCAGGCGTGCCACCGGGCCCGTCACATCATGCCGCAGAATCACTCGCGGGCCGACTGGCTGATCGCGCGCAGCGGCGGTCGCCACGCCGAGGAAGGCGAGTTCGACCTCGAGAGCTGCGCGAGCTGTCACGATGCCGGGAAGTCGGCGCCGATCTGCGCCGAGTGTCACGGGAGGTGAGCGCCATGCGAGGCAAGGTGATTCCAGCCACCCTGGTCGCGGCCCTGGCGGCGGCGTTCACCCTGGCGGTCTCCCCGCTCACGGGCTGCGTCGAGCAGCGCTTGCCGCCCGAGGTCCGGACGCACCCCCCCGAGTGGAACGAGCCCGCGTCGGCCGACTTTCACGGCGCCCGTGTGGAAGCCCGCACGGCCAGCGAGTGCACTGGGTGCCATATCTCCGGAGACCAGGCACCGGCCAACGTGCCCGGCTGCGATGCGTGCCACGACGGCGCCGGCGGTCATCCCTATGGCTGGGCGCGCCTGACCTCGCCCGAGTTCCACGGCGCCCGCGTGGCCGCGGAGGGTCCGGCGCCGTGCATGACGTGCCACGGAGGAGACGACGGCGGCTGGAGCGGGGTCTCTTGCTCCGCCTGCCATGCCGGGGGCGCCGGCGGGCATCCGGACGGCTGGATGACGCCGGGGGGGGCTTCCTTCCACGGCGAGCGCGTGCGGATCTACGGATTCGGCGACTGCCAGCGCTGCCACGGCTTCGGCCTGAGCGGGGGCACCAGCGGGCGCGCCTGCGGGGAGTGCCACTCCTGATCCGGGCGCCGGCGCGCGGCAAGAGGGGCCATCCGCCCCTAAAACGAAACCCGGGGACGCTGGTCGGACGCCCCCGGAGTCAGAGTGTTCTGGTTGGTTGTCGTCAAATTCATGCCGTCCGCTCGAGCGCGGACGAGTCAACCGCTGACCTCACACCCGTATCGTCGTACTGCCTGAATCGCTGCGACCTGACTGCCACATCGAGGAACAGCTCAACCAGGCTGTATGATTATGCACCCTCGCGGGGGTCGATGTCAAACCATCGGTGCGTGTCTCCGGGGCGCACGCCATCCGCGCGGGTTCCATTGGGTACACACAACACCGGGGAATCGGCGCCTCTGCGGGCCGGGATCGGCCTGGCGGCGAGGCCAGGAACGATGGCCGAGTGGCGCAAGTCCGCCATCCGGCCGTTGCGCTGCGCCGCACGCGAGGCGCATCACCGGATATAGCCCAGGGACCGGAGAGCCTCCAGCGTGTGCTCGTCGAGCAGCGGCGGCTCGCCGGCGGAGCCCGGGACCCAGCCGCCTGCCCAGTCATCGAGCTGCGTCCTCAGCTCGGATACGACCTGGGGACGCTGGCCCGCGAGGTTGTGGGTCTCTCCCGGATCCTGCGCCAGGTCGTACAGCTCGGCGTCCCCGCGCTCCGAGGCGATCAACTTGAGCGTCCCAACCTGAATCGACTTCAAGCGGCGGTCGTAGACGGTGAAGTCGAACTGGGGGTCGACCTCGTGGAAGAGGACGCGTTGCTCAAGGGGGCGCATGTATTCGGCGAAGAGCGGTCGGTCCTCCCGCGGGCTCCCCCGCAGCAGGCTCACGCCCTCCATGGCCGGCCAGGCGGCGCGCTCCACGCCGGCGGCCTCGAGGATGGTTGGCATCACATCCACGAGCTGCACCGGCGCGGCGTCGCGGCGGCCGGCCTCGAATACTCCCGGCCATCGCAGGATCAGGGGCACGCGCAGCAGGGACTCGTACAAACAGAGCTGGTGCTCCATCAGACCGTGGTCGCCGATGTTCTCGCCGTGGTCCCCGAGAACCACGATCAGCGTTCGGTCCAGCTCGCCCTGCGCGCGCACCATCTCCAGGATCCGACCGGCCTCCTCGTCGGCGTAGGAGACCTCCGCCCGGTAGAGGCCGCGCAGGATCGCGAGCTCTCGCTCCCCGAGCTTGAGCATGCCGGTCATGGTCATCCGCGCGGGCCGCTCTCCGAAGCTCTTGTAACGCTGGATCTCACTGGCAGAGACGTCCTCGGGCAGAAACCGGCGCTCCCAGCGTTCGGGGGGCATGTAGGGCAGGTGGGGCGCCATCAAGTTGATGAAGGCGAAGAACGGGCGCTTTCGATCCCGGCGCGCGAGCCACGCCTCGAACAGCTCCAGCGTGAGCGGCGGCTTGCCCTCCGTGCGCCAGCGCCGCCAGGTCTCCTCGAACTCGCCGAAGCCTTGCGTGAACCCCTTGGCCTCGATGATGTGCGGATTCTCGCAGAAGCCGGCCGTCTGATGGGTGGTGGAGAGCAACTCCGCCAGCGTCACCTGTTCCGGCGCCAGGCGATTGCTCTCGTTGTGCGCGCCGTGCCGCGAGGGGTAGAGCCCGGTGAACAGCGAGCCGTGGGCTGGGATGGTCCAGGCCGCGGTGCTGCGCGCCCGCGTGTAGGTCACGCCCTCGCGCGCGAGGCGGTCGAGCACCGGCGTGTATGCCGGCCCCTCTTCGTACACCCCCACGGCGTCCGCCCGGGCAGTGTCGAGCACCAGCAGGAGGACATTCACCGGCTTCTCGGGCGCGTGCCCGCAGGTCGCGCCCCCCAGGGCCAGGGCGAGCAATCCCACCGTGCCCCACCAGACGGCTCGCCCGCCGCTCCGCTTCATCGCCGCTCGAATCCCCCAGCCTCGCCGCTCCCGCGCGCAGAACCCCCGGACAGCGCCCGCGTGGCGTTGCCCTTGCCGGGCGTGTCGCGCGCGTGGTCTCACCATAGCAGTTCGTTCGGGTCGCGAGAAGGCGCCTCTTGCGCGCGGCCGCTCCCCCGCGCGAGCGCGGAGCGCAGCGGGCTCACGCTCTCAGATCGTGCGCTCGGCCTCAGTGACCACGGGAGTGAAGGCGACGGGAGAGCGCAGCCAGAACAGCAGGCCGACCAGCGCCGTGGCGTACGTCCCGAAGAGCAGATAGACCAGCGAGAATGCCACCGCCTCCGGCCGGGTGATGCCGATGACCCCGAGGAAGTAGATCAACGCCGCCTCGCGCGTGCCGAGCCCGGAGATGGAGATGGGCAGAAACTCGACGATCGTGACGATCGGGATCACCAGCGTGATGTAGGAGAGGGAGACGTTCAGGCCCAGGGCGCGCGTGATGCAGTAGACCAGGACGAACACCAGCAGCCAATAGGCGACGGTCAGCGCCAGCACACCCAGCGTCGGCCACCGAACCCGCAGGAAGGCGTCGAGGGAGTCGTAGAAGCTGTGGAAGCCCGCGGACATCCGGTCCCGGAACCGCTGGGGCACGAAGAATCGAAAGAGCGGCGCGAGCAGGGCGCGCATCAACGCCCGCTTCAGCGTGAGGGCGATGGCGGCCAGAACCAGCACCGAGGCGAGGAGGAACACCCACGCCGACGAGAGCTGGATGTAAGCGTGCGAGAAGACGATGACCGAGATCATGCTGAAGACGAGGATGACGACCAGGTCCATCAGGCGGTCGATGAATACGGTCAGGAACCCATCCCCCAGGTTGCGGGATGTGTCCCGGCTGACGTAGAAGGAGCGGACTGCATCGCCCAGCTTGCCCGGCGTGACCGCGGAGGCGAAGAACCCGATCGTCCAGATGTAGCAGCAGCGCCAGAAGGGGTAGTCGATCTTCAGGATGCGCAGGATGTACCACCAGCGCAGCCCGCGGATCAGGATGATCGCGAAGGTGAAGAGCGGGAAGATCAGGAGGCTCCAGGGGTCGATCTCCTGCACCGTGGCGAGGATCCGGGCGGGGCCGGTCACGGCGAGGATGTAGACGAAGAGCACGATCCCCACCATGGGCAGGAGATATGAGACCCACTTCGGCATCGGCCTATCCTCGGTCCCCTCGCCTGCCACCGATCCCCGGGGGGAGGCACCGTCACAGCGTGCGGCGCAGGCGCAGCAGCTCGCGAAATGCCCTCAAGATGACCATGGGATTGGCGCCCGTCTGCCGGCCGGCGGTGCGGGGCAGATGCTCGATCTCCACCTCCTTCACGGTGAGTCCCCGCTTCTGCGCGCGGGCGAAGATCTCGGCATCGATGAACGCGCCGTTCGACAGCAGCTCGACGCCCTCGAACACGCGCCGGCGGTAGATCTTGAAACCGCTGTTGATGTCCAGCGGGGTGATGTGGAGCACGCGCCGCATCAGCCAGGCCCACATGCGGCTGATGATTCGGCGGCCGATCGGATCGCGGCGGGTGCGACGGATTCCCGAGACGATGTCGACCTGCCCGATGTGCGGCAGCAGCTTGTGGATCTCGGCCGCATCGAACTGCCCGTCGCCATCGATGTACCCCACGATGTCGGTCGTGGCGCTGGTCAGTCCGGATCGGAGCGCTGCCCCGTAGCCCCGATTGACTCCGTGGTGGATGACCCGGACGCCGGGCACGGTCCGCGCGAGTTCGTCGGCGATGGGTCCGGTGCCGTCTCCGCTCCCGTCGTCGACGATGATGATCTCGGCAGCCAGGTCGAGGCCGGCCAGGGCATCCCGGACGTTGGCCACGACGCGCGCGACATTCTCCGCTTCGTTGTAGCACGGCAAGGTGATCGAGATGCTCCGGAACCCGGGCGGCACACCGCGGCGCGCGGCGATCTTGTCCTCGGTGCTCATGTCGCTTCCCATCCTGTGCGGGTCCCGCGCCACCCGCGCGCGGGGATGCCCAGCAGACCCGCGCGGTTCCCTGGCTGCACGGAACGGCATATGGTAGCATGGATTATGCCCATTTCCGCCGCCGAGTTCAAACTCATGGCCAAGGGCCGCGGAGTCGGGCGGGTCGGGGTTTCGTGCCCGGCTCAGGTCCCCGGGAGATCGCATGGCGGGCGAGACGTGGAACGGTAGCCGAGCGCAGGGCGTCACGCAGCCGGACACGCTTGCCCATCGTGGCAGCGGCCGTTGGGCCTGGCTGATCGCCCTTGGCATCGTCATCGCGGTCGCGGTCGTCTACCTCCCGAGCTATCGGGCCGAGTTCATCTGGGATGACGATGACTACATCGTGCTCAACAGCCTGGTGACGCAGCCCGGCGGGCTCGGCGACATCTGGAACCCCGCATCTTCTCTCAACCCGCAGTACTATCCCCTCGTCTTCACGATGTTCCGGGCCGAGTACCTGATCTGGGGTCTCCACCCGCTCGGTTACCACGCGGTCAACGTGCTGCTGCACGCGCTGGCGGCCGTGCTGCTGTTCTTCCTGCTCCGGCGGCTGGGGGTTCGGGCCGCTTGGCTCGCGGCGTTCCTCTTCGCGCTGCACCCGGTCTGTGTCGAGTCGGTGGCCTGGGTGACGGAGCGCAAGAACGTCCTGTGCGCCGTTTTCTTCTTCCTGGCGGCACTGAGCTACGTCCGGTTCGACGAGACGTCGCGCTCTCGCTGGCTCGGCGCTTCGTTGCTCTGCTTCGTCCTGGCGCTGTTCAGCAAGACGACCGCCGCGGTGCTGCCGATCGGCGTCGGCCTGGCCCTCTGGTGGCGCCGGCGTCCTTTCCCACCCTCCCGGTGGGTCCCCCTGGTGCTGATGATCATCCTGGGTGCGGCGATGGGCACGCTGGTGCGCCAGCACGAGTACCGACACATGCTGACCGAAGGCACCGGATCGGTCTTCCAGCAGATCACGCTCCTCGATCGGATCCTGATCGCCGGTCGCGCCTTCTGGTTCTATCCGGCCAAGCTCGTCTGGCCCGCGGATCTGGCCTTCTTCTACCGCCGCTGGCCCGTCGACTCCGCCAGCCTGCTCCAGTGGCTGCTGCCCCTGGGGGCAGTGCTGGTCGCGATCGCGCTGTTCGTGCTGCTGCGGGCGGGCAGAATCGGGCGCGGGCCGGTGGCCGCGGCGCTCTACTACGCCGCAGCCATCTTCCCGGCCTTGGGGTTCGTCAACATCGCTTTTGCGCGCTACTCCTACGTGGCGGATCACTTCCAGTATCTGGCCTGCATCGGCGTGTTCCTGCTCGCCGCGGGCGCGTGGAGTGCCGCGGCCGGTGCAGAACCCGGGAAGCGACCCCGGTCCGACCGGCAGGTCGCCATGCTGGCCGTCGCGGTGGTGGTGCTGGCCTCCCTCGCCGGCGCCTCCTACCGGCGGGTGGGCGTCTTCCGCAATCTGGGGACGCTGTGGGCGGACACGGCCGCCAAGACCCCCGACAACTGGATCGTCCAGATCAACTACGGCGCGTGGCTAGGACGGCAAGGGCGCGATGCGGAGGCGGCCGCCTGCTACGAGCGGGCCCTGGCGATCAGCCCACCGCCGAGCGAGGCCGCGATTCTGGCGTACACCAATCTGGCCGCGATTCGTTTCCGCGAGGGGAATCTCGAGGCCTCGCGACAGATGGCGCTCAACTGCCTGGCCGTCAAGAGCGACCACGCCCCGGCGCTGTTCGCCCTGGGCCGGGCCCTCTGGCGTCTCGGACGCCTCGCGGAAGCGGAGGCGACGCTGACCGAGCTGCTCGAGAAGCAGTACGATCCGCAGCGGGGCCGCGCGGCCTGGGACATCCGCCGCCGGATGGACGACTCGGTCATCTGGTTCGTGCTCGCGGAGGTCCGGGCTGGACAGGGCAAGATCGACCAGGCGCTGGACGCGTATCGCCGCGCCTGCGAGCTCAGGCCGGGAGAAGCCGCCTACCACGAGGCGCGGCTGAACGCGCTCTTGCGCTGGAACAGAACCTCCGAGGCGATTGCGGCGGCCCGCTTCGCCAGCGAGCGCGTCGCGGACAACATCCCCTTCCTCATGCAGCTGGGCCTGATGCTGGCGACCGCATCCGATCCCGCGGATCGCAACGGCGAGGAGGCGCTGCGCATTGCGAACGACCTGATCGCGCGGACCGATGACCGCAACCCGCACCTGCTCTACCTGCTGGCGGCGGCCCAGGCAGAGGTCGGCCGCTTCGCGGAGGCAGCCGCCACGGCGCAGCGAGCCCTGGACATCGCGCAGAGAAGCAACGACGCGCCCATCCAGGCCCGGCTGCGGGCTCAGATCGACGCGTTCTCGCAGGGCCGGCCGCTCGCCCGCCCGTAGTCCTGGCGGGCGCCGGGCGGCCGGTCTCGGCTCGGCGCGCCCGGCGCTGGCGGCGTCTGAGGGTGCTATTCGCCCCCAGCGTGTTTGTGGATCTCCAGCAGCTCCGTTTCGTAGATCAGCGTGGCGTACGGCCCGATCAGCCAGCCCATGCCCACTGGGCCGTAGCCAAGCTCCGGGGGAATGTATAAGCGATACTTGCTCCCCACCTTCATCATCCGCAGGCCTTCCTGCCATCCAGCGATCGCCGTGTCGACGCGGAAGACGTACGGCTTCCCGAAGTTGTCCGAGCTCTCGAACTCGGTCCCGTCCACGTACATCTTGCGGCAGCTCACGACCACTTCGTCCAGGAGATCGGGTGTCGGGCCCTGACCCTCCGCGAGGACTTCGTACTGCAGACCTGACTCGGTCGTGATTACCCCTGGCTTCTTCATGTTCTCGACGAGAAACGTCCTTCCCAGCTCCGCGTTCTTCGCGCCCTCGGCGGCACGCTCGCGATCGGTGGCCTGCAGCCTGGCCTCGTTGAACTCCTGGCGGAGCAGGAAGCTCTTTTCCTGCGAGATGAGCGGCTCACCGTAGAGCACATCCAGGATGCCCAACACGAGCGCATCCGTGTCGAGGATGTCCTTGGCGTACCTGAGCTTGTTCCCCACGTTCATGCCGACGGCGTAGCTCCAGAGCTCGACCTCGTTCATGTCGGCGGCCGTGCTCGGCCGAGCAGCCGTGCCCTCGGGGGCACCCTTCCCCTCCTTCATCTGCGCGGGAGCCGATTGCGTCAGACAAACAGCCAGCGACAGCGCCAGCATCGGCAGCAGGATGGATCTCATCTTTCAGGCCCTCTCCTCCAGATTCTCGACGGGCGTGCAGGTCGAATCAGCGTTGATCGACCCGGCCCTTTCCTCGGTTGATCGGGTCGCGGCGGGAGAATCTACCGGGTTTCCGGGGTCTGGGTAGCCCTCACCGCTGCATCTGGGTGGATTATACCCGGCGGACGGGTTTGCGTCCCGGGGAGCGGGGCGCGCTGGGCAATCCCGTAACTTACATCTATATAATAAGATCTGGCGACGCCCCCGACGCGGAGCGCCGCCCCGGCCCGCGGTCCCTTGCCCCGAGCCGCTGGGGCGCTGTCTCGGGGGTGCACTCACCGGCTTCCCTGGCTCCCCAGGGCCTGGTCGAGCGCCAGCCGAGCCTCACGGTTGTTCGGGTTGACTCGCAGCGCCTCGCGCAGGAGCGGCACACCCTCGGCCAGATTGCCGCGCATGCAATACACCTTTCCGAGGTTGAGCAGCGCCTGGTCGAATTCCGGATGGGTTCGCAGCACGTTCTTGAGTCGCTCGACCGCCTCCTCCGTTCGGCCCCCGGCCAGGAGCATCAAGGCAAGATTCGTGCCGGCTTCCGGGTTCCCCGGATCGTCCGCGAGCACGCGCTGGCACTCCGCCATCGCGCCCCGGGCATCTCCCCGCTGGAAGAGCGCGATGCTCAGGGCATTGCGGGCCGCAGCGTACTTCGGATCCAGCCTCAGGGCCTCGTTGAACTGCTTGATGGCCTCGTCGAGCCCGCCTTGGGCCTTCAGCACCATTCCGAGGTTGTACGGGGCCGCCGGCAAGGATGGCCGGATTCGGGCGAGTTCCCGCCAATGCCGCGCGGCGCCGGCCAGGTCCCCGCGGGCCCCGTAGAGCTGCGCCAAGCTCTCATGGGCCCGAGCGTGATCCGGATCCCAGCGGACGGTGCGCTCGTAGCAGTCGATCGCCTCTTCGGGCTCTCCGCGCTGCTGGAGAATCCACCCGCGGTTGTAGAGGGCGCCGGTGAAGGTCGAATCGATGGCCAGTGCGTCGCGCAGATAGGCCAACGCGCCATCGACGTCGCCACGCGCGTAGGCGATGAGCGAGAGGTTTGCCCGGGCTCTCAGATGGTTTGGCTGAAGCTGCAGCGTCGTCAGATAGTGCTGCTCCGCCTCTTCGAGGTTCCCCAGGTTCTGCAGCAGCGAGGCGAGGTTGTACTGCGCATGGAAGGAGTTCGGGTCGAGCCGCACGCCTTCGCGGTAATATGCCAGGGCCTCATCCACGGCCCCTTCCTCCAGGCGCAAGCCTCCCAGGTTGATGTGAGCCAGCGAACAACCGGGATTCTTCTCCACGGTGTCGAGCCAGATCGTCTTCTCGCCCCGATAGATCCCGGCCTGCTGCCAGGTGAGGAGCCCGAGCAAGCCCACCAGCGCGGCGCCGCCCGCCAGCGTGGCCGCATGCGCTTTCGTCCGAAGGATGCCGGAGCCCCGGGCGATCAGCGCCACGAAGACCAAGGCCAGCGGCACCGCGGCCATGTACAAGTAATGATCCGCGACGAACGAATAGCGCATGAAGAAGAAGTCGACGAATCCCAGGACGGGCACCAACGACACGATGAAGATCAGGGCCGCGGCCAGCGGCCCCTTCCCCAGTCGCCGCCTCAGGCACCAGAGGCCGACGACCACACCGGCAACCCCCACGGCCGCCAGGTACTGCCACCAGGGGTGCTGGTGCACCTCCCAGCGCGGGTAGATGAACGCCAGATCCGACGGCCAGATGAGCTTGCCCACATAGAACCAGAGCGCCCGTCCCGCGAGGAGCAACCGGTCGATCACCCCCAGCGACGAATCGACCTCGACGGCGTAGACGAAGTGGCGCTCCACGTAGGTGGTGACCAGGGACATGGCCAAGCCCAGGGCGAAGAAGGGCGCGAGCGGCACGACATCGCGCCAGGCCAGCCGATCTCGCTTCCACCACAGGATGAGGAGGATCACCACCGGCAGCGTGGCCACGGCTGTCTTGCTCAGCAGGGCGCAAGCGAAGAGCACCCAGGCGAGCCCGTAAGCCCCCCACCGCCGTGGCGTGGCGCTCGCGCGCGCATCGAGGCGATGGAACCGATCGAATGCGAGCAGGGACAACAGCGCGAAGGCGCACGAGAGCACGTTCTTGCGCTGCGTGATCCAGGCCACGGACTCCACCTGCACGGGGTGCAGCGCGAAGATCAAGGCGACCAACCACGCGCCAGGCACGGAGAGGCGGCGCAGCAGGATCCACAAGAGCACCGCATTGAGCACGTGGAGCAGGAGGTTGACGACGTGGTACCCGACCGGGTTCAGCCCCCACAGGGAACGTTCGAGGTAGAAGGTCGTGAACACCAGGGGGTAGTACTGAATGGTGGCTCCGAGCTGGAACCAGATGCGTCCGAGCCCGTCCGGGGCTGTCAGGAGGGCATTCTCGGTCACGTAGGGGCGGTCGTCCCAGATGAACCCGCCCGTCAGGGCTGGGCTGTAGGCCAGACCCACGAGCACCACGAGCAGCGCGATGCGCCACAGGAGGCCGGCCCGGGCGGACCGGGTGGCGCCGGCCGGGGGCCGGCCGGGCGGGCCCTCCGGTGCGTGTGGCGCGGGTGCCCCCGGGCGGCGTTGGAAGTGGGTCTCCATCGGGTCTCTCCTGAGATCACGTGTTCCCGCCGGCGCGGTCTTCGCGGTTGACCTCCGGCGCGCGACGTTGCTCTACTGCGCGCGGCCACGCGTGGATCGCGATCCGCCGGCCGAACCGCGCACCGGGACCGAGCAGAGGACAGTGGAGATGTCTATCAGCAGACGCAAGCTGCTCCTGGGGGTAGGCGCCCTGGGGGTGTTGGGGGCCGCCTACTCGCGGCTCCTGGAATCCAGCTGGCTCGAAGTCCGAGAGGTGGCGATTCGGCTGCCCCGCGCGCGGCTCAGCGCCCCGCTCAGGATCCTGCATCTCTCCGATCTCCATTACTCCGCCGTCGTCCCGCTCGCGCTGATCGAGCAGGCGATCCGTTCCGGTCTGCAGCGCAGGCCCGAGCTCATCTGCGTCACGGGGGACTTCATCACCGCCGGGGAAGCCCTCGACCTCAAGCCGTACGGAGCGCTGCTGCGGGCCCTGCCCGCGGCTGCACCGGCCGTGGCGGTGCTCGGGAACCACGACGGCGGGAGCTGGAGCCATCCGCGGGGAGGGCCCCGCGACCCGAACTTGATCACGGGGATGCTCGAGGAAGCTGGGTTTGTCGTGCTCCACAACGCGTCGCGGGTACTGGAGGTCGCCGGATCCAGGATCGGCGTGGCGGGCGTGGCGGATCTCTGGGCGGGCGGGTGCGATCCCCAGGCGGCCTTTCAAGGGCTGCAGAGCGAGGAGGTCCAGGCGATCGTCGCCCTGGCCCACAATCCGGACACCAAGGACGCCCTGGAGCCGCATCCCTGGGATCTCATGCTCTGCGGTCATACCCACGGCGGGCAGGTCGTCCTCCCGCTCCTGGGTCCACCGATCGTACCCGTGCGTGACCGCGGGTTCGTGTCCGGTCTCCACGCGTGGAAGGGCCGCTCGATCTATACAACCCGCGGGGTGGGCAGCCTCTATGGGATCCGCTTTCATTGTCGACCCGAGGTGAGCCTGCTGGACGTTCTCGCGATGCGGAACCCGTGAGTGTAGCTGCTGCTCGCCGGGTAGGTGTAAACGCGCAGAGCGCACCGCATGTCATTGGGACCGCTGGCGTAACCGCCACCGTGACAGACGCGGCGATCGCCCGTGAGCGGCCCCGGGGGATCCACCACCGGATCGGTCCCCAGGTCGCACATGTACCGGTCATTGCACCATTCCCACATGTTGCCGGCCATGTGGAACAGCCCGAGGCTGGCCGGTGCGCTGGGATGGCTTCCGGCCGGGGCGGTCCATCCGACACAGAGCTGGTAGGGTGGAAGGTAGTAGTTCGCGCGGCTGCAATCGGGCGGTTCGTTTCCCCACGGGTACATCCGCTCATCGTCGAACTGCGCCGCGTACTCCCACTCGGCATCGGTCGGCAACCGATAGCCGCGGGCGCCGTACGGGTCGCCCCCGTTGCACTCCCAGGTCGCGTGATCGTACGCGCGCGGGAACCCCATGCGGAGGCTCAGCCAGTCGCAGAAGGCGACCGCCCCGTGCCAGGTGGTCTCCTTGACCGCATGCACGGCAGGATCGTACCCGCCCGGGTAGGCCTGCTGCGCCTCCGGCGACGGAGAAGCCCGCAGGTAGAACACGCCGACGCCGTCGAACTGGATCTCCGCCCAGTCGTTGTCCAGGGCCAGGAGCAGCTCCGTGCTGCCATCCAGATTGTCCCACACCCCCGCGGGCGTGACGGTCACGAGGGATTCATCGTAGGCCCACTGGAGAAGTGCGAGGTACTCGCCGTTGGTGACCTCGTGCTGCGCCAGGAGGTAGCTGCGCGTGAGCGTCACCTCGCGCTGCTGCTGGCCGCAGGCCGAGATCCCGTCGCCCATCACGAACTGCCCCGCGGGGACCAGGACCATCGGCACGAGGGAGGTGTCCGCATGGAACGTGATGCTGTCCACTGCCGCCAGGGTGTATTCGTCGACCGTCCCCGCTCGGTGGATTCGCACCGTCCAGATCTCCTCGGCCCCGGCGCCGGCCCCGACGAGCGGCAACACCCCTCCCCACAGGGCAAGGGCGCACCACACCAGGCTCCCACGCCTATCCGTGCGCACCTCCGGCCCAAGGCCGGGCACGCATCCGGGCAGACTCATGAGCCGGCTCCCCGCTGCCGGGCATCCGCTTCGATCTGCCTGAGGACGCGCAGATTCTCGACCGCATTGCGATTGCCGGGCCAGATCTCCAGAGACTTCTCGAAGTATGCCGTCGCCTTGGCGAAGTCCTCTCTCTGAATGGCAACCCATCCCAGGTAGTTGTACGTATCGGCGACGGACGTGTCTTGCAGCTGGACCTGCCGGATGGTCTCGAGGTCGTAGCGGGCCAGGTCGTTCTCCGTGACCGGCTGTCGGAGCAGTTCCCGCATGACGGCCACGTGCACGGTGTCGTCCTCCAGAGCATCCATGCCGAGGACGAGCATCTCGCGGTAGGAGGATGCCGGGTCAAGCTGGTACGCCAGGGCCTTCTCGAAGGTCACCTGCGCGCTGTCGAGCTGCCCCGCCGCAAGGTAGAGCGACCCGAGCCGGTGATAGCGCTTTGCCAGATCGGTGCCGCATGCGATGGCCTCGCGGTAGTTGGCCATTGCCGCCTCGCGATTGCCGCGCTGCTCATCCAGCAGGCCCAGGGTGTAGAGCATCAACCCCCGGCTGACGTCGCTGTGGGTGATCTTCAGGCCATCCCGCAGAACCCTCTCGCCCTCGTCCACGCGACCGGCCTTGATCAGGACGATCCCCAAGTTCACGATGGCGCCGCCCTCATCCGGCCTGATCTTCAGGGCGTGCTGATACTGCGCCGCCGCGAGCCCCAGATTGCCCTGCCGCAGGGCATCATCCCCGAGGTTCTTCGCATCGGTGCTCTCGACCCGGCGGCCGGGATCGGAGAGCGACACCAGCCAAGGGGGGGTTGTCGCCGAGAGGAGGCCGAAGAAGAGCAGGACCACCCAGGTGAAGAGCAGCCCGATCGTGACCAGCACGTGGTTGCGGTACGGGCCGCCCCGGGGCCGGTCGCCGTCCGTGGGCAGCGCGGCGTCAGACTTCGTGGTGGAGGACGAAGAGGACATTCTTCCCCTCTCGCTTCAGCCGATTGAAGAGCGCACAGGCTTCCGGGTTCTTCAGGATGATGACCTGCGAGCCGCGCCGGATGGCGAAGTTGTAGTTGAACTGGTGAACGGCGTCGGAGGGGAACCCCCTGCCTCCGGTGCCTTCAGTGCCGCTGCCGATGAGGATGATGTCCGCCCGCTTCTTCATGAACGCCTGCCGGTCGCGCGCGTAGAAGTGCTCCTTCTTGTCGACCAGGCGGATGCCACCATCGGGAAAGATCATGAGGTCGAAGAAGGGGACCGGGATGCCCCTGTAGACCACCAGGCCCTTCTGCTGGTGCACGATGTTCGCATCGCGGTACTTCAGGTAGAAGAACGCCTGGGTGGCCAGGGCGACGATCAGGATCCCCAGGAGAATGCGTCTGGGCCATCGGAACTGCAGGAAATGAATCACCAGGAACACGAAGACGAAGGTCGCCAGCGTGAAGAGCGCCACGAGACCAGTGTATTCCTCCTCACTGAGGATCGAGCCGTAGCAGAGGAACAAGTACGCGAACAGGGCGCAGAGCAGGAGCATCGAGGATCCATGGTTGAGATACTCGCGCAGATTGCGGTGAAGCACCGGCCTCCAATTGCGCAGGATCGCGCCCGTGCGGTTCTCGCCCAGGTAGATCGCCGTCATGCCCATGACCGCACCCAAGGCGTCCTTGGCGATATCGCTCAGATCGAAGGTGCGGTTGCTGAGGTTGCGCTGGAAGCCCTCGTCGAAGGTCGAGCACGCCAGCGCCGCGAGGAAGGTGGTGAGGAGGATCCGACCCTGAGGAATCCCCCGGGGGGCCAGATCGCGAAAGAGCATCACGGCAAAGAGGCAGTACGCGATATAGTGCCAGTTCTGCTGCAGGTCATAGAAGGTGTGATCGAAGTAGTAGTCGGTGATCTGCTGCCCGAGGGCAATCATGAGCAGGACTATCAGGCCAGCCACCACACGGAGCTTGGTGATCTGACGGCGCGCAATGAGCAGGGCCCCGATCACGACCAGACCGGCCACCACCGGGATGAGCGGGACTTCCTGGCCGGCAAACGGGAAGTGGAGGCGGGAGATCCGCCCGATGACCTCCTGCAGGTACCGTGTCACCATCATGAAGGGCGTGGCCACCAGCAGGCCGCAGAAGAGGAACACGTGCAAGCGCGAGGAATTCAGCCAGCCCAGGTCGATTCTCTTTCCCCTCTGCGAGGTTGGCATGCTCACTGGACCTCGACCCATGGTGGCCCCGGTCGCTCCGATGCCGGAGCGAAACACACCTATATATCCTGACAGAGAACGCGTTTCTGGAGCAAGAACAGACCCCTGGATGGAGCGCGGGGCGAACGCGCAACGACTGCGGGATCAGAGGTGTGGGCCGCGAGCACGCAACTGGGTTGCGCGCTAGCCTGGACCCCCACGGATTGGGGGGGCCTGGCGCCGGCGAGCACAAGACGAGCGGGGCAGACGTCGCCTGCCCCGCAGCGTTTCGTCCTACCTCACGATCTCGCGATCGTGAGCCGGATCGGCTTAGCGGTACAGAGCCTTGATCTGGCCCCAGTTGGTGTTCTCGGTGGGAGACGGAGCCTCCGGACCGCGATACGCCAGCACGTAGGTGCCCGCATTAGTGCTCCAGCCGTCCACGACGACGATGTAGGTCGCAGCAGCGGGCGCATAGAAGTCAACCTGCGACTGCAGACCGCAGAAGTCGTCGTTGCAGACGATGTAGGCACCGCACACATTCGGGCCCTGGACCGACATGGCCGTGTCGAACGTGGCCGAGCCGCCACCCTCACAGAAGGTGAAGCGGTACGAGCCGCCCGCGACAGCGCAGAAGCTGTAGGCGTACTCGTAGTTCGGCTGGCCGACCGTCGACCCGGCAATAGTCTGGTAGGTCTGCGTGGGCGCGATGGCCGCGTCGATGTCCAAGCAAGGCTCGCAAATCCGGTTCTCGGCATATGCGACCGATGCCAGCACTGCGCAGAGCCCGAGGATTACCAGTGATCTCATTGATGAACCTCCATAGCAAAGAAGCCTTGCACCACAGAGTCAAAGTAGCCCATGCCTGGTGAGCTGGAGTAAGTATGACACAAGACGCCCCCCGGCGTCACGTAAACATTTGCAGGTGTAACCAAATTGCCTGGCGTTGAGCCGGGCTGTCAGGATGGCGCTGCAGCCGGGCCACGTGGCCGGGACCAGCCAGTGGGCGACGCGCCCGAGGCAAGTTGGGGTGCAACCCATTATGGAATAATGAGATGGCTGGTGACGTGCAGGTTGGGGAATCTCCGGCCAGATCCGCGTGCTGGGTGATGCCTTGAGGGAAGCCGATCCTCCCGGGCAGCCTCGGCTTCCCAGGCTGCTGCCGAGCCGGGATCAGCTCTGGAAAGACTCCCGGGGCAAAGAGTGAGCGGGGCAAGCCGTGCCTGCCCCGCTCGGGTTCTCCTGACTCACGATCTCGTAATCGCGGGCCGGCTCACTTTAGCGATAGAGCGCCTTGATCTGGCCCCAGTTGGTGTTCTCGGTGGGAGACGGAGCCTCCGGACCGCGATACGCCAGCACGTAGGTGCCCGCATTAGTGCTCCAGCCGTCCACGACGACGATGTAGGTCGCAGCAGCGGGCGCATAGAAGTCAACCTGCGACTGCAGACCGCAGAAGTCGTCGTTGCAGACGATGTAGGCACCGCACACATTCGGGCCCTGGACCGACATGGCCGTGTCGAACGTGGCCGAGCCGCCACCCTCACAGAAGGTGAAGCGGTACGAGCCGCCCGCGACAGCGCAGAAGCTGTAGGCGTACTCGCTATTCGGCTGGCCGACCGTCGACCCGGCAATGGTCTGGTAGGCCGGCGTCGGAGAGATCGCGGCGTCGATGTTGATGCAGGGTTCGCAGATCCGGTTATCGCCACCCGGACCGGCATAGGCGACCGCTGCAAGCACGGCGCACAGCCCTAAGACTACCAATGATCTCATTGATGAACCTCCATAGCATCGAAGCCTTGCACCGTTGACAAGTACTAGCCCATGCCTGGTGAGCTGGATAGAGTGTGCCATGGGTCCCGCGCGGAGTCACGCACGTCTTTGCAGGTGCACACGGGTAACATCGAGGCTGTATACGCCTGTTACGGAAGGGGTTGGGGCGACGGCTCTTCTGGGAAGAGGGTGGGAATCCCTTCCAGAACAATCAGTTGTGCTAATCATAGATGTAAACATTGGGCTGTGGAACGGAGATCTGTGATGGGAGGGAGCTAGCTGCATTCTCTTCAGGGCAATGCGTCGTCCATGCCGCATCCTGGTGCAACTTGCGGCGAAGCCCCATCATGGTGGGGTGCGGGCAAGGAGCATCACAGATCTTCGTTCCACAACCCTGGCTTCTCGCACGGAGGGCCGCCCCTTTGATCGTACCCGCTGCACTCATCACCCTCGCCCTGGTCTTCTACTCCGTGGGCGTGTGGTCTGAGCGCGTGAGCCGTTACCTCAAGCCTTGGCATGTAGCCGCGTTTTGGACGGGCTTTGCCTTCGACGTCTGCGGGACCCTGGCCATGCACCGCATCGCCACCGAGCCCTTCGACCTCCGCCACCCGCACACGCTGACGGGACAGATTGCGATCCTCCTGATGCTGGCTCACGCGATCTGGGCCTCCTGGGTCATTCGCCGCGGAAGCGAGCATTTGCGGGGCGTCTTCCACCGCTATAGCCTCTTCGTGTGGCTCGTCTGGCTGGTGCCGTATGCTGGCGGTGTCTACCTCGGCGTGCGGAGGTAGTCCCGCGTTGGTGTCCACGTCGGCGTGCGCAGGAAGCCCAACGGGCTGATCTGGCTCCGGGGCAGCCCCGGGAGGAGGGGGATGCTGGTGAGCGCGCAGGGAAGAAGGATGGGCAGCGTGCTTCTGGTCGTGGCCTTCTTGGGCATCTCCCGCGCCGCCGCTCAGCCGCCGCAGGACGTGGTCATCGGCCAGCAGCTGCAGCTGCACTCGGAGATTCTCGGCGAAGCCCGCCCCATCCAGATCCACTTGCCGGATGACTACGGAGACGTCCAGGACGGCTATCCGCTGCTGATCGCGCTCGATGGAGAGGACCACTTTGGCTATTGGGTCTCGGTCTTGGAGATGGTGGCGCCCTACTATGTGCCCCAGATGATCATCGTCGGCCTGCCGAACACGAACCGCTCGCGCGACCTACTTCCACCCAACGTGCCTCCGTCCGAGGGGGAATCTGGGGCCCAACGCTTCCTGCGCTTCCTCGAGCAGGAACTGGTCCCGTACGTCGAGGCGCGCTACCGCACGCATCCCTACCGCATCCTTGCGGGCCATTCCGTCTCCGGTCTCTTCACGCTCTACGCGTGGGTGCAGAGACCCGACCTGTTCCAGGTCTACATCGCCTCGAGCCCGGGGTTGGATGCGCCGGAGCGCCGGGACCTCTTGCTCGCCGCGCTGCGGGCAAGGAAGACGGATCCGATCACCCGCCAGTACGTGTACCTGTCGGGGGGCGGCGACGAGCCGCAGGCGCTGCAGTCCGGCATCCGTGAATTCGATGCCCTGCTTGCGACCCTTCCCGGGGAGAATCTCGAGCACCGGTTTGACATCTTCGAGGGAGAAGGACACGTCCCCGTCAAGGGTTTCTACCAAGGCCTCCGCGGGGCATTCCCCACTTGGTGGCCGGCGCCCAGCCTCTTCCAAACGGGTACGCTGGAGGACGTGAAGTCTCATTACGCCGGGCTGTCCCAGCGGTATGGGTTTCCGGTGTCCCCGCCCGCCGATGTCCTCCACTCCATCGGGGGACGCCTGCTGCGGGAGTCCCGGGGCCAGGAGGCGCTCGAGGCATTCCAGTACTGCACCACGCTCTACCCGCGGTTCGCCGCCGGTTTCGTGGGCCTGGGCTGGGCCTACCGGCAGACGGGCGAGATCGACGGCGCGGTGCATGCGGTCGGCGAGGCGCTGCGCCTCGATCCGGGCAGCGCGGCCGCCCAGCGGCTGCGCGAGGCGCTGGGTGGGCTCCCGCAACGCTAGGGGGATCCGCCGCTCTCCTCCGCACGGCGAATGCCCCACCCGCACGCCTACGAAGCGACCCGGCAGCAGATCACTTCCTGCGGCTCCGGCTCACCGTCCTCCCCCAGCGGCACGCTGCCCAGATCGCTCCGCCCCGCCGCGGCCAGCGCGTAGCCCTTGATCAGGAGCACGCGGTCGTCGCTCAGGAACTCGAGGCCATCGATCTCCGGGTCAGCGTCGCAGGCGATCGAGACCTGCCCCAGGTAGCGACCCTCGGGGTCGAAGAGGTCATAGGTCTGCAGGATGCCCGCGGCCTGCCCCTCGGCGCTGCGGCTGTGCAACACCCAGAGCGTGCCGGAGGCGTCCACGCGCAGGTCAGCGATGACCGGAGGGCATGGCTCGATCTCGTGCTCCTCGCCGTAGGGGTTGTTGCGGGCCGAGGCCTCGTAGACGGCGTTGATGCGCCGCAGCTCGTCGTCGGTACGCTTGCGATTCACGAACTCGCGCTCGATCACGCGCTCCAGCGTGCCGTCCGGGCGCAGCACCTCGATCGCGTAGCGGTCCCAGCTCTCCGGCACATAGACGCGGCCGTCCGGTCCCAGGGCGCTCGCCAGGTCGAAGGGTGGTTGCAGGTCACGCTCGACGAAGCGCAGCTTGTTGAAGTCGAGCACGATGGTCGACTCGCGCAGGCGCGTCAGCTCCTCCCCCGTCGCCGCCAGGCGCGACAGGAACGAGATGCGCCGCTGACCTGGAGGCTCCCGCAGGATCTGCTGGCCGGCCACCAGCAGCACGCCCGCGCGAGCGATGCAGTGGCTGGCGGCTATGAACCCTCCGGGCGTGACCTGCGCCCCTCCGATGGTCACCATGCCGCGTGGCTCGCCCTCCGGCGAGAGCTCGACGATCTTCGCGGGGAACATCTCCACCAGCCCTATCGACCCGTCCGGCATGACAAGCACGTCGCGCGGCCGGCGGACCTCGCCCGGGCCATCGCCCTCGCGGCTGAGGGTGCGCAGCACCTGGCCCGCGGGGGAGATGACCAGCACGTGGCAGAGCTGCGTGTCGAGCAGGTAGACGTTGCCGTCCTCGTCGGCGACCGCCTCGGTCACGGCCCCGAGCATCACGCCGCTTCCGGGTCCGCCGACTCGCCATTGCTCTTGTAGCGTCACCGTCCGCGGCGGACGCAGGGGGGCGCCCGCGCGGATGCGTGGCGCAGCGGGGCGTTCGGCGTGAGCGATTCCTGAGGCGAGCACCAGGGCGCCGGCCAGGAGGACCTGTGGGCAGAGCGGGCGCATGAGGATCCCCTCCATGCGGGTTGGGGGGTGCCCGTGCTTACGCGCCGGGCGGGCCCCGGTTGCACCTCCCCGATAGTTTCCGGCAGCTCCATCGAGCCTGAGTCCCGTGGCGGTATTCAGCCCCCAGCTCATGCGGTATATTCACCATCCGACTGTGATTCCTGGAGGCGGGATTCGTTCCTCATGGTGAACACGGACGCATATGGCGGCTGGCCCGACGAGGCGTTGGCCCGCTTGGCCGCCGAGAAGCCAGCCGACCCGGACGGAAGGTGTGCCGCAAACGTCTTGCTGGGTCGCCACATGCGAAACGTGTACCGATGGTGCTACCGGATGGTCGGGGAGGCGGACCTGGCCGAGGATCTCGCGCAGGACATCTTGCTCAACGCCTACCGCAACCTAGGTCGGTTCGAGGGTTGGGGTCGATTCTCGGCGTGGCTCTTCGTCATCTGTCGCAACCGGTGCCTCGATGCTCTCCGGCGGCCGCCGCTGTTGCGGGACGAGGAGGCCGCGCCGGAGACCCTGGCGAATCCCGGGGCGGGTCCCGATCGCAATCTGGAAGACAAGGAGGAAGAGGAGGGCTTGCTGCTGCTGATGCGCGACCACCTGACCGCGCAGGAGCAAGAGGCTCTCTGGCTGCGCTGCTTCGAACGGATGCCGGTCGACGCCATCACGCGGGTGCTCGGTATCGAGCACGCCACGGGGGCGCGGGCCGTGCTCCAGAGCGCACGGCGCAAGCTGCGGGCGGCTCTGGGGCCAAAGGGTGAGCAAACACCGCGAGGGAAACGATGACCGAGCCGTGCCTTCCCTTCGATGAGCTCCTCGCGCTGAGCGAGGGCTCGCGGGACGATCCCCGCTGGGCTCACGTGCACGGCTGCGCGCGCTGTCGGAGCCGCCTGAAAGCCTACGGGTTGTACATCGCGCTCGGCCAGGAAGCCCCGCACGCGGGCGAGGAGCAAGCCGTGGCCCGGCTGGCGGAGACGCTGCAGGCCCGGATCGGATCGGATGCCCCCGTCGCAGAGGCGCTCCCGACCGGCGTGGTCGGGCCCGATGAGCTGCCGAGCCCTGCCGGCTCCCCGCGCCCGAGTCCACGCGGGCGTTTGGAGCGGGCTGCGCAGGGGCCAACACGCTGGGGCGGTCTGCTCCAGCTCCTGCGCCCCCCGCGCATGCTCGTTCCGGCCCTCGGTGCGGCGGCGATCCTGGTCGGCATCGTGCTCATCGCCCGAGACGAGCCCTGGTGGCCCAGGGGCTCCGGGTGGCCCGGAAGCTCCGGCGGCCCGGTGCTGCGCGAGCAGCCCACGTCCCAGGAGGAACCCGCGCTGTCTGTCTTCCCGGCCCGTCCGCTCGCGGATGGAGGGGTCGAGCTGCGGTGGAGCGCCATCGCATCCGCCGATGCCTACCGGGTGAGAATCCTCGATCCAGGATTGCAGGAGATCGCCTGCCTCGACGCGGGCGCCGAGACGCGGATGGTGATCCCGGCGGCGAGCCTGCGGACCTGGTCTGTACAAGCTGCCTTCTGGCATGTGGAGGCCCTGGCGCAGGGGGATCGCATCGTCGACTCGGCCCCCACGGCGCTGCCCCGCGACCGCGATCGCTAGCCCTACGGGCGGGCGTCCGCTCGGTTCTTGACGACCGCCGCGGGCGCTGCGTAGGCTTCCCCTCCGTGCCCCGAGGCCCGCGATCTCTGCCCCCTGCGGCCGCGGGCGTCTGTCCTTCACCCTCGACGGCGGGCAGGAGGGTCATGCCGCAACGCAGCGCGAAGAGGGCTCGGGACCGAGCGGCCGGCCACATGGGCCCCGGCGCTCGCGGGGACCTTCTGCGGGACCACTGGCCGGCCCTGCTCATCTTGGCCGTGGCGTTTCTTGTCCGCCTGATCTACGTCCTGCAGGCCCGCGCCAATCCGCAATTCGACGCGCCGCTCATGGACCCGGGGTACCACGACGAGTGGGCGAGCCAGCTCGCCGCGGGCACCTGGCGCGCCGAGGGCCCCTTCTTTCGCGCGCCGCTCTACCCGCTTTTTCTCGCAGCGATCTACGCGATCTTCGGCCACGATTACCTCGTGCCGCGGGTCATCCAGGCGGCGCTCGGCTCCGCGAGCTGCCTGCTGATCTACTTCATCGGCCGCCGTCTCTTCTCGCGCGCCACGGGGCTGATCGCCGGCCTGATCGCTGCTCTCTACTGGATCCTCATCTACCACGACAACGAGCTGCTGATCGAACCGCTCTTCGTCTTCCTGACGCTGGCGTTCTTCCTCGCCCTGCTCCGCGCTCTCGACGCGGGGGCTCCCGGCCGGTCTGCCCCCGGCTCCCAGACGCCGCGACCCGTGGCGCCGTGGGCCCTCGCCGGCCTGCTCTTCGGCCTGGCCGCCGTCGCGCGCCCGAGCATCCTCATCTTCGCGCTCGCCCTCGCCTGGCTGTTCTGGCGTCGCCTGCGGCAGGGCCTCCCGCGCGTCGCCGTTGTGGCCTTCGCTGCCCTGGCGCTCATCCCCATCGGGGCGGTCACGCTGTACAACGTGGTCGTCGGCCACGACTTCGTCGTCATCGCCTCGCAGGGCGGCGTCAACTTCTACATCGGGAACAACCCGCAATCCGACGGCCACACGGCGATCGTGCCCGGAACGCGGGGCGACTGGTGGGGCGGCCGCTTCGACACGATCAAGATCGCCGAGCGCGCCGAAGGGCGCCCCCTCAAGGAGTCCGAGGTCTCGCGCTACTGGTTCGGGCAGGGAATGCGCTTCGTCACCGGGCAGCCGGGCGCGTGGATCGCGCTGACCCTGCGCAAGCTCGGCCTCTTCTGGATCGCGCACGAGGTCGGCAACAACGACTGCATCCCCCATCTGCGATCGTACGCGCCCATCATGAAGCTGCCGTTCTTCGGCTTTGGGCTGATCGCGCCGCTGGCCTTGGCGGGCATCTTCCTGGGGTGGCGGCGGCGAAGAGAACAGACGCTGCTGCCGCTCGCGTTTCTCGTGCTCTACATGCTCGGGGTGGTTGCCTTCTTCGTCTGCGCCCGGTATCGCGTTCCCGTGGTGCCGTTCCTGATCCTGTTCGCGGCCGCCGCGATCACGCTGGGCTGGGACGCGTGGCGGGCGGGCCGGCGCGCAGAGGTGGTTCTGGCGGCCGCGATCTTCCTCGTGGGGGCGCTGGCCATGAACCTGCCGGCCCGGGCGCAGAAGGAGAACTTCGCCCTCGCGCGGTTCCACGACAGCATCGCCTGGAAGCGGAAGGGGAACCTCGCGGCCTGCGAGCAGGCGTTGCGCGACGCGTTGCGCCTGGATCCCGGCCTGGCCGAGGCCCGCACCAATCTCGCCAACCTGCTCGCGGAGCGCGGCGAGGGCGCGCAGGCCGGTGAGGCCTACGAGCAAGCCGCCGCCGCGGATCCGCGGAACGCGAAGGCCTGGGCGAACCTGGCGAGCTATCGCCTGCAGTCGGGCGACCTCGCGGCGGCCGAGGAGGCCGTGCGCCGGGCGCTGGCGATCGACCCCGACAACTCGGAGGGGCTGCGCGTGCAGGGCGTGATCCGAGAGCGCCAGGGCGACTTCGCCGGGGCGCGCGAGTCCTATGAGCACGCCTTGCGCTTCACCCGGGAGCCCGAGCGTGTGGAGAACAACCTCGGCGTGCTCTGCATGCGGGAGGGCGATACGAGCGCGGCCGAAGAGCACCTGCGCCGCGCGGTGGCGCTCGACCCGCGCTACGCGATGGCCTGGGCCAACCTGGGTGCGGTGCTTGGCCAAACCGGGCGGCTGGCCGAGGCCGTCGAGCCCCTGCGACGGGCCGCGGAGCTCCAGCCCGATTCGCCGCAAGGTTGGACGCAGCTTGCCGATGTGCTGCGCGCCCTCGGCCGGACCGAAGAAGCCGAGCAGGCCCAGCGGCGGGCCGGATCCGGCGGGCGATAGCGCTCTTGCGCACCTTCCCGCCGGCGCCGCACGATTTGCGCGAACCTACCTATACTGAACCCGAGAACCTCCTCTGCGTGCCGGTGCCGCCTCCGGCGGAACCCCCCACGCGTGGACGCGGCTGGAGGCCCCCATGGAGCCTCGGTACCCCCCAGCCTCGGCGAGCGGGTTGCTGTCGGGAATCGACGACCCGGTGCCCGAAGAGGGCATCCGGGCCGACTCCGAGAACGCCATCCAATCCTTCTCCCTGGCCCAGGCCGCATTCCTCCTGGCCCTGACCGTGCCCCGCCCCGCCCGCAGCGCGCACGGCCTGTGGGTCATGTCGGGGGGCAACCGCATCGTCCACTGGGTTCCTCCCCCCCTGCGGCACATCGGGTGCATGTGGCTGCAGAACGGCTATGAGCACCAGCGCTGCGGTCGCACACCCGCGTGGACGCTGGGCCGCGACCTGAGCCTCGCGCGCCTCTACTGCGAGGAGCACGGGCGAGCCATCCTGGCGCGGCGGGAGATCTGGCAGGCGCGCAAGGTCGCGCGCCGAGGGTAGTCAAAGGCGCCCGGGGGCATCGGCCCAGGCGGGCCGACACCCCTGGCCGTCAGCGCTCGACGATGATCGCGCGCCCGCGCGTCGCCTTCCCGTCCACCCGCAAGCGCGCGTAGTATGCCCCGGCCGGCACCGGCCGACCCTCGTCATCGCGCAGGTCCCACCGCAGCTCACCCGCCTGCCGCGCGCGATCGGCCAGGGAGCGGTGCCAGACGCGCCGCCCGGTCACGGAGAAGACCTCGATCTCGGCCCGGCCCGCCGGGGTGTTCTCCCACCGCAGCGTGGTCGCGCCCCGCGCGGGACTCGGCTGGGGCGCCAGCAGCCGGGGCGCGGGCCGCCTCGCGCCGGCCTGCTCCTGCCCCTCGTCCACCGCGGTCAGATCCCCGAGCGTGCAGGCGAAGAAGCTCCGCCCGTAGGTCCCGGCGTAGAGCCGGCGCGAGGCGGGCGCGAAGGCGAGCGAGGTCACGACCACCCGTGGCAGGTCCGCCCCGAGCATGAACCAGCTCTCCCCGCCGTTGGCCGTCGCGTAGACACCGACGTCGGTCGCCACCACGAGGTGCTCGGGCAAGAGCGGATCGGCCAGCAGGTCGTTGACGGGCGCCTCGGGCAGGTTGCCCGAGATCGCATCCCAGGTCGTGCCCAGGTCCGTGGTGCGGAAGACGTGCGGCAGCGGCTCGGCCCACCGGAAGCCGGAGATCGTCACGTAGGCCGTGTGGGCGTCGAAGGGATCGGTGCGCACGCTCGTGATCCAGCGCTCGGGCAGGCCGGTCGAAACATCGCTCCAGTTCGTGCCGCCGTCGGCGGTCACGTGGACGCGCCCGTCGTCGCTGCCCGTCCAGAGGATCTGCCCGTCGAGGGGTGAGACCGCGATCGTCGTCAGGATCCCGTCGACCTGCCCGCTCCCGCCCTGGTGCGGGCCCCCGGTCAGGTCGGGGCTGATGGCCGTCCAGCTCGTGTTGCTCGCGCTGCGGTAGAGGCGCTGCGTGCCCAGGTAGCGACGGTCCGGGTTGGTCGGATCCTGGATGAGCGGTGTGTTCCAGTTGCGCCGGTCGCCCGAGCCGATGCCGCTCACCGCGCCCGACCAGCCCCCACCGCCGTTCGAGGAATAGCTCAGGCTGGCGTACTGATACTGCGCCCAGATGCGGCTGGAGCTCTGGGGATGCACGAGGGGCTGGAACCCGTCGCCGCCGTAGATCATGGTCCAGTCGCTGAGGCCCCCCGTGAGCGTGCGGCAGGTCCCGTTGTCCTGGCAGCCGCTGTAGAGCGCGAGCGGGTTCTGCGCATCCAGGGCGACGCGATAGATCTGGGTGATCGGCTGGTCGGGCAGCAGGGTCCAGGAACTCCCGCCGTCGGTGGCGCGGTACATGCCGCCGTCGTTGCCGCAATAGGCGACGGGATTCGTCCCGGGACCGAAGGCCAGACCGTGATGATCGACATGCATGCTCCCGCCGGCGTAGAAGTAGGACTGCCCGCCGTTGGTGCTGCGATAGAAGTCGAGCCCGAGGACGTAGATCCAGTCGGGGTTCACCGGATGGGCCCGCACGTTGCCGAACCACCAGCCGTAGGAAGAGAAGATGCCGGAGAGAGCCCCGTCGTTCGTCCGGATCCAGCTCACGCTGCCGTTCGTCGACTTGTACAGCCCAGCGAAGTACCCCGTGCGGTCTGCATACACGGCGTACATGACATTCGGCTGTGCCGCGCACAGACTGAGGCCGATGCGCCCGCTGCTCGCCCCCGGCGCGGGCAGGCCGCCCGCCACGACCTGCCACGTGTCCCCGCCGTCCGTCGACCGGTGGACCGCGCAGGACGGGCCGCCGTAGTCGTAGTACTCGGGCCGGCGCACCCGCTGCCACATCGCCGCCAGGATCACGTTCGGATCGTCCGGACGCAGGATGATGTCGACGCAGCCGGTCGAGTCGTTCACGTAGAGCACGCGTTCCCAGGTCTGCCCGCCGTCGGTCGTGCGGTAGAGGCCCCGCTCGGGATTATTGGCCCACAGCAGACCCATCGCCGCCACGAAGATCCGCTGCGAATCGGTCGGGTCGACGACGATGCGCCCAATCGAGCCGCTGTGCTCGAGGCCCAGCGGCGCCCAGTTCGCGCCCCCGTCGGTCGAGCGGAAGATCCCCACGCCCCCATAGGCGACGCTGCCGCCTCCGGGATTCACCTCGCCGGTCCCGGCGTAGACGACCTCCGGGTGGGCGGGGTCTATCGCGACGGCGCCGATGGAAAGACAGGCCTGATCGTCGAAGAGCGGGGTCCAGTGCTGGCCCCCGTCGGTGGTCTTGAGCACGCCCCCCTCGGCCGCGCCGGCGTAGACCACGTTCGGATCGGTCGGGTGGACCGCGACGTCGGTGATACGGCCGCCGATGTTGGTGGGCCCGGCCGGCTCCCAGCTCTCGGTCCGCAGCCCGGCATCCGCCAGGTCCCGCGCCTCGGCTCGCAGGGCCGCCGCATCGAGCTGCGCGGCATGCCAGCGGTCGAGCGGAATGCGTCCGAGCGGGAAAGCGCGCTCGTCGAAGAAGTGCGGATTGGGCGCCTTGGGCGGAAGGCCGTCCCCGGGGGTCATGGAATGGGCGGCGCGGCCGGCCTCGGGAACTGCGCGCGCCGGCTGCGCATGGCGCTGATGGTGCCACGTACCCAAGCCCGCGAGGCAGGCCAGAATCAGAACCGCTGTCAGAGCCTTCGCGTGTCGCATGTGCCCTCCGCGGGGGTCATCTCACGAGCAAGACCCGCTGCGTTCTCTGCTCGCCATCCGCCGCCAACCGGCAGGCATAGCTCCCCGCCGCCGCGGGCCGGCCGGAGCGATCGCGGCCGTCCCACATCAGGCGATGCTCGCCCGCCCCCAGCGTTTCGGCGGCCAGGCTGCGCACCAGCCGCCCGCTGGCGTCGAAGACCGCCACCGACGCGCGCATCTCGCGGGGCAGCACGAAGCGCACCGATGCCAGCCCGGATGCCGGGCAGGGGTTCGGCGCCACGGGGAAGAGCACGGGGTGGAGCACGCGCGCGCGAGGGGCCGGTGCCTCCGACATCGCGGGGACCACGATGCGCACGTCATCGATGTACCAGCCCTCGCGACCGATCGAGCCGTTGCTCCCGAAAGCCCAGCGCAGCAGGACCTCCCCCTGGTACCCGCCGAGGTCGACCCACACCTCGGTCCAGCCGTGTTCGCCTGACCAGACGGGCGTCTCGCCGGGGAACGGGCCCATCCCCGAGGAGGCGCGGATCCGGTAGGGATAGCCGCCCTCGGGTTCCAGCGTCTCCCAAGTGGCGCCCGCGTCGGTGGAGATCTCGAGTAGCCCGCCGTCGAAGCAGTAGCCGGGATAGACCGCGCTCATCTCGGCCTTCATCCAGTGCCAGAACTCGAGACGCGCTCCCGGGAAGAGATCGATCGGCGCTGTCTGCAGCAGGGCGTAGTTGTGTTCGCCGTAGATTGAGTTCCCCGGCCCCCCACACTTCCAGCTCGTCTGCCCCGCGTAGGTGTGGTTGCGGAAGGTCTCGAGATGCCAATCGTCGCGCCAGGTCGCGCCCCCGGGGTAGTGCGTCCAGTCCCCGGCGCCTGTTTCCATGTCGTCGGCAAAGACGTCGCCAACGTTCAGGTTGAACGGCACCGCCGCAACGTAGGACCCGGGCCCCGTCAGCACCAATCGCAGCTCGTTGGCATAGCCCAGCGGGCAGGCCGGATCGACCGAGACGCCGAAGCCCCCTTCCGCGACCGACTGACCGGCGGCAACGATGCCCAGCGTGTGCAAGCCCGGATCCGCCATCAGGTGCTGCGACCCACTCTGCAGCCGGGCGGTCACCTCGGGCGAGTCGCAGCCCCCGTCGTTTTCGAGCAACAGGGTGAGGGCCAGCACCTCGCCCGGCTCGGGGATGCCGTTGCCGTTTCCCCCGGCTTGGTCATCGATCTCCACGATGCCGGCGGTGTATCGGGGGGCGCGGGCTTCCAGCTCCAGGGGGAGCACGCTCGGCGCCGCGTTGACCATCAGATCGAAGGCGAGCCGCTCCCCGTCGGGCACGTCATGCGTGACGTGGAAGACGAAGGGTGCTGCGGGCGATCCTGCCCCGCCGGCCGGAATGGTTCCGTAGCTCGCTTGCCCGCTCACCAGGCCGACATAGGCCGATCTCACGCTCAGCTCGCCCGTGATCCCGACGCCGTTCAGGTGACCCAGATTGTGCAACGCGACGCCGAGTTCGATCGTCTCGTCGCACTCGGCGATCCCGTCGGCGTCGCCGGCAGAGGCCCCCAGGGCGTCGTCGTCGACGGTGATGCCTTCGATCACGAGATACGTGCGATTCGCGCCAAATTCGAGGAGCAGGTCATCCGCGGAGACCTCCGCGTCGGCGTAGGCCCCTCAGCATTCGTATGCTTGTACGTAGAGCTCTATCTGGATGTACCGCACGGCCTGCGGGTCGACGGCGGGCAGCTCCACCAGCTCTTCGTTGACGTTGAAGGTCCAGTCCAGCCAGACGTCGTCCGGCAAACCGATGAGGTGAGTCGTGGGCCCGCCCTCCCACGGGCAGTTGGGGGTCCACGCCCCGAGCCACGTCTCGCCCAGAACCTCCTGCGCGCTGTTGAGGTAAGAGAGCACGAGCGCGGCCCCCGACCAGGCGTCCCCGGTGTGCTGGGCGTGCATCCGCAGATGCCCCGAGAACCCGATCTCCGAGTCGGGCACCGGGACGATCTGCGCGAGCCGGCCGGCCCCCGCGCCGGGGAGATCGACATGGACCTCGTAATCCGGGTCCGGGTCGAGGTCGGTCAGGCGCTCGATGGTGCTGACCCCTCCGGAATAGAGGACCCAGGGTGCTCCGAGGGGTTGCTCGAAGTCCCCGTTGACGACCAGGTTGTCCGCGCTCGCGATCGGCAGGGCCGAGAACCACAGGAGGCCGGCCGCGAGGGGCAGGCCCGAGATCCAACTGGCTCGCTTCATCTCCGATCTCCCCGGGAAGAGCCATCGCCGCCCGGGGCAGGCGTCGTGCGCTGCCTCGAACGGCGGGAAGGCCCAATAGAGTATAGCATTGCGGTCCCCGAGCCGCCGCACATCCGCGGGGGCAGCCCCTCGGTCGCACGGGCCGGAAACGCGCCGGCGCCCTACCGGGCGGCAGGATCTCCGTTCTCGAGCAGCTCCCTCGGGATGGGAACCGGATAGTCCCCGTCGAAGCAGGCGGTGCATAGCTGGCACTTGGAAAGACCCGTGGAGGCGACCAGCCCCTCGAGGGACAGGTAGGCGAGGCTGGCCGGATTGCCGATCCGCTGGCGCACCTCTTCCTCGGTGCGCGTGGCAGCGGCCAGGGTCGAGCGTCTCTTCGTCTCGATGCCGTAGAAGCAGGGGAAGCGGTAGGGCGGCGAGGCGATCCGCGTGTGAATGCGCCGGGCCCCGCGCTTGTGCAAGGACTCGTTCACGACACTCGCCACCAGGCCGCGGACGATGGAGTCATCCACGATCACGGCGTCCTTGCCGTGGACCAGATCGCCGATGATGTTGAATTTGAGCTGAGCCGCCAGCATGCGTTCCTGCTCCGTCGACTCGATGAACGTGCGCAGTTGCTGGAAGTCGATCTCGAAGGAGGGGTTCTCGATCACCGTCGCGATGTAGGGCGCGCCCGAGGCCATGGCGTACCCCATCGCCGCGGGCAGCCCGCTCTTGGGGATGGGCGAGACCAGATCCGCGTCCGCGGGGTGCTCCCGGCAGAGCTGCTTGCCGGCCTCGATGCGGCAGGTCTGGAACGAGCGGCCGAAGGCCGAGCTGTCCGGTCGCGAGAAGTAGACGATCTCGAAGAGGCAGAACGCCTCCCGCTGCGGCGTGCGGACCTGGAAGCTCTCGATGCCGTGCGGGCCCACGGCGATCACCTCGCCGGCGCCGACCATCCGCGTGCGGGTCGTGGCCCGCGGGCCGAAGAGGGGCAGCGCCGCTTCGAAGGCCGAGGTCTCGGAGGCGAACATGGTGTAGGTCGAGCCGTCGTCCTCGACCGTGGCCAGGAACAGCGGACGAATCCCATGCGGGTCCCGGAACGCGAAGAGCCGATCGTCGAACTCGGCGACCACCAGCGAGGAGAAGGCGCCGCGGACGTGGTCCATCACCTGGGTGATCGATTCGATCAGATCGCGGTTGCGAAACGTCACCTGGTAGTTGATCGAGGCAGCGATCAGCTCCGCGTCATTTTCAGTATAGGTGCGGATGTTGTGCTGGTCGAGGAACGCCCGCTGTTCCTGCATGTTCACCACGTCGCCGTTCGAGACGATGGCGATCTTGCCGTGGATGCTCTGGGCGTAGTGCGGCTGCGCGTTGCGGCGCGAGGGGCGACCCTGGGTCGAATAGCGGACGTGCGCGATCCAGGCCTCCCCGTGGAGGTCGTCGAATTCCGGGCCGTTCAAGACTGTC
Organism: uncultured bacterium; assembly: GCA_964506245.1. Lineage (GTDB taxonomy): Bacteria > Eisenbacteria > RBG-16-71-46 > CAIMUX01 > WJJG01 > CAZDKK01. The sequence continues at coordinate 43,385 of CAZDKK010000005.1, read as the reverse complement.
CGGACCTTGCCGCTCCCCTTCTCGACCTCCACCAGCCCGCGGCCGGGGCCGGTGATCCGCAGACATGCCACGCCGGCCGCGTCCTGCCCGCGGTGCTGCTCGGCCCAGATGCCGGTCTTGACGATGTTCTTGCCGTTCGGGTGTCCGTAAACGCCGAAGACGCCGCACATGGACGACCTCCGCCTCATCGGGCCGCGCGTGGAAAGAGGCTCGCAGGGTACGCCACGGCCCCGGGCATCGCAAGGTCACCGCGCGGGGAGCCGGCCGCCAGGGGAGCGCCCCTCCCCGCCGTGGAGGGACAGCTCGCCCGCGCCGGGGGGCTGTTCGCCCGCCGCCGGCGACCGCGCGTGGTCTATAATGATGCTGTTGCCAACCAACCTCGGACCATCGGAAAGGAATCCTGCCATGCGCTGCACCGGAATCTTCGGGTCGCTGCCCCACCGAGCCGCGTTCCCCGTGGCGTCGCTCGGGCTCCTGGCCATACTGGCCGCCTCCCTCGCCGCCCCGCCCGCGGAGGCTCTGCAGGTCAACGCGCAGGGGCTGCTCATCGATGGGAGCACGAGCCTCGCGCGCATCTCCCCGCTCGGGACAGCCACGCTGAGGATCGAGCCCCTGAAGGCCGACGCCGATCGCTGTCTGGCCGATCTCGCGATCGAGGCGGGCGGCCAGCCGTACCGCCTGTCGAGCCAGGAAGGCAACGGGTTCTTCATCTCGGACGTCGGCCGCCTCGTGCTGATAGACACGCCCGAGACCGCCGCGCTGCCGGGTGTGATCCGCGTGCTCGACTTCACCGGCGCGGAGCTCTTGCGCCGCGAGGTCTATGGCCCGATCGATCCTCAGCTCTCGCCTGACGGGACCTGGTTCGCCTGCGGGTCACGCGACGGCGTCGTTCAGCTCAACCTGCGCTCGGGCCGCACGTACGTCCACCCGGCCCTGACCCTGTTCGCGACCGGCCCGGATGGGGTGCTGGCGGGCCTGCGCCCCGCCGCGCGCGCAGCCCAGGCCGGTTGGGAGCTGTGGATCGCCCGCGGCGATGCGCCCGCGAACGTCGGGCGCCTGGCGGCGGACCTCCCACTGCGCATCGCGGTGTCCCCCAACGGGGCCGCGGTCCTGGTGCTCGAGCGCGGGCTGCTGCGCAGGATCGACCTGGTGGACGGCGCTGAGACGTGCCTCTTCACCGCCCCGGCCGGCGCGCGCCTGCGCGACCTGCGCATCGAGGGCGATGCGCTGGTCGTCGGCATCCGTCACGAGCTGAACGGCCGCTGGATGGGCGAGCTGGTCCGGCTGTCGCCGCGCGGGGAGATTCTCGAGCGGCGCGCCGGCCCCATCCGGGATATCCCGCGCGCCGCGGGTCAGGGGGGAGACGCCCCCACACTCCCCTGGCCGTTCATCCCCGCACAGGGCCACCCCATCGGCAACACCTACTGCGAGTACCAGAACTACGGCGGCGCCGGCTACACGCACCCGGGCGTCGACCTCTTCGGCGCCCCCGGCCAGCAGGTCTTCGCCGTCCATTCGGGACAGGTCAAGGCGGTGCTGACAACCAGCGGCCAGTGGCACTGGCGCGTGGCGGTGGCCGACACGGCCGGGTCCGGGTACTCCACAGGCTACCTCTACGCCCACCTCGACGAGCCGACCATCGCCGTGGGCGTCGGCGACATGGTCACGCAGGGCCAGTACCTGGGCGATCTGGTCGAGTGGCCGGTAGCGGACTTCCACCACTGCCACTTCGCGCGCATCCGCGACTCGGGGACCGTCTGGAACGGCGCCTGGATCAACACCGACAACCCCCACCTGGACTTCACCGGCCATGTCGACCCGGATGCCCCGGTCTTCGAGACGGCCGTCGGCTCCCAGTGGTTGGCCTTCTGCCAGAACGAGACCTCGACCTATCTCAGCCCACAGAATCTACAGGGTCAGGTGGACGTCATCGCCCATGTCGGGGATGTGATCGGAACGACCTGGGTCTGCACCGTGCAGGAGATCCGTTACTCGATCTACCCGGTCGGCCAGCCTTCGCAACCAGTGGTGGACGACAAACTCGCTGTGTACTACGACATGTGGACCGACGAGTACGCGGGCGGTCCTCACGATCCGCTCCTCGTGCAGCTTCTGTACAAGCGCGACAGCGTCTGCCGCACGCAGGGGGACTATGACAACCGCGAGTTCTTCCACATCATCACCAATTCGAACGGCGACCAGGTCTACGAGAGCTCGGATCTGGCCGAGGCGTGGAACACGACGCATTGCTCCAATGGCACCTACACCATCGAGGTGACCGCCTGGGACGTGGCCGGCAACTCGGCCACGGTCTCGATGAACGTCCAGGTGAACAATCCCTTCTCCGCGGTCGGCGAGGAGAGCCTCACGGCCCGCTGGGTCCCGGTGTGGCAGGCGGGTCCTGACGGGGCGGCGGCCCAGGTCGACTTCGAGGTTCCGCGCCCGGGCCGCGTGGAGCTGGCGGTGCACGACGTGCTTGGACGCCGGGTCTCGACGCTGATCTCGGGCGTGCTCCCGGCCGGCCAGCACACGGCCGTATGGGCGGGCCGGGACGCCAGCGGGCATCCCGTGCCCGCGGGGACCTACTTCGGGAGGTTGGCGGTTCCGGGGGCCGAAGCCCGTCACCGAATCCTGATCGTCCGCTGACCGAGGGAGAGGGCAAGTGCGGCGCCGGCCGGCGGGGTAGCTCTCCCGCCGGCCGGCGTTCACGTCTGATGCGGTCAATAGGTCTTCAGCGGTCCGATCTCCCGCTCGACGGTCTCGAGGATCTTGCGGCTGGCCACCAGCTCCTTCATCGCGTTGTGGTCATTGTAGAGCGGCCGGTCCTCGTCGAGGAACTTGACGTGCTCGCGGACGATGCCCCGGGCGATCTGCACGCCGCGCCCCGGCTGGTACTGCCGGAAGTCGAGGCCCTGCGCGGCAGCCATGAACTCGATCCCCAGGATGCCGTTGGACAGGTCCATGATGCGCCAGGTCTTGAGCGCGGTGTTCATCCCCATCGAGACGAAGTCCTCCTGGTCTGCCGCCGCTGGGATCGACTGTGTGAAAGCCGGTGCCGAGAGGATCCGCTGCTCGACGATCTGCATGTCGGCCGTGTACTGGCTCAGCATCATCCCCGACATCAGCCCCGCGCCTTTGATCAGGAAGGGCGGCAGGCCAACGCTCAGAGCTGGGTTCGTCAACCGGTTCAGCCGGCGCTCGGAGATCACGCAGACCATGGTGATGGCTGCGCCCAGCGTGTCGAGCGGCATTGAGATCGGCGAGCCCTGGAAGTTCGCGCCGGTCAGGACCACGCGGTGCTCGGGTAGAAACAGCGGGTTGTCGCCCACGCCGTTGGCCTCGATCTCGATCTGGCTGCGCGTCCAGCGGAGCTGATCGCGCGCGGCCCCGATCACCTGCGGGGACGAGCGCATCGAGTAGGCATCCTGGACCTTCACCTTCTCCTTGCCCGTGAGCAGGTCGGAGCCTTCGATCAGCTTGCGCAGGTTCTCGGCGCTGGTCACCGCCCCCTGGAAGCCGCGCAGCGTGTGCAGCCGCGGGTCGTAGGGCTTCATGTTCGCCTTCAGGGCCTCGAGCGTCATGGCGCAGGCGATCTCGGCCTGCTTGATCTGCTCCTCGGCGTCGTGGACCACCAGGCAGCCGATGGCGTTGATCAGGTTCGAGCCGTTGATCGTGGCCAGGCCGTCGCGGGCCTGGAGGCCCGGAATCGGAATGTTGGCCCGCTTGAGCGCCTCGGCGCCCTGCAGTCGCTGGCCCAAGTAGTAAGCCTCGCCCTCGCCCATCATGAGCAGGGCGATCTGGCTCATCGGCGCCAAGTCCCCGCAAGCGCCTACCGACCCCTGCTGGCACACGACCGGCGTGACGCCCTGATTGAGCATCGCGACGAGGGTTTCGGTGATCTCGATGCGGTTTCCGGAGTGGCCGTTGGCGTGCACGTTGGCGCGCAGCAGCATCGCCGCGCGCACCCACTCGTTCGGGCAGGGCTCGCCGATCCCGGCCGCGTGGTTGTAGATGAGGTAGCGCTGGAACTGCTGGACCTGCTCGTCGTTCAGGATGATCTCGGAGAACTCGCCGATCCCCGTGTTCGTGCCGTACATGATCTCGCGCTTCTCGAGACGCTCCTCCAGGAAGGCGCGGCAGTGCTTGATGCGCGCGACCGCGTCGGGATGGAGCTCGACCTTCTCGCCATGACGCGCGACGGCGACGACATCTTCGATCGTGAGGTTCTTGCCGGTGAGGACGACTGCCATGTTCGAAACCCCCCAATTGCCAGCGCTCGGGTCGGTCGTCCATCGGGAGCGACCTCCCGAGCCGTACTTCGGGACTGTGATCGCTCCCACCCACCCCGCTGCAATCGAGAGATCTCGATCCGCGTGCTGCGATTATGCCGGGACGCCTGGCTGGCCGCAAGCCGAGACCGACCCGAGACCGGCCCGGGGCCCCTTGAAAACCGCCGGGGATCGCCGTCTCCTTCCTTTTGGCTGCCGCCACCAGACCCTGCGACCCGATCCCAGATGGGCCTACCGTGGAGGTTGGCGATGTGCTTGAACGCATTGACCCGCAGTGGGATCCCCCCTTCCGTGATCGCGACCCTGGTCCTGGCCCTCCTCCTGCCAGCCGGACAGGGGTGCAGCCACAGCGACGGTCCGGCACCCTCCCCCGAGGGGGGGCAAGCCGCGGGCACCGTCGTGGCGGCCAGTGAGTGCGGGGGCTTCCCCAGCGACGAGCGCACGACCAAGACCCCCGACACCCAGGACTGCATCGAATACACCTACGACGGAATGGGCACCCTTGGACTCCGGCACGTGAACGCCGGGCTCAACTGCTGCCCGGGGGAGATCGCGGTCCCCATCACGATCGCGGGCGACCAGATCACGCTCGACGAGTGCAAGAACCTCAGCGGGTGCCACTGCAACTGCCTCTTCGACATTGATCTCGAGATCCACGACCTTCCGAGTGGAACGTATCTGCTCCGCGTCCTGGAACCGCTCGTCGAGGAGGGAGACGCCCCGCTCGAGTTCGAGCTGACTCTCTCCGGGCCGACCTCGGGGCGACACTGCGTGCCGCGGACGCACTATCCCTGGGGGGTAGGGCAGTAGGTTCTTTCGGCCGCTCAGCGGATTCCGCTACACTCGCGCCATGGTGGGTTTGCCGCCCGATCTCCAGAACGGGAGGTGCCGTCATGGCGCATGTTCGATTCCGGCCCGCGGCCCTCGCCCTCGCCATCGTTGTCACGGCCTGCACAGGCTGTGGCTCCACGCTCAATCCGGCCCCCTTCCGCCAGTTCGACGTTGCCGTCCGCGAGGCGCGGTCCGGCCTGGACGACGCGCTCGACGTCGGTGCCATATGGGAGCGAGAGGCGCGGATCCTGGAGCTCGGGGCCGACACCACGGCCACCTTCAGCCCGTTGATCCTCGAGTTCGGTGCCGGCTACTCCTGGTCCCTGGCCGATACTTCTATCTACATGGTCATCCAGCAATCGGCCGACACCCTGTCCGCGCTGACCGGGGCTCTGGCGGGCTATGCCGCCCTGCTCGCCGATGTCGCCGCCGCCGAGCTCACCAGCCCGGAGGAGTTCGAGCTGCTGAGCGGTGACCTGAACCGGGGCGTGGCGGAGTTCGCCCGCGCTGCGGGACGGGGGTATGACGCGGCGGGGCTGGCGCTGATCTCGACGAGCGCCGGGGAGCTCTTCCGCCGCTACGTCGACAGCCGCCAGAGGGACCTGCTGCGCGGGGCGATCGAGGAGAACCAGGCTTCGGTCGACGGGATCGCCGGCCGCTGCATCACGCTGGTCCAGCTCCTCCGCGACCGCGTCAGGAAGGCCTACGTGGAGCGGTACGAGCCCATCCGCGCGCGGTGGACCGCGGCGCGGGCCGGCAAGCGCGCCAAGCCGGTGGAGGAGATGCTGGATCTCAACGATGCCTGCGTCCGGACGCTGCGCATGCTCCAAGAGCTGGAGCAGGCCTACCGCACGCTGCCCGCCGCCCACGCGGCGCTGTCCGCCGCCGTGAGCGATCCCGGGGCGGATGTCGAGGCGATCCAGCGCCTCTTCGAATCCTCGCAGCGCCTGCAGCGGCTCTACGCCAAGCTGCGCGCCCGCGCGTCGGCACTGGAGAAATGACGCGGGAGCATGAGGGAGGGCAGCCATGACCGAGGCTGAGATCACGTCCGTGCTGGGCGAGATCACGACGGCCTACACTCGGGCGAACCGGTTGAAGGTCCTCTGCGAGGAGGCGGGCAAGATGGTTCGCGCGCGCCGGCTGCGGGCGCGTGTGGCCGCGCTCGAGCTCCAGATGGACCGGCTGACCCGCCGGTTCCTGCGCACGTGGATCGGGGATGCGGCCGCGCTGGCCGCGGAGCTTGCGCGGCGCAACGAGGAGCTGGCCGCGCGCGCCGAGGAACTGAGCCGGGACATGAAGCGAGGCAGGATCTTCACGGAGACGCTGGGATATCTCGACGAGCTCGTGGCCGTCCTGAAGAGAGTCGCCTGACGGAACGCGCGGATGAGCAGGGCAGAGAGCGGTGTCTACTGGCGTGGAGCGCTCTGGCGACGTGCGGCCTCCTGTGCCAGTCGTGCAAGATACACCAGGATCATGTAAGCCAGGATATCGGCCGCCACCCGGCGACGGCGACCGAACTCGACCGCCGACCACGGTGACGACCCACGCGCGCCCGCGACCTGACGCATCATCCCGAATACCTCCGCTCACACAGACAGGGAACCCGTTTGCCTCGCTCCGATTTCTCTCACCAATCGGCGCTGCAGTCAACATCATCGTGTGGATCGCATGAGAAATTCGCGACGATGGGGATCGCGGACGCAACGATGCGGATGCGGCATGCTGCTTGCAGACGCTGAGCGCGTTTCACCCCGGGGTTGTCCCATGCGCGACGCGAGCCGGGCCCGGTTCACTTGGCCCGGCTCTTGCGCAAGAGGCGAATCTCCGCGACCTGGGCGGGCGTGACGCTCTCGAAGCGGATCCCGATGCCCGGAAGCACGCCAGGTGTGCCCCAGTGGACCCGGCGGACAACGGTGCCCATGATGACCGAGTCATCGGCCAGGTCCGTGATCTGCAGCCATACCCTCGCGCCATCCGGCCAGTCCCAGACGGTGTAGACGAAGCAGCCGTTCTCGGAGACGTTGAGGACGCTGGTGTGCTGGGCCTTGTCGGGGGCGAAGAGCGCGTCGCCGGCCAGCACAGCGTTGAGGTAGTAGTCCACCCGCTCGAACCGTCGTAACCGGCGAGGCTGGAAGCCCGGACACCGGTCGCGCACGAAGTCGGCCAGATCGACGCGCTCCCCACCCGCGCGTCCGAGGTAGACCGCCTGGACGCGCCCCTCTTCCTGCAGAAACTGAAGGCGCACGACCGGCATGAGGGAGAGCGCGTCGTGCAGCTCGGCCTTCTGCTCCTGCGGGGCACGCACCAGGGTCACCATGTCGACGAGCAACGCGTGGTACGCGTCGTCCATCAGAGCCGCGCAGGCATCCTGCAGGCTGGTGACGACCTTGGGGTGGACGTCCGCCTCCTCGAGCAGTCGCTCATAGGCTTCCAGCGCGGGGCTCTCCTGCGAGATCAGGAGCAGGTGCGGGGACATGACCCATCCTCCGGGTACGCAGCGGGATCGGGCGCCGCCAGGGTTACATTCACCGATGGGCGCACCTTACACCCCGGCCGGTCGCCCCTCAAGCGGGGCGCGCGCTACATCATGCGGATGAGGGGATTCTTCGTCCGCGACTTGATGTGGCCGAACCAGCGGCAGAGCGGGTACATCACGATGAGGAGCACGACCCACGCGATGAGGGCTCTCCCGACCTCACCCTCTTTCCAGGGCAACAAGTTCGTCCGCCTGGTCACGATGGCCAGCAGGGGAATGTGGATCACGTAGAAGAAGAACGGCGTGCGCCCGTACACCTCGAGGGGATGGAAGAGCCCCCGCAGGGGCGTGCCGATGATCATGAAGACCGCCGCCACGAGCATGACGAGGCCGGGGAGGAGGAAGTTGTGAGCCAGGCTGGGCGGGTACTTCTGCACAAAGAAAAAGGAGATGGAGCCGATGCGGTCGAAGGGCAGGATGTTGCCGTAGCCGCCGGGGATGCGCACGATCAGGAAGAGCACGAAGCAGACCAGCGCCACGACCAGGGTCCTGCCGATGCGCTGCCGGTCGTCCCGCCAGCGCCGGAACCAGGCCTCCCCCACGACGGAGCCGAAGACGGCCAACGCGAACCAGGGCAGGATCGGATAGAGGTTCCACTCGCCGGCATCGATGAACAGCAGCATGAGCCGGGCCGTGCCGTCGGTTACCTCCTTGTTGTACGGGATCTGCAGCAGCACCGGGTGAATCAGGATGACGACCAGCCCCACCAGGAGGCGTGCCCACCAGCGCAGGTCCGCGATGAGCGCCAGGAGGATGATCGCCGATCCGATCGTGGCGATGATCCCGAAATGATCCAGGCGCAGCCGTTCGAAACCGCCCCAGCTCGCATTGACCCAGACGAGCTGCACGAGGACCAGGAACAGGCCGCGCTGAATGAAGGCGAGCTTGGCCCGGGCGACGGAGCCCGTCTTCTCGATCCGGCGCTGGAGCGAGAGCCAGATCATGGCCCCGGCCAGCATCAGGAAGCCCGGGGCACACAGATAGCTGAGGCAGCGGATGATGAACTGCCCGGGGGAGTCGAACAGGAAGTTGTCGTAGGTCACCCGCTTCCAAACAGCGTTGAAGTAGTTCGAGGCGTGATCCAGGCCCATCAGGGCGATGATCAGCCCTCGAAACTGGTCGACGAACAGGTAGCGCTGCGTGTTGCTCACAGCCTCTCCCCTTCCCCACCTCACGGCCCCGGCCAATGGGGCAGACGGCCCCAGTCGAGAGGATACGATACAATTGTAAGCCAATACGCGCCGGACCTGGGCCGGGACCGATCACTGGTCGCCGAGCATGGGCCATCGTGCGACGCGCCGCAAGGGGCGCGAGCGGAGCCGCCAGCGAGGATGCACATCGGCCTCGGGGCGCGCGGGCGAGCACCGGCGGCCGAGCAGCGCAATTCCTTCCCTGGCAATACACTACGTTCCCTTCTCCAGACCAGCGCGTGGCCCTCAAGCTGCTGGCCGCCCCGCGGGCCCCGTGGTATACTGGCCGCCGCTTGTTTCCGGGGGCAGAACAGCTGGGAGAGCCGGTAGCGCACGATGACCCTCATCCTGGTGATCCTCGCGGGCGCATTGGCGGTCTTCGTGACCGAGACCCTGCGCCATCGTGCCATCCTGCGCCGGATCCCCATCCGCATTCATGTCAACGGCACCCGCGGCAAGTCCTCCGTGACGCGGCTGGTTGCTTACGGCCTGCGCGGCGGGGGCCGGCGTGTCTTTGCCAAGACCACTGGCTCGGCCGCCCGGATGTTGCACGTGGATGGTACGGAGGAGCCGGTCGCTCGCAACAGCCCGCCGAACATCCGCGAGCAGCTCGCGATCATGCGCCGCGCGGCGCGCGAGAAGGCCGAGGTGCTCGTGATCGAGTGCATGGCCGTGCGGCCGGATCTGCAGCGCATCACGGAGAAGAGGATCGTCCGGGCGTCGATGGGGGTGATCACCAACATCCGCCCCGATCACCTCGAGGTGATGGGCCCGCGACTCGAGGACGTGGCCATTGCCCTGAGCAGCACCACCCCTCGGGGCGGCCGGCTCTTCAGCACCGAGGCCCGCTTCGCGGAGTTCCTGCAGCAGAAGGCCGCGGCCCGTGGCTCCACCTTCCATCTGACCACCGCGGCCGACTGGCCGTCGCAAGAGGAGATGGAGGGTTTCCCCTACGTCGAGATCCCCGAGAACGTCGCGCTGGCCCTGGCAGTCTGCGCGGCGGCCGGCGTCGATCGGCAGACGGCGCTCCGGGGCATGTACCGGGCCGTGCCCGATGTCGGCGTGACCACCCGCACCGTCTTCCACCGCGGGGACAAGAAGGTCACCTTCTACAACGTCTTTGCCGCCAATGACAAAGAGTCGATTGTCATGCTCTGGAAGATGGTCGGCCTCGACCAGCCGGGCGGCCGCCAGTTGGGCGTGCTGATCAACAACCGCGGCGACCGCATGCGCCGCGCCCAGGACATGGCCGAGATCTGCGCGCGGGACATGCGCGCCGACTGGTATATGGCAGCCGGCGATCAGACGGCGGCTTTCGTCGACATGTGCGCGCGCCTGAAGATCCCGCGCGAGAAGATGCTCAACATGGGCGGCCAGAGCCCGGCAGCGACCCTCGATCGGATGTTCGAGCTGACCGAGCGCGAGTGCGCCGTCATGGGCATTGGCAACATCGGGGGATTCGGGATCCCCTTCACGGCCTTGGTGGACGAGGAGCGCGCACGCCAGCAGAGCGAGGCGCGCTTCACCGGAAGCAAGCCAGGGTCGGGCGCCCGGGAGGAGAAGGCATGATCTACGAAGCGATCGGGCTGGGCCTTGTCACGAGCCTGCTCCTGTCAGAGGCCCTGGGCCTGGTGGCGGGCGGGTTGATCGTCCCGGGGTACATCGCGCTGTACCTCCACGACCCGCTTCGCGTGCTGGGCACGCTGCTGGCGGGGGTGGCGACGATGGTGATCGTGCGGCTGATCGGCCGACTCATCCTGCTCTACGGGCGGCGGACGATGGTCCTGTGCGTCATCGTGGGCTTCCTGGTCGGCTACAGCACGCGGTTCCTGCTCGTGGTCGATACACCCGGCGTCGACGCCTCGATGATCCAGGCGATCGGCTACATCATCCCCGGACTGATCGCCTACTGGATGGTGCGCCAGGGGATCGTGGAGACGGTCTGCACCGTGCTGATGTCCTCGATCATCGTCCGGCTGGCTTTGATTCTGGCGCACGGGGGCAACCTGATGCTGCCCGCGGCGTTCTGAGCGAGCCAGGGGGAGGGAGCTGCAGCGTGGCGTACCAGATCGACACCCAGAAGAAGATGACGATCGCCTTCCTGGCGGTCGTGGCGATCGGGTGCCAGGTCGTCCTGGAGGCCACCCGGACCGAGAGGCGCATGGCGCACTACGAGGTCAAGCTCGATGCCAGCCAGCATGCGGCCCACGCCTTCGAGGTCCTGCGCCGCGCACGCATCGAGGACGGTGCGATCCTCGATCTCAGCAACGACCCGGCTGGCACCGGTCTCATCGGCCCCGAGTTCAGCCTCATCACCAATGCCCGCGGGGTGCTCAGCGCCAAGCTCACCACGCTCAACCCCAACTTCGCCGCCGTGATCGTGGACTACTTCAAGAAGATCGGTCTCCAGAAGGGCGACCCCGTCGCGGTGGCGGTCAGCGGTTCATTCCCGGGGCTGAACATCTGCGTTTACGCAGCCCTGGCTGCAATGGAGTTGCGCCCAAGCATCATCACCTCGGTGGGCGCGTCCAACTGGGGAGCCAACGACCCGAAGTTCACCTGGCTCGACATGGAACGGATCCTCACCGAGCAAGGGGTCTTCTCCTTCCGCTCGGCTGCGGCCTCAGCGGGGGGCGCGGACGACATGGGCCGGGGCCTCTCCCCCGAGGGGCGGCGCCTGATCTGGGAGGCGGTCGACCGCAACGGCATCCCGCGCCTGGAGAGCGCCAACATCGAGGAGAGCATCGCCAAGCGCATGGAGATCTACGAGCGCGCGGCCCAGCCTGGCAGGGTCAAGGCCTACGTCAACCTGGGTGGCGGCATCGCCAGTCTGGGCTCGAGCCAGAACCGCGCCCTCATCCCGACGGGGCTGAGCACCGACCTGGGGCTGCGCAACTTCCCCCGCAAGGGCGTCATCATCCGCATGGCCCAGAAGGGGATCCCGGTGATACACTTGAACCAGGTTGAATCGATCGCGGGCAGGTTCGGTCTGCCTATCGCGCCCGACTATCTGCCTGGAGCCGGCGAGGGGGAGGTTTTCACCAGGGCCGCGTACAACGTCTGGGTTGCCGCGGGGCTGCTGGCTCTCTACCTGTTCCTCACGTTCGGTCTGATCATTCCGGGGTTTCGCAGGCGCCTGCTGGGGCGCGGCGCGGGAGCGGGAGCTCACGCCGGGTGACGCATCCGGCTTGGGAATAGAATCGTTCTGCAGCAGAGATGGAGGCTTGTCAGAAGATGCGTTCCAGAAAGCAGTCGTGGCACCCGCGTCCGAGCCGCGGCGCTGGACGGCGTACCCCCCGCCCTTGGCGCAGCTTGATCCCCGCGATCCTGCTGCCCCTGGTGCTGCTGGCGGCGGGTGTGCAGCCGGCGGTGGCGAAAACCCAGTGGAAGAGCTTCCGGCCTTCGAAGAGCCCCGGCCGGGTATGTGTCCAGATCGGCAGCAAGGACTCCCGTTACTACAAGTTGGATGCTCAGGAGCCGGTGACCTTCACTGTGACCGGCCCGAGCCGGGTCCAGCTCCTGACGCGGCACGTCCCGGCCGCCGGGGAGACGGGTGAGAAGAGCTACACGTTGCGGGTGATGCGGGATGGCAAGGAGGTCCTCAGCAAGCGGATCTCGGCCGGCGTGAGCAAGGGCGGCCATGTCTGCAACGAGGTCGCCCACGCCGTGGGAGCCTCGCGCAAGAGCTTTCTCACCGTTCCCAAGGGCAAGCACGTATTCCAGGCATACGTGGCGGACTCGAACACGCCCGTGGGCGTCCGGATCTACAAGCAGCTCAAGACGTCCAAGAAGACGAGTCTGGTCTCCTTCTCGCCCGACGGCTACGACCGCATCTGCACGCTCGTCACCTCGGCCGGTCATGAGTATCCCCACTACCATTTCGACCGCGCGACGCCCCTGCGTTTCCAAATCCATGGGCCCACGACGCTCACGATCTACACGCGCCCCGACTTCGACCACACGATGCTGGCCAGCAGCTCATACGGCGTCGAGGTCCTGCTCAACGGCGTGTCCCACCGCGTCTTCCACTACGACAACGTAAAGAAGCTGAGCACGGCGGCCTACAAGGAGCGGGAGTGCCGGGAGATCCTGCCGGGCGAGCGCCGCAAGTTGACGCTCAAGCTCCCCGCCGGCACGCTGAACGTCGAGCTGCGACCCACGGAGAACGGCCATCAGGCATTGGCAGCACGCATCCTGATGCCGAGCAAGGACGTCACCAACGGCTCCAGCCGCTGAGGAGACCATGGAAGGAAACCGCAGCCTGCGGCTCCTTGGCCTCCTGCTGGCGCTGGGGTCCTGGCTGGTACTGGCCGCGCCGGCGGGGGCCATCACCCTCGCGCCCGACGACACGCCCCAGGGGCAGGCGATCGAGCGGGTGCCCATCGGCAAGACCGGCGACTTCAAGGACTACTTGCGGATTGACACGCCCTGCCCGCTGCGGATCTTGGGGCCGGGGACGCTCGATTTTTACGTGCGCGCGCACATTCCGCCGGGGGGGCCCGAGGCGGTCGACGTGACCGTCACCCTGGACGGGCTCGCCGGCTTCGCGCAGCAGCGTTGGGTCGTCTCACCGCGCTTCTCGCCCGTCACGATCTACGGCGACGGGCGCCCCGGGGGCCTGACCGCCGGCGAGAAGGTCTCGCTCGCCATCCCCACCGGCCTGCACGAGGTTTCGGTCGCCGCCACGAGCAGTCTGGGCGCGCCGGTCTACGCGATCTTCTACTACTCCGGAGAGGCCGCCCCGCCGCGCGGAGCCGCGGCGGCCGGCGCATCCGGCCCGGCCGGCGGGGGCCTCCTGGGCCTGGAGTTCGACAGCGACGTGACGCTGGGGATCATCTACGACGACAACATCGCCCGCTACTCCGACACCACCCTCAAGCTGTTCCAGGACAACACCGAGCCCTGGCGCTTCGCCATCACGAATCACGAGGACATGATCGTCGACACCCAGATCCAGGCCGCTGTCAGCCGCCCGCTCTTCTCCGGCCGCGACGCGACCCTGCGCGGGCGGTACGAGCGCTGGGACTACGTGGAGAACACGATCAAGAACAACTACGAGATCCAGGTGCGACTGCGCCACAACGTCCGCGCCACGGATTTCGTGGAAGCCGGCTACACCTACGCGCCCGACAGCTACATCAAGGAGCTGGGAGACCGTGAGCCATTCCTGTCTCGGACAACCACCCCCTATGACTACTACCACTTCACCATCACGCGCAATGCATTCGACGCGCTCTACTTCTACAGGGCCACCCGCTGGCTGAGGGTGTCCTTCCTGGGCGGGCGCGTGCTGCGTTTCTACAACCAGCGCTTTCTGGAAAACGACCTGTGGGAGTGGAACGGCGGCATCGAGCCGGAGGCGCGCTACGGCCGGTTTGCCTTCCGCCTGCGCTACTTCTACCAGAACGTCGAGGCCCGCGGGGTCGACACCGTGGGCGAGACGATCGCGACGACCGACAACGATGGCGACGGGTCTTACGAGACGGACGGCTACCGCTTCCGCCTCACCTACCGGCCCAAGACCAGGCCCTACCGGCCGGGCCCGCTCGGGACGGGCTGGGCGGTGATCCCGAGCATGGCCAAGCGACTGGCGAGCTGGCTCGACGCGGGACTGGTGAAGATCGCCACGTCCAACATCTACTTCCAGTACGACTACAACCGGCAGCATTTCACCAGCAAGAAGCCGCTCGACACGGACCCGCTGCACGTGGGCCGGCTCGATGAGCAGTTCCAGCCGCGGTTGGTGTGGACCTCGAAATCGCTCTGGACCGCGGCCGTGTTGGAGGCCGGTATTCGCTACACCCGCAAGACCGCCGACAGCCCCGCGGGCGTCATCGGCGAGGACGACCCGTCGGAGGAGAAGGACTATACCGGGACCCGCGTGTGGCTGCAGTCCACGTGGCCCTTGCCCTGGTAGCTCGAGGGGATCGCAAGGAGGAGGCTCGTGAACAGCCGCAAGACCCTTTCCATGGCGCTGATGATCCTGGGACTGTCGGGATGGCTCGGCTGCGGCGAGCAGGATCTCTACGAGCCGCCCGAGAGCCCCTACGGTCGCTCCGGCACCGCGCCGCTGCAGGCTGCCGCCGCCGCGGTCGACATCTTCGGCGACTACGCCTACGTCGCGGCCGGCGAGGCCGGGCTCCAGGTGTTCGACATCTCCGATCCGGCCCACCCGGAGCTGGTCGGTTCCTTCGACACCCCGCGCCGCGCCGATGCCATCCGCGTGGCGCGCACCTACGATGCCGCCGGCAACGTGCGCGACATCGCCCACATCGTCGAGGGCGTCGAGGGCATTCCGACCTATGACGTCACCGACCCGACGAACGTCTTCAGCTTCCATCAGGGGACCACGGCCGTCGACGGCAAGGGTCTGTGCGTGGTTCCGGCCGAGGTGGTGGGTGAACCCTACACGGTCTACCTGGCCGACAGCTGGAAGGGCGTGCGCGTCTTCTTCTCGATGCCGGAGCTGCCCGGTGCGCTCGACTACCGCGTCTTCGTGAGCACGTACGGCTTCACCCAGGCCCTCGACGTGGTGGACGGCTACGGCTACGTGGCGGACGGGGGCATGGGATTGACCGTCATCGACGTGACCAACGTCCGCACCGGCGGTCTCACGGTCATCGACAACTGCGACACGCCGGGTTACGCCTACGATGTGGACGTGGATGAGGGTTATGCCTTCGTGGCCGACGGGGAGGCCGGGCTGCAGGTGATGGCGATCGACGCACAGCACCGACTCACGTTGGTAGCGACGCTGGCGCTGAACGGCGAGGCGGTCGCGATCAGCGTCTGGGACGGCCGGGCCTTCGTGGCCGCCGAGGATGGCGGGCTCAACATCGTCGACGTCCGCGATCCGTTCCACCCCGCCTTCCTGGGCAATAACCCATCGCTGCAGGCGGTGGACGTCGCGGTGAGCCCGAAGAACATCGTCTGCGTGGCCGACGCGGAGGAGGGGCTGCTGGTCTACTTGGGTGCGCCCACCCCGCCAGACGAGACGGCTCCTGCGGCCGTCGCGGATCTGCACGCGCGACTGAGGGACGTGACGGCGTTGGATCTCGGCTGGACCGCCCCGGGCGACGACGGTTCGAGCGGGACCGCTGAGCTGTACCACCTGCGCATGGCCGAGCAGGAGATCACCGCGGCCACCTGGGAGCAGGCGCAGGAGATCATCGCGCGCCCGATGCCCCGTTCAGCCGGGACGGCGCAGCTCTGCGCGGTCACGGGCCTGACCGCCGGTCACACCTACTACTTCGCGCTCAAGAGCCAGGACGAGGCCCAGAACATCTCGGGCCTCTCGAACATGGCGGTGGCCGTCATGACCACGCCGTCGCTCTCCGGGGCGACCGTTTCGCCCGACAGCGGCGGGGTTGCACAGGAGTTCACGTACTCGGTCGTCTACCAGGATGCCGAGGGCGATGCCCCCACCGTGGCCGAGGTGCGGATCGACGGTGAAGCGCACGACCTGGAGCCCGCCGCGTCGCAGCCGGACTACGTGGCCGGGGCCACCTTCGTCTACCGCACCACGCTCGGTCTCGGATCCCACGAGTATCAGTTCGTCTTCGACGACGGCCACGGGCCCGAGATCGTGACCGCGGTGCTGAGCGGCCCCAAGATGCCGCCGGACCCCTTCGGCTTCGAGATGGTCCTTGTCGACGTGGGCGCCGGCGCGACCTTCACCATGGGCAGCCCCGCGGCGGAGCGAGGTCGCGACCCCGACGAGACTGCCCATGCGGTCACACTGACCCACGACTTCTACATCGCCGACATCGAGGTCGGCCAGGCGCTCTACGGCGAGCTGACCGGACGCCACCCGGCCTACTTCACAGGCGGGTTCCGCCCCGTCGAGCAGGTCACCTGGTACGACGCGGTCGAGTGCTGCAACCTGCTCTCCGTCCACGACGGTCTCACCCCGGCCTACACGATCACGGGTCAGGTCTACGACGCCGAGAACCACATCCTCGCGGCGGTCGTCACGTGGGACACCCAGGCCAACGGCTATCGCCTGCCCACGGAGGCGGAGTGGGAGTACGCCTGCCGGGCCGGGGCCACGACCGCGCTGGCCAACGGCGAGCTGACCCAGCAGTTCTGCGAGGCCGACGCCGTGCTGGATGCGATCGGCTGGTACTGCGGCAACGCCGACCGCGGCACCGGTCCGCGCACGCAGGACAGCGGCGTCAAGGCAGCCAACACCCTGGGGCTGTATGACATGCACGGCAACGTCTGGGAGTGGTGCTGGGACCGGTACGGCCAGTACCCGACCGAGCCCGTGAGCGATCCGCTCGGCCCCGACGGGGAGGTCTGGCAGCAGCGCGTGCGGCGCGGCGGGTGCTGGTACTACTACTCCCGCGACTGCCGCAGCGCATCGCGCGATGCCATGTGGCCGGGATCGCCGGACTACACGACCGGGTTCCGCGTGGCGCGCAACGCGGAGTAAGCGGGGCGCACCGGCCGGGCGGAGGACCGCGCCCATGTTGCTCGAGGTCGAGCGCAACGAGATCGTTCACTACGGCGTCAGGCTCTTGCAGGCCGGTCTGACGGTCGGCACGGGCGGGAACCTGAGCGTCGTCCACCGCGAAAAGGGGCTGGTCGCGATCAGCCCGAGCGGTGTCGAGTACGACCGGCTCCGTCCCGAGGACATCGTGGTCGTCGACGGGCGGGGGCAGGTGGTGTCGGGCGATCGCGAGCCGTCGTGCGAGATCCAGCTCCATCGCGCGCTCTACGGGGCGCGCAGCGACATCGGCGCGATCCTTCACACCCACTCTGTCTATGCGACGACCTTCGCCTGCCTGAACGAAGAGATCCCGGCGGTGCACCCGATGGTGGCGTACGCCGGGGACCGGGTGCCGGTCGTCCCCTACGCGACCTTCGGAACCGAGGAGCTGGCACGGGTCACCGCTGAGGCGATCGGGAGCTTCAGTGCTGTGCTGCTCCAGAACCACGGACCGGTCCTCGTGGGGGCCACCCTGGCGGCGGCCTTTGCCTGCGCCGAGGAGATCGAGTTCGTGGCGCGCTTGTACTACCAGGCCCGGTCGATCGGACGACCGGTGATCCTCCCGGCGGAGGAGATGGAGCGGATACGGGCGGCGTTCAAGACCTACGGACGGCGCAGCGGTCGGACGTGAGCCGGCCGGCGTGGCTCACGCTCCTCGCGCTGAGCTGCGCAGCATCGGTGGCGGGTGTGCGCCTGGCGCGACCCTTCGCGCTCGACGACCTGCCGGCGGCCGTGCTGCTGCTCGCCGTGGTCCCGTCGGCGTTCATCCTGCTCATCTCTCGCCTGCGCCGTCCGGTCGGGGTGCTCGTGGCGCTGTTGGCGCCCGTCTTCTGGTTGTACATCGCCTCCAGGTCCGGCGATCCTCTCTGGCTGTGGGCAGTGCCGCTCGCGACCGGCGGACTCATGATTGCTCTGGTGCGGTCAGCGCAGGCGCGGTCGCTCCCGCGGGCGGTGCCCCTCGCCGCGGCGGCGATCGCGCTGGCCGCGTTCCTCCTGCCCGCGCCGGGTCAGCCTGCAGCGGGCGCGCGGGCCTTGCTCATCGGCATCGAGGGTGCGACCTGGGAACGCGTCGACCCGGTGCTCGCCAGCGGGCGCCTGCCGCATCTGGCGCGAAGCGGGCAGGGGTCGGGCCGGCGCGCCTATGTGCGCCCCTCGGCGCGCCACCATCCCTGCGAGGTGTGGCATATCGTGCTCGACGGGGCGGGGCCGGATGCCTTTGTCCTGGCCGGCTCGTGCGCGCCCGAGGGGCGCGGGTACCCCGCCGGCATGGCTTTCCTGGCGTCCCTCGACCGCGCCACGATGCCCCGCAGCACGACACCCCGCGGCGCGGCCCTGGCCGCGGAGCGTGACCAGGCCCGCGGCGCAAGCGTCGGCGCACTGCTCGATGCGGCGCGCAACGGCGCGCGCCTCTCGACGCTGCGGCGCGTGATCGCGGAGCGGATCACGCGTTCCAGGCAGCGGGGAGATCCGAGCCCGGATCAGGCCGCGCGTGCACGGGCCTGGTTCTGGGACCTCGCAGGCGACGTCTGCGCCGAGCGGCTGCGCGCGCGAGGGATCCAATGCGCCGCGCTGCTCCTGACCGCGGGGGACGCCCCCCAGGTTTCAGACGAGCTCTACGACGCATTCGACCGCGCGCTGGGCAAGCTCGTGCGCGCTGCGCCCGCGAGCGCGGATATTGTGATCGTTTCGGTCCCGAACACCGCAGCCGGCGGCCTGCTGCTGATGTCCGGGACCGGGGCCGAGCGCGCCTTCCCGGCAGCGTGGTCTGCCACGCCGGCGGGGGTCGACACCGTGGATGCCCCCGCCGTCACGGCCGCGGCGGCGGCCGTGCTGGGGCTGCCACCCGCCCCCGCCTCACCGGGCGCGGCTATCGGCAGCCAGTAGCCCCCTTGGTCTTGACATCCCCGCGGCAGCCGCCCACCCTGGCTTCATGAACGAGACCACCGCGAAGGTTCGCCGCTGGACGAAGTCTCCGCTAGCGCAGCCCGAGAAACGCGTGCTGATCTGGATCGCCGGGCGCCTCCCGCGCTGGATCATGCCCGACTATTGCTCGGTGCTCGGCCTGCTTTCCGCGGCCTGGATCGGGGTGGCCTATGCCCTGTCGGTGCGCAATCCCGCCTGGCTCTGGGGGGCGAGCGCCGGCCTGATGCTGCACTGGTTGGGGGATAGCCTGGACGGCACCCTGGCCCGTGTGCGGCACATCGAGCGGCCGCGCTACGGCTTCTACGTCGATCACCTGGGCGACGCGGTGGCCACGGTGGCAATCGGCCTGGGGCTCGGTCTGTCGCCCTTCATGCTGCTCGCCGTGGGGCTGGCGATCGTGATCGGCTACCTCGTGCTCTCGATCAACGTCTATCTCGAGACCCTGGTCGTGCAGCAGTTCCGCCTGGGCTACGGCATCGTGGGCCCCACCGAGGTGCGCATCCTGTTGATCCTCTTGAACACCGTGGCCCTGCTGTCGGGACCGATCCCCTTTCGGGCGTTCGGCGTCGATGCGACCGTCTTCGACATCGCGGGCGTGCTGACCGCGCTCACCATGACGGGCATGCTCCTGCGCCGCACCATCCGCAACCTACGTCATCTGGCCCGGCTGGAGCCGGCCAACGTGGTCAAGGAGCCCGGCGCCTAGATCGGCAGCCAGTAGCTGACCTTCACGAGGAAGACGTTCTCGGCCTCGTTGTCGAAGAGCGCTCCGGGCTCGAGGCCGCCGTCGAAGCCTTCCCCCAGCTCGTGGTATCCGCGTTCATCGTAGGTCGAGCGGCTGTGGGTCCAGACCAGATAGAGCGTGCTGCCCGGGCGGTACTCCCAACGGAAGACCGCGTTCAGGTTGGCGGCCGCGTAGCTGAAGTCGTAGTCGGCGACGGCGAAGCCCTCCGCCTCGTACGGCCGCAGGTCGTAGGTGTCGGGCCGCACCAGTTCCCGGGCCCGGCGGTACTCGCCCACGGTGATGTAGGGCTGCGCGTAGACCTCGAGCGAGGTCCGGCGGCTGAAGAGCAGGTTCGTGCGCAGCGTCATGGAGAATATCTGCTGGTGCAGGTCGCCGTAGACGTAGCTGACCCCGCCGATGCCCCTGCCCGGGCTCTCGTAGTTGGCGAGGTGCTGCGTATCGTCGATGCGATCCTGGAACACGAAGCTGAGGCGGTGGTAGACGGCGCTGGATTGGTTCCAGCGCAGGCTCGGAGCGATGTAGTACGCGACATTGTCAGCCTCGTCGTCGTAGTAACTCAGCTCCATGGATGCGACCATGGGCTTGCGCGAGTCGGTCCCGGCCCCCAGCCACCCGCCCCACGTCCAGGGCTCGTCGATGAGCGGGCCGCCACCCGGGATCTCGGCCTGGTTGCCGTCGGTCAGGGTCACGTAGCGGCGCGTGTCCCAGCGCTGGCTGCCCTCGGGATTCGCCGCCAGGCCGAACCAGGTCTCGCAGTAGTTGCGGAACTGGAACCAGCCGTTGATGTTGCTGGTGCTGACCCCCCGGTGCCAGCGATCGTAGCTCCAGACCGGAGCCCCGGAGTGGAGGTCGTAGCCAGTCCGCGGCTCGTAGAGGTACTCCCCGTTGAGATTGAGGTTGAGATTCCCCTGCTGGAACAGCGTGCTGTCCCCGCGCGGTTCGTAGGTGTAGCCCACCCACATCCCCGTGGAGATCTCGTCCGGCGCACTGAGGAAACCCAGATCGTTGAGATCCAGTCCGCCGGTCTCCCACGATCCCCAGGCCTCGGCGCGGATCCGACCGCCGCGCTTCGAGACGTTCACGGAGCCACCCGTGCCGAAGGACTTCTCCGGCCTGTAGCTCGGGTCCGCCGCCAGCGGCTCCGGATCAATGACCGAGCCGACCCAGGAGCCGTCGACTCCCCACTTCCGATCGTGAAAGTAGAGCTGGAAGTCGGCGCCCGTCGTGTAGGCCTCGCGCGATCCGCGGTCGCCGCACTCGTCCCGCGACGCGTCCCGGAACACGGCCGTCTGCATCACGTTCACCTTCTGATTGCCGTCGTTGAATTCCTTGCCGAAGCGGCCAATCGCGTAGTGGGCGGCGCAGTTGCCCTGCTTGAGGAAGTTGTGCGTCTGACCCTCCTGCGTGACGTCGGTCCCGGCCACCAGCGCCCCCACCGAGACACCCCCGGCGGTCTTTCCGGTCAGCTTGGCCGCGTACCGGATGCGCGCGTTCTCGTCACCGGTGCCGATGCGGCGTGAGTAGAACATGTTGAAGTTCGGATGCGAGAAGAAGCGGCTGCCCTCGACGAAGAAGGGGCGCTTCTCCTGGTAGAAGGTCTCGTAGGGCGAGAGGTTGAGTTGGGCCGGATCGGCCTCGACCTGTCCGAAGTCGGGTTGGAAGGTGGCGTTCAGCGTCATGTCTGCCGTCACACCATACTTGAGGTCCAGGCCGAAGTTCTGGAAGCGGTCCACTTCCTCGGGACCCGTCACAGCAGGGTCGGTCGCTCGCTGGACCGTGTAGGGCAGCAGCTCGAGCTGGCGCGGGGCGGGAATGTCCACCATGCCTTCCAGAACCCCGAAGCGACTGACGAAGCCGGGCGTCTGGCGGTCCCAGACGACCCAGGCGGTGTCCTCGCCGCGAGTGTGCATGTAGCGGTAGACCTGCAAGCCCCAGGTCGGCGTCTCGGCGCGATAGCGGATGGACGAAAAGGGGATGCGCATCTCCGCGTACCAGCCATCCTCGTCCTGAGAGGTCTCAGCCTCCCAGACAGCGTCCCAATCGGAGTCCGTGTTGCCGTCGTTGTAGACGTAGCTGTCGTCCTGCACACCGAGGGGATTGACGCGGAAGTTGTAGCCGGTCGAGAGGTCGTGATAGGGGTCGATGAAGATGGACACGTTGTCGGTGTTGCTCATCTGATCCCGGCGGCTCAAGCACTTGGCGATCCGCGACGCGTCTTCCTCCAGGCAGGCCACCGCGAAGTAGAGGGCGTCGTGATCGTAGGCCACCTTGAAAACGGTCTGCTCCGTCACCGCGCCGCCGCGCTCCGGGTCCCACTCGCGGAAGCCGTAGCCACTCTGGGCGCGCCTCCAGACATCGTCATCCAGGCGACCGTCGACCCGGATGCGGGCCCCGCCGTCGATGGGCAGGGCCCGGATGGCTGGCCGTTCGGCCACGCTCCCGTTCGCCGCGGAGGCGCCTCCCGCCCCTTCTTCAGGCCCGAACCCCGCGAAGATGGCCGCGGCGGGCCAGAGCCACGCCCCCCCGAGCAGCACCCCGACCGTGACCGCAAGCCACCTTGACCATCTCGCCCCGGGCTGGCACAGCCCCCCCGCGCTCGCTCTCCCACGCATCTCCAGTTCCTCCACTAGAAGGCCATGCACCTTGGGGGGGTGTGAGCTTCCGCTCGTAGGACGTTCAGGGGGGGCGGGTCGTTTGACCGAATCGCGTTCGGCCCCCGGCGACGGGCTCCGGGAGGGGCGGCGGCGGCTGATCACCGGGTGGGCAGGACCGCGGACAGGGGGGGCATGGTCGCCCGTGCGCGGGGGGCGGGCGCGCGGCCCATGGGCGGTCGCCAGCTCGCAATTCCTTTCCTCGCAATTTGTTAGCCTTCCAAGCGCTGTGGGATCGCCCCCCATGCTAAACTTAACGTGGACCCTGCGCCGAACCGGCGCCCTGCAGACGGACCGTTCCTTCCGGGAAACCTCCCGGGCAGCGGGCCCCCGCCGGCTCGCCCCCCGGTGGGTTTGGCCAGGGTGCGGAAGCGGGTCGATCGCGGCCCGGGAGCGTCCGGCGATCCACCTGAGAGGAACCCTCATGCGCACATCCGCCGATATTCGCCAGGCAGGAGCGGCCTGCGGCGTCGCCCTGCTCGCCCTGCTGATCCTGTCCGGCTGGCCGGGCGCCGCGAGCGGATCGCAGTTGGGCTGGGCCGATAGCGACTGGTCCCAGGGCCATTACTCCTACATCTGGCACCTCGACGCCGACAGCCAGCCGGGTGTGCTCGTGCTCGAGAACGATCTCAGCGACTGGCGCTATCTGGCCAGCCCGACGGTCTATCAGGGGCTCTACTGCATGGAGGTCTATCACGATTCGCTCTTCCTCGCCGCCAGCGACTACCCGTTCATGTTCGACGGCGCCGCGGTTCTGACCTACGACTACGGGGTGGGAGATTTCGAGGTCGCGTACGAGCCCTACGAGTCGGGCCTGAACGTCATCAAGCAGTTCGGCGATTCGCTCTACATCCCGGGCCCGGACGCCATGGATCCCTGGACCGACAATGGCAGCATCTACGTCTACGGCGGCCACGAGTGGGTGGAGAAGGAGACCGTGCCGTACGCCGTGCATGTCTGCGACGTGGAGATCTGCAACGGGATCCTCTATGTCTCCACTGGCCACTATGCCGGGGGCATGCTGGGCTATGGCTGCGTCTGGATCAGCTACGACTACGGCGACACCTTCACGCGCGTGCTGACCCTCTACCCCACGGAGCTCCACCCGGCCCGCCGATTCTTCGGCCTGGGTCACTTCGGCGACAGGGTCTTCGCCCAGCCCGACGGCTTCCCCCCGGTCGAGGAGCAGATCTACACCACCACCAATGGTGTGGAGTGGGACACGCTCACGGTCCCGGGGCTGCAGCCGGATACGCAGGCGACCTTCATCGAGTGGAACAACAGGCTCCACATGATGGCCGAGAATCGGATGTTCATCTGGAATGGCACGACGTTCACCCGCTACACGCTGCCCTTCCACGGCTATCGCTGGTGCCGCGGATACCGCGGCTACAAGGGTCACCTGTACGGAGGCGGTGACGACTGCGTTCTCTACCGCTGGTTGTACGGCGGTCAGTGGGAGGCGGTCGGGGATGTCGCCCTGGATCCGTCAACCGAGGACATCGAGTCGATCGTGGACTACTACGGACGCATGTTCATATCGACCTCCCGCGTGAGCAATCTGGATGAGGCACGGCTCTACGTGTCGGCAGCCGATCCGATCGGTCGCCTGGCCTCGGTGGCCCACGACTTCGGCGTCGGCGTCCAGTGCGGCCTGCTCTCCTGGGATGACTACCGTCCCGGCGAGGGGACCACGCGGTTCCAGATCCGCTCGGGCGACAGCATCGAAGAGCTCGAACAGAACTACTTCCTCGGCCCCGACGGAACGACGAGCTCCTACTACGTGGAGCCGCGCACGCCGCTGCCGGGCTTGCACAACGGACACCGGTACTTCCAGTACCAGGTGGACTTGATCTGCCCCGACGGGCTGAACATGCCGTTCCTCGACCGCGTGGTCCTGGAAGCCGACTCCGCCAACGCGGCCGGCGTCGGCCCCGTCGCGGGGGATCCGCGGGATCGAGATGAACGGCTGCTCCTCGAGCAGGCGGGGCCCAATCCGGCCCGCGCCGCGGTGGAGCTGCGCCTGCACCTGGAGGGCGCCACCGCGGAGGCGCCCCTGCGCGTCGCGGTGCTGGATCCGCAGGGCCGGGTGCTGCGCACCGAGCAGCTGGCGAGCGCGGGATGCGGGCCGGTCCTGTGGCGATGGGATCTGCGCGACGACCGCGGCCGGCGCGTGCCGGGCGGTGTCTACCAGGCCCGTTTCGAGATCGCCGGTTTGCGCGGGCTCACGGCGACGCGACCGGTGGTGGTCCTGCCCTGAGGCCGGGTCCTGAGGCCGCTCCCGGGTCCCGGCTGCGATCGCCCGCCGGCCCGAGCATGCCGCGCGGATCGAGGATCCGATCGACCTCGGCGGCCGTCAGCAGCCGTTCCTCCAGCACGATCTCCCGCACGGTCCTGCCCTCGCGCCAGGCGCGCTGCACCACCTTGGCCGCGCGATCGTAGCCGATCCGCAGCGCCAGCGGCGTTGCGTTGGCCAGGCTGCGCTCGACGCCCCGCGCGCATTGCTCCTCGTTGGCCGTGATCCCGGCGATGCAGTCGCGGCCGAGCAGGATCGCCCCGCGCTCGAGGATCTCGGCGGCGAACAGCGTGTTGTACGCCATCATCGGCATCATCGTGTTCAACTCGAGGGTCCCGTGCTGGCCACCGATCGACACCGCGTGGTGGGCGCCCATGACCTGGGCGGCGATCTGCATCAGCGCCTCGGGGACGACCGGGTTGACCTTGCCGGGCATCATCGACGAGCCCGGCTGCAGGACCGGCAGGTTGATCTCGCCCAGCCCGGCCCGCGGTCCGCTGGCGAGCAGGCGCAGGTCGTTGGCGATCTTCATCACGCTCACCGCAATGCCGTTGAGAGCGCCGGTGAAGGCGACGAGGGCATCGCGCGCGCCCAGGGCCTCGAAGCGGTTGTCAGCCGCGCGGAAGGGCAGCCCCGTCTGCGCGGCCAGGCCCGCGATGACCCGGCCGGCAAACTCCGGATGCGCGTTGAGTCCCGTGCCGACCGCGGTCGCTCCCAAGGCCAGCTCCTCGAGGTGCGGGCAGGCCGCGTCGAGTCGGGCGATGCCGTGGGCGATCTGCGCGGCGTAACCGGAGAACTCCTGCCCCAGCGTGACCGGCACCGCGTCCTGCAGGTGCGTCCGCCCGGGCTTGATCACCGCCGCGAACGCTTGCGCCCGCTCGGCCAGCGCATCCTCGAGCTCGACCAGGGCGGCGCGCAGACTGGCGGCCCGCTGGCGGACAGCGAGATGGATCGCGGACGGCATGACGTCGTTCGACGACTGCCCCAGGTTCACATGATCGTTCGGGTGCACGGGACTGCGTGTCCCCAGCGGCGATCCGAGGATCTGGTTGGCGCGATTGGCGATCACTTCGTTCGCGTTCATGTTCGTCGAGGTGCCCGATCCGGTTTGGAAGACGTCCAGGGGGAAGTGCCCGCCCCACCGCCCCGCCGCAACCTCCGCACCCGCCTGCATGATCGCCTCGGCCAGCCTTGGCTCGAGCAGCCCGAGCTCCCGGTTGGCACGGGCCGCGTGCTGCTTGAGGAGACCCAGGGCCGCGATGAGACCGGCGGGCATCGTCAGGCCAGAGAGGCGGAAGTGGGAGCGGGCACGCTCGGTATGGGCCCCCCACAGGGCCTGGGCCGGGACCTCAATCGCCCCCATGCTGTCGTGCTCTACGCGCGTCGGCTCCATGACCCCAATCTCCCTTGACACGGGTGGAACCATAGTCTACTTATTCTGTAGACAACGAACCGGGCCGGCAGCTTGGAGTTCCTCCCAGACGGGCCCGGCGCGGTCTCGGTGGGGGCGGTGACCCAGCAGCTCAGGTACGGCAATCCGCCCAGAAAGGCGGGCCGCCCCTGCCCTCCGCCGCCTGAACGGCGATCACCGGCCACCCGCATCCCGCGCGCGGAGGCCGAGGACATTCGGAATGGGCCAGGCCCGACCGGGTGTCTTCCCCTCCGAGAACCCCGTCTCGTAGGCGCCGACGTATTCGCGCTCGAATCCATCGCAGCGGATGTAGAGCTGGGCCTCGGGCCCGCCCTCGAGGTGCTGGGCGCACTCGAGATCGATCGGCAGGTTGAGGAGAACCTGGTTGAACTCGTGCATGGTGAAGGGCTCGAGACTGAAGATGAAGAGCAACCGGCCGGCACGGTCCTGCCCCAAGGCGGCCTCGCTCCACGACCGTTCCTGGGGCGACCAGCGGTTGACGCCGGGCCGCTGGATCAAGCGCAGGTTCTGTGCCGCGCACGCGTAGCTGGCGAGGATCTCCTCGAGCGACGTGAAGTCGAGGTCGTAGATGTGGGCGCGCGGGAGGTCGGCCTGCTTGGGCGAGAGGGCAAGAACCGACTGGTAGCTGTTGACGTGGCTGCTGTTGACGTATTCGGCGCAGCGCATGTAGCCGACGTGCGTCAAGCCGTCGGTTGCGAACATGCCCGCGTTGGTCGCGGCCTGCAGGCCGTGGGCTTCGCACCATTCCCGCGCGGTGAGAGACTGGCCGCCGCTCAGTTTCGCGGCGCACAGAAATGCGGGCTCCCATTGCTCCGGATCGGCGCGCAGGACCGCAATCTCGGCATCCTTGGCGAAGAGCTTACCGTCCCCTCGAATCTCGGCCGTCTCCAGGCCCGGCGCCAGTTCCCGCCACTCCGCGGTGAGCGGCCGGCCGGCCAGGGCGCTGTGCCCCGCGCCGAGGGTCAGGGCGATCAGCGCGCTGCCGGCCAAGCGGAGTCGCCGGCGTCGGGCTTGTGCTCGGCTCATGCCCATGCTCCCTCGACGAGGTCGACTCCCATGAGGCCCAGGCGCCCGGACCCTGGATCTTCCCCGGTTCGGCGGCGAAGATGCCATCGGCCCCGAGCCGGGATCTCAAGTATAGAGATGTTCATACTTGTGGCCGCTCCCCGTGTTGAACAGCACGACGCGCTCCTGGGTCCCGAGCCACCCGCTCGCGCGCAGCCGGCGCGCGGCTGCGACGGTCGCTCCCCCTTCGGGCGCCGCGAAGATGCCCTCGGTCCGCCCCAGCAGGCGCGCGCCTTCCAGCATCTCCTCGTCTGAGACGGCGATGGCTGTGCCGCCGCTCTCCCGCAGGGCGCGCAGAATGAGGAAGTCGCCCACCGCGCTCGGCACGCGCAGCCCGTCGGCGACCGTTCGCGGGCCCGGCCAGGGCTCCGCGAACGCGCGCCCCTGCTCGAAGGCCCGGACCATGGGCGCGCACCCCTCGGTCTGCACGGCGACCATGCGGGGGCGCGGGCCGGCGGGGATCCAGCCCAGCTCGGTCAGCTCGGCAAAGGCCTTCCACATGCCGACCAGGCCCGTGCCCCCGCCGGTCGGATAGACGATCGCATCGGGCAGCGTCCAGCCGAGCTGCTCGGCCAGCTCGTACCCCATCGTCTTCTTGCCCTCCACGCGATACGGCTCCTTGAGCGTCGACATATCGAAGCGCCCGTGCTGGCGCACGCCCTCGGCCGCGACCCGGCCGCAGTCGGTGATGACGCCATCGACGAGCGTGACCGCCGCCCCAAGGGTGCGGCATTCGGAGACGAAGGGGCGGGGCACGTCGCGCGGCATGAAGACGTGCGCGACCAGCCCGGCGCGGGCCGCATAGGCCGCCAGTGCGCCAGCCGCATTGCCGGCCGAGGGAATCGAGAGCTCGCGCACCCCCAGCTCCCGCGCGCGTGAAACCGCGACGCTCAGGCCGCGGGCCTTGAAGGAGCCGGTCGGGTTGAGCCCCTCCTCCTTCACGAGCAGGTTCGTCAGCCCCAGCGCCTCCCCGAGCCGGCGGGCCGCAAGCAACGGGGTCCAACCCTCGCCCAGCGAGATCCGGAGGCGCGCGTCGCGCACGGGCAGAAGCTCGCCGTAGCGCCAGAGCGACGGCTCACGCGCGGCCAGCCCGTCGCGGTCGATGCACCCGCGGGCGGCGGTGAGGTCATAGCGCGCCAGCAGGGGCTTCCCGCAATCGGTGCAGAGGTTCCACGGCCGCTCGGGTTCGAAGCGCCGGCCGCAGTGGCCGCACTCCAGGTGGGTGAGGAGGCTCATGCCGGATTCTCATCTTCCCACGACCCGCAGGCGCCCGGGGGGCGCGCTAGCCGTGGTCGTAGACGCTGAGGCTCTTGATGTTGACGAACTCGCGCAGGCCGTGGCCCGCCAGCTCGCGGCCGATGCCGCTCTTCTTGATGCCGCCGAAGGGCATGCGCGGGTCCGACTTGACGATGCTGTTGACGAAGACCGTTCCCGCCTCGATGCGCTGCGCGAAGTGCACGCCGCGCTCGAGGTCCCGCGTCCAGACGCTTCCCCCCAGCCCGAATTCGGTGTCGTTCGCGATGCGCAGCGCCTCTTCCTCCCTGTCGACCGGGAGGACCGGCGCGATCGGCCCAAACACCTCCTCGCGCACCAGGCGCATCTCGGGGGTGATGTTCGTGACCACGGTGGGTTTGAGGAAGTACCCCTTGCGCGCCAGGCGTTGGCCGCCGGCGACGACGCGCGCGCCGAGTGCAACCGCCTGGTCGAGCTGGGCCAGCAGCTCGTCGAGCGAGCGCTTGTCCACGATCGCCCCCACCTGCGTGCGGTAGTCGAGTGGATCCCCGATGATGAGCTCTTCCATCTTCTCCGCGAAACGCTTCACGAATGCGTCCACGAGCGGTTTCATGACGACGAAGCGTTTGGCCGCGATGCAGCTCTGCCCGCTGGCGACGACGCGTCCTCGAACCGCATGCTCGACCGCGAACTCCACGTCGGCGTCGTCGAGGACGACGAAGGGATCCGAGCCGCCCAGCTCCAGCACGATCTTCTTGAGGTTGCGCCCCGCGATCTGCGCGATGCGCGTGCCCGCCGCAGTGCTGCCCGTCAGCGAGACGCCCCGCACGCGGCTGTCGGCGATCAGCCCTTCCGTCGTGACGTGGTCCGCCAGGATCGTTCGGAAGACGTCTTCGGGAAAGCCAGCCGCCGCGAAGCACTCCTCGACCGCCAGCGCGCACTGGGGCACGTTGCTCGCGTGCTTGAGGAGGCAGGTGTTGCCCGCCAGGATCGCCGGCACCGCGAAGCGCAGCGCCTGCCAGAAGGGGAAGTTCCAGGGCATGATCCCGAGGATCACGCCCAGCGGTTGGTAGATCACCCAGTGCTGCCGGCCGTCGGCCGCCACGCTCTCCCCGCGCAGACACTCCGCGGCCTGGGCGGCGGCGACCTCGGCCAGCCAGGCGCATTTCTCCACCTCGGCGCGGGCCTCGCTGATGGGCTTGCCCATCTCGAGCGTGATCAGCCGGGCGAACTTCTGCGTCCGTTCGCGGAGCACCGGCGCCAGCCGGCCCACGTGATCGGCGCGCGTCGCGACGTCGAGCTCGCGCCACTGCAGGAAGGAGGCCTGGGCGGCGCCCAGGATGCCCTGAACTTCACCCGGCGGCATCGATTCGTAGACGGCGATGAGCTCTTCCGTCGCCGGATTGATGGTCTGGTACTTCATGGACATCCCCTCGCCGCTCGCGGTGATTCCTATCGCCTGGGCGGGGGAACTTCAAGCGGGAAGCGGCAGGGCTAGAGGTCGGGGAACCAGTCGCGGACGATCCGTGGGATCTCGCCCTCGCTGCCCCAGCTTCGGAATGCACCGTCCGAGCCGACGGCCAGCCAGGCGGGGAAATCGGCGCGGTTGCAGCGGTCGGCCGCGATGAGTGGCTGGAACCCGGGGAACTCGCGCAGGTCGTCAAGGTCCACGTCCGGCAGCGGTCCCGGCAGCCGCAGGTGCAGCCCCGGGAAGTAGGCCGCCCCGCCGATGCAATCCCCGTCGCCCGGGCGGTCGCCGTCAGCCAGCTGGGTACGCCAGAGCACGAGGCCCCCGCACTTGTGCGTGCCCCACTTCCGGACGTAGAAGCCCTCCACGTCTTCGAGCAGGGTCACCTTCAGCGGGCGCCCGCCGTCTTCGATCACGAACTGGCGCAGCCGGCCCTTGTAGCGCTCGGAGAAGAGGTAGTGGGCCTTGCCATCATTGGGGATGTCCATCTCCATCGACCAGACGCGGCCCGTGACCCCGTCCACCTTGAGCTCATCCGCCCGCAGGTGAACCGCCCGGGTCCCCAACATGCGCTCGGCGTCGAAGCCAGGCGCCACATCGAAGTCCATGCAGAAGGCGCCGCCGCCAAGGAGAACGCGCCGCAGTCCCCACACGGGGTAGACCCCCGGGTTGGCATACTGATAGTAGAAGGGCGCGATCTCCTTCTCGTCGCTTTCCCAGGCCACCCGCCGCTGCGTGCTCAGGTAGCTGATGAAGTCCATCGAGGTGAGCGCGTGGTACTTGAAATAGCGCGCCGCCTCGCCGGCCGCCTCGGTCGCTGCCGGCGGCCCGAAGAACCCTGCTCGAAGGAGGCTGTCCGTGCGTGCGATGAGCGCGAGGTTCCAGTCGGAGATCCGGGCCGCCACGTCGGTGGCCATGCGACTGGTGAAGCGCTGGAGCGTGATCGGCGGCACATCGAGATTGCAGAACTCGCAGAGCGGGGCCTGTGTCCGCGCGTCGGCCGGAACGACTTCCCTCTCGTCGTGGCCGATCAGCAGGCGAAGATCCGTGGTGTCGGGATCGGCCGCTGCGGCGGGCAGCGCCAGCACGGCGGTGACGATCAGGACCCACCAGGTCACGTCGCGGCGTCTGTGCTGGACCATGCTGTGATCCCTCGCGTTTCCAGGTCTGCGATGAGGATGCCTTACCCCGATCGGGCCCTTGAGTTCACTCGATCGGCAGAACCCCCGGGAGGAATCGCAAGAGACATGCCGTTGCGCGCGCCGATTGGCTGAGAACCTCCACGCGTATCCGCGGCGTCGGGCCTGCTGAGCAAGCCGCAAACGAGCCCAAGAACCGACACTCCAACTGCAACAAGGCCCGTGTCTTGCACGCTCCGTTGCGGGGCCCGCCCGGATCGCTGGCCGCGCGGCGTGAGGTGCGGGCGCCACGCCCAGCGCTGCCATGGTTTGGCCGATGCAGCCTGGTTGCCCGCAGCCAGGGAGGTGAGGCAAAGCGCACGAGCATCCTTGCGCCTATCGGCCGGCGTCCCGCCGGTGTACTCTAGGATCCGAGCGGAGGAGGGCGACGATGCCCAGGTTCGTCATTCTGATGCGCGAGGATGACAACGCGTGGAGCAAGCTCCCTAAAGAGGAGCAGAAGGCGCTCCTCGCTCGCTATCAAGAGTGGGTGGGCCAGCTCAAAACGAAGCAGATACTCCACTCCGGAGAGCCGCTGAGCAGCAGTGCGCGGCTGCTGCGCAAGGTATCCGGTGTGATCCACGAGGAACCCTACACGCACAGCCAGCAGACGCTCACGGGCTTCTTCGTCATCGAGGCGGAGAACCTCGATGAGGCCACGAAGATCGCCCGGGGCTGCCCGGCGCTGATCCACGGCGAGACGGTCGAGGTGCGGGAAGTCGGCCACATGTGACGCGCCGGGCGAGCCGAAGCCTCACGTCCTGGAATCCCCGCGCGAGTCCCTCGCTCACCGAACCCGTCGAAGGGTCTGCTCCGGCGTACCCAGATCGCGGGCCGTCAGCTCCACCACTCGCCAACCGGCATTGCCCTCCCGGAGCGCCCGCCGAATCGCCCGATCGCGGCGGAGCCGATTTCCAGCATGGAATGCCGCACCGTCGACGTAGATGAGCACCTTGGAACCGGTCACGCGGAAATCGGCCTGGCTGATGGGAACCCCGTCTACATCGGGCGCCACCGGGACCTGCTTTTCGACCTGCAAGCCGTGCTGCTCGAACAGTCGCAGGAATTTGAACTCCAGCGGTGACCCGACACCGGCATCATACGCCTCCAGCCACGGGCGAGGATCGTCGGCGTCGGCCACCCCGATGGGAAGCGGCTCCGGCGGCGCGACCGCCAGGGCTTCGAGGTCCGGCATGACATGCGGCCATGACAAGTGGTTGTGGTGGCGCTGGTTGGCGTACGACTTCAGGCACCGGTAGCAGGCAGTTTCGCACTTCGGGTGATCCAAATGCTCGATCGCCCTGCCTGCGACGAGGTGCAACTGGTCCAGGCAGCGCTCGAGGAAACCGCTCCCGCCCACCGCTGCGTCGATGAACGTCAGGGCACCTAGCTTGCGGTGGCCGTCCTCTCCGCGTTCCTCCCACATCGGCTCCAGCTCGAATTCGATCTCGGGTCCGTCGAGCATGTAGAGCTGTCTGAGCCCCGTCCGCAACGCGTATCCCAGCGAAAACCCCCATCGCAGATAATCCGGCTGCTCGTATGCAGCGGGGAGGACAACCGTGATCCGCAGTGTGGTCGCCTGCACCGAGGTCGTGATTGCACCTGGAACTGGGGGTTGGTTGGCCCGCTGGCAACCGTCCGCGTGTCCGTAGGGATCGCGCCCCTTGGCCGTCTTGACCTTCTTGCGGCCCTTGTTCCCGCTGTCATCGTCGGGAGCCGAAAGGGACCTTCCGCAGCTCGGACAGAGGTAGAAGCCACGCGCTTCTCCATGGAGCATGGGCTTGTTGCCGTGTAGATCTGCTTCGCTCGGCGCCTTCCACTCGTTCAACCACCGCACCGTCTCTTGGCTGCGCAGCTCGGCGCGCCAGCCCGTCGGGAGCCGCCGGCGCGCCGTGACGCGCCCATCCCGCTGCGGATGGCACGTCAGGAGCGACGCCATGGCGAATCGGTCTTCCTCTTGGAGGACAGGCGTGTCGTCGCGCATGGCGAGGAAGCCACCGTACTCGTGGCCCGGATATCCACGCCCGCCCCCGACCGTGTCGTCCGATCCGCAGCGCGGGCATACGGGCGTCTGAGCGTCATACCGCAGTTCGCAGATCTTGCAGCCGACGTACAACCAGTCCGCGTCCGCCGACTTTGGATTCCAGGGCGAGGACAAGTCGAGGCCGACGACGCGCCATCGGTGACCGCGCGCATGGACGAGGGCGCCGGGTTGGTATTGAGCGATGCCGAAGCGCCGGGCCACCGAGATGGGGTCCTCCTCATGCTCGTCACCCCACAGACGCAAGGTGCAAGGAGCGGTCGGGAACTCGTACCCCGGCAGGATCCCGAACTCCGCGAAGCGGCGCATCGGGTGACCGCTGCCGCGGTCATCGGCCTCGCGGTCGAACCGCTCGTCGGTGAGTCCCAGGATCCTGCGCTTGAGATCCTGAGCGTGGATGGCCGAGCGGTCGCCTTTCCCCAACTCGTTCCAACGGTCGATGGTCTCCTGCAGCTTCAGGATCTGCAGGCGCACGCGATCGAAGAGGTCGCGAATGCGGTCGGGGAGCTGGCTCAGCGCTTTCTCGAGCGCTTCGCGGGTGGCGAGACCCGCGGGCTCCAGCACGTCCGGCCCCCAAGCGTCGAGCGCCATGCGGACGGCGTGGGGAAACTGTTGCTCTACCGCCTCGACGAGCGCATTCACCTTCTCCTGATCGATCTCGCCGCGGATGCTGATGTACTCGGCCATGCGACCTGCCAATCCGGGCTCCGCGGCCCCGAAGGCCAGTGCGTGGAGGTGGCGCACGACGACATCGCGGTTGCCGAGTCCGATCGGGGGAGCGGGAACCTCACCGGCAATCATCTCTACCGGCTTATCGAAGAAGTAGCCGTCGTGCGGCGTGCTGCGCGCGTATCCCAGCACGATGCCGACGCGGGATCGCCGCCCGGCGCGTCCACCCCGCTGCGCGTAGTTGTCGGCCCGCGGGGGTATGTTGCGCATCACGACGGCGTCCAGCCCGCCCACGTCGATGCCCATCTCGAGTGTGGGCGAACAGGCCAGGACGTTCGTTGGCGATCGGCGGTCCGTTCCGGCCCAATCCGGTGGTGGTATGAAGCCAGGAGGCGGGGCCTTGAAGTCGTCCTCGAGCTCGATGCGTTCGTCTCCGGTGATTTGGGCGGTGTGCTCCCCCGCCGAGAGGGGCATCAGATTCAGCTTCCGGATGCGCTGGACATAGCGGCTCCGCTCCACTTCCGCGGCCGGCCACGACTGGAGCGAACCGTGACAGCGCGGGCAAGGGCTACCCGCCACGACCCACGGCATGCGCACATTGCAGATACTGCAGCGGTATCGATCCTCGGCGCGCACGAGCTCGAGGCCGATCGCATCAGCCGACACGTGCACCAAGCTGCGCTCGTCGCGGTGGCCATGCAACGGCTGTGGGACGAGCAGGCGCGGGCCGTGCTCGAGGAACTCGAGCAGATCCGTCATCAGCTCTTCATCGGGCGTGACACCGCCCATGCGGTCAAGCAGATGTCGGAGGTGTAGCTCCAGACTTGGGCTGCGCCCGCCGCCTCTTGGCCGACGCCAAGTGCTGAGCGGGGTGATCCCGGCAGGCACCTCCGACCGGTCGATCCAGCCCAAGGGATGACCGCGGGCGTCGCAGGCATAGCCCGAGGGCCCCTGAAGGCGGCGCTCCCAGTCCGCCGAAGCCCTGAATTCCTCGGGGCAATTGGGATTGCCCGGGTGATAGCACAGCATCGGGCGCGATAGCGCTGTGCGGCGGCGCATCTCGTCGAGCAAACACCGGCAGATGTACGCGAGCTGGGCTGTGGTGATGCCTGCCCGCGTGGCCACTTCGTGACCGTTCTTCTCGACGTGCGCGTCCAGATGCTCATAGCGCACGCCGAGCAACCCCAAGTTGAACAGCGACGCGCGATAGCCCGCGCTCACGGCGAGGTCGTCGAGCAGCGGCGCCTCCTCCCAGGCCCGGGCGCGGGCCTGGACGTGCCGCGGCAGGAACTCCGCTGAGTCGTAGCTCCGGCAGTGGGGATTGTCATGACGCTCGACGCCCAGCGCGACCAGCCGGGTCAGCGCTTCGTCGATTGTCAGGCGCTGTCCAGGCGCTTGCTCGAGGATGCGGTACAGGCGGCGGCGCATGCGGTCGTAACGGCCCGCGTAGGTGATGAACCGAGCCTGGTGAGCCGCATCCTGCCGGCTGTCGGAGAAGATGAGGAGTCGTTCCTTGCCGTCATGGCCGGGGCGTCCGGCGTTCTGCCCGGCGAGGCCCTCGACCAGGCCTTCGGCCAGCACGCGCACCGCGGCGGAAGTTCCGAGCGATACCGGCGTGAGGATATCGTGGGCGCCGGCCGTCTCTCCGCACACGAGGCAGCGAGTCCGGGCTGGCCCGAGGACTACCTTCATCGGGTAGAGCGATTCGTCCGCCGAGAAGGAACAGGTGGAGGGATCGAAGCTGCCCTCGAGGACCGGTCGTTCCCGCATCTGCCGCTCGATACCCACGAGGCCCTCGTCGTCACCCGTCTCGTAGCGGGCCCGGTCGTACAGGATCCACTCGCCCTCGTTCTCCCGGTCCTCGTTCGGATGGAGCGCCTCGGCTTCCGGCCCGGCGTCGCCTGTGCGGAAGCGCAGGACATCGGCGCCGCACGAACGGCACAGGCAGAGCGGGGCGGCCGTGTGCCCGCATTCGCACCGCTCCTCGCCCATCGGATAGAGCTTCCCGCACGCGGGATCCACACAGCGCGTGAAGCGCCAGCCGCCGCGGATGAACCGGTGCGCGCGCAATCGGAGCGCACCCGGGATCCCGTCGGGGAGTGCCGCGCCAACGACCAGGGCCGTTTCGATCTCTCTGCGCACCGCGTTCGGATCGCTGGCGGCGCGCGCCGGGACCTGCCCGCAGATGCGCTCCACGAGCTGCGAGACCGACATCGGCCGCCGGGCCAGCAGGTCACTCAGCGTCCAGAGGACGCCAGCCTCTCGGGCGAGCTGCGAGAGGGGGCGGTCAGGTGTGGAGCCAGCCAGCCCGGCGAGGACCTTCGCGAGAGCGTCAGGTCCTTCGATCACCGTACCCGCGTCCGCGACGGGCTGCTCGGGCCAGCGCGCCTGGCTCGGGACCTCGAGATCGCGCAGTTCCTCCCCGAGGATCTTGAAGCGTTCCGCGGGGACGCCGGTCAGCTTGGTCAGAAACCCGCGCACAGCATCTTCACGCAGGCGGCGGACTTCCTCCGCGGAGCGCCCGGACTCCTCGACGCTCTTGATGGTCGCCGACGTCGCGACGGGCAGCATTTGGGGAAAGCGCTGGGCGTCGCTGCGGTCGTCGGCCAGCCAGTCTTGCCGCGCATGGCGCAGATGGGCTGCGACCCGCCGGAAGAGGAGTGCGATGTTCACGCCCAGGCTGCCGCGGTACGCGTGCACTTCGTCGAGCACCACGAACCGACAGCGGTGGTTGGCGAAGATCGAGTCGCGGTCCACCGGACGCACGAGCAGGTACTCGAGCATCATGTAGTTGGTGAGCAGGATGTGCGGCGGGTTGTCGCGAATCTGGCGCCGTTCTTCTTCCTTGGTCGAACGGTCGTAGCGGGCGACCTTGACATGAGTGTGCCCCGAATCCTGCAGATACTGCCGGATCCGGTCCTCCTGATCGTTGGCCAGGGCGTTCATCGGATAGACCAGCAGCGCCGTCAGTCCATTGCGGCGAAAGCGCACGGAGTCCTGGATAGCGTTCTGAAGGACGGGCAGCAGGAAGCACTCGGTCTTGCCCGAGCCCGTGCCCGTGGTGACGGCCAGCGGCCCCGCATCAGGGCCGAGCAAGTGCGTAATGGCGTCGCTCTGGTGGAGATAGGCGGTCTGTGACTCGCTCCGCTCCTCCATCACCTTTGCCAGCGCGGCATCGATCCCCAGGTCGCGCCAGCGCTTCCCGCTCTTGAAGGGCCGGTGTGCCTGGAAGAAGGGCTCCTGCGCGAGGAAGCCGGCCTCCTCGAGCGCCGCCGTCAGCGCCTCGCGGAGCTCCTGATCGCGGGCGCGAAATTCGGTGGAGAGGTAGTCACGGTACTCGTCCAGGACCTGATCGACGACGGTGATGGGGTTGACGGTCATCGCGATTCCTCTCGCAGTATGCGCCTGCCGGCCTCAGTCGTGCGGTAGCGTTGCCGGGAGCTTCGGGGTTTGTCGGGGATGGTCATTTCCAGAAGCCCGGCCTCGAGGAGGGGCCGGACGACTTGGTCCCGGAACTTGGTCCGGTTCGCCCGCCCGCAGACCTCCATGAGCGCCGGGATGGACTGCGGATCTGTCGCGGATTCAAGGAGTTGCACTTGGTCCCAACTTGGTCCCGATTCGTGGGGCCAAGAGCCCCAGCAGATCCAGCATGCGAAGATCGCGCGCCTCGCCTTGCCGCGGACATGCCGAGGCCGATCTTCCATGTGCATGCACTGGCTGGATTGCCGTCTCGCACCCCCAGAGACGGTCCGTACGGGAATCATCTGCCATTCTGCCATGGATAGGGCATCGCATCAGGATACTGCTCGCGGTAGCGGGCAAGCTCGTCCGCGTCCAGAGGATACCATTCATCGTATGGGTACCTTTGGAAGAAGTTGGCGAGCCGTTCCCGGAAGTGGCAGTAGGCGTGGTCGTTCAGGCGAGCAACCCGAAGCCGTCGGTACTCCTCGAGATCGACTCTGGGAAGTCGCAGGGTTGCCATGAAGTCGACGGCCATCTTCTCGGGAATGGAGCACATTGGATCCGGAGGGAGATAGAACCACTTCAGATTCTGACGGGCGTGCTGAGTGATTATCCTCATCCACGAATTGGGGCTGTTTGCTGAGCTTGCCTTTCCTTCCACGTGGGCAAACGGGCGTATCTCACAAAGGGTGATGTCCGGGGCTCTCACAGCGTCGCAGTTCTGGGTGGCCACGATGGCCGTGACGGCGCGGGCAGAAGCAGCAAAACACACCGGATCGCTACTGGACTCCAAATCACTCCAGGTGCGGCGCTCGATAGTCAGTTCCCCGAGAACGTCGATCTGTCTGAGCGAGATGTCAACGCGCGGCAAGCGGACAAAGATGTCACCCTGCCGCAAGGGTTCGTCCAAGGATACCGACTGGTAGATCATTCAGGATCCTCCCAGACGGCAGTCGGACGAGCCTCACTTTCGGCGTACTCCCTGCGCCGTCGTTCCGCCTCCAGGAGAGTGGCGATCGCGCCTCTGCGGGCCTGGGCCACGCTGATGACTCGAGGTATTGATTGATCCCAACGGAAGCCTGCATACGGTGGCAATGCCCGCGATTCGGTTGTAGGCATGTCGGGTGGGAAGCCTACCCCTGACGTGAGAATGGATGCCGTCGCCGCAAGCTGAAGCAGCATCGATGCCGGCAGTCGTCGTGCTGTTTCGGGTCGTTCGGATGCCCCTGCCTCACTGGCCGGGCTCGGCTCCAAGCGTAGCTCATCGTACTCGATGGCGGCGGTGTGGTTGCTAGTCACCCGAGAACCTCCGCAACAAGTCGCCTTCTATCAGCGTGAAGAACCAGTGGCTTGTCACTTCATGGGCGCTGGTGATCCACTCCGAGAATCCAGAAGGCATGACAGGAACATCGGATGCTGCAGACTGGACCATGGTCTCCCAGATGAGAACTGGGGAGCTGTCCCGCTGACCTGTGGATATCTTCAGATGCACTACACCTGGCGGGCTACTGCAGCGGAAGGATGAATGCCAACTCAAGTGATAGGGGCGGCTGTCAGTGCCTCTCTCGTCGAATAGCTTGTCTGGGAAGCTCACGGTGAGTTTCAGCTTGTCGGAGAGGAAGTCCAGCACGTTCTGTTCGTGGTAGTTGAGGCCAACCGCGTCGATATAGCGAAGCATGAGATTCGTGATTCGAAGATCTTCCCGGCGAGGGTAGGCCTCGAAGAGCTTGTCAACCAAGGTCTCGGATCTGCGGAGGAAATCGGCCCACGTGTACCGCTGCGTGTCGTTCATCGTAAGAACGCCCGGGCCGACCTGCGCGACGGGCCAATCATCCGGGGCGACACGGAATCGGTGCTTCACCATGTGGGCCGATATCTCGTCAGGAATAGCCGCGCTCGGGAGCTCTTCGTGGTGGGGATAGTCGCCCGAGATCCGGTCATACAAGCGTCCGACCAGCAGACGGAAGTGGGGGTCAAAGGCCCCCTCGGGCCCCAGGGGTTGAAGCGCCCACTTGACTTCGAGGATAGCTTCAACCAGGGGCTTGCACTTGAGATCCGGGATGCGCATCTTCACCGCCTAGAATGAGTTACGCCTCCACTCGCCCCAGGAGTCCTGGGTCGCGCCTTCCACACATGACACCCCGACGGAGGATCCCACAACAGACGAGCTCCCTCAAGACTCCAGTGGGCAACACCATGAACCCTTCGATCCAATCCCGGTTTCCCAGACACTTCCTGTCACAGAAGACACCGATGCTCCTAGCAATCCATCGGCCAGGACTGGCAGCCTGACCAGGTCCAGCTCGGCGGCGATCTCGCGCTCCAGGTCACGCATCCGCCGTCCTCCGGTACTTCGTGCCGCGCCGCTGGCCTTCTGTGACGGCCCGCCCCTCCTCGACCAGGCGCTTCAGGTGCGGCCGCACGCCCGCTGCGTCGAGGCCCGTGGCCTGCTGAGCGTCGGCGGAGGTGATGAGCCCGCGGTCGTCCAGGAGCCGGACGATGGTAGCGTAGGCCCCGTCCCCCGCAAGCGAGGCCGCTGCCCGCCTGTCCGTTCCGCCGGTAGGCTCGACGATCGCGTCGGCGGCGCGATCTGCCCCGTGGAAGAGCGGGCCGAGCTCACGCCGGGCCGGCTTGGTCTCTCCCGGCACGGGGAGATCGATCACGGGCTTGGGCAGATTCTCGTTGAGCGGGATGTCCCAGTACGGGTCGTGCTTTCGCGTGAACGCTTCGAGGCCGATCGCTCTCAGCTCATCGAATGCGGCCAGGCAGAGCTCAGGAGCCTTCGGGTAGCTTCGGTGGGTAAAGGTGGAAAGGATGTGGGCGTACTGGTCGCGGTCTAGGCCGTACGCGTCGGCCACCACGGCGTCGATGGCCGCGCGCACTGCCCAGCGGGCGTCGTCGCCCTCGAGGACGGGCCAGGTGTGCTTGGGCTTCGGCTCGCGCCACGCGTCGCCGAATTGATCAACCCAGAGTGTCATGTAGGCAGATGAAGAGCATGTCAGCCGCGTGCTGCTGTGCGCAAGGAAGACCCAAGAGATCCTCGAGATCCGAGGACATGGGAGACTTCGCAGCAGGTAGTCATTCAAGTTGGCGTTCACCAGTAGCCGCGCCGAGAAGTCCTGGCAATGGGAGTTGAGCAGGCCTTGCAGTGCGAGAGCACTGGCTGAAGGCCTGTCCGAGGGCGATCTCTCCACCACCGCGCTGTTTGCCACGACGACGCCCGGAGGAAGCACTGCAGAAACCAGTGACCTCTCGTTGGTCTCAATTGAACCCACTGTACGGCGTATGGCAACTCGATAAGAGGTCAGTCTCGGATTCGCCGTCGTGAATCGTGCAAGCACAACCCCACGAGATGGTTCGGACTCCCACTTCGACATCTCGCTTCCGCAGTAGTGCCAGTCAAAAGCATGAAAGTGCTTGCTCTCGGCCAGGACTGCGACACCCTTCCTGGTCTGGCATTGGATGTTCTCCCAGGACTTTGCCCTCTCCTGACCTGTCAGTGGAATGGTGCTCTTGTCACCTGTAGTGATGTTGAATTCCTGCACAAACCTCACACCAAGGCTATCGAGGAACACACCTGTGTCTCCATCAGTTGCCAGATGGAGGCATTCAAGAAGCTGCAGGGCTGCTTGATCCTCCACCTCGAACACGAGATACAGGTGCCCTGTTGCGCGGCGCACGACCGACAGTGGGTAGTCCACGGATGATTTGGCCCCAGACAGGAATGTCGAGAAGTCCTGCACCCGGAAGGCGGCCCTGAAGCGATGGTCGTCCGATGGAGTCGCCCTCCGAGAGACTACGAGGGCGAACTTGGCAACGGGCGCCGTATCGAAGTAACGCCGGCTGTTGCTGACTCCGACGAGATCGATGGGTTCGGAGCGAAGCAAGAGAGCCTCGCGACAGGCCGCCGCCGGTTCACCCGAGTAGAATGCTGCTGGCAGGAGGAGCCCGACGAGACCTCGATTCGTGACCAAGCGAAAGAACCGACATGCGAAAACCTGGAACTCATCCGAGTGACCCCGCTTCTTGATCTGCCCCAGGTGATGGTACGCAAGCATCTCTTTCAGGCGGCACTCCTGAGATACTGCACGCCGGTGAGCCTCATAGCGCGTCTTGAGTCCGGCGTTGGACTTGAAGAGTGCATCGAGGATTGCCTTCGTTCTATCCCCACGGCTTTCCAGAAACCCCGCGTGATACTGAGATCCGAACTCCCGGTCGCTCACGACCAAGGAGTCCCAGGGCGGATTCCCAAGCACTGCATGGAATCCGGGTTGTCCCTCATCCTGCCTGTGGAACATCTCCGGGAAGACCAGCTCGAACTCAACCCCCTCCCGCCCGACCTCGACCATCTCCCGCAGCCGCGGTCGCGCGCTCAGGACGTCCTCGGTGCTCGCCCCCTGCGCTGCCGCCTCCGCCAGCGCCTGGTACGCCGAGTCATCGCCGTCGTTCCCCAGCATCACCCCGCCACTCCAGGCCGCGGCGAGGGTCTTGAAGGGCGCGAGGGCCACGTCGAGCTTCTCTTTGGCGGCACGTTTGTGTTCGAGGTCGGCCACGTCCTTGCCCACGGTCGCCTCGAGGTCGCGCACGTGGGCGAGTGCCGCCGCCAGGGTCGCTTGGAGCCGGGCCGTGAGGCCCTGGGCGAACATGTCATCGAGCTTCTTGCCGCTGCGCGGGAAGGTCAGCATGTGCTCGAAGAAGGGTCCGGTGAGTGAATCGCCGGCGATGAGGCGGTGATTCATGAAGGTGAGAGGCAACCCCTCGGCGTAGCTCTCGAGCCAGAGCGACAGCTTGGCCAGCTCGACGGCGAGCGGGTTCTTGTCCACGCCGTAGAGGCAGTGCACGGCGACCAGGCGGCGACACAAGGCCTCGGCCTTCTTCTGCGACAGCCCACTCTCCTCGCCCTCCGCCACGCGGCTGGGCAGGTAGGCGACGAGTTCATCCTCGGGATCGGGCAGGGCCGCGACCCGCTGGCGCAGCTCGGCGGCTAGGGTCAGGAGCCCTTCTCGCTCGGCGTCGTCGCGGACCTCTTCCGCCTTCTCCTCGGCCTGCACGGCCAGCTCGTCACAGAGGCGGCACGCTTCGTAGAGCGCCTCGCCCAGATAGCGGCAGGCTTCGACGAGGAAGTGGCCGCTGCCCATGGCGGGGTCGAGCACCTTGAGCTCCAGGATGCGAGCGGGTTGCGGGTTCTCCTTGGGGCTGCGCTCGGCGAGCTGCGGGCCGAGGGTCTCCTGCACCAGGAAGCGCACGAAGGGGTGCGGCGTGTAGTAGCTGCCGCTCGCCTTGCGTCCCAGGCCCACGCGCAGGAAGAAGCGCCCGGCTGGGATCTCCTCGATGAACTGGACCTTGGTCTTGCCTCCACTGTCGGTCTTGCTCCGACGATCGAAGGGCTCATCATTGTCGGCGTCGGCGTCACTACCGGCATCGTCGCCACCGCCGGCATCGGTGTCACCGCCATCACCGTCGCCCACATCATCGCCTGCCTGATCGCTCGTGCCGGCAATATCCCCGGAGTGATCCCCGGCGGCAGCACCGGTCCGGTAGGCTGCTCCCTGCGCCACGGGCACCACCACCTCCAGCTTGGCGCGCCGTAGCCGGCACATGGGCTCGGTGGTGATGCCCGGCTCGAGTTCGAGCAGGGCCTCGTAGACGCGACCGAGATCTTCGACATCGAGGGCGCCATAGTGGACGCGCTCGCGCTCGGTCTTGCCGTCGCGCGGTGTCCAGAGCAGCGCGTCGAGCAGTCGCGCCACCGCCCGCTCGCCCCAGTGCAGGCGGTCGAGGAGCGGGGTCGTGCCCTCGCCGAAGAGCATGCCGCCCAGGGCCTTGACCTCTAGCCCTGATCCGGCAGAAATCACGCTGCGCGTGACGTCCTTTCTGCCCATTGT